>JAJXWV010000043.1 GCA_021781455.1 Acidobacteriota bacterium | reverse complement strand
AATCGCGCCCTCCCTTCGAGCGCGCGCACCTTAGTCGACTCAGCTTCGCGTGTTCGCGGTTATTCGGAGGAGACCGACCCCGCAGTTCTAGTTGTCGTCAGGCCGCAGGTCTAATGGTCGCTGAACATTCTGGCGTTCTGCACGAATTGGAGCCCCGCGTGCATGACCGGCTTGAGGGCCAGCAGCACATTCGCGAGGTCCGTGGCCGTCGAGCATCCCGAAAGCACATATGCGATCTGGGTCGCGACGACCGGCACCTCGAGGAAGATCGAAGAGAGCATCCAGATTCTGCGGGGAGCACTGGCACACGCCAGGACCGACATCAATACGCCCTGGCGAACGTTTCGCCTGGCGATGTGGGAATCTCAAACCGCCGAAATCTGCAGCAGGACCGAGATCGAGCGTTCTCGAGGGCTCGATCGATCAGCGCGGGGAGCCTTTCACAGCATCCTTGACGCGCAACCGGATGAAGTCCTTCGTCGCCGCGTCGAGAGCCGCTTGAAGTACCTTGATGAAATCAAGTCCCTTGATGAACCCTGAGAGCGCGGCGATAGCCGCGCGGGTAGGGTATGGGTTCTAAAGCTCCTTTGCTCGTCGTCGCGAGGTCGCGAAGTTCCAGACTCGTGAATCCCTTCTACAGCCGGTAGTTCCCAGACGCGACTTGTTGCCCTTCTCCCCGCCGCAGCGGGGAGAAGGTGGCCGAAGGCCGGATGAGGGGTTGCCCCGAGGTACGCTCAAAGCCATGAAGCGAGCGTGCCGTCATCTGACTGATCGGGCCCGAGCTCTTCGCAAGCACCCGACGATCAGTGAACAGCGGCTCTGGAACTGGCTTCGGAATCGGACGTTTGGTGGCTACAAATTCCGGCGGCAGTTTGCAGTCGATCGCTTCGTGCTGGCAACTCAGGCTGGCGTTCGAGATCGATGGACATCAACATAAAGATCGCGGGTAGCAGAGTGTGATGACCAGAGGGTGCAGCGGCTGAATGATCTCGGCGTAACTGTCGTACGAATCACGAATGAACAGCTTGCACTCGATTCCCTGGGCGTCGAGCAGCTGATTCGGTATTGGATCGAGACGGTTGCTGCGGGGATATGAGCGCGACTCGCCCCTCACCCGGCTTCGCCACCCTCTCCCCGCCGCTGCGGCTGCGGGGAGAGGGGTAACAAACGGGGCTTTCTCGGAGCACACAGGATTGTCGGTACGAATAACTTTGGCGCGCCTCTCCGACGCTCGAATATCATCGGCTCTCCTGAGACCCAACACCCAACACCCAACACCCAACACCCAAGAGCCAAGAGCCAGAGCACCCATGCGAAACCGCTTCATTGTTTGTATCGTTGCGCTTGCGATCGCGGGCGCGGCCTTCGCAGCGCCGAAGCCGAAAGCCCACCCGAACGCAGCGAAGAAGCTCAACGTGCCGCCGATCCAGTACAAACATCGCACGCTGGCGAACGGACTGGAGGTTTACTCCGTCCAGGACAAGTCCAGCCCGACCGTGGCCATCCAGGTCTGGTACCGCGTCGGGTCCAAAGACGACCCCCCCGGCCGCAGCGGCTTCGCCCATCTCTTCGAGCACCTGATGTTCAAGAGCACGAAGAACATGCCGGCGGAGATGATGGATCGGCTCACCGAAGACGTCGGCGGCTACAACAACGCCACCACGCGCGACGACGCCACGCAGTACTACGAAGTCGTCCCGTCGAACTACCTCGAGACCCTGCTCTGGGCCGAGGGCGATCGCATGGCCAACCTCGACGTCAGCGACGCGAACTTCAAGTCCGAGCGCGACGTCGTCAAGGAAGAGTTCCGCTACCGCATCCTCGCCCCCCCTTACGGACGCTTCTGGTACGCCATCGAATCGAATGCGTACGCGGTGCATCCGTACAAGCATCCCGGCATCGGCAGCATCGAGGATCTCGACGCCGCCACGCTCGCCGACGTGCAGGCCTTTCATCGAACGTTCTACCGCCCCGACAACGCCATCCTGGTGGTGGTCGGCGACTTCGACCAGTCGCAGCTCGACACGTGGGTCGACAAATACCTCGGCACGGTCCCGCACCCCGACCTGCCCATCCCGCGCGTCACCGCGAAGGAGCCGCCCCGCGAAAAGGCGAAGCAGCTCACCGTGAAAGGGCCGAACGTGCCGCTGCCCGCGGTGGGCATGACCTGGCTCATCCCACCGGCCGCGAACGCCGACACGCCGGCGCTCGTCGTCGCTTCGGCCATCCTCGCGCAGGGCGACTCGTCGCGGCTCTACGAAACCCTCGTCTATCGGAAGAAGATCGCGCAGGACGCCCAGGCCGACGCCGATTACAGGGAAGATACGGGGCTGTTCATCGCCACGATCACCATGGCCAGCGGCCATTCCGCCGACGAGGGGGAGAAGGCGCTCCTCGACGTCATCGGCACGCTGTATGACAAGCCGGTGTCGAGCGCCGAGCTCGAAAAAGCGAAGAATCAGATCATCGCCACGATCCTTCGCGATCGCGAGACCAACAACGGCAAGGCCAGCGACCTCGGCAACGCGATCGTCGTCTTCCACGATGCTGGCGAGGTCAACCGTGGAATCGACCAGCTCCAGGCGGTCTCAGCCGCAGACATTGAGCGCGTCATGCGCAAGTACGTACGCGACGGCAAACCCGTCATTATCAAGTACTTGTCGGATTCGCCTGAAAAACCCGCCGCAGGTTCCGAAAAAATGTCCGGAAACATGCAGGAAGGGGGGCAGCCGTGAAGGCAAGGATCGCGGTTGTCCTCGCGTTTTGCATGATCGTGCCCCTCATTTCGAGATCCGAGCAGACGAGCCCGCCGATTCCGGCTCCGCCACGACCGGTGAACGTTCCGCAGCCTGCGGAGAAGACGCTGGCCAACGGGCTTCGTGTGATCGTCGTTCCGAAGAGCGGGCTTCCTCTGGTGGCGGTTCGGCTGATGATCATGACCGGCGGCGAAGCCGATCCGGCGGATCGTGCGGGCCTGGCGGACATGACGGCCTCGCTTCTCACGAAAGGGACGGCGACTCGGAGCGCGGAAGAGATCGCGCGCGACGTCGAAGCGCTGGGGGCGACGATCGACAGCGGCGCGGCATGGGACAACTCCTTCGTGGCGCTCAGCGCGCTGGCCTCGAATTTTCCGGAGGCCATGGGCTACGTCGCCGATGTTGTCCTGCATCCGACGTTCACGACCGAGGAGATCAACCGCCTGCGCGACCAGAACATCGACGCCCTGCAGGTGGCACTGCGGCAGCCGCAGTCGCTGGCGGGTTTCGTGACCTCGCGAGTCCTCTACCGTGGTTCCCCGTATGGCCACAGCCTCGGCGGTACACCGAAGTCGCTGTCGGCGATCGCCAGGCCGGACATCGTGGCCTTCCATTCGAAGTACTACCGCCCCGGCAACGCCGTGCTCGTGGTGGCCGGCGACGTAGCGCCGGCGGCGATGTTCTCGCTGGCCGGGAAGCTTTTCGGCTCGTGGCAGTCGGGCTCCGTCCCGGCGGTCCCGCAGGCCGGTTCCGCCCCGCCGGCCACCGCGGAGCCGCGAGTGGTCGTGGTCGATCTTCCCGATGCGGGCCAGGCCGCCGTGGTCGTGGCACTGCGCGGGATGCGCCGGGTGGACCCTCAGTACAACGCGGCGCTGGTGGCGAATGCCGTGTTAGGCGGCGGGTACTCCTCGCGGCTGAACCAGGAGATCAGGATCAAGCGCGGCCTCAGCTACGGCGCGGGGAGCGCCTTCGACTTCCGGCGCATGCCGGGCCCCTTCGTCGCTTCCGCGCAGACCAAGAACGAGTCGGCCGCCGAAGTGGCGACGATCATCCTCGACGAGCTGAAGAAGATGACCGCTACCGCCGTCCCCGGGACCGAGCTCACGCCGCGCAAGGCCATCCTCATCGGCAATTTCGGGCGCTCGCTGGAGACGACCTCCGGCCTCGTCGGCCGCATCGCGCAGCTGGCGCTCTACGGTCTGAACCTCACCGAGATCAACAACTACATCCACGACGTCGAAGCGGTCACCCCGGCCGACGTGCAGGCCTTCGCGGCACATCACCTGTTGCCGAATCAGGCCACGGTGGTCATCGTCGGCGATTCGACGAAGTTCCTCGACGCCCTCAGGCAGAAGTTCGCGAACGTCGAGGTGATCCCGATCGACAAGCTGGATCTCGATTCGGCGACGCTGAAGAAACCGTAGAGCGCAACGGGGGTCCTGGATCACGGTGCTATTTCTCCTCGCCGTCGCGGTCGTTGCCTTGCCGAGACCGATTTGATGATCAGCCTCGCGAGAGCTGGCGCTCGGCTGAGGGAATACCCCAACAGCGAAGCGAGACCATTTGCCCCTTACTGCCGGGGCTGGCAGACTCTGTGAAGGATCGAGGTCATGCGCCGATATGCCGCTGCCATAGCCGCAACCGCCATCGTGCTGATCGTCGCGGTGGCCCTGTTCATGGCCTGGCGCGCGGCCGAGCGGAGTGTCGCCAACGCGCCGCTGACCCGCCACGAAGAGACCGTCGACCTGGCTACGGTCGTCAACCAGGTGCGCGATCTCAACCGGCTCGAGACGGCAGCCATGCACGTGGTCAACGTCGGCACGATCACGCAGACCTACCGCATGGTCCCGGACGCACTGGGCGGTGACGAATTGACGTTTTTCGCCACGGGCGACGTCATCGCCGGCATCGACCTCTCGCGCATACGGCAGAGCGATGCCTGGCGCGGGCCCGACGGAACCATCACCCTTCGCCTGCCGTCTTCCCAGATTCTCATGACGCGGCTCGACAACCGCGAGTCGCGCGTGTTGAGCCGCAAGACCGGCATCCTGCGCCGTCCCGACGTCGATCTCGAGAGCCGCATGCGCCAGCACGCGGAGATTGCCATCCGCCAGGAAGCCTTGAAGAAAGGCATCCTTCTGCTGGCCTCGCAGAACGCGGAAACGAAGCTCGCCGGCTTCCTGCACACGCTCGGATTCAGGAAGGTCCGGTTCGTGCGGTTGCCGGAAGCTGCGCCGATGGAGCGTTAGGCGGAGCGAGGTGTAGGGACGCGCAGCAGCGCGTCCGCAGCCTTCGTTCTTCGACAGGGACCACGAGAGTTGCGGACGCGCTGCTGCGCGTCCCTACTTGAGTCCCCGCCCGGTGGTCAGGTAGACGGCGAAGCTGCCGAGCCAGTGGCCGCCTTCGTAGTGCGCGCCGGTCACGGAGGCGAGCCCGGCATCACGATGGGCGCGGGCCACGGCGGTCAAGGACGCGATGCGGGGATCGCCGGCGGGAAGGCCCGAGGCGATGCCCTCCAGCATCCAGGCGCGGCTGAGGTTCAGGCCGTCGAGATGGGCGAGCTTTGGATCGCTGGGATCGGTGACGACGGCCGGTTGCAGCCAGTTCGTCGATCCGTCGATGGGCAGCTGGGGGAGAAAGCCGCCTAACCAGGCGGCATAGTCGACTGGCGGAAGAATCCGGCGCATGACGTCGGCTTCGCCGAGGCAGGGCGAGAGGAAGTCCTCGCCGGAGGGCTCGTACGACAGCGGACAGTTCTTGTCGCCGAGGTAGAACTCGCGAGCCTTCGCCGTGGCGATGTTCACCAGGTCCTGGTCCTTCGCGCCGCGGGCGGCGTCGAGGATCAGGCCGAGGCCGAAGGCGGTCTGGTCGTGCTCGCCGATGCGCACGGGATGCGAGAGTTTCGGCAGCCAGGTGCGCAGCCGGTCGCGGGCCGCTGCCTCGAGCGGGGCCAGATTCGCCGAGAGCTGTCGCGCCAGCGGGTCGTCCCACTCGCGCAGTTCCTGCCCGAGCTGGAGCAGCCAGGCCAGCCCGTACGGCCGCTCGAAACTGGCCCGCCCTTCGCCGCGGATGTACGCCACTTCCTGCGCGATGTGCTCCGGCGTGATGTCTTCCTTCAGCGCTTCCCGCGCGGGTTTCGCGAACGGTGCGTCGGGGAACGTGCGCGCCAGCCGAGCCAGCAGCCAGTGACCGTGCACGCAGGAGTGCCAGTCGAGGCACCCGTAAAACGCCGGCGTGAGCTCGTGAGGCGGGAGGGCGTCCTTCTCGCTGTTGAGCGTGTGCGAGATGTGGTTCGGATACTCCTTGTGCACGCAGGCCAGCGCCAGGTTCGCGAATCGCTCCGCGGCCGTGGCGTCGAATTCTGCAGCGTAGAGAGGGAGAGCGGTGGCGGCGAGAAGGGTGAAAAGTAGGATCGCGAAGCGGCGCATCATCGCTTCAGTTTATCGTGAGCTCTGAAGCGGCGTACGAGTCCTGAGTCCTGAGTGCTGAGTCCTGAGTGCGCTGCCCAACACGGCACTCAGGACTACTCGGTCGGTATCACGCAGAAAGGCGAAGCGCTGGATGCAGGTTCGCGAGAGCCTGTGCCTGCGTGTCACGCCCGCGATCGAGCTCACCACTCCGGTGCGGCGGCCGGTGCCTCATCTGCACGACGATGAACGCGATGAGCAGCAGCGCCACGACGATGATGGCGATGATCGCGCCGATGTTCCTGCTGCTGCTCGTGGAGGCCTCGTACACGACCTGACGCGAGACGTGCTCTTCTTCGTCTTCAGGCTGGGTTGCCATGGCGAACACTGCAGCAACGGGCGTACCAGGGATTACGGATTTAGGATCTGAGATTGATGATTTATGAACCGCTGAGCCTTCTTCGGTTCATAAATCATCAATCTCAAATCTAAAATCGAAGTCCCCCTCGTGTGGGGCAGGCTGGAAAGCCTGCCCCACACCAGGTCAAGAATGTTCGTCCGCTCTGCTGCGTTGACCCGCCCGATGAGAGTGAAACGCGCAGCCAAGTACGGCTTCTGCTCCGGAGTGCGCATCGCCGACCTCAAGGTCAAGCGCTTCGTCGCCGCCGGCGGCAGGGGAGCCATCCTCGGGCAGGTCGTGCACAACGAGCGAGTCGTCGACGAGATGGCCCGGCTCGGCGTTCGTACGGTCGACGAGATCGCCAGCGTGGCCGAGCCCACGATCGTCTTCTCCGCGCACGGAGTGCCGCCCTCGTTTCACCAGGAGGCCCGCTCGCACGGGCTGCAGGTCCTCGATACGACGTGCAAGTTCGTCTACGACATTCATCGCGAGTCGAAGGCGGCCCTCGCCGACGGCTATCACCTCGTCTTCATCGGCGATCCGAAGCACCGCGAGGTCATCGGCTACACGCGTGACCTCGATCCGGGGTCGTACCACATCGTCTCGAAGGTCGCGGCCGCGGAAACGATCGACTGGTCGCAGTTTCGGAAGATCAAGATTTTCTATCAGACCACCCTCAACTCCGCCGACTACGACGACGTGGTGCACGCGATCGAGCAGCACGGCGGAAGCGTCGAGCGCGGTGACACGATCTGCTACGCCACGAAGGAGAACCAGGACGCCGCGCGCGCCCTCTCCCGTGATCCGGAAGTCGACGTCATCGTCGTGATCGGCGGCAAGCAGAGCGCGAACACCAAACACCTCTGGGAGATCTGCCGCGAAGGAAAGCCCGCGTACCTCGTGCAGGGGGCGGGGGACGTCGACCCGGCATGGTTCGAAGGGGCGACGACCGTCGGCCTGACGGCGGGCTCATCGACGCCCGACTACGTCATCGACGAGGTCGAAGAGTGTCTCGCGGCGATCGAAGTACCCACGATTTCCGCCAGACGGGCATGAGGCGTGCGGGAATCGAGGGATGAGGCATGCGGCATGAGGCATGGTTGGGGCGGGCTTGTCAGCACTCGTGTTGGACGCCGGTTTGGCGCGGCGAAGGCAGCCGCAACATGCAATATCGTGAATGGTTTCCGCGTTTTCGAGCGCACAAGATGAAAGTTATTCGTATTGTTATCGTGAGCTTGCTGCTCGTCGTGCCGGCGCTTGCCCACGCCGCCGATCTCGCGGCTACCGAGCCCGGGAACGTCGAGGACTTCCATTACTCGTGGCGCCTGCGCGGCGGTCTGGCGTGGATTGCCGGGCTCGTCTTTCCGCGGAACGGTTACGGCGACCTCAAGACCACGTTCTCGAAATCGGGCGAGCACGCCATCTCCAGCGAGCTCGTGATCACGTCGCCGAGCGAGAGCGGCTTCTACGCGTACGAGACCCGGATGGACGAGTCCGGCGACCGGACTCTGATGACCTATCACGGCTATGCCTGGGGCAAGAGGTTCCGCAAAGAGCGCACCGTCTTCGACTACGTGAAGCGGCTCGCGCACATTCACAAGGAGACGCCGACGAAGGTGGAGGACAAGGACCGGCCGATGCCGCCCGGAGACCTGCGCGACGTCCTGACGGCGATCTTCTATCTCCGCCAGCACGCCGACACGATCAAGGCGCCGATGCGGACGAACATCTTCTCGGACGGCAAGGAGTACCCGGTGATCTTCCGTCCCGCCGGGCGGACGTCGTTCGTGATCGGCAATCGGCGGGTCAACGCGAACGGTTTCGAGGTCGTGGGCGTGCCGGGAAGCGAGCGGAGGTGGCGCGGTGGCGTGACGGTGTGGATCTCCGACGATGCCCGCCGCATCCCCTGCCGCATCGAGATCTCCGAGACCGTCGCCTCCCTTCAGCTCGAACTGCAGACCGTGGAGTCGTACGCGCTGCTGAAGTGACGGGAGCTACGTCGTCGCTTCGGCGGGAATGCCGAGGCCGCAGAAGAGGCCGACCATGTCGAGGAGCTCGGCCACGTGGAACGGCTTCTCGAGGATCACGGACGGCTTGAGGTCGAAGTCCGCGGCCTCGAGCTTGTAGGCGGAGATCACGATGACGGGGAGCTCCTGACTTCGGCCGCGGAACCATCGCAGCCATTCCCGGCCGTCCATGCGCGGCATGGACAGGTCGAGGATGACGAGCTGGATGTCGGGGTTGTCTTCGACGAGCGGAATGGCCTGCTGTCCGTCGCCGGCCGTGAGCACTTCGAAGCCGTACGGCATCAGCAGGTCTCGATAGGAGGCCAGGAGCTTCGAGTCATCGTCGATGACCAGGAGCTTGCGCAACTTGTGCGGCGTTCGCCGTGCTCGAATGCTCAAGAGTCGCTCCAGTCGTCGAGGTTTCACCAAATCCGAAAACGAGTTCTGCAAGTGCAAAGGGCAGACCATAGACCGCAGACCGCAGACCACAGGCTGGCTGGCGAGCGGTACTGGTGCCGCCGAATCTCTGTCCAACGTCCGCGGTCCGCGGTCCGCGGTCTGCGGTCTGTGGTCCGTGGTCTGTGGTCTGTGGTCTGTGGTCTGCGGTCTGTGGTCTGTGGTCTCCGGTCCGCCTTACCTGGTCTCTTTCATCGACGGAAGAACGTCCGTGCGCATGGCATTCGGCTGGTCGCCCTCTTCGCGGGGCAGAAGCGTGAACGAGGCCGGATCGTAGCGGAGGGCGATGAGCCGGCCCTTGCGGATCGGGAAATGGCGCGGCAGGGCGATGCGGATGGCAGCCCCGCCAGTCAGCAGGCCGCGGGCGATCCACTGGCCGTTCTGGAAAGCCGCCTCTTCGATGCCGAAGATCAGGTCCGAATCTTCCCCTGCGACGGCGACGGAGAAATCGTCGGGGCGGGCCAGGGCAACCCCGCTTCCTTCGAACGGCGCTCGCTCGAGCGTCCATTCGCCGATGGCCGACGCCACGCGGTGCCCGCTGATCGTGACCGGCACGACGTTGACCTGACCGGTGGCGACCGCTGCGGCCTCGTTCACCGGAGATCGGAAGACATGTGCGGCGCTGCCGCTCTGGATGACCTTTCCCCGATCGAGGACGATGATCGCATCGCTGAGGCCGAGCTCGGCCGTTGACGCCGGCGCGCTGATCACCGTCGATCCCATGATGCGAAGGGCCCTGTAGAAGTCGTCAGCGAGCTGCAGCTGAGCGGCGGCGTCCGCACCGGCCAGCAGGCGGTCGGCGACGAGGATGGCCGGCTTGAGGAGCTCGATGCGGGCGATGTGGACCCGCGCGCGCTCGCTGTCGCCGAGGGTGGAGATCCGGCGTTCGAGCAGAGGCTCGAGTTGCCACTTCGATGCGGTCAGCGACAGCTCGCGGAAGCGGTCCTCGCGGTCGAGGGTTCGCCCGCGCACGGCGTTGACGAGGGCGTGGTGCACGGACCAGCGGCCGCTCACGTCGAGGCCGCTCGTGACATACAGCAGCGGCCGCCGGCTGGCACTGATGTCGTTGACGACGCGCGTGCCGATGCGCACCTGGCCTCGCTGCGGCCTGATCTCGCCGGCGATGAGGCGCAGCAGCGTCGACGCACCGCACGATGGCGGCCCGACGATCGCCGTGTGCATGCTCTTCGCGAAGGTCACGCTGACGTCGCGAAGGGCGAAGTCGTCATAGCGGAACGAGACCGACTCGAGAGAGACGTCCAGCACGGATTCGATTGTATTGGGTTGCGGGGTGGGGGGTGGCGGGGTTGCGAGGTTGCGAGAGTGGCGAGGTTGCGGGGTTACGAGGTTGCGAAGTGGGGGTGCGTGTCATCCTGAGCCGGCGGAACCGCGGGGGTGGCGGACGGGCGGGAGCGGTGGAGCGCGGCGAAGGACCCGGTGCGGTCGAGCGCTGGTTGTGATTCCGGCTGGGGTCCTTCGCCGTCCTCCGCCGCCCTCCCGCCATCCGCCCTCCCGCGCGCGCTTCGGCGGCTCAGGATGACACATCGCCCGCGCCGTTCTCCCTCACTCAGCACTCAGGACTCAGGACTCAGCACTCTCTTCACCGCGGTCTCGGTCGCTGCTGCATGCGCTGGCGCGGGGGGGCGTTGCCGGCGTTGTCCATCTGCTCGCGCAGGCCGTTCCACTGCGTGTCGCTGAGCACGGCGCGCATGTCGACCATCATGGCCAGCTCGCGCGAGAAGAGCTTTCCGCGGGCTTCATTCAAGCGTGCCGCCTCGCGGAGGATGTTCTGCCGGTTCAGCTGCGTCTGGTCGAGCTCGCCGCGCAGAGCGATGTTCGCCTTTTCCACTGCGCCCCTGAGGTCGATCAACTCGGGCGCAGAAGCGCGGAACACCGCATCGAGCTTGTCCTGCTGCTGCTCGGTGATCTGCAGCTTGTTCACGATCTGCGGCCGCCGCCACCACTTGCCCGGCGGCAATTGCGCGAATGCCGCTCCGGCGCTGAGCAGGAGCATCGCCACGGCCATGATCAGTTTCCGTTTCACAGCTGGCCTCCATCCTTCGCATCGATCCAGGTTTCCCATTTCACGACACTGTGAAAGTCGTTCAGTTCGTCGGACTGCCAGGGGTCGCGGGTGATCTGCAGGTCGTCACCGTCTGCGTTCGAGGATGCCGAGATGGTGCTGCTGACTGCGTGCTTTTCCAGCGGTGCCTCCAGCCCCGGTTCCACGGCCCGGTAGACCACCACTCCGCCCAGGAAGAAGGCCAGGATGGCCGCCGCGGCAACGCGCAGGACGCGCGCCATGCTCACCTTCCTGCTGCGCTGATCCTCGGCACGCCGCACGATCGACAGGCGCTGCCGCGTCCAGAACGTCTCCGGCTTGTCCGGCGACTCGCAGGCCACGCTGCGCAGCTTCTCCTCCAGGCGCTGCATCTTCGCCTTGCACTCGGGGCACTCTTCGACGTGCTCCAGCATCGGCGTATTCATGCACGGCTTCAGGTAGTGCATCTCCAGCAGATCGGCTTCAGAGAAGTGGGTCTTCATGGTTGTTCCCCTGGTCCCGGTCGTGCCATCCGGCGAGCTCTTTCCGGATCTTGTGGACGGCGCGGAAAAGGTGGGCGCGAACGGTCCCGGCGCGGAGGCCGAGGTGACCGGCAATGTCCTCGAGGGAGAGATCCTCGTAATGGCGAAGGCGGAAGATGATCTTCTGCTGTGCGGAGAGCTTCGATTCGGCGCGCTCGATGGCGACGCGCAGCTGCGAGGACGAGATCTGGCGCTCCTGGTCAGGCCGTTCGTCGACCGCCTCGAAGACGCTGTCGCGATCCTCATCCTCGGCCGGCGCGGAGAAGAGCGACACGAAGCGACGGCGGCGGAGGACGTCGCGGGAGCGGTTGATGGCGATTCGGGTCAGCCACGTTTCGAACTCGGCGCGCGCCTCGTACTTCGCCAGGCTCGTGTAGGCCTGGACGAACGTGTCCTGCGTGACCGAGTCGGCCTCGACCGCATCGCGCACGATGGAGTACGCCACGCGGAAGATCTTCCGCTGGAAACGGCCGACCAGGATGCCGTACGCGCTGCCGTCGCCACCAAGCGTGCGGGCGATGAGGTCGCGGTCAGGCGTGGCGTCTTGCTGATCGGTCACTCGGAAAGCTACGACCCTGCTCACGGTACTTTGACGGTTCACAACAGCGGGGCGTTTACCTCGAATTCTGGTGGTCACCGGGTTGCGCGGTTGCGCGGTTCCGCGGTGACTTGCCGACCACCACCGCGTAACCGCGTAACCGCGCAACCGCGTAACCCGGCAAAGCTCAGTACAAGAGGTACTTACCTCGTCTCTCTCCGAACGCCCTCTCATCCCCCTGCCACATGGCGACGACCTCGTCCAGCGGTCTTGCTGCGGCGATGGCCTCGAGGATCGACGGCTTCCGCAGGAGCCGCTCCATCTTCGCGACGTCGAACTTGTCGCCATAGAGCCGCCGGAGCGTGATCGCCAGCGCCACTCCGGTCTTCACGGGCTGCAGCGCCTTCCGGTCGGTGAGCACGAAACGGACTCCGCCGCACGCTTCACCTTTGAAGATGCTCGCGTCGGGAGTGAAGTGAGTCGGCTCGAACCTGATGCCGGGAAGGTTCAGCGCATTCATCTCCTTTGCGAGCAAGTCCGCATCGACGTACGGCGCGCCGGCGAGCTCGAAGGGCGTCGGTGTTCCGCGCCCGACGCTGATCGCCGATTCCAGAAGGCCGATGCCGGGATAGAGCGCCGCCGCGGTCATGCTGCGCATGTTCGGCGAGGTGTTGATCCACGGCAGCCCGGCCTCGTCGCGCCACTGCTCGCGTTTCCAGTTGTGAATTCCGATGACCTCGAGATCCGCGCCCGTCTTCCGCTCGTCGTTGAACATCTTCGCCAGCTCGCCGACGGTCATGCCGTGCCGGATCGAGATCGGATGGAAGGCCACGAACGTCGACTCGCCCTCGGAGATCGGCCCTTCCACGGCCGCTCCGCCGATCGGATTCACCCGATCGAGCACGATGAACTTCTTGTGCGACTCGGCCGCCGCTTCCATCGCCAGGCCGAGCGTCGAGATGTAGGTGTAGAAGCGCGCGCCGATGTCCTGGAGGTCGTAGACCAGCGCGTCGATGTTCGCCAGCTGCTCCGGCGTCGGCTTTCTGCGCTCGCCGTAGAGGCTGTAGATCGGAAGGCCGCTGACCGGATCTTTCGAGTCCGAGATGTTCGCGTCGAACTCTCCGCGGATGCCGTGCTCGGGGCTGAAGAGCGATACGACCGTCACGCCCGGCGCGCTGCGCAGCAGGTCGACGGTCGGATTGCCGCCGCTGTCGATCCCGGTGTGATTGGTGATCAGGCCGATGCGCAGGCCCTGGAGCGCCTTGTACTGCGTGGTGTTGAGCACGTCGATGCCGTTCGAGGCGTTGCCGCCGGTGGCGTTCCAGACGACCTCGCCGCCGCGTCGCGGGGGAAGGGCATTGGCCACGTGTGCGAAATCGAACCCCTTCACCGCCTCGGCGGAAAGCGTGCCGAGGGTGCGATAGATCGGGACGATGTTGCCCTTGCCGTTCGGGTGAACGCGATTCGACAGGAGGATGTAGAACGTCTTCGAGTAGGGGTCGATCCAGAGAATGCCGCCGGTGAATCCGGTGTGGCCGTAGGAGCCGAGGGGGAAGACGTCGCCGCGGGGTCTGCTGAAAGCGGAGTCGAGGTCGAATCCGCCGGCGCGTCGCACGGCCACGCTCAGAGGGGAAATCACACTAGTCAATATATTGACTGTATCGCGCTGCAGGATGCGCTTTCCGTCGAGCGTCCCGCCGTTGAGCAGCATGCGCGCGTAGCGGGAGAGGTCGTGCACCGTGGTGAAGAGTCCGGCGTGTCCGGCCACGCCGTCCATCCGCCGCGCGGTCGGATCGTGAACCACGCCGCGCAGCATCGTCCCGTCCGGCAGCGCCTCGGTCGGTGCGATGCGGTTGCTGACCGGGAGGTTCGACCGGCACGGCACGACCGGCATCGGCCCTTTCGGCAGGCCCGGCGAGCCGACGGGGCGGATCGACCCGGAGATCGACGTGGGGGCCGCTTCGGGCTCTCTTGGCGGGCGCTCGGGCTGCGGCGTGCAGCGGCGGAAGCGGGTGTCGTTCATCTTCAGCGGCTTGAAGACGTAGCGCGCCGCGAACTGGTCCAGCGGCAGGCCGCTGACGCGGCGCACCACTTCGCCTAACAGCTCGAAGTTGATGTCGCTGTACTTGAAGATGTAGCCGGGCCGGTTGCGCGGCATCTCTTCGGTGGCCAGCCTGATGCCGGTGTCGTAGCCGGTCCAGCGCTCGTCGAGCGTCAGGTCGGGACGCAGTCCGGAGGTGTGGGTGAGCAGATGGCGGATCGTGACTTCGTCGCGCCATCCGCCCTTGAACTCGGGGATGTACTTGCTGAGCGGATCGTCGAGATGGATCTTCCCGCGTTCGATGAGAATCCAGATCGAAGGCGTTGTGGCCGTGACTTTCGTCAGCGAGGCGGCATCGAAGATCGTGTCCTCGGTCATCGCCTCTTCCTTCGGCACGAGAGCGCGATGGCCGTAGGCCTTCTGGTAGACGACGCCGTTGCGCTCGAGGTGGAAGACGGCGCCGGGAAGGCGGTGATCGGCGATGGCTTTTTCGATCGTGGAATCGATGTCGCGAAGCTTGCCGGCGTCGAACGTCGCGTCGAGCTTGCTCTGTGCGAATGCGGTGGTGGTGAGGAGTGCGAAGGTGAGTAGGACGATTACTCGTTTCATCGGCCGCTAGGTTACCGCAACGGAGTGCGGACGTCCTCGTACGCACTCCAACAGAAAGGCCGGCCTCGCGGCCGGCCTTCTTTCGTGTAGGACAGGCTTTCCAGCCTGTCCTGTTGTGGGACAGGCTGGAAAGCCTGTCCTACACCGTGGAACTAATACATCACGCGCACGCCCGCCTGAAGCGTTCGCGGCGTGTAGTTCGTCGAATTCAACGTGCCGAAGTTCGAAGCGTTTATATCGTTCGACGGGAACCAGAACTGAGGACTGTTCGTGACGTTGAAAGCGTCGAACCGCAGCTCCATCGACGTGCCTCGCACCAGCGGGAACTGCTTTCGGATTCCGAGGTCCATCCGGTGCGTCCAGTCCGTGAAGTAGGTGTTCCTGCCGATGATCATGCTCACGCTGTCGCCCGGCACTGCATGGCGGAACCCGGACCGAGGCATCTTCGACTTCGAGTTGCCCGGATCATCGATGTGCCAGCCACCCGAGTAGTTCGGATCGACCACCACGGGACGTCCCTCGGCACCGCCCGCGACCCCGTCGAAGTCCCAGTCCTGCGCGCCGCCATCGATGATCGAGAACGGAGTGCCGGAGGCGAGCCTGACAACACCCGACAGTTCCCAGTCGCCGAACACGCTCTTGATCCAGTCCTGACGCTGCTGGAAGAACGGCAGCTGATACGCACCCGTCATCGTGAAGCGGTGGCGGGTGTCGAACCGAGAGAGCGCGCGCACCTTCTGGTCCTGCCACGGTCCGGCCGGCGGCATGATGTTGAAGTCGCCCGTGCCCATGGACGTGGCTTCCGAACCGGTATCGATCGTCTTGCTGAACGTGTAGGTCATCTTGCCCATGAATCCGTGGAGCGAGCCGGTCTCGAACTCCAGCTGCCCGGCGTGGTACCAGCTGTCACCCACGTTCTTCACCTCGAGGTTCGTTCCCTGTGCCTGATTCGGTCGGCGCTGCTGCGTGCGCGGCACGCGGTAGCTGACTTCGTTATCGGCGATCGGAACGGCCTTCGGGCAGGCGGTGTTGGTGGGGACGAGCGCTCCATTGATCACCTGTCCGGTTCCGGCGCATGTGTAGTCTGCTGCGACCTTGTAGATGTTGCTCGGATCGGTCAGCGGTACCGGCAGATTGTCATAGACGTACTGCAGCAGGTTCGCGCCTCTCGTTCCGAGATAGCTCAGGCGGACACGCGCCGAACCGAACACCGCGCGCTCGAACGACAGGTTCCATTGCCGCGCCTCCGGCATCTTGAGTTTCGGATCGACGAGCGTGAGCGTGTAGACGTTCGTCGGCCAGGTGCCGGGCGTGAACGTCCAGCCGTTCAGCGGGTCGGAAATGTTGTAGTTGCTCCACGTGGAGTTCGTGTTCGAGAACACGCCGCTCAGCGAAGCCGTATACGCGTTAGGCGGGTTGAAGCGGATGTTGGCACCGCCTTGCGAAAAGATCGACTGGAAGACACGGCCGTGGTAAACGCCGAAACCGCCGCGGATCGAGAAGTTGCCTGGGCCGCCGGTGACCCAGTTCAGCCCCTTCTTGTCCCAGTTCGGGGTGTATGCGAAGCCGAGGCGCGGGTCGACGTAGTTCGTCGTCTTGTATGAATAGTTGACGAGGTTGTTCAGCTCCTTGGGAGCTCCGGCGCGCTCGTCACGAACGCCGATGTTCAAGATGAGGCTGTCGGTCGGACGCCAGTCGTCCTGCAGGTAGACGTTCTGCTCGTCGATCCGATTCTGCAGGTAGAACGGCGCGAACCCACGCATGAAGCTGCCGACGCATCCTGCCCAGAACGCCTGGATGCCGGTCGCGTACGTCGTGCCGGCGCAGGCCGCGGTGAAGTTCCAGTAGGGACGCGAGTAGTTGTCGGCGCGGTCGTTCAGGTTCGAACGGCGCACGTCGAGGCCGGCCTTCAGCGTGTGCTTCGCCCACTTCGCGCTCGAGAAGTTGTAGACGAGCTGCTGGTCGCGCTGGTTGCGTGTGATCGGGTACGAGCCGGCGTTGCCAAGGATGGTGAACGTCGGCACGCCGGTGCCGCCGAAACGCACGATCGGAGTGTCATTGCCGGCGCTGATGTTGACGTTCGTGCCGCGGAGCCCAAGGCCGTACCGCACTTCCTGGACCGTGTTCTCGGAGAGGATGCCGGTCCAGGTGACGCCGATGTTGGACTCATGATTGTTCTGGAATGCGTTCTCGCCGACGACCAGCTCGCCGGTGTTGTAGATCTGATGGCTGCGCTGGTAGCGGATGTTCATGCTGTTGCTGAGGTTCGCGTTCCAGTCGAAACGGGCCGAGTAGTCCGTCTGCGGGTACTTGTAATCCACGAGGCCGTAGTACGCGCGAGAGGCGACGGCCGGATTGTTGGGCGCGCCGGTCTTGAAGTAGGACAGGATCTTGTCCTGGAAGGCGCGGTTCGCCGCCGTGTCGTTCCCGAGCGTCAGACGTTTCGTCGGATCGAGATCGGAAGCGAGGAAGGTCCCGCGGTTCAAGCCGGTCTGACCCATGTTCTGGACGCCGTCGCCGCTGACGAACCCGAAGAGGGTGTCGCGGATGATTGGAAACCCGACCACGCCGCCGTACTGATAGCGATGGTTGTTAGGCTTGGCGGCACTCGGCGCGGCGAAGTAATTGAGCTTGTTCCAGTTTCCGCGCTGGACGTAGTGGTAGAACTCGCCGTCGAGGTCGTTCGTGCCGGACTTCGTCTGCACGAGGACCACTGCGCCGTAGCCGCGGCCGAATTCGGCGCTGTAGCCGTTGCTGAGGACCTGGAATGACTTGATCGTGGCGATCGACACGCCCTGCCGATGCTGGTTCTCGGAAGAGTCGTCGTTGTTGACGCCGTTGATCTGGAACGTCGTTCCGCGTGTTCCTGCCCCGTTGAAATTGACCGAGGAGCCGGACGACAGCGTCGGGTTGTCCTGGCCGCTGGTCGGGTTCTCCTGGTAGCCGCTGAACGTCGCCGCGAGCCCGAGGAAGCTCGTCTGGTTCGAGACGGGGAGCGCCTGGATCTCCCGCGCGCGCAGTGTCTGCTTGATCTCGCCGTCGCTGACGTCGACGCGCGGAGCATCGGCGCTGACCGTGATGGTCTCCGACACGGTTGCCGCGAGTGTGAAGTTCTGGACCGTCGTCGTGTTCAGTTCGACGCTTACGCCCTGCCGGGCCATCTTGCCCAGACCTTCCATTTCGGCGCGCACCGAATAGCGGCCGATCGGAAGGAAGGGGGCGTTGTAGAAGCCGGCTTCATTCGTGACGACGATGCGTTCCAGCCCGGTATCCATGTTTCGAATCGTGATGGTCACGCCGGGAAGATCACTGCCCGATTTGTCGGTGACTCTGCCGTTGATCGTGCCGGTGACCGTCTGGGCGAGAAGCGGGGAGACGAGGAGAACGAGGAATAGTCCTATCAATACGGAGCGTAGCCGCATTCAATGCCTCCTGGGTTATTTCGCGTTAGGACGATGTTGGACAAAACTTGACAATCAACGTAGGCGCGACAGAACGCATGGTTCAGCGACCGCGGACACGGGGATCTGTGCAAGAGTGCCGCGATCGCGGTGTGCTGGTGGATGCATCGAGCTCGTGTCGGCTCATACGCGACATCAGGGACTCTCGGCTGCGAGGCGGCGGAGCCGCCGACAGAATTTAGCGGCGGCCGTCAGGCCGCCGTCCGATCAGACCAACCCGCGGTCCGAGCGCGCGAAGCGTGCGACAGATCCATGTGTTTGTTACACAAGCCTTCTGTCGGGCGCTTCGCGCCCTCGTACGCTGAATGCGATCGCGTTCTCCGGCGGCCTGACGGCCGCCGCTAAATTCTTACGGCGGCTACGCCGCCTGGGGCCAGCCATTACGCCGCCCAGGGGCCAGCGACTACGCCGCCCGGGGCCAGCGACTACGCCGCCTGTCGAGCGCCTTACCGCGCGGTCTCGGGCTCGCCGGCGAACAGAGCGGCCAGGGCGACCAACGAGACGACCACCAGCGCACCGAAGATCATCAGCTGCCGCTGCTCGTGGAAGATCAGCGCGCCGGTCGCGAACATCACCGAGTAGACCAGCACGATCCCCGAGATCCACAGAAGAAAATTGCGGCCCATCTCGCCGCGGCGCGGCTGAGTCTCGGTGGCCATGGCGATCGGCCCCCACCCGCCGCCCGACGGCCGCACGCGCAGGTAGAAAGTCTCCAGCGTCGTGTACGGCTCCGGCCGCGTCATCAGCGTGATGGTGATCCAGACGATCGTGGTCACGACGGTGGTGATGATCAGGTTCAGGGCGAACCCTTCCGGCCGCGAGGTGTCGAGCGTGAAGCGCAGACCTAACGAGACGATGAACGCCGACGCCATGGCGCTCACCTCGGACCAGGCGTTGATCCGCCACCAGTACCAGCGCAGGATGTACACCAGTCCCGTTCCCGCGCCTAACATCAGCAGGAACTCCCAGGCCTGGCTGATCTGGTCCATGAACACGGTCACGACCAGCGACAGGATCAGCGTGATGAACGTGGCCACGCGCGAGGCGATCACGTAGTGCTGCTCCTCGGCATTCCGTTTGATGAAGCGCCGGTAAAGGTCGTTCATCAGGTAGCTCGAGCCCCAGTTCATCTGCGTGGCCACCGTCGACATGTAGGCCGCGGCGAAGGAGGCCAGCATCAGTCCGCGCAGGCCGGCCGGCAGATAGTCGACCATCATGCGGACGTAGTTCGTGCCGGGATCCTCGACACCTTGCACGCTCACCGAGCCGCCGTAGATCGCCAGCGAGCAGAGCGCGGTGATCACCCACGGCCAGCTGCGCATCGCGTAGTGGGCAATGTTGAAGAAGAGCGCCGCCATCCGGCTCTCGCGCTCGTTCTTGCAGGCCAGCATGTTCTGCACGACGTAACCGCCGCCGCCCGGCTCCGAGCCGGGATACCACGACGCCCACCAGTTCAACCCGATCAGCGTGGCGAAGGTGATGACCGGCAGCGCCCAGGCCGCGTTGCCCCTCGGCCAGAAGGCGAGCACGTCTGCGGCGCTGCCGAAGGTCGTTCCCGCCGGCGAGCCGGCGGGGTGAGCCATCCCGATCCTGCTCTTCATCGCCTCGATGCCGCCGACCGCACCGACCGCAACGACCGCGAGCACGATCGCGCCGCCCATCTCGAAGAGGTACTGCAGCCCGTCGGTCGCGGCGACGCCCCAGTACCCGGAGACGACGGTGTAGGCGAAGGTGATCAGCAGGCAGACGACGAGCGCGGTCCACTTCTGGATGCCGAGCGTGCCGGCCAGCACCTTGGCCATGCCGAGGTTCACCCAACCCATGATGATGATGTTGACGATCAGGCCGAGGTAGGCGGCGCGGAAGCCGCGGAGAAATGCGGCGGGCCTGCCGGAGTAGCGAAGCTCCGTGAGCTCGACGTCCGTGATGACCTCGGCACGGCGCCAGAGCTTGGCGAAGAAGAAGACCGTCATCATTCCGGAGCCGAGCATCGACCACCACAGCCAGTTCCCGGAGACGCCGTTCCTGGCGACCATCTCGGTGACCGCGAGCGGCGTGTCGGCGGAGAAGGTCGTGGCCACCATGGTCGTGCCGGCCAGCCACCAAGGCATGGAGCGATGGGAGAGGAAGTAGTCGATCATCGACCGCTTCGCGCGGCGGGCGAAGAAGAGGCCCGTGCCGACCGAAAGGATGAAGTAGGCAAGGACGATCAGGTAGTCGATGGTCGTCAGATGCATGGGGGGGATTGTAGTTGCGAAAAGCCGCCCGCTGAGCCGCTCCCCGTCACTCTGAGCCGGCGGAGCCGCGGGGTTGGGTGGTTGGGTGGAGCGGCGTAGCGCGGCGAAGAGTCTCACACCTACAAATCGTCCCGGTAAGAGACTCTTCGCCGCCGCTCCACCGCTCCCGCCCATCCACCGCCCGCGCGGTTACGCCGGCTCAGAGTGACGGATGGTGCGGTTCCGCCTAACGGTCGATCCCTGCGCCTCGATCGAACAGCGCCGGAATCGTCACCGGCAGACGGCCGCCCATCGGCGCTTCGCCGAAGAGAGCCCGCGCGGCGGCTTCACACATCACCGGCACCGGCGCGTAGGCACAGAGGTAGGTCGGCACCTTCGGCGCTTCTCGAATCACGTACGGCGAGCCGAACGAGATGCCGATCACCGGCACCGGCCCGGCGATCATCTGCTCGATGCCGCGCTTCGCCGCCGGCGGGACCGCCAGCCGCCCTGCGCCGGAGCGCGCGCGGATCGCCAGCGCGACGACGACGACATCCGCAGTCCGGGACGCCTCGACGGCCGCCCCGACCTCGGCATCCGACGAGCGCGCGTCGACCGCGACCATGCGCGGCGCATTCGCCAGGCGCAAGCGCAGCTCTCGCTCCAGCTCGGCCATCGGGTTGACCAGGTCGGCGAAGTCGGTGACCGCGAGAATCGCCACGCGTGCGCTCTTCTGCAGCGGAAGGACGCCCGGAGCTTCGCGCAGAAGTGTCAGCGCCTTCGCCGCGATCTCTCGCGCCACGCGGCGGCTGCGCTCCGAGTCGACGACGCGCAGGATCTCCTCGTCCTCGGCGACGTCGTACGAGGCGAACGCCTTCGCCGCCAGGATGCGCCGCACCGACTCGTCGACGCGCGCCGCCGGCAGACGCCCGCTCGCCACCGCCGCCTTCACCGCGGCGATCGCCGCGTCGGTGTTCGCGGAGAACATGATCTGGTCCATCCCCGCCTCGATGCCGCGCACCGCCGCTTCGCCCGCGTCGAAGTGCTCGGTCAGCCCGCCCATGTCGAAGGCGTCGCTGACCACGAGGCCGTCGTAGCCGAGCCGGCCGCGAAGGACGCCCGTGACGATGGGACGCGAGAGCGTGGCCGGGATCGTGGAATGCTCGGCGGATTCGACGCTGCCCGTCACGTACCGGTTTTCGCGCAGCCCGTCGGCGCGCAGCGGCGCATGGGTCGGATCGATCGAGGGGACGCCGAGGTGGCCGATCATGATGGAGCGGACACCCGCGGAGATCGCGGAGCGGAACGGAACGAGCTCGATCGCCTCGAGGCGCTCGGGA
Organism: Acidobacteriota bacterium; assembly: GCA_021781455.1. Classification (GTDB taxonomy): domain Bacteria; phylum Acidobacteriota; class Thermoanaerobaculia; order Gp7-AA8; family Gp7-AA8; genus JAJXWV01. The sequence goes on along the minus strand of JAJXWV010000043.1, from coordinate 83,849 downwards.
GTGACGTCGAGGACCGGAAGCGAGCGATGGGAGTCGACGTGCGTGTCGCCATGTCCGGGGAAGTGCTTCGCCGTCGCCAGCACATGCTCGCTCTGCACGCCTTCGATGAATGCGGCGACGAAGCGGGCCACGGATTGCGGGTCCTCGCCGTAGCTGCGCGTGTTGATCACGGGATTGTCGGGATCGACGTTGACGTCCGCGACCGGAGCGAGAATGTGATTGACGCCGACGGCGCGCGCCTCGATGGCCACCTCGCGCCCTTCCGCCTCGGCCAGCCGCGGCTCTCCCGTCGCTGCGACGGCCATCGCCGAGGGCCAGAAGGTCGTGTCGGCGAAGCGCATGCCCATGCCCGCCTCGAGGTCGGCGCTGATCAGCAGCGGCACGCGGGCGCCGGCCTGCAGCCGCCGGTTGAGCATCGCCGTCTCGAGCACGTTCGAGGCGAACCAGATGATTCCCCCGACGTGCTGCTCGCGTACGAATCTCTCCAGTCGCCGATACGGCGCCGCGCCTTCGTTGAGAAAGACGCCATGACCCTCGGGCACGAACAGCTGCCCGATCTTTTCGTCGAGCGAGAGTTGGTCGATTGCGGGGAGGTTTTTCGTCATCGGCGCGGAAGGCTATCACCGGGACAAAATTGAGAATTGAGAATTGAGAATTGAGAACGGCGAGATCTTCTCAATTCTCAATTCTCACTTCCATCCGTCCCGAATAGCCGATCTCGCGATTACAATCCGCCCACCATGTGGGACATCCGACGCATCTTCCGAGAGCTCGTCGACGCAGACCGCCGCCGCGCGATCCTCATTTCGTTCTTCAAGCACGGCGACGCCACCTCGCGGGCCGTGGTCATGGCGCAGCTCTCGCGCGTGCTTCACTTCCGCGAGGCCACCCTGCGCAAGCTGCCGGTGGAGAAGAAGGCCGACCTCTTCGCCTCGCGGATCGGCGCGCATGAGTTCGACCAGTACCTCGACGCCGCGCTGATGCAGTACCTCACCCACGATCACGAAGAGATGCTCGGCGCCTTCCTCGACCTCTGGAACATCCCCCACGTGAAGGGCTCGATCGAGAGCGACGATTTCAAGGTGCCCGTCGAAGGGCAGGTCCGCGACGCCGTTCGCCAGCTCGAATCGCGCTACGAGAAGAAGGACATCGTCCTCTACCTCGCCGCCGCAGGCCTGCTGATGGGCGGCCAGTGGCGCGACGCCACCTGGCCGGTGGTGGATGATCTGGTGAAGGTGTGATCGTGACGGGTCACCGGGTCACCAGGTCACCGGGTCACCGGGTCACCGGGTCACCAGGTCACCGGGTCACCGGGTCACCGGGTCACCAGGTCACCAGGTCACCGGGTCACCAGGTCACCAGGTCACCGGGTCACCAGGTCACTCAGCCCCCCCCCGCCCCGGTGACTCGGTGACCTGGTGACTCGGTGACCCGCCCCAACCATTGATTAACACGCTCGACTCCGCTACGGTCGTGTGAGTGCGTGCCCAGCCGGGATCCGAACCGATTACGCGCGGCGAATGGCTTGTGCTGGCCGGCGTTGCGGCGCTTTTCGTCCTCCTGCGCCTCCCGCTCCTCACCGAGCCCGGCCTCCGCCTCGGCTGGAACAGCGACGCGGCCATCTTCGGCTTCATGGCCCAGGCCATCTACGCCGGCCGCGAGCTGCCGATCTTCTTCTGGGGACAGAGCTACATGGGCCCGCTGACCTCGCTGATCGCAGCCGGCGCGGGTCTCGTGCTCCATGCGTTGGGCGCCGTCCCGGCCGTCGGTCCTCTGGCCCTGAGGATCGCCGCGGCTGTGGAAGTGCTCGGCGGCATCCTTATTTATTGGGCCGCGCTGCGCCGCGCCTTCGATCGATCCACGGCGATGATCGTCGCCGTCTGGCTGGCCATCGGTCCGGCCTACCTCTTCTTCTTCACGATCGCGCCGATCGGGGCGGAGCAGATGTTCGTCCTGAGCGCGGTGCTCTTCTGGTACGCGGTCCGGAGCGGGCTCGTGAGGCCGCGGCAGTGGCTCATCTTCGGATTCCTCTGCGGCATCGGCTGGTGGATCAACCAGGGCGTGGTGTTCGTGATCGCCGCCGCGCTCGCGGTGGTCGTCCTGAGAAGCCGGGCCTGGGCACTGGCGTGGCCGAAGCCGCAGCTCATCGACCGCCTTCTCCTGCGCACGGCGCGGCTGCGCGAGCTCGATCCGCCGGCCCTCATCGCCCTTCGCGCCCTCGACGCTCTCCTGATGATCTGGCTCGTCGACGGTCTCCTCTTTACCCTCGGCGTTTCCCTCCCGGCCTTCTTCCTCGCCGAGCCATTGCTCGAACCGCTCGCGGCATTCCTGCTGTTCCATCTGATCGTCGAGCTGATCTTCGGCCGCGATCTGCGAGCAGCGCTGGCGCTGCTCGCGGGTGACTGGCGCTCGTGGCTTCCCTCGACGATTCTCTTCGCCTGTGGCGCGATCATCGGTTATGCGCCAGTGATCATCGGAGGGTTCCTCGACCTCTATCCGCGGACCTACGGCTTGAGCGTCCCGGCACTGCCGCTCGTCGGAATGCTCGGCCACGCGATCACCGCCGTTGGCGAGGATTTCTGGAGCTTCATCGGATCGGGCGCCGGTCCCGTGTCGCTGCTGGTGGCGATCGTCGTCGTTCCGCTGTTCGCGCTTGCAGTGGTGAAGAATCGGAAGCGCATCGCGGAGCTTCTGACGCTCCGCCCGGCCGACTACGGCGCGCGCGGCATGGCCGCAGCGACGATCGTTTTCTGCGCGCTGTTCTACGTGACCTCGAGCCGCGCCCATCCCGGCTCCATGCGGTACGTCGTCTCGGCGTTGCCGATGCTCTACGCGTTCGCCGCGCGCGAGATGTGGAGCCTCAAGCCGCGAGCGCTGGCCTTAGCCGCTGCGATCCTGGTGTCGTTAGGCCTGACTCTGCCGCGCATCGAGCAGGCCCATGCCGTCGCGATCGGAGCAGGGGAGGACTACGCCGGCTTTCCCGGAAGCTTCGATCCGCGGCCCGTCCTGCGGACGATCGAATCGCAGGGCTACACGGTCTGCTACACCGACTACTGGGTCGGCTACAAGCTGCAGTGGGTGAGCGACAGCCGCGTCCGATTCATCCCCTTCCACAGCTACGACCGCACGCCGGCCGAATCGCGCGCCCTGGAAGCCACGTCAGTCCCGAAGTGCTACGTCGACGGCAACGGCCACGTCCGCCCCTTCAACCGCAGCGAGTTCGACGAATCGACGATGCGCGCCGCGAAGCAGCGGCTCATGAAGTTGCGCGCCGAGCAGAAGTGAGTCCTGAGTCCTGAGTGGGTGTCACGTGAGCGGGGGATGTTGGCGGAGTCTTCACCTGTCGTGCATCGCGAGGAAAGTCCCCTCGCCACAGAGAACAATGAAGAATCTCTGTGCCCTCTGTGCCCTCTGTGCTCTCTGTGGTGAAAAGCTGTGGCCGCAATCCGCAATCACTTCTCGACCCACACATCGTGGTACCGCACGGCGGGCGGGACGAGCGAGGTGCGCAGGCCGCGCACGTCGGGTTTGTGCGCCACGAAGAGGCGGTCGTGGAACAGCGTGGTCACCGGCGCTTCGCGCGCCACGAGCTGGTCGAGCTCGCGATAGATCGCCGCGCGCCGCTCGATGTCGTTGCTGCGCCGCGCTTCGATGATCTTCGCGTCCAGCGCCGGCGAATGAAAATAGATCCCCGGCACGGCCGACGACTCGCTGTGGAAGAAGATGTAGAAGAAATTGTCCGGATCGGGAAAGTCGGCGAACCAGTTCCCGCAGAAGATGTTCCCGTGCCCTCGCTTGGTGAGCGGCCGGCGCGCGTCGGGAGCGGCGTGGCGGGTCACGTTCACGTGGATGTTCACCGCCTCCAGGTCCTCGATGATCGACGGCACCATCCCGGAGTTGTAGAACTCGTCGGTGTCCCAGCTGCGGTACTCGACCTGGAAGCCCTCGCCGTATCCGGCCTTGCGCAGCAGGTCGCGGGCGCGATCGGGATCGTGCTCGAGCGCCCGGACGCGGGCGTCGTAGCCGAGCAGCCCGGGGGGAAGAAGCGAGCCGGCGATGGCGCCGAGGCCGTCGTAGACGCGCTCGTTGATGCGCTTGCGGTCGATGGCGTGGTTGAAGGCCTGCCGCACTTCCAGCTTGTCGAACGGCGGCGTGGAGCAGTCGTACGCCATGTACGACGTGTGCTGCTGGATCGTGGAGAGCATGTACGGCGCGAAGCGCTCGTCGTTGCGCATCTCGTTGACCATCTTCAGCGGGATGCCGTGCGCGATGTCCAGCTCGCCGTTGATGAAGGCGTTGGTCACGTCGCGGGCGCTGCGCAGGTCGAGCCGGAACACGAGCTCGTCGACGTGCGGCTGTCCCGGGATCCAGTAATCGGCGTTGGCGCGCAGCCGCACGCGCTGTCCGTCCACGGCCTCGTCGATCTTGAACGGGCCGGTCGACTGCGGGTGCGTCCGGACGCGCTGCTGGTCGCGGGCGTCCTCGCAGGCGATGATGGCGGTCTCGTTCATCGTCAGCAGTGACAGGAAGAAGGCAATCGGCTCGTCGAGCTGCACCTCGATCGTGAACGGATCGACGATGGTCACGCCGGCCAGCGTCTTCGTCTTTCCGTTGATCACGTCCGCCGACCCGCGCACGTTGCGCAGGATCCAGGCCCCCGACGACTTCAGCTCCGGCGACAGCAGGCGCACGAAGTTGTCGTGCACGTCCTTCGCTTCGAACGTGCGGCCGTTGTGAAAACGGACCCCGCGGCGCAGGTGGAAGCGGTAGCGGTGGCCCTGCTCGAAGATCTCCCATCGCTCGGCGAGCGCAGGGATGAGCTCGGCCCCTTCTCCGTAAGCCAACAGCGTCGATTCCACGGCCTTGGCCACATAGCTGAGCGCGACCGCGGAGACTTCCACCGGGTCCAGGGTCAGCTGCTGCCACAGCACCGTGGCCGTGGTGACGCTGCCGCCCTGCGTCGCCTGGGGGAGGGTGAAGCGGTCGAGCTCCTGCTTGAGCAGCGTCGACTCGTGGCTCAGCGTGTTCGCCATCTGGTTCAGCTCCGTCACGCCGAACGACGCTTCGCGCGAGCCGTGCTGGATCACGCCCATGGCCTTGACGATCGTGGAGCTCTGGCTGGTCAGGATCAGCGTCGACTCCAGCACTTGCTGCACGAGCACGGTGATGTTGTCCATGGCCCGGCTGATGGCGTGGCTGCCGATCTCCTGCTCGCCCATGGCGCGCTTGAGGTGCTTGGTGTAGTCGCGCACCAGGAAGGCCTGCTCGCCGATCTTGCGCGACGTCTGCGACTGCTGCTGCGTCGCGGTCGCCGTCTGCTGGACCATCTTGGTCACTTCTTCGATGGCCTCCGTGGCCTGCGCGCTTCCCCGCGCCTGCTCCTCGGTGGCCCTCGCGATCTCGGAGATCGAGCTCGTGGAACGGTCGGTCAGCTCCAGGATCTTCTCCAGCACCTGCGACGCCCGCGCGGTGAGGGCCACTCCCTCGGTGACGCGGTCGCTGCTGAGGTTCATCTGCTCGGCGGCGCGGCGCACGCCCTTCTGCACGTTCTCGATGAGCGTGCGGATCTCGTCGGTCGAGACCGAGGTGCGCTCGGAGAGGTCGCGGATCTCGTCGGCCACGACCGCGAAACCCTTGCCGCGCTCGCCCGCCTGTGCGGCGATGATCGCGGCATTGAGCGCCAGCAGGTTCGTCTGGCCGGCGATCTCGTCGATCACCCGCACGATCTCGCCGATCTCCTGCGAGCGGTTCGCCAGTTCGCCGAGCGCGCTCGTCGCTTCCTCGACGGCCTGCTGGATCTTGCGCATGCCGTCCACCGTGCCGCCGACCGCTTCGCGCCCTTCGGTCGCCGCTCCCTTGACGAACTGCGCCAGCTCCGCGGAGTTCTTCGCCGAGCGCCCGATCTCGCCGGTGGTCTGGTTCATCTCCGTGATCGAGCTCGCGGTCTGGATCGCGAACGAGGAGAAAGTCTCGGTGTTCGTGGCCACCTCGTTGATCGAGGCGATCATCTCTTCGATGCCGGTCGAGGTCTGCTCCACGAACTCGGAGAGCGTGTCTGCGATGCGGCCCACTTCTTCGATCGAAGCCGACATCTCCAGGATCGACGTCGAAGTCTCCTCCGCGTTCGAGGAGAGCTCCTGGATCGAGCTGCGCACCGCGTTGATCGACTGGTCGATCTGCGTCACGGCCTCGGTCGTCGACTCGCTCGACTCCAGCTGCTCGGTCGAGCCGTGGGCCATGATCCGGGCGCGTCCGGAGATCTGCTCGCTGACGCGGCTGACATCGGTGGCCAGCTCGCCGAAGCGGCGGATCGTGCGCTCCAGGCTGGAGACGAGGCCGCGCAGTGCCGAGGACATGCGAGCCGACTGCGTGGCCTGGACGATCTCGGTGGAGTTGAGGGCGACGTCGCCGGCGCTGATGCGGTTCATCAGCGTGATGGCCGAGTCGCGGCGGGCGAGGAGGCCCTTCAGCCAAAATTGGAATGTGAGGAGGCAGATCACGCTGGCCATCAGGGCGGCCAGCATGACCCGGACGAACAGCGACATGGTCATGGCCGGGACCAGCCAGAGGAAGCCACCGAAGAGGGCGATGTTCGCTACGACGAGCAGCCACATCTGCTGCTTGCGGCCGAAGTTGCGTAGAGCCATAGGTTTCCCGGCGGATGCTACCATGCACATCGTTGACTTTGAACGAGTACTTTTCAGCGCGAAGGGCCCTGGTCGACGACTGTCTGGGGCAACTCGCGGAGCGAATCGAAGTGCCGGAACCGTTGCGCGCGCCGCTGAGGCGTTCCCTGACCTCGGCGGGGAAAAGGGTGCGCGGGATCCTGGTGCTGGCGGTGGGGGAGTCGGTCGGCGCGAGGCCGTCGAGGCTGGTCGAGGCGGCGGCGGCGATCGAGATGATCCACGCCTCGTCGCTGATCCTCGACGACCTGCCGTCGATGGACGACGCCATGATGAGGCGCGGTGCGCCGACGCTGCACCGTCAATATGGTGAAGACATCGCCATCCTCACCGCGGTGGCGTTGCTCAATCACGCCTACGGGCTGATCGCGGAGAACCACGCCGCGATGAAGCCGCGGCGCTGGCCGCTGGCGCAGGTTCTCACTCGCGTCGTGGAAGCGGTGGGATGGAACGGCAGCGTGGCCGGCGAAGCGGTCGACCTTCACAGCGGCACGTCGACGCTCGATTTCGACACCCTCGAGTTCATCCACTCCCGCAAGACCGGCGCACTCTTCGTGGCCTCGGCCGCGTTAGGCGGAATGCTGGCCAACATCCATCCCGCGCCGCTGCAGCGCATCGAAGTCTTCGCCAAGAACCTCGGCCTGGCCTTCCAGATCACCGACGACGTCCTCGACGTGACCGCCGACGCCGAGCAGCTGGGCAAGGACGTCGGCAAGGACGAAGAGCGCCTGACCTTCGTGAAGCTGGCCGGGATCGAAGGGGCGAAGAAGCTCAGCGGCGAGCTCGTGGAGACCTCGCTGGCCGCGATCGAACCGTTAGGCGCCTCCGCGAAGCCGCTGCGCGATCTGGCCGTGATGGTGCGCGACCGGGTGCGGTAGCCCTGTCATCCCGAGCGTGAGCGAGGGATCTGGGCGGCGGGGTGGCGCGCCGACGAAGCGGTGACTAACCCCAAGTTTCTGCATGCTGCGCAACGAATTCCCGATCTGCATCGACCAGCGAACCGTCGAACCGGGTGAGGGGCGTGAAGTCGCGCAAAATTCCGCGGAATGAACGTTCGGCGGAACGCATTTACAGCCCTGCTCACGCGTGGTATGTTCCGCGCCGTTTTTCCGAGGCCTGCCTCTCGCCCAGGTAGCTCAGTTGGTAGAGCAGAGGACTGAAAATCCTCGTGTCGGCGGTTCAATTCCGTCCCTGGGCACCATCCCTTCCACTTCATCCTCCTGTCGCCGCAGGGCGCGCGGTTTCTGTCGAGCGCTCCGCACTCCGACCGTTCGTCGGCTCAGCGGTGCTACCGAATTGGGTGCCGGCGCCCCCTCCGATCTCGAGAGCCGAGTATCGTGGCCACTCTACCGGTGGGAGAGATTGACGGGTGCGGCTCTCGCGGCTCCAGGCCCGTCATCGCCGCGCGCGAGATAATTACCGTATGCCGCCTCAAAAAGCTGCGAAGCTCCTCGACGACCTCCTCGCTCGTCCTCCGTACGATGCCGGGGAATTCCACAAACGGATCGCCGGCATCGAACGCGACGAGTTTCGCAACGCGCTCGTCGAGCGATCGGGACAGCCCGGCTGTCCGTTAGGCGAGATCACACTCATGCTGAGGGAGACCGGAATCGGTGACGCGGCCAGCCGCATCGCCGAGCGGCTGTCCTCTGTGGTGAACCCGACGCCCCGCATCCATAGCGCTTCCTCCTGATATCGAGCGGAAAGTACATTCCGACGATCTGAAGACCATCGAGATCGATCGTGACGGTTCGGTCCCGATGTTCCGCGAACGCCCCGCGCGGGACCACCCCCGGATCGAGCTACCATGCCACCGTGAAGAACAAGCAGCGCGTGCGCGCCGACAAAGCGGCGCGCGCCATCGCCGGGTATTTCGATAACCCCGATCCTGATCTCGCCCTCGACGACCTCTTCGACGGCGTGAACCGCACCGCCGCGCGCGCCGCCCTGATCGACCGGCTGCGCACGGGTGAGGTCACGTTTCTCGATTTCGAGATCTTCTCGACCCTTTTCGAGCACCTCGGCATCGCCGATCAGCTCGACGCGCTGCGCGCGATTGTCGCGGACCGCGGTCTCGACCCAGAGCGGCGCGCCATCGCCGTCGCGCTTCTCGATGACGAACTTCGCGGCAACGGAACCGACCTGCTGACCGATCCGGAAGACCGCGAACGCGTTCTGAGCATCATCTGGCGCGGTCTCATCCTTCTTTGCATGCAGGCTGCGGATGCGGTCCCGGCCGTCACGGCGATGCTGGACGCGATCGAAGGCGACCTCGACGCCTTCCATTTCATCGACAGGGTCCGCCATGACACAGGTGCGCCGGCGGCGCTGATCTACGAAGAGCAGCTGGCCAGGCCCGGACGGAATCCGCTGCGGCAGGCGATGGTCGATGCCCTCGAGGCCGAGCCATCCATCGGATCCCTCGAGATCCTCGAGCGCCTTGCGAACGATCCGCTCCTCGACGCTGACGAGAAGCTGCACCGCAGCGCGCTCACGCGCATGCGCACGCGGCTGGCGACGATGCTGCCGCCGCCCGGCGATCGCGGCGGCGAGGTGACGATCGTCGACCGTGAAGGTGGAATCGTGCGCTTCTGGTTCGTCGCTCCGGCCGGCAACCTCGTCTGCGTCGATACGCTGTTCCGACCCGGTGGCCGTATCGACGTTCCGATGATCATGCCCGACATGCCGCGCACCGAGTTCGAGAAGGCTCGGGGTGTGGGCATTGCCCCGGTCTCGTTCGAGCGCGCGGCTTCAGTGTTCCTGACGATGCTGACGCAGGCCGACGATGCGCTCGACCGCTCGGCGACGGCTCTGGCGAAAACGATCGCGGCGATCGAGCCTCTGCCGGCGGCCGAGCCGGCGGCCGATGTGCCGGGCGGGGAGCTCGCGGCGCTGCTGCGTCGCGAGGAGTACAGCAGCTGGCATCTGCTGGCGGAGGCGCAGGGGGACGAGACGTTCGATCCCGATATGCGGCAGCGCGCGAAGCAGGTCTTCATCAGACGTGTGGCCGCGGACCCGGCTGCGGTGCGCGAGCTCCGCTGGATGTGCGACTGGATGAGCCGGTGGCATCTCGCGTGTGGCGAAGAGCGGGAGAGCGCGCTGATGGCGCGCCTGGCGCTCGACCTCCCGTCCCGGTTCGCGAAAAGCCCTCTGGCGATGCTGCTCGTGGAAAGGACGATCGAGATCGTTCGAAACGAGGAGGCGATGCTCGTGGAACAGGCGATGGAACCGGGCGAAGAGTCGGATTTCGACACAGGGCCGCAGATCGACGAGCCCGATCGCGACCTGTTGATGAAAGAGATGCGAAAGGTCCTCGCGAACCAGCTGCGGGCGAACAAGCCGTCCGTGACGCGGCGGACGCTGGAGCGGCTGAAGAGCGAAGGCTACAGCGACAAAGAGGCGAAGGACATGATGGCCGCGGCGCTGATGGTGGAGATCGCGGGCATGCTGAAGATGAAGCGCCCGTACGACGAAGAGCGCCTGACGAAGCGCTTGGAGGCGCTCCCGCGGACCCTCGAGTGGTAAGGCGCGACGGGGTGCCGCCTTCCAGCCGGCCGCCCGCCGGGCATCTTGCCCCTCGTGTAGGACAGGCTTTCCAGCCTGTCTTGGAGGACCGGCTGGAAAGCCGGTCCCAGGGAGAGGTGGCATCTCGAGCACCTCCTCGTGACGCTGCAGCAGCGCGAGACGACGGAGTTCCTCGATCTGACGCGCGGCATCGAAACAGTGCTCGCATCTGCGTACCAGCGCGTCCGGTTCGCGGACCCGCGCTGGCGCGGCACGTGGGAGGCCGCCGCTCTCCTGATCAACCCCAACGGTCCGCTCATCTCCGGCGGCTCCGACGGCGACAACGGCCAAACGGGCCGCAAGCTCGTGATGGACTACTACGGCCCCCGCGTCCCGATCGGCGGCGGCGCCCTCAGCGGCAAGCACGGAGAGTGCAAGAGCGAGCAGGCGAGGGTTATCGATTTTCAGCTCACTTCTCTCCCACCGCGCGATCGTGTTGCCTGAGACGCCGAGCGCTGCAGCAAGCTCGACTTGTGTCAGTCCCATGCCCTCACGGCGAATCCGCAGCTCGCGTCCGTCGAGTCCCTCTGTCGACCGAATTCGGTCGGGCGCGACGACACGAACCGACCGATCCTGTGCCAGTGCCTCAACGTCGACGAACGAGCTTGCAGACTCGGGGATCTCGAGCGCAATCGGTCGGCCTTCCTTGTCGAAATCGACAACTACGCCGGGCCAAACCTCCTCGGAAGCATCGTGCCGTCGATCCGCGAGCGTGATCGACAGCGAGTCGTTCTTGCGATCGTAGAAGTACTTCATTTGGGCTCCTTGTAGGATTTCTGCACAGCCTCTGAGTCGCCGAAGTGCGGGGCGGTGGCCAGGCGCTCGCGGTTCCTGTCTCACCAGGGTCAGGAACGGTCGCCGCGCGTCTCATTCTTTTTGCTCAGTTCCTCATCGGCGGCCGCTTGCTTCGCCTCGATCATGTGGATATCGGGCCGTTTCTTTGCCGTCTGACTGGGAATGACGGGCGCAGCGCCGGGCACCGGCTGAGCCTTGCGCGATCCGAATGTGAGCGCATAGGCCCAGGTGAATTCCGCGCCCAGCAGAAAGATCTGGGCGGAGTAGTACACCCACACCAGCGACACTACGAGCGAACCGGCGGCACCGAACCCCGAAGTCACACCGCTCTTGCCGATATAGAACCCGATCAGAGATTTGCCGATCGTAAAGAGCACTGCCGTGACGGTGGCGCCGATCCACACGTCCGCCCAGGCGACCTTCACCCGCGGCATGACCTTGTAGATCATCGCAAACATGGTCGTCGTGAAGGCGAGACTGAACAGAAAGTTGATCACGTTCGCGAGGAGCGCCCACTCTGCGAACAGCGGTCCCCACCACTTCCCCAGCGCGGCCAGCGCCGCGCTGATCACGAGTGACACGATCAACAGGAAGCCGATGACCGTGATCATGCCGAAAGAGAGGATGCGCCCGCGCAGCAGGCTCCAGATTCCACCTTTGTATCTCTTCGGGGCGCGCCATATGCGATCGAATGCATCCTGCAATTCGGCGAATACCGAGGTCGCTCCGATCAACAGGAGAGCTCCGCCGATCAGCGTGGCGGTGATGCTCCGGGCCGGCTTGCTCGCGCTCTCGAGCAATCCCTGAACAGCCGCGGCGCCCTGCGATCCCATCAGGCCCTGCAGCTGCCCGTAAATCTCGCCACGCGCCGCTTCCACTCCGAAGATGAGTCCGGCGATCGATATGACGATCAGCAACAACGGGGCGATCGAGAACATGGTGTAGTAAGCCAGAGCCGCGCCCATGCTTTGCGCATAGTCATCGATCCACGACGACGTCGCGGCCTTGATCAGAATCCAGATGTTTTTCAGGGTCATGACTTGCTCTCTGACGGCCATGGAGAAGTCATCGTCGCGGGGGCCGGCTGCGCCGGGCCTCGCGCGGATTTCTGCTCCTGACCGTCTCAGATTCGGTCGCGCCGATGATCGGTGAGCCGAAGCTTATTCGCGTCCGCGTCGCGAGGGGGATGCAGTTCTCTCGCCCTCCGTCACTCCGAGGCGCCTGTGCAGAAATGGCCGTGTCGCGAGTGGAGAGCGGGTCTCCAGACCCGCAGGCGACTGCGGAACGGAGTTCCGCTCTCCACCGCCGATTTCTGCACAGCCTCTGAGGCGCCCGCCGTCGCCGCGTGGGCAGTCTGCCGTCTGCCAACCATAAAATCTGCCCATGACCCGCGCCCGGGCGAACTCGAACTCACCACAGAGGCACAGAGCACACAGAGACTCTCTAGGGACCTCAGCGTCTCTGTGCCTCTGTGGTGAACCCGACACCGCGCGATCCGGCATCCCCAATTGAAGTCTCCCGTCAGCCGGAACATGAATGCGCCCGCATACCCGACGACTGGTCAGCGAACATCGTGCTCTCGATTTCCGCACAGCCTCGTTCAATGCGAAGCTCAGTCATCTGCAGATCTGCAGATCTGCGATCTGCGATCTCGTATCGGCTCAGTCCATCTCCAGTTCTTCGGGCCGCTTCTCTCCGGGCACGATACGCGCTAGACTCCCGTATGCCGCCGGCATGGCGGCGACTTGCCAGCCTAATCCTCGGTACCGAGGAACGGGGGAACCAGTTGAGTGACGGCTTGCCACCGTCCGGGGTGAATCCGGCCGAAAGCCGGTAGGGTTTCCAACCCGAATCCGACAGCTAACCTCGTAGGCAGCGGGAAAGCAGGCCCTCAAACGCCGCGAAGCAATTCGCGGCGTTTGTCATTTGCGCGGGGTCGCGGGTGTCGAGTGCCGGGTGCAGGGACGCGCTGCGGTCGAGGCGTGGAATCGCGCCGTACAGATCGACCCGCGGCGGTACGACGCGCACTACAACATCGGGCTGGTCGAGCCTCGAGCCGGGCGCTGGCGACCCTGCAATCGCGGTAGCGGGTCGCCCAAAGCGCACACTCTGGCTGGGTGCTTGTCAGACTTGCGTGTACGCGTGAGCGGGGTCACCGACTTCGATGCGCGTTGACTGGTCGTTCACTTGCCAGTAACAGAGGGTTTGGTGATAAGCTTCGACCCCTGAATGTGCTTGCGGCAGATTCAACGGACGGTACGCCAGCCAACGGCGGATTGAATCGGGAGTTCCCAGCGACACAGCCACTTACGCGATAAACCCATGCAAATCAAAGTGTTGCCGGAGTGCTGGCATCCGGCGAGTGATCTGCAGTACGCACCACCAGTACCCCTCATTTCCACAAGTTGAAAGGAGCCGATATGAAACGGTGCCCACCCCTCAGGTTGTTAGCGGTTGTAACAACCGCACTGTTCATTCTGCTGATTGCCGTAAGCGGAATGGCGCAAACACAAACGGGAAACATCTTCGGCAAGGTCGTAGCAAAGGACGGATCGGCGCTTCCGGGCGTCACCGTCACACTCACGGGTGTCGCTGCTCCGCAGACGTTCGTCACGGACGCGACGGGCAGCTTCCGCTTCATCAACCTCTCTCCCGGTCGGTATGCATTGAAGGCTGAGCTCGCCGGATTTGGCACAGCCAGCCGCCAGGGCATCGGCGTGAACCTCGGCCGCAACGCCGACGTCACGATGACGCTCAACCCGGCGGCCGCCGAGTCGATCACCGTCACGGCGGAAGCGCCGCTGCTCGACGTCCGCAAAGCGGGCACGGGCGCCGACATCACCAAGGTCGAGCTGGAGAAGGTTCCGACCGGCCGTGACCCGTGGGTCATCCTGCAGCAGACCCCGGGCGTTCTCATGGACCGCGTCAACGTCGGTGGCAGCGAGTCGGGCCAGCAGTCGAACTACGTCGGCAAGGGAACCACGGCCGACCAGTCGACCTGGAACGTCGACGGCGTGAACATCACCGACGTCGGCGCGCTCGGCTCTTCGCCGACCTACTACGACTTCGACTCGTTCGAAGAAATGCAGGTCACGACGGGCGGCACCGACCCGCGCATCATGACGCCGGGCGTGCAGCTCAACATGGTCACCAAGCGCGGCACGAACGAATTCAGGGGTTCGGCGCACTATTACGACACTTCCAGCTCGCTGCAGTCGAGTCCGAAGATTCCGTCGGAAGCGACGAGCTATCTCACCCGCGTCAACCAGATCGACAAGATCAACGACTATGGCGCCGACGTTGGCGGGCCGATCATCAAGGACCGCCTGTGGCTCTGGGGCGCATACGCGAAGCAGCAGATCAACCTGCTCACGCCGACGCTGCTGACGTCCGGCACGCGCTTCCTCGACAAGACGGCCCTGACCGACGAGAACGTCAAGCTCAACGCGCAGCCGACCTCGTCGAACAGCCTCACCATCACCGACATGTACGGCAACAAGGTGAAGATCGGCCGCAACGCCAGCACCAGCCGCCTGCCGGAAACGACGTGGGACCAGAACAACCTCTACAGCGGCAACGCCACCGGCAACCTCGGCAATCCGACGATGTGGAAGATCGAAGACACGCAGATCTTCGGACCGAACCTCTACCTGACCGGCCTCTTCTCGAAGGTTCAGGGCGGCTTCCAGCTGATCGCCAACAACGGCCGCGGATGCACGACGCTGCAGTGCGGCCTCTCTTCGAACCCGGCGTACTTCGGCACCGACGGTGCCTGGCACACCTCGTTCGAGAGCTACGCCACCACGCGGCCGCAGACGCAGGAGCGCGTCGACGGTTCGGCGTTCTTCAACATCGGCACCGTCAGCAACGAGCTGAAGTTCGGCGCCGGGTATCGCGACGCCAAGGTTAGGTCCATCAGCGTCTGGCCGGGCAACGAGTACACCGTCGACTTCGGCGACGGCACGGGCGGCGCCTACCTGCTTCGTCCTGTGGATTTCACCTACGGTGTCAAGTCGACCGACGCATACGTCGGCGACACGATCATGCTTGGCAACCTGACCCTGCAGCCCGGCCTGCGCTACGACCAGCAGAAGGGCAGTGTCCAGGGTGGAACCGTTGCCGCGAACCAGGTCGCGCCGAACATTCTGCCGTCGATCACTTTCCCCAGCGTCACCGGGCTCAAGTGGAACAACGTTTCGCCACGTCTCGGCCTGACCTACTCGTTCGGCGCCGAGAAGCGGACGCTGTTCCGTGCCGGATACAGCAAGTACACGGACC
Source organism: Acidobacteriota bacterium (assembly GCA_021781455.1). Taxonomy (GTDB): domain Bacteria; phylum Acidobacteriota; class Thermoanaerobaculia; order Gp7-AA8; family Gp7-AA8; genus JAJXWV01. The sequence goes on along the minus strand of JAJXWV010000043.1, from coordinate 68,529 downwards.
AGATGGGCGGCACCGAGGTCTACAACGTCTCGCCCGGGGCCTACAACTATCTCTACTATTACTTCACCGATCTGAACCACAATCACATCGCCGACCCCAACGAGATCGACTTCTCGAACCTCGTCTCGTACTACGGCATCGACCCGAACAAGAGCACGATCCCGAACCAGCTCTATCGGTGGTCTTCGAATTTCAAGGCCCCGACGACCAACGAGTTCATGGCTGGATTCGAGCACGAGCTCCTGCCGGACCTCAGCATCGGTATCGACGGCACCTACCGCAAGCTCCAGAACTTCGCGTGGGCTCGCGGTGAGAAGACGCAGGGCGCGGGTGATTTCTACACCTCCGCCGACTACGTCCCGGTGCAGACCACTGCCTGCCTCAAGGGGTCGGGCAGCGGTTGCTCGGCGGTCTACCTGCCGGGCGGCCAGGCCAGCATTCCTCTGACGTATTACAAGCTCGCTCCGGGGCTCTCTCCTGCGACGTACTTTGTCTGGCAGAACCGGCCCGACTACTACCAGACGTACAAGGGCCTCGATCTCACCGTGACCAAGCGCATGAGCAACCGCTGGATGCTCCGCGGCAATTTCACGCTGCAGGACTGGAAGCAGCACGTCGGGCCGAACGGCATCGTCGACCCGACCGTCATGCGCGGTGGCACCGGTTGCTCGGTGTGCAACAACAGCGAAGTGCTGTTTGGCTCGGGCACCGGCAGCGGCGCCAAGGGCGGCGTCTACATCAATTCGAAGTGGGCGTACAACGTCACCGGCGCGTACCAGATCCCGGTCATCGAGACGAGCCTCGGCTTCAACCTCACCGGCCGTCAGGGTTACGCGCTTCCGTACGTCTACCGCGTGGTCACGAGCGAAGGCGCCAAGCCACTGCTCCTGAGCAACACGACTGACAAGTACCGCAACCCGAACCTGTCGGAGCTCGACCTCCGTCTGGCGAAGGACATCCGTATTTCGCGCGCGTCTGTGACCTTCTCGATCGACGCGTTCAACGTCCTGAACAGCAACACGATCCTTCAGCGCGACGTCACTCGCGTCAACATCAGCTCCTCGAACCACATCACCGAAGTGCAGTCGCCGCGCGTGCTCCGTCTCGGTGCCCGCGTGAACTTCTAGTGTCTCGTGTGGGGCAGGCTTTCGAGCCTGTCCCACTGGGGGGGCGGGCTGGAAAGCCTGCCCCACACGTGGTGCAGTTCTCATTGGAAGCGTGGAGCCGCCGGGGCGCCCAGCCCCGGCGGTTTTTTTTCGCGCAGTGCGGGAGCGTCTCCCGCCCGCCGCGATCGGCCGTCCCGCACTTCGTCCGTCCTGCCGACGATGCGCTTCCAAGAAACTTCCAGTGTTTATGCGGGTTCTGGCGTTCGTTGCCCTTCTCCCCGCTGCAGCGGGGAGAAGGTGCCGAAGGCGTACGAGGGGTCTCCTTTTGAACGAGAACGAGACCCCTCACCCCGCGCGCTTCGGCGGGGAGAGGGGGAACCATCGAACGTTTCTTCGCTCCGGTGTCGAGCCTGCGCAATTCGAATGCTCGGGATAAACTCTGAATCTCGGGAACAACCCACGGGCGTGCTTGCGTTTCCGCCGCTTGAATTACTTCCCTTTTTGGAGGAGCGAATGCGCAGATTCACCGTTGCGGTCTCGATGCTCCTGATGCTCGTCACGGCCTTCGCCGTCGACGCCCAGGTGCGTGGCCGCGGACGTCTTCAGGGAAACATCGTCGACAAGACCACCGGCAAACCGATTGAAGGGGCGACCATCACGATCTCGGAGCCGGACAACAGCACCGAGCCGATCGTCTCGAAGAGCGACTCGAAAGGCCGCTGGGCGGCGATCGGGATGACCGGTGGTCGCTGGAATGTCGACATCGTGGCCAAGGGCTACGCGACCAGCCGCGGCACGGTGAATCTCAGCGAGCTGCAGCAGATCCCGCCGATCAGGACCGAGATGACGCCCGAGGTCGTGCAGGAAGCGCCGGCGACACCGGCGACGCCGCGCGTTCCGCCGGAGGCGATCGCCGCGATCAAAGAAGGGCAGGAGCTGCTCAAGCTCAATCCCGGCGATCCGAGTTTGCCCGCCGCCGATGGCAGCACGCATCCGCTCACTGCGGATGAGGTGAAGGACAGCGCGAAGAAGGCCGTCGCCGACTTCGAGAAGGCGCTGCCGGCGATCCCGGAAGACACGCCGGACCTGAAGACGGTCAAGCATCAGGTCATGGAAGTGCTGGCGCGGGCGTACTACAAGGCCGGCGACCTGAACAACGCCATCGCCACGCTGGAGAAGCTGAACGTCAGCGACCCGTGGACGACACCGGATCCGAACCAGCTGACCCGCGAGCTGCTTCTCGCGAACCTCTATCTCGAGAACGGGCAGCTCGACAAGGGGAGGGCGCTGCTCGACAAGCTTCCTCCGACCGCGGTCACCGATCCGACGGCATATGTGAACATCGGCATCCTGTTCCTGAACAAGAAGGACCCGGCGCGGGCCGAGACGTACTTCACCAAGGCCATCGGGCTGGACGCGAAGAGCGCCGATAGTTTCTACTACCGCGGCCTCGCCGAGATTCAGCAGAAGAAGAACAAGCAAGCGAAGGCCGATTTGGAGCAGGTGCTGGCGCTGTCGCCGGATTCACCGGAGGCGCACGACGCGAAGCAGCTGCTCGCCAGCTTGAAATAGTGTCTGGCCGGCTGCGCGGTCGTCGCTGCCATGCTCGATGTCAATTCACCACAGAGGACACAGAGAACGCGGAGACTTTGCAGTGAAGTCTCCGTGCTCTCTGTGGTGAAGAACAAACGTGCTCATCGCGAAGAACGAGAAGAGGACACGGATCACCAGCCCAGCACCATGCCACGTCGTCTAAAGCTCGCTCTTCCCGCTCTTCTCGTCCTCCTCGCGCTCGCGGGCTGCGGCCGGTTCGCGCCGCAACCGTCGAACAAGACGCCGGTCATCCTCATCTCGATCGACACGCTGCGTTCGGACCATCTCCCGGCGTACGGCTACAAGGGAGTGGAGACGCCGAACATCGATGCGCTGCGCGCCGACTCGATCCTCTACGAGCACGCGTACAGCCACGTTCCGCTGACGCTCCCTTCGCACTGCTCGATCCTGACGGGCCTTCTTCCGGCCGATCACGGGGTGCGCGACAACGTCGGGTACCGGCTCGCTTCGAACGTCCCCACGCTGCAGGAACTGCTGAAGAAGAATGGATACGCGACCGGCGGCGCCGTCTCGGCGTTCGTTCTCCGGCGCGAGACCGGCATCGCCCGCGGCTTCGATTTCTACGACGACGAAGTCGAGCCTCTCGGTCCCTCGAAGGTCATCGGCCGCGTCCAGCGGCAGGGCGGCGAGACGCTGCAGGCCTCGGAGAAATGGCTCGCCGCGCAGAGCGCGAAAAAGCCGTTCTTCTTCTTTCTCCATCTCTACGACCCTCACACGCCGTACAAGGCGCCGGAGCCGTTCTTCAGCCGTTACACGAACAAGTACGACGGCGAGATCGCGTACTCGGACTTCGTTGTCGGCAAGCTGCTCGAGCAGCTCAAGGCCAGCGGCATCTACGACCGGGCGCTGATCGTTCTTCTCTCCGATCACGGCGAAGGGCTGAACGAGCACGGCGAAGAAGAGCACGGCATCTTCCTCTACCGCGAGGACCTGCAGATCCCGCTCATGGTGAAGCTGCCGCACTCGCAGAAGGGCGGCGCGACCGTGAAGACGCCCGTCGAGCTCGTCGACGTCTTCCCGACGATCCTTCAGCAGACCGCGACGCCTCTGCCGCGCAACGAACATCTCACCGGAGAATCGCTCCTGGCGTTCCTCGACGGCGGCAAGGTGCGGCCGATCTACGCCGAGACGTATTACCCGCGGTTCCACTTCGGATGGAGCGACCTCCATTCGCTGATCGAAGGCAACGACCACTTCATCCGCGCGCCGCAGCCGGAGATCTACGACCTGGCTTCCGATCCGGGCGAGACGCACAACCTCCTCGAGCAGAGCCGGCGAACCTATGTCCGCATGCGTGCCGCCATCGAGCCGTTCGTCAAGGCCGCCGCCGCGCCGACGAACGTCGATCCTGAGGAAGCGGCCAAGCTGGCCGCGCTCGGCTACGTCGGCTCGACCGTCGAGACGCACGAGGGCGAGAACCTGCCGGATCCGAAGACGACCATCGAGGTCTTCCGCCAGATCCGCCTCGCCTACACTCAATACCGCGACGGCAGGGAAGACGAGGCGATGGCGCTGACCAACAAGCTCCTCGCCGACAACCCGCAGATCACCGATCTCTGGGACCTGAAGTACCAGATCTACGACAAGCTCGGAAAGAAGAAGGAGGCCGTCGAATCTGCGAAGGAAGGGCTGCACCATGTGCCGACTTCCATCGCGCTGCTGTTCGACGTGGCCGGCGGCGCGCTTTCCCTCGGCGATCTCGATACCGCGCAGCAGCACGCCGAGATCGCCGTGAAGATGGAGCCGGGCCGGGCGCACGAGATCCTCGCGCGCGTCTGGCTCGCCCGCGGCAACCGGCCCAAGGCCGAGCAGGAGGCGAAGACCGCGATCAGTTCGATGCCCGATCCGACGCCGGCGCTGCTGCTCCTGGCGGGGATGGCCAAGGACGACGGGAATCTGACCGGCGCGCTGCAGTACCTCGATCAGGCTGCCGAGCGGGTCGCGAAGAAGCGGCCTCCGCGCGAACAGGAGTTGCACCTCGACCGCGGCGACATCCTGGCGCGACTGGGGCGCAACGCCGACGCCGAGCGGGAGTTCCGCGCCGAGATCGCCGATTTTCCGACCGATCCGCGCGCCTACTCGTCGCTCATGCTGCTGCTGGCGTCCGAGCAGCGGCTGCAGGAGGCGACGAACCTCGTCTACGAGTTCGTCAAAGCGGCGCCGGGCGCCCAGACGTACGCCGTGGTTTCCGACACACTCAAGGCCATGGGCGACTCGAACGGCGCGCTCTACTGGGCCGTGCAGGGACTGCAGAAATATCCGAGTGATCCAGAACTGCGGCGGCTGGCGGAACGCTACGCCGCGCGGGCTTCGCATTAGGCCGGACGATGGCGAAGAAACAGCGGCCGCCGGCGAAGCGGAACGGGAGCGGCAACGGAGCCGCGGTTCCTCCCGGCGACGGGTCACGAGGTCACGAGGTCACGGGGTCACGGGGCCTCGCGACCTCGCGACCTCGCAAGCTCGTGACCGCGATCGCGATCGGCGGCGGGATCGTCGTGCTCGCGATTGTCGCTGCAGTGATCCTGCATTTCCGCACCAGGGCGACAGCCTCGGCCTCCGTCCTCGAGCCCGCGCCGCGCGACGTCATTCTCGTCACTATCGACACGCTGCGCGCCGACTCCCTCGGTTTTGCCGGCAATGCGCGCGTCAGGACGCCGTTCCTCGACTCGCTGGCGGCGCGCGGGATCGTCTTCACGAACGCGCACGCGCACAACGTCATTACGCTTCCCTCCCACGTCAACATATTGACCGGTTTGTACCCGTTCCAGCACGGGGTGCGCGACAACGCGGGATTCACGCTCAGCCCCAAGATCCCCACCGTGGCCACGATGCTGAAGCCTCTCGGCTACGCCACCGGCGCGTTCGTCGGCGCGTTTCCGCTCGACGCTCGCTTCGGCCTCAACCAGGGCTTCGACACGTACGACGACAACTACGGCAAGGGTCAGGCCACGGTGGACTTCGTCCTCCAGGAACGGCGCGCCGATGCCGTGCTCAATGCCGCCACCACCTGGTGGCGCTCCCACGCCGGCCAGAAGCGCTTCATGTGGGTCCACCTGTTCGACCCCCACGCACCGTACGAGCCGCCGGAGCCGTTCCTCTCGCAGTACCGCGACAACGAGTACCTGGGCGAGATCGCGTATGTCGACAGCCAGCTCCAGGCGCAGCTCGGGCCGATCCTCGCCCAGGATCCCGACGCGCTGGTCATCGTCACCGGCGATCACGGCGAGGCATTGGGCGATCACGGCGAGCTGACGCACGGTCTCTTCGCGTACGAGTCGACGCTGAAGATCCCGCTGATCGTCGAAGGCGCAGGCCTGAAGCACCGCACCGAGAACGGGTACGTCCGCCACATCGACATCGTGCCGACGATCCTCGCGGCCGTGGGCGGCCGTCCGCCGGCCGACCTTCGAGGCGCGCCGCTGACGGCGGCCATCGGATCGCGCGACAGCTACTTCGAATCGCTCTCGGCCTCGCTCAACCGCGACTGGGCGCCGCTCACCGGCATCATCCACGCCGGTGAGAAGTACATCGACCTGCCGATCGCTGAGCTCTACGACCTGCCGCGCGATCCGAAGGAAACGACGAACCTGCGCGACGAGCGCCGCCGCGACGTCGACGCCGCGCGCAAGCTCCTCGCGCCGATGATCGTCGCGCCCGGCGAGCGCACCGTCGACGCCGCCACGCTCGCGAATCTGCGGAGCCTCGGCTACATCTCCGGATCCGGCGGGAAGAAGAAGACGTTCACCGCGGCCGACGACCCGAAGAACCTCGTCGGACTCGATTCGAAGATGCACCAGGCCATCGACGCCTTCGAGCGCCATCAGCCGGCGCGGGCACTCGAGATCGCCCGCGAGGTCGTCGCGGAGCGCCCGGACATGACCGCGGGCCGAGAGATCCTCGCTTTCATGCTCCAGCAGAACGAGCGCGTGCCCGAGGCCATCGAGCAGCTGAAGACGATCCTCCGCGATCCGAACGCGAACGACGACGACCGTGTGCAGCTGGCGCTGCTGTACTGCGAGACCGGCCGGGCACAGGAAGCGGTCGCGCTTCTGCAGTCGCGTGCGGGCGGACGCGACCCCGATCTGACGAACGCCTACGGCATCGCGCTTCTGGACTCCGGCCGCGGCGCCGAGGCCGATCGCGAGTTCCAGCACGTCCTGACGATCGACGCCAACAACGCGCCCGCGCTGCAGAACCTCGGCATTTCGGCGCTCAAGAGGGGGGACCGCACGAACGCGCTGACGTACCTCACGCGAGCGCTCGCGCTGAACCCGCGGCTGCCGAACGCACTGAACACGCTCGGCGTCCTGTATGCGCAGGAGCGGCAGTATGCCGAGGCGGTGAGCGCGTGGAAGCAGGCGGTGAGCGTCGACCCGCGGCAGTACGACGCGCTTTTCAACACCGGTCTCATCGAAGGAAGCCTCGGCCACCGCGATTCCGCGCGCGAGGCACTCACACGGTTCGTCAATACGGCGCCGCCCGAGCGCTATGCGAGTGACATCGCCAAGGCGAAGCGCGGCCTCGCGGAGCTGCGGTGAGAGTTCACGAGGTCGCACGGTTACGAGGTCACGGCGTCATTCAGATCGCAGATGGCAGATCGCAGGTCGCAGGTGCCGCGCGGATTTCCTGCGATCTGCGATCCGCGATCTGCCATCTGCGATCTGCGAGGCCGAGAGACTGAAAGCGATCGGCGACGCAGCGATCGACCCGCCTAACACGACGGCGGCGCGTGCGCATCATCACTTTGCTATCGCGTTCACTTTTCCGATTCTTGTGCGGAAGTTTTGAACCGGTGACATCGCAACAAGATGTGAGTGCGATGGCGCGCGCGGACATGCCGTAATTGGGTGTTTCGTCACGTAGACGGATGACTGCGGACGGCGGGCTCCGATCGAGTGAAATGAGCTGTTTCTGGCCGTCACCATCCTGCTCATGACATGTGCTGATCATCGCGAGTGGACGTGAGCCGGTTTTTTGGATTGCACCCTTGCGACGGCTCGGCCTCTCTTCGGCCTAACTTCCTTCCTCCATTGATGATTCGCCGCGGCCGCGTTGCGGCGGCGGACGTGCATTGAAACGCTCTTCGAATACGGCCCAAGAACGATTCATTTCATGTTAGGCGACGTTTTGCCGCGCTCGAGCGGCGAGTGTCTGTCGCGCAGAGGAGGAAATCGCCGAGCTTCTCTTTCGAGCTACGCCCGTTTCACCGGCGCGCGAGATTGCAGAGCCTTAAGACCACATCCATTTCCCGTCCACGCAGTTCCACCGAACAAACCTCGAACACAGGAGGGAATATGAAACGGTGCCCACCCCCGAGGTTCCTCGCGGCCATCGCAGCCGCAATGCTCATCTCTCTGTTTGCCGTCAGCGGATTTGCGCAGTTCCAGAGCGGCAACATCTACGGCAAGGTCGTGGCGAAGGACGGATCGGTGCTCCCGGGCGTCACCGTCACTCTGTCCGGCGTCGGCGCTCCGCAGACGTTCGTCACGGACGGCATGGGATCGTTCCGGTTCCTCAACCTCTCACCCGGCACGTACGCTCTGAAGGCGGAACTGGCCGGCTTCGGCACGACGATGCGCAAGGGCATCGGCGTGAGCATCAACCGCAACGCGGACGTCACGATGACGCTGAACCCGGCGACCGCTGAGTCGATCACGGTCACGGCGGAAGCGCCGCTGCTCGACGTCCGCAAGGCCGGGAGCGGCGCGGATATCACGAAGGTCGAGCTCGAAAAGGTGCCGACCGGCCGCGACCCCTGGGTCATCCTGCAGCAGGCGCCGGGAGTCCTTCTCGACCGCGTCAACGTCGGCGGCAACGAGTCGGGCCAGCAGTCGTACTACGTGGGCAAGGGCACGCGCTCTGAGCAGGCCACGTGGAACGTCGACGGGGTGAACATCACCGACGTCGGCGCCCTCGGCTCCTCCCCGACCTACTACGACTTCGACTCGTTCGAAGAAATGCAGGTCACGACGGCCGGCACCGATCCGCGCATCATGACGCCGGGCGTGCAGCTGAACATGGTCACCAAGCGCGGCACGAACGACTTCAGGGGTGCGGCTCATTTCTTCAACACCTCCAGCTCGCTCCAGTCGGATCCGAAGATCCCGGCCGAAGCACAGAGCTACCTGAAGTACGTCAACCAGATCGACAAGGTCGACGACTACGGCGCCGACGTTGGCGGGCCGATCATCAAGGACCGGCTGTGGGTGTGGGGCGCGTATGCGAAGCAGCAGATCGATCTGCTCACGCCGACGCTGCTGAGCACCGGTATCCGCTTCCTCGACAAGACCACCCTCGAGGACGAGAACATCAAGATCAATGCTCAGCCGATCGCTTCGAACAGCCTGAGCATCGCCGACATGTTCGGGAACAAAGTGAAGATCGGGCGTAACGCCAGTACCTCGCGTTCTCCGGCAACGACGTGGGACCAGAGCAACCTGTACGACAGCGACAAGCCCGGAAACCTGGTGAACCCGACCATGTGGAAGATCGAGGACACGCAGATCTTCAACCCGAACTTCTACCTGACGGGCCTCGTCTCCCGCGTCCAGGGCGGCTTCCAGCTGATCGCGAACAACGGCGTCGACTGCAAGACCCTCGCGTGCGGGCTCAATACTCTGCCGGCGTGGCTGGATACCGACGGCACGTGGCAGCGGTCGTATCTCAGCTATCCGACCATCCGTCCGACCACGCAGGAACGACTCGACGGGTCGACGTTCTTCAACATCGGCGACGTGAACAATGAGCTGAAGTTCGGCGCCGGCTATCGCAACGCCAAGGTCCGCTCCATCAGCGTCTGGCCGGGTGACCAGTACACGGTCGACTTCGGCGACGGCACCGGCGGTGCGTATCTGCTGCGGAAAGTCGACTTCACGTACTCCGTGAAATCGCTCGACGCGTACGTCGGCGACACGATCATGTTCGGTAACCTCACTCTGCAACCCGGCCTCCGCTTCGACCAGCAGAAGGGAGCCGTCAACGGTGGTACGGTGCCCGCGAACGCGGTCGCGCCGGACATCCTGCCCTCCATCACGTGGGGCAACATCAGCGGCCTCAAGTGGAACAACATCTCTCCGCGACTTGGCCTCACGTACGCGCTGGGCGCCGACAAACGGACGCTCCTTCGCGCGGCTTACAGCCGGTACGTCGACCAGATGGGCGGCAGCCAGGTCTACAGCACCTCTCCGGGCGCGTACAACTATCTCTACTATTACTTCACCGATGCCAACAACGATCACATCGCACAGAGGAACGAGATCGACTTCGCGAACCTGGTCTCCTACTACGGCATCGATCCCAACAAGTCGACGGTTGCGAACCAGCTGTATCGCTGGGATTCGAACCTGAAGGCCCCGACGACGGATGAATTCGTCCTCGGCTTCGAGCATCAGCTGCTTCAGGACTTCAGTTTCGGCGTCAACGCCACCTACCGGAAACTCAACGACTTCCTCTGGACTCGCGGCGAGAAGACGCAGGGCATGGGCGACTATTACACGTCTGCGGATTACGTCCCGGTCACCACGACGGCGTGTCTGCGGCCGACGGAAGGCTGCACTTCGTACTTCCTCCCCGGCGGTCAGACGAGCATGCCCGTGACGTACTACAAGCTGAAACCGGGGCTCGACCCGGCAACGTACTTCGTCTGGCAGAACCGCCCCGGGTACTACCAGACTTATGAGGGCCTGGAGCTCACTGCCACCAAGCGCATGAGCAACCGCTGGATGCTGCGCGGGAACGTCACGCTTCAGAACTGGAAGCAGCACGTCAGCGACTCCGGCATCGTCGATCCGACGCGCCAGCGCACAAGCTACGGTTGCACGACCTGCAACGGCACCGAAGTCCTGCAGGGCTCCGGCAGCGGCAGCGGTGCGAAGGGCGGCATCTACATCAACTCGAAGTGGTCCTATGCAATCACCGGCGCGTACCAGATCCCGGTCATCGAAACCAGCCTCGGCTTCAACCTCACCGGGCGTCAGGGTTTCGCGGTTCCGTACGTTTATCGCGTGAGCACCAGCGAGGGCGCGAAGCCGGTTCTGATCGAGAACGCGACGGACACATACCGCAACCCGAACATCATGGAGCTCGACCTTCGTCTGGCGAAGGACATCCAGATTTCGAAGGCTGCGCTCACGCTGTCGGTCGATGCATTCAACATCATGAACAGGAACACGATCCTCCAGCGCGACGTCACGCGTGTGAACCTCGGCTCCGCGAACCGCATCACGGAAACGATGTCACCGCGCGTGCTCCGGCTCGGAGCGCGTCTCTCGTTCTAACGTTCATTGCGGTGGTAAACCGGACCGCCGGGGGCAGTTGCCCCGGCGGTTTTTTTTGGGAGTGTGGGCGTCTCGCCCGCCGCGGCCGGCCGTCCCGCGGCCGGCCGCAAAGAAGGAAGCGATCGGGCGCGGGACGCCCGATCGCGGCGAGCGAGACGCCCGCACTCCTTCAGCGTCTATACTTCGCCCGATTGGACGACCTTCAGGATTTCGAACAGCGCCTCGGTTATTCGTTCGTCGACCGCGAGGTGCTGACACGCGCACTCACCCACAAGTCGTACTCGCACGAGGCGAAGCAGGAGAACGTCCGGCACAACGAGACGTTCGAGTTCCTCGGTGACGCCGTCCTCGGCTTCGTCATGGGGGACATGCTCTTCCGCCACTTCCCGGCGCTCGACGAGGGCGCGCTCTCCAAGATCAAGGCCTACCTGGTCAGCGCCACGAGCCTCGCCGCGAAGGCGCGCGATCTCGGCATGGGCGACGTGATCCGCCTCGGCGTCGGGGAGGAGAAGACCGGCGGCCGGAAGAAGGACTCGCTGCTGGCCAACCTCTACGAGGCCATGATCGCCGGCGTGTACATCGACGGCGGGATCGACGCCGCCCGCCAGCTGATCGAGCGCTCGTTCCGGCAGGACATCGAGGCGATCGACGACCAGGACCTGTTGTTCCAGGATTACAAGACCGCCCTGCAGGAGCTGGCACAGGGCCGCGGGCTGCCACTGCCGGAGTATCACGTCATCGATGAAGTGGGTCCCGATCACGACAAGACCTTCATCGTGGAAGTGAAGGTCGGCAGCCTGATCACGCGCGGGGAAGGGTCGTCGAAGAAGGAAGCGCAGCAGCAGGCGGCCAGGCATGCACTGGACGAATCGGCGGAGCGCTGATGACACTGGTTGCGCGGTTCCGCGGTCTCGCGGTCGCGCGGTGGGAGACCGCGGAACCGCGAAACCGCGCAACCGCGCAACCGGTCCTGTTGCTTGTCGTGATTGCAGCGGCGCTGATTGCCTGGGCCCCTCTCGATGCCCAGGTTGTCAACGATGCCGATCTCGAGCGTGTGCGTGGCCAGATCTCCCGGCTGAAGTCGCGGCTCGACGAGGTGCGACGGCAGAAGCAGTCGGTGCAGCAGGAATTCGAGGAGGTCAGCCTGGAGCTCGAGATCCGCAACCACGAGCTCACCCTGGCCACTGACATGGAAGCGAGGCTGGCGGCGGAGCGGCTCTCCATCGAGGGGCAGATCGCCTCGCTCACGCCGCGCATCGCCGCTCAGAAGAAGGCTCTCGGCCGGCGTCTCGCCTCCGTTTACAGGTTCGGCGGGCTGACCTACCTGCGCATGCTCATGAACATCGACCAGCGGCGCGACCCGATCGAAGCGCTGTCGATGCTCAGCTATCTCGTGTCGCGCGATGCGCGGCTCGTCTCGCATTTTCAGGGCATGCAGCAGCAGCTCGCCGCCCGGAATGCTGAGCTCGCGGACAGGCAGCAGCGGCTGGCGGCCATGCGCCGCGTGGTCGAGGAGCGCCGCGCCGCCGTGGCCGCCGCTCGTGCACAGAAGGAACAGCTTCTGGTGTCGCTCCGGTCACAGGAATCGGGCTCGCAGCAGCGCCTCACCGAGCTCGAGGAGAAGGCTCGGCGGCTGGAGCGGCTGATCAATCTCCTCTCGCAGCAGCAGGCAGGCGGTGCCGTGGCGCAGGACATCCGCGCGTTCGAGGGGGCTCTGGCGTGGCCGGTCGAGGGAAAGGTCGTGGAACGGTTCGGCCGTCAGCGCGATCCGAAGTTCGACACTCTGACCAACAACAACGGGCTGAAGATCGCCGCCGCGCCGGGCCTGCCTGTGAAGGCAGTCTTCCAGGGAACAGTTCTGTTTTCACAGTGGTTCAAGGGATATGGCAACCTGATCATCCTGGACCACGGAAACCGCGTGTTCTCGCTTTACGGCAACCTGAAGTCACCGAACGTCGCCGTTGGCGAGCACGTTGCGGCGGGCCAGACGATTGCAGGAGTCGGCGAGAGCGAGGATTCACCGCCGGGTTTTCTCTATTTCGAGATCCGGCAGGACAATCGCCCCGAGGACCCTCAGAAATGGTTGCGTTGAGCTGATATGACGAAGAGCAAGATCGCTTTCCTCTCGATTTCGGTAGCCCTTCTGGTGCTGCTTCTCGGCGGCGCAGTGTTCGGTCAGTCGAGGCAGAAGAGCAACATCTACCGCCCCTTGAGCATCTTCGCGGAGGTCTTCGACCTGGTGCGGAGCAACTACGTCGAGCCGGTCTCCTCCGACCAGCTTCTCGACGGCGCCTTCAGCGGCGTTACCGACGCCATCGACGAGTTCAGTTACTACGTCCCGCCGTCGCAGATGGCGGCGTACAAGAACTTCTCCGAAGGCGACGACAACGGCATGGGCCTCATCGTCACGAAGCGCTTCGGATACGCGTTCGTCATGTCCACCGTTCCGGGCTCGCCGGCCGCCAAGGCAGGCATCGAGCGCGGCGACTTCATCGAGAAGGTCGACGGCCAGCCGACCCAGAAGATGGTCATCTGGCAGGTCCGCAGCGCCCTCGACAGCAACCGCCCGGTGCACCTGCAGGTCCTCCGCGGCGGCCAGACCAAGCGCGACGAGTTCACCCTCCAGCGCGCGCAGTTCCACCCGCTCGCCATCACCGAGCAGCAGCTGGGCAGCGTCGCCTACGTGAAGATCCCGTACTTCGAAAAAGGGACGGCCGCGCAGCTGGCCACGATCCTGGAGCAGGTGCGGAAGAATGGGACGCGCAAGCTCATCGTCGACGTTCGCAACAACGCCGGCGGCGATGTCCAGGAAGCGATCAACTCCGCCGATGAGTTCCTGACCAGCGGCCTGATCACGTCGCTGGAAGGCCGCCACGCCGACAAGAGGCAGTGGCAGGCCGACCGCGCCACCGTTTACGACGGCGATCTCGAAGTGCTCACCGACGCCTCCAGCGCGTCCGGCGCCGAGATCTTCGCGGCGGCCATCAAGGGCAACGGCCGCGGCAAGACCGTCGGCCTGACCACGTACGGCAAGGCCATCGTGCAGCGTTTCATCCCGCTCAACAGCGGCGGCGGCGTCTTCATGACCATCGGCCACTACACCACGCCCGAGCTGAAGGCAATCAAGGACGGCGGCGTCAAGCCCGACGTCACGGTCGACCTCACCGCCCAGGCTCTCCGCGATCCGAACAACCTGATCAGGCCGGAGGATCGCGAGGATCTGATCCTCGAGAAGGCGCTGTCGCTCTACGGCGAGAACGCCTCGCTGGCCGCCGAGGCGAAGAAAGCGGCCTAGTCTGGCGAACTGGCGCGGCCTGCAGGAACGCACAGCAGCGTGGCCGCAACCCATTCTGCGGTCCAGCGCGTGGATGCCAGGATCAAATGTTGAATGTTGGGTCAGCGGGGCTTTGTCGAGGCGGCGGAGCCGCCGAAATAATTTAGCGGCGGCCGTGAGGCCGCCGACCGATCGGCCCGACCCAGCGTACGAGCGCGCGCAGCGCGCGACAGATCCTCGGTCTGTTTCCCCGGCCTTCTGTCGGGCACTTCTGCCCTCCTACCCTGATGCGATCGCTTGTTCCGGCGGCCTGAGGGCCGCCGCTAAATTCTTACGGCGGCTACGCCGCCTTGAATCCGTCCAGTTTTAGCCGTTCCCCGCCCCGCCCGCCACGGTAAAATACCGTCATGCCCGCTCGGGAGGGGAGGAGGAAGCTGGTGGCGCGGAAGAGCTCGTTCCACAGCGTCGCCCTCCTGATGCTGATCCCCGTCACCGGGTTCGTCCTCTTCCTCGGCTACCGCTTCTTCCGCGACCAGCTCATCCGCACTCCCGCCGCCGGCCGCGCAAAGGAGCGCGCCTCGGCGATTTCGCTTCCGCGACCGGCCCCTGTTCCTGAAGCAAAGCCGAAGGCGGTCCCGCCTCGACGGCCGGCCAGGCACATTGCGGGCGAGCCGGGATCGATCGCGCTCATCCTCGACGACGTCGGCTTCGATCACCAGCCCCTCGCCAGCGCCATGCGCATCGATCCGCATCTCGACTTTTCGATCCTGCCGAACGCCGCAAACGCCGCCGCGTTTGCCGAGACACTCCACCGCAACGGCTTCGAGGTCCTCTGCCACCTGCCCATGGAGCCGCTCGACTACCCGCGGGAATCGCCGGGGGCGAAGGCGATCATGATCTCCATGGACGACGACCGGATCGCCGAGCTCACGCGCGAGGACATCGCCGCGGTGCCGCACGCCGCCGGCGTGAACAATCACATGGGCTCCCGCGCCACGCGCGATCCGCGCGTGATGGCGAAGGTGCTCGGCGCGCTGCCGCCGGGGATGTTCTTCATCGATTCGCGGACCACGACGGGATCGGTGGGCGAGCGGCTCGCACACGAGATGAACATCCGCACCGGATCGCGTCACGTTTTCCTCGACGACGTCCAGAGCGAGGCCGCCGTGCGGCAGCAGCTCGCTTCTCTTGCCGCCGCCGCACGTCGTGACGGAGTGGCCATCGGCATCGGCCACATGTACCCGGTGACCATCCGAGTCCTGACCGAAGAGGTGCCTAACCTTCGAGCGGAAGGCATCCGGTTCGTGCGGGCCAGCGAGGCTGTACAGTAACGAGTGCTGAGTACTGAGTGCTGAGTACTGAGTCGTGCGTCCGCACGAGATTTGTCATCACGAGCGTGAGCGAGAGATCTGGGAGGGAGGGCTTCGAGAAGTGACCTTTTCTGTCCGTGGGCGCGACATCACTCAGTACTCAGTACTCAGCACTCAGTACTCAGCACTCCGTATGCTTCTCGCCCTCTTCCTGATCGATCTCGCCGCCGGGCTCGTGCTGTTCCTGCCGCTGGTGGGGCGGCGGACTGCGGGCGTGAAATTCGTGCGGCTGGTGCTGATCATCGGGGCGGCGCTGGCGTTCTTCGCAACGGCGGCGCACCTGATGGCCCATCGACCCGACCTTGCGATCGCCGACGCCTCCGTCGTGGTGCTGACGATTCTCGTGTACCTGGTGCTCCGTTATCCGAAGCGGCTGATCTTCCGCGCGTCGGCCGTTCTTCTGGGGATCGCGTATCTGATCGCGGCAGTCTGGTCATTCGATCAGGCGGTACGGCCGACGCACTTCGTCTGGAGCATCGTCGGCGCGCTCTCCAGCGCCGCGCTCCTCGGCAGCGTCAACCTGGCCATGACTCTCGGACACTGGTACCTGGTGGTGCGCGGGATGGCCATCGACCCGCTGCGGCGCCTGACGATCGCGACGCTCGCCACCACGATCGTGAAGATCGCCGTCGTGGTCGCCTCGATCATGTTAGGCGGACTGGCGGAGGAGATGATGGTGCGCCAGGGAATCTTCTTCTGGATGCGCGCCGGATGGGGCCTGCTCGGACCGCTCATGCTCTTCCCGATGGTCTGGGGAACCGTGAAGATCCGTTCCACGATGGCCGCCACCGGAATTCTCTACGTCGAGGTCGTGGCCGTGGTCATCGGCGAAGTCCTCGGCGCCTGGCTGTCCACGATCGCCCATCTGCCGGTGTGAATCCACCGCCCACCCGGTCACGAGGTCACGAGGTCACGAGGTCACGAGGTCGTGCCTGGCTGCCTCGTGACCTCGAAACCTAGTGACCGCTGTCCTCACCCTTCACCGCCCTACAATGTCCACACATGGGCTCCGTCCACTTCCTCTGCGCAAAATGCGAGGCGCGGCTCGCGCGGGAAGCGGGCGGGCCGGCCCGCCCCTGCGAGTTCTGCGGCGAACCCAGCGAGGTCGTGGCGCCGCCGGAGAACAGCGTCATCGATCACTGCGCAGCCTGCGGCCACATCGAGCTCTACTTCCAGAAGGACTTCAACCGCACCACCGGCATCGCTCTCGTCGTCCTCGGCTCGATCTTCGTCCCGTGGACGTACGGCCTCAGCCTCCTCGGCGTGACGATCCTCGACTACATCGTCTGGAAGATCGTCAAGAACGTGATCGTCTGCTATCGATGCCAGGCGGTTCACCGCGGATATCCCGAGAACCCCGCTCTCAAACCATTCGACCTTGCCACCCACGATCGCCACGTCTACGGTGCCGCACCTCCCGGAGCGGAAGAAGCGCACCGGTAAACGCGGTGTGGGGCAGGCTTTCTAGCCTGCCCTCCCTGGCGGGATGGAAAGGCACGAAGGGCGGGCTGGAAAGCCTGCCCTACACGAAGGGTGGACAGAAACGAAAAACGCCGGCGATTGGCCGGCGTCGATCGAATCGCGGATCAGCTGTGCGTTACCGTGCGCGCTCGATGTAGCGGTTCTCGGCGGGGTCGACGACGATCTCCTCGCCTTCGGTGACGAACGGCGGGACCTGCACGACCACTCCGTTTTCCAGGGTGGCCGGCTTGTACGAGGCCGACGCGGTGGAGCTCTTCACCATCGGCTCGGTGTTGACGATCTTCGCCTTGACGGTCTTCGGAAGCTCGACTCCGAGCGGCCGGCCTTCGTGGAACTGCACCTGGATCTTGATTCCGGGCGCCAGCCACGCGGAGGCGTCGCCGAGGTCCTCCTCGGAGATCTCGATCTGCTCGTACGTTTCCGTGTTCATGAAGTGATGGGCGTGGCCATCGGAGTAGAGGTACTCCATCTCGTGCTGCGTGATGTAAGCCGGCTCGATCGGATCCTGCGATCGGAAGCGATGCTCGAACTGGTTGCCGGTCCGCATGTTGCGGAGCTTGGCCTGCACCATGGCGCGAAGGTTCCCGGGCGTGTGGTGCCGGAACTCCATCACCTTGCAGAGGTCTCCGTTGAACGTGATGACCATGCCTTTACGGATGTCATTGGCCTGCATGAATCGAAAAATCCTTTCGTGATCGTGGATCGAAGGCGGCTCTGCCGTTTTTCGACCGGCGGATGATCGCCAGCCGTCTCCATCGGAATGAGTCGATCTGAAAACGCGGCATTCTATCCGCGAACGGAAGCAGCGGAACCGATCCGCCGGGCGGTCTCCGGCCGGGCATGCCAGCCTGGGCCGCGATCCGACAAACGGCGGTTTCGACGGCCGATATTCCACTTTGAACCGCTATACTTTCGCGAATTCGCAACCAGACTGGAGGATCAATGCATATTCGCAAGATGGCACTCTATGTGGCGGTGGCCGCTCTCGCTGTTCCCGCATTTGCAGCGGGCGGTCCGATGAAAGCGGGCAAGTGGCAGATCACGGCCGAGACGAAGATGGAAGGCATGAACATGAAGATGCCGGCCATGACCTTCGAGCGCTGCGTGACGCCGGAAGAGGCGGAAAAGGCCGGGACGACCGAGCCGCCCAAGGGCAAGAACGAGACCTGTAAGGTCACCGATTACAGGATCGACGGCAAGATCGCGACGTGGAAAGTGAACTGCGACAAGCCGCAGATGAGCGGCGAGGGGAAGATCACTTACGCGGCGGAAACATTCGACGAAGAGATGAACCTGGTCATGAAGAATCCGCGTTCGGGAGAGAGCATGAAAGTCGACCAGAAGCTGACCGGTAAACGGATCGGCGACTGCAACGGTACCGAGAAGAAGTAGCCCTCACTCAATCCACATCATGAGAAAGGCCGGCGTGAGCCGGCCTTTTGAGTCCTGAGTGGCACCAACTCAGGACTCAGGACTCAGGACTCGTTCGGCCCACCACAGCTGCCCGACCATCAGCAGCATGCCGAGGTCGCGGAGGACGACGAACTGCATGTCCTGGAGGCGTTCGACGCGGGTCTTCGGCACGGGAGTCGGGTCGAAGCAACCGCAGTCGATGGCATTGCCGCGCGCGAGGTTGATCGAGATGGCGATGATGAACGTGACGAGCATGGCCCCGATCAGCGTGCGCGCCGTACCGGTCCAGATGCCGAGGATCAACGCCAGGCCGCAGAGAAGCTCGACCCACGGCATGGTCAGGCCCATGAGATTGACGAGTGCGCCGGGAAGGATGCGGTAGTTGTAGACCATGTGCGCGAACGAGGGCGGGTCGACGATCTTCGGCAGGGCAGCCACGACGAAGAAGATGCCGAGGGCGAGCTGCACGCGGATGGTCAGCCAGGGGTGGGTGAGGGACTCGGTCAATCGTTTCATCGCTAGAAACCAGTGCTGAGTACTGAGTGCTGAGTACTGAGTGCTGAGTACTGAGTGTCCGTGCTGAGCACTCGTTCTGACACTCGGTACTCAGCACTTCAAGGAGTTTGGCCCGTGTGCACGGCTCCCCCACGCTTCTGCCAGTCGGGGAAGCCATCGCGGTAGACGTAGACGTTGTTGAACTCGATGCCCCACAGTTTCTGGGCGAGCATGTGCGAGTCTTCGCATTCGCCGCCGGAGCAGTAGACCACGATGGGGAGGGCCTGCGTGGCGACATCGCTGCGCTCGTCGAAGAGCTTGCGGACTTTGTCGTCGATGTCGGATTCCCAAACGGAAAACGGCCGGGCACCGGCGATGTGGCCCTGCTCGTAGACCGACGTGCGGCGGGCGTCGAGGAAGAGCGCGCCGGCATTGTGCAGCGCGTCGGCGTCAGCGTAGGCGATCTCGACGTACGCCTTGTCGGGATGAGGAGGGAAGCGTTTGGTCAGGTCGGCGGGCGTGCTCTTCGCCGTGGCGGCCGGCGCGGGCGGCGGTGCCGTGGCAGTCGGTGCAGTCGGCGTTGCAGCCGTGCGTGGCGCCGCGGCTTTCGGCGGCGCAGTGGTGGTGGAGACCACGGTCTGCGTGACCGGCGCAATCGTCATCGTCAGGGGCGCGGTGGTCTCCGGCTGCACGGCCACCGTTGCCGATGCAGTCTCCGTTGCCGGCGAAGGAGATGCCGTCGGCCCAGGAGCGGCACTTTCCTCCGGCACCTTCTGAGCATTCGGATAGGAACCGACCAGCGCGAGCTTCCGCTCGCGTGAGGCGATGGCGTTCGACACCAGCGCGCAGAGGACGGCGGCGACGATCAGCGTGGCTGCTTCGAGCAGGTGCTTGCGCAGGTTCATTTTCGTTGGTGAGACGGTCAGGCGGGCGCAATGTTACGGCATTCCTGGAATCGGCTCTGAGCCTGCGTGTGGGGCAGGCTTTCCAGCCTGCCCTCCTTGGCGCGATGGAAAGCCACGCGAGCGGGTGTTGGAGCGGCGTACCGCGGCGAAGAGTCTCTAACCTGCTGATCGTCCCGGGAAGAGACTCTTCGCCGCGCTGCGCCGCTCCGCCCAACCACCGCCCACGCGGCTCCGCCGGCTCAGAGTGACGGGGGGCGCCGATCACGCCACTTTTCGCAGCACGACCATCGAATGCGACGGCAGCTTGATGTCGTCGCCGGCGTGCAACTCGGCTCCTTCCCGCAGATCGGGAATGGGGTGACTCGTGTCGATGACCTTCACCCAGCGGTCTCCCCAGGCACCGGTCGGCAGTTTGAACGTCAGCGGCTCGTAATGAGCGTTGAACAGAAGATAGAAGCTGTCGTCGACGATCGGCTCGCCGTGGGAATCGGGGGTGGGGATGGCGCTGCCGTTGAGGAATACGCCCAGACTGCGGGCGAACCCCGACTGCCAGTCCTGGTCAGTCATCTGCTCGCCGTCGGTTTTGAACCAGCCGACGTCGCTGACGTTCTCGCCGTGGAGCGGACGGCCGACGAACCAGCGGCGGCGCTGGAAGATGTCGTGCCTCTTGCGGAACTGCACGATGCGCGAGACGAACGCCAGGAGCGCATGATCGGCGTGCTCCCAGTCGTACCAGGAGATCTCGTTGTCCTGGCAATAGGCGTTGTTGTTGCCGCCCTGCGTCCGGCCGATCTCGTCGCCGCCGGCGATCATCGGGACGCCAATGGAGAGCATTAGCGTCGCGAGGAAATTCCGTTGCTGGCGGGCGCGGAGGATGTTGATGTCCTCTCGATCGGTCGGCCCCTCCTCACCGCAGTTCCAGGAGCGATTGTTGTTCGCGCCGTCCTGGCCGTTCTCTCCGTTGGCCTCGTTGTGTTTGTCGTTGTAGGAGACGAGGTCGGACAGCGTAAAGCCGTCGTGCGCAGTGATGAAGTTGAGCGAGGCGTGCGGGCGCCGCCCGGTCAGGGCGTAGAGGTCGGAGCTGCCGGTGAGGCGATTGGCGAATTCGCCGAGGGTCCGGTCGGTGCCGCGCCAGTAGTCGCGCACGGTGTCGCGGTACTTGCCATTCCACTCCGACCACAGCGGAGGGAAGTTGCCGACCTGATAACCGCCCTCGCCGACGTCCCACGGCTCTGCGATCAGCTTCACCTGTGAGATCACCGGATCCTGCTGGATGATGTCGAAGAACGCCGACAGCCGGTCCACGTCGTGCAGCTCACGGGCAAGCGTCGCCGCGAGGTCGAAGCGGAAGCCGTCCACGTGCATCTCCAGGTGCCAGAAGCGCAGCGAGTCCATGATCAGCTGCAGCACGTGCGGGTGGCGCATGTTCAGGCTGTTCCCGGTGCCGGTGTAGTCCATGTAGTACTGCTTCTGCCTGTCGACCAGCCGGTAGTAGGCGGCGTTGTCGATGCCTTTCATCGACAGGACGGGGCCGAGGTGGTTGCCTTCCGCGGTGTGGTTGTAGACGACGTCGAGGATGACTTCGATCCCTCGTTCGTGCAGGGTCCTCACCATCTGCTTGAATTCCTGGACCTGCTGACCTGCCTGACCGCCGGACGAGTACTCGTTGTGCGGCGCGAGATAGCCGATGGAGTTGTAGCCCCAGTAGTTCCGCAAGCCGCGGTCGAGGAGGATGGAGTCCTGGATGAACTGGTGCACGGGCAGAAGCTCCACGGCGGTGACGCCGAGGGTCTTGAGGTGCTTGATGGCCGCGGGGTGGGCGAGGCCCGCGTACGTGCCGCGCAACGGTTTGGGCACGTCCGGATGCAACCTTGTGAATCCCTTGACGTGCAGCTCGTAGATGATCGTGTCGTGCCACGGAGTGCGCGGGTGGTGATCGTTGCCCCAGCCGAAGTAGGGATTGATGACCACCGATTTCGGCATGAAGGGAGCGCTGTCGAGGTCGTTCTTTGATCTCTCCGGATCGGCGAAGTAATAGGGGAAGACCGCTTCGTTCCACTGCACCTGCCCGTCGACCGCTTTCCCGTACGGGTCGAGAAGCAGCTTGGCCGGGTTGCAGCGGTGGCCGCTCGGCGGATCCCACGGGCCGTGCACGCGATAGCCGTAGCGCTGGCCGGGGCCGACATTCGGCAGGTAGCCGTGCCAGCAGAAGGCGGTCATCTCCGGAAGATCGATGGCCGTCTGGTTGCCGTTGTCGTCGAACAGACAGATCTCGACGCGCGTGGCCACTTCGGAAAAGACGGAGAAGTTCGTCCCGGCGCCGTCGTACGTGGCACCGAGGGGAAACGCTGTCCCGGGCCAGATCTTCACTGCTGCTTCACCTCACCCCGTTCTTGAGGACCAGCTCGTCTGAGGGCAAGTGGTGTGCCACTGAGTGCTGAGTACTGAGTGCTGAGTACTGAGTGCTGAGTACTGAGTGCTGAGTACTGAGTATGGAGTGGGTGAAGTGCCGGTAAGTCTTGAGGGGTGAGGAGCATCCTGCTCCGGGACTCAGCACTCAGGACTCAGCACTCGTCTACCGTCCGATCACCATGAGCCGATTCACGATTCGAAGGCGTGCATCGCCTCCGACTCGGTGTCGTAGACGGTGAACATGGGAAGGAGATTGGTCAGCCGGAGTGTCTTGGCGACGCGGTCCTGAGGCTTGAGCAGACGCAGTGAGGCGCCATAGCGGCGGGAGGTCTTGAGCGACTGCACGAGCTCGCCGAGCCCGTTGCTGTCAATGTAATCCATCTCGGAGAGATTCAGCAGGATCTTCTTGAAACCGGAGTCGAGGAGCTCGTTGACGACCGCGGGGAGCACAGCGTCACCGACACCGACGGCGAGGCGCCCCGCGAAGTCGACGATGGCAACGTCTTTTGTCTTTCGGACGGAAATGTTCATGCGGGGGGAATCATACCAACGACCGGACGAGTCCTGTAGGGACGCGCAGCAGCGCGTCCGCTCTCCCGTCCACGGGAGCTGCGGGCGCACTGCTGTGCGCCCCTGCAAGCGCACATGCGAACATACGCCTCGTGAATCTGGTGCTGCTCTTTGCCGAGGACTTTGTCGCCGACGATCGCGTGGTGCTGCGGGGGCGGCGGCGTGAGCACATCGCAGGAGTCCATCGCGCCGCGGCCGGCGACGTGCTCGTAGCGGGTGTGGCGAACGGAAGGATGGGCGCGGCGACGATCCTGCGCATCGACGGTGAATCGGTGGAGATGAGCGTTGCTCTCGATCGCGACCCGCCTCCTCCGCTGCCGCTTACGCTCGTCGTCGCCGTGCCTCGCCCGAAAGTCCTGAATCGCGTGATCGCCGGCGCCACTTCGCTGGGCATCAAGCGCCTCTTCCTGATCAACGCCTGGCGTGTGGAGAAGAGCTACTGGAGCAGCCCGCGGCTTTCTGAGGCCAATCTTCGCGAGCAGGCCATCGCGGGACTGGAGCAGTCGCGCGACACGATCCTTCCCTCGATCGAGGTGAGGCGCTTCTTCCGGCGCTTTGTCGAGGACGAGCTGCCGGAGATCGCCCGCGATTCGACGTGCCTGGTGGCCCATCCCTACGCCGCCGATCCCTGTCCGCGCAGCATTGCCGGCCACGTGACCCTGGCCATCGGACCGGAGGGCGGCTTCATCGAGGCCGAGCTGGTTTCCCTCGATCGCGCCGGCTTCCGCCCTGTTTCCCTCGGACCGCGCGTCCTGCGCGTGGAAACGGCGGTTGCAGCGTTGGTTTCGGTGATCAGCGCGTGATGGGTGACGGGTGTCGGGCCCGTCTCTCGAGACCCGTCCCTCGAGACCCGAGACCCGTCATCGGTCACCGGTCACCCGACACCCGTCACCCGAGACCCGACACCCCGACTTACAATCTCGTCAGTGAGCGACACGACCACCCGCGGGATTCGCATTCAGGTCAGCAGCGTTTACGTCCCTGAACGGAGCGACCCCGAAGAGCATTACTTCTTCTTCGCTTACCGCGTCCGAATCACGAACATGGGAACCGAATCCGCGCAACTGCTCAGCCGGGAGTGGATCATCACCGACCTCGACGGGAACAGCGAGCGAGTGGCGGGGGCGGGGGTCATCGGTGAGCAGCCGATCATCGCATCGGGCCAGTCGTTCGAGTACACGAGCTTCTGCCCGTTGCGCACCCCGGTTGGATCGATGGGCGGACACTACACGATGCGGCTGTCGAGCGGCGACTCGTTCGACGCGCAGATCGATCCGTTCACACTGGCGGTACCGGGGAGCGTCAACTGACGCCGGCCATGGACCGACCGCGCATCCGGTTTCTCCCTCTGTTCTTCACGCTCCTCATCGTGGCATTCGCCGTGGCCGTGGCCATGCGGATTCACCGCTACGCCGGAAGCGTGTCTGCCGGTGCGGACGGAGCCGCCGAGCGGGGCGCGTCCACAACAGACACGCGTGCGATCTCCTCGCCGGTCGCGGAAAGCGGCGCGGCGGCGGCAACGGCGCCGGCCGGCAAAGGGGCCTCCACCACGATGGCCGAAAGCGAACGGCAGCGTGAGCGCGAGCAGCGCTACAACCGGCTCCTTCACGAGCCGCTGCCTTCGGCGGGGCAGGCCGGTCGCAACGCCGGATCGAGCGCCGCGAAGCCGCAGCCGGCCGCCACTCCGAAGGCACCGCAGAAGCAACCGTCGCTGCTCTCCCGCGTCGTGGCGCCGATCGTCAACGCGTTTTCGTCGGCGCCCGCTGCTAGGACTCCCGCCCAGACCAGCAGCGCGGCGGCGCAGGACCCACGTGATCCCAAAAACCCGGACTCCGACATCACGCCGCCGCAACTACTCGGCGCCGAGTTCATCCCGCCTTCCGTCAAGGACGGCGAATCGACGATCCTGGCGATCACCGCCACCGACGATCTGAGCGGCATCGCCAGCATCGCCGGAAACGTGATCAGTCCCAGCGGTGCTCTTCAGGGCTTCGCGGTCCAGCGCGAGGGAGACACCAACCGATACACGACCCGCATCGCCATCCCGAAGAACGCCGCCGAGGGGATATGGCACGTCAACTACCTGAGCCTGACGGACAAGGCGAACAACACCGCCATGTTCAGCTACGGCCAGGGCACGCTTTCGGGCGCTTCGTTCCGCGTCATCTCCTCAGACGCCGACTCCACGCCTCCCACGCTTCGAGCCATCTGGCTCGACCACCCTTCGATGAAGGCGGGGGAGAAGAACACGGTCTTCGTTCAGGCGGACGACGACAAGTCGGGCGTGAACCTCATCAGCGGCGTTTTTCTCAGCCCTGCGAAATTCGCCCGCGTCGGCTTCGGCTGCCGCCTCGGCGAGGGCGCCGACGCCTGGGCCTGCGATTTCGTCCCGCCGGCCAACTCCGATTGCGGAGACTGGCAGCTCGAACAGGTGCAGCTTCAGGACAAGGCCAACAACATGGTGGCGGTGCGCCGTGACAACCCGCTCGTGGCAGCCGTGCACCTGACCGTCCTCGCCGATCAATGCGATTCGCATCCGCCGAGCGTCGACATGATCACGCTCGATCGCCCCGTCACCGCAGCCCCCGGGACCATCGTCGTCCGTGTCACGGCCAGCGATGACATCTCCGGCGTCTCGAGCGTGAACGGCCACTTCGTCTTTACGGGCAAGATCGCGGGCATGCAGCCGCCGAGGCTCTGGTTCGCATGCTCGGCCACCGATCCGCAGACCTGGAGCGGCTCTGTCGCCGTTCCAGCCAACGAAGCGGTCGGCGTGTGGCGCCTCGAGCAGGTGCAGATTCTCGACAGGGCCAACAACCTGAAGATCTACACCATCGCCGATCCGGTCGTGGCGAACGTGAGCTTCCGCGTGCAGTGACCGTGCTGAGTGCTGAGTGCTGAGTGCTGAGTGCTGAGTACTGAGTGCTGAGTACTGAGTGCTGAGTACTGAGTACTGAGCAGCTTCATTCGGAGCGGGCGGAACAGTGTGCCCGTCATCCTGATCCTGAGCCGGCGGAACCGCGGGGGTGGGCGGGCGGGAGCGGTGGAGCGCGGCGAAGGATCTCTTACCGGGACGATTGAGGCTCGCATGACGGCAGGCTCGCCGCGATCGTGCAAGCTGGAGACTCTTCGCCGCGCTCCGCCGCTCCACCCAACCGCCCACCCCCGCGGTTGCGCCGGCTCAGAGTGACGGGCGCGACTCAGGACTCAGCACTCAGGACTCAGGACTCTTCATTCCCCCACACCTTCGACAGTCTCCTGTGCGGTACTTCCGGGAGTCCGACGTCGGCGTAGTGCGAGACGCTGTTGAAGAGCGTGAGCCGCGGGGCCGACACGTCTTTGAAGTCGAGGACGTTGAGCGCGGCGGGGCTTTGGTCGAGCCGGTCGCGGTAGCGGCGCGGGTCGAATCCGAGGAGCGAGCTGAGGAGCAGGCGGATGGTGGCTTTGTGCGAGACGATCGCGAAACGCTGGTCGCAGTGCTTCTCGACGAGTGCAATCAACGCGGGAAGGGCGCGTGCTGTGACGTCGAGCCCGCTTTCTCCACCAGAGGGCGCGAAGGTGTACGGGTCGTTTTCCCAGCGGCGGTACTCCTCGGCGAAGTCGTGCTCGACATCGGCGCGGCGCATTCCTTCCCAGTGACCGTGAGCGATCTCGAGCATCGCGTCGATCTTCTCCACGGTCAGCGAGTGCGGCCTGGCAACGTACTCCGCCGTGTCGACGGTTCGCTGCAGCGGACTCGAGTAGACGGCTACGAGCCCCTCTTTCGACAGGCGTTGGCCGAGGAGGCGGGCCTGCTCTCGGCCTGCGGCGGAGAGCATCACATTGACTGCGCCGGCGAAGCGGTCCTCGTCCGTCAGCTCCGTTGCGCCATGGCGGATGAGAAAGACTCGGGTGGTCATGCCGTATTTTAAGCGAGCGGAATGGCTCCCGGATTTCTTTGCCCGCTGCCACCTAAAGAAAGAGGCTCGCGATCTCTGGTCTCGCGAGCCCACTCTCGGTTCGTTGACAGCTACCAGAGAGCATCCGAACCGACCGTCCCGACGAACCTTTGCTTCCCGGGACGCCGCGCGATCCGTTCACATCTGCAAGGCGCTTTCGGATCGCTTCGTTTCGGGATCCTACGCATCCCGAAACGCTTCTCCTTCGGTTCGTTGACATCCGCGTGGGGCATCCGAACCGGAGTGAAGCTAATCTAGGTTCGCTCCCTGAGTCGCGCAAGAGGGCTGAAAACTTTCTTGATCAGGTTCGCCACCTCTCCGGCCGCTCAGCGGCCTTGGAGGCTCTTGCGCGGTCGCCGCGTTCGTCATCGCGCAAACACAGAACAGAGGCCGCTCCCATCGCATCTTTGTGGCGCTTCTCACGCTCCGGACTCACAACTTCGCCCTCTGGTGGCGATTACCGTTCGAATGCGGAACAATTCGCGTGCGGGCTGCTGTTGCGACGTATCTCGTAGCGCGAGTAACATACGCGTTCCCATCCGTCCTCACGGACCGAGAGACTTCACGAAAGGTACAAAAAACCCCATGAGCCAGTCGAGAGATAACGCCGAGGCTACGTTTGCAGAGGCGTTCGAAGCGAGTCTGAATTTCAAAACTCCCGAACAGGGTGAACTGCTGCGAGGAACGATCGTGTCGATCTCAGGAGACGACGCCTTCGTGTCGTATGGAGGGCCCTCGGAAGCGGTCATGGCTGCTGCGGAGCTGGAGGGACTCGACATCGGCGACACGATCGAGGGCACCGTGGTCAAGACCACACCTGAGATCCGCATCTCCCGGAAGCTCGCCAAAGGCAAGGCCTCTCTCGAGCTGCTCCGGCAGATGTATGTCAACCGCCTTCCCGTCGAAGGGAAGGTCAGTGGGCGCAACAAGGGCGGCTTCGAAGTCAACGTCAGCGGCCTGCGTGCCTTCTGCCCGCTGTCCCAGATCGCGCTCGGGAAGATCGAGAACCCCGACGCCTTCCTGAACCAGACCTTCGAGTTCCGGGTCACCGAGCTCTCCGACGACGGACGCCGCATCGTGGTCTCCCGCGCTGCGCTGCTCAAGGAAGCCGCCGCCGCCCGCGCCGAAGAAGCCCGCCGCATCGTCGTTCCGGGCGCTGAGCTCACGGGCAAGGTCAAGACGCTCACGCCGTTCGGTGCGTTCATCGATCTCGGCGGAGTGGACGGCCTGCTTCACGTTTCGGAAATGAGCCGCCGCCGCGTCACCGACCCGAAGGAGATGGTCTCCATCGGCCAGGAAGTCCGCGTCAAGGTCATCAAAGTCGAGAACGACGGCAAGCGCATTTCGCTCTCGATGAAGGATTTCGAAAGCGATCCCTGGACCGATGTGGCGGAGCGTTACACGCCGGGAACGCCGTTCATCGGCAAGATCGTCCGTTCCACCGATTTCGGCTTCTTCGTCGAAGTCGAGCCGGGCCTCGACGGACTCGTGCACGTCTCGCAGCTCCCCCTCGGCATCAAGACCAACGACCCATCGGTGGCCATCGGCTCCTCCGTCTCGGGCTGGATCAGGGAAGTCGACCCCGCCAAGCGCCGCCTGTCTCTCTCCCTCCGCGAAGTGGCCATCAGCGACCCGTGGGAAACGGCCTCGCAGAAATACCCGATCGGCAAAGTCGTGGAAGGCGTCATCGACCACGCCGGCCAGCCGGGACTCTTCGTTCAGCTCGAGCCCGGCCTGGTCGGCCTCGTGCCGAACTCGGAGTTGACCACGTCCGACGGCGGTGCCTTGAAATCGGGCGAGAAGATCGTCATCCGAGTCATGAGCGTCGACACGAACCGCAAGCGCATCTCCCTCAGCCACGACGCCGCGAAGGCCGCCGCCGAGCGCGAGGAGTACTCGAAGTTCATGGACGAGCAGCATGAAGGCGAAGGGGAGAGCGCCATGGCTCTCGCCTTCCGCAAGGCGATGGAAAAGAAGAAGTAGGGCTCAGGTCATCTGAACGCAGCCTGCCCGAATGCTCGGGCGATTGAAGGGCGCCGCAACCGGCGCCCTTTTCCGTAGGGACGCGCAGCAGCGCGTCCGCAACTCTCGTCTCTCCCCGCCGGACAGCCGCAGACTTCACTCCCGATTCAACGCGCTGATCAGCAGGCCGGCGCCGACTGCGAGCACGGCCACGCCGGCGGCGACCTTGCCGGGGTTCTCTTTGGCAAAGCTCTTCGCTTTTCCGCTGCTGTCCTTCAAGTAGTCGCGAGCCGTGTCGAGGTACTGCTCGACGTTCACGTTCTGCATCGAGCTCTTCAGGTTCGTGATGGCGTCGTCGCTGAGGCCGAGGCGGCCCAGGAACTGCTCGAGTCCGTTGACGGGATTCTTCGAAGCGCCGCAATGCGGGCAGACGTCGGTCCCGACGCCTGCGGACGATCCGGTGCCGGCTGTGTCCATCGTACCGTCACTTCCCGCCTGCGCGGTGAATCCACTGCTGGGTGTGTCCTGTGCCATCGTCGGTTCTCCTTTTCATCATCACTCTTTGTCGCGGTCGAGTCCTCTTGCGTCCTGGCAGGCTCTTCGATGAGTGCCGATGCGCGGGTCGCCGGAATGGTTGGTGTAGCGGTCCTCGTCACTCCAGCGGTTGTCGGCTGCGGCATCCGCTATGTCCTGATCGCTCTGCTGATCGCTTCCGTCGACGCGGAAGGAAGCCTTGAGGCTGGTTTGCGTCGGCGTGTAGATCTGCGCGAGCGGGACGGGATCGGCGATCTGACTGCCTGAACGACGAGTCTGCTCGCGGCCGTCTCCGCCCTCGACGACCCCAGCCGGAGCTCTTTTCACCTTTTTTTTCTGTGCCATTGCCCCTCCCTTTCTGATGGAGTGCCTGTCCCTTTCACCCTGCAATTTGCGGGCGAGGTGTGGATTGTAGGGACGCGCTGGCAGCGCGTCCGCAAAGCGAGGTGTGAGCTGTAGGGACGCGCAGCAGCGCGTCCGCAACCTGGTTTTTGGGATCGAGAGCTGCGGACGCGCTGCTGCGCGTCCCTACAGCTATCGGCCGTACGTCTGTTGGGATCGGTCGACCATCCCACGACGAAATCGTCGTAGCCGCCGGCTCAGAGTGACGGCGGCCTCAATTCGCCGATTCCCGCACGCCCCGCCGCATGGCTTCCACTCCCGCGCCGGCGGCAATCGCGATCATCGGCACCACCGGAACTCGGAACCGCGCCTCGGACTCGCCGCCGGCCGAGATCAGCACGAAGTAGCCGATCGTGGCAACGATCAGCGCGGCGACGGCGCGATCGCGTTTCCAGAGAGCGACCGCGCCGAGAAGCGCCAGAAGCGTGACCCCGACCGTCACCGCGCCGATCACTTCCTCGAGAATCGTCGACGGGATGCGACTGACCATGACGATCGCTTCGAAATCAGTCTCGAAAAGGTCGACCAGCACGCCCCGGATGACCACCAGCGTCAGTCCCCACGGATGCTCGAAGGCAATGCGCCCGCCGATCTCGCCGTAATACCGGGCCGCTACCGGACCGTCGACGTCGTCGATCGATCTCACGTGTTCCCTTTCGACGATCTCCCGGTTGGCAGCCGCCGTGAGCCGTTCCTGCCACATCGCCAGATCATCCTGGAATGCGCCCTTCTCGAAGATGGCGATCGACGGGGCGGCGCGATGGAGCAGCATGTTGATCCCGGCGACGGACGACACGGTGAAACCGCCGGCCTCGACGCTGTTGCGGATGCCCCAGACCGCCGGGATGAGGACGGCAATGGCCGTGAACGCAGCCACCTTGCGAAGGTTTTCCGTCAGCGCGAGAAAAAGCGCTGGAACGAGGAAATAGAGGATCGCCGCCGGACGGATCAGCACGAGCACGCCGGCAATCGCGCCACTGGCGAGCATCAGCGCGATCGTGGCGCCGCGCCGGCGGATGCGAAGGACGAGAACGAAAAGTCCGAACAGAACGAAGGTGAACAGGCTCTCGGTCAGGACCTTGTTCGCGTAGTGAATGGTCGGAATGTCGAGGGCCATGATCAGCCCGGCCGCGAGCGCGCCCGGACGGCTGCCCGTGATGCGGCGCGCCACGAGGTAGACGGCCGGCACGAGGGCCACGGCGAGCAGGTGTTGCACGACGACGATCGGAACGACGTTCAGCGTGGCCGCGAGAAACGGCAGCAGAAACAGGGGATAGCCGGGCGTGCGGAAGGTCTCCGGCAAATCCCTCTCGACCGAGAAGCCAAGGCCCCGGAGCAGATTGTGCGCAGGCGTGAGGTAGGTGACCGAGTCGGGGAAGAAGAAGTCGCCGCTGTAGTGGAGGTAGAGGAAGTGGGCGGCGAGAGCGAGGAAAACCAGGATCGTGAGGTCGAACCTGGCGCGAGGGAGGCGCATCGGCCGGATTGTACGAGTCACCGGGTCACCGGGTCACCGGGTCACCGAGTCGGCGACGTTCCCATAACGCGCCTGATGGGCACAGGTGACTTGGTGACTCGGTGACCGAGTGCACGCTCGCCTACCGCAGCAGACTCTCCAGCTCGTCCGGTCTCGTGGCCCGGTTCCGCGCGTCTTCGAGCGTGATCATTCCCTGCTTGACCAGGCGCGCCAGCGAGTCTTCGAGGGAGATCATTCCCTGCCGCTTCGCGATCGTGATCTCGGTGGCCAGGTGCTGCAGCTTTCCCTGGCGGATGTGGTTGCGCACGGCCTGGTTGGCGATGACCACCTCGACGGCGACAGCCCGCTCCGGGCCGTCCGAGCGCGGGATCAGCTGCTGGCAGACGATGGCGTTCAACGACAGCGCCAGCTGCTGGCGGATCTGGCTCTGCTGCTCCGGCGGGAAGACGTCGATGATGCGGTGAATGGCCTGTGCGGCGTCGCTCGTGTGCAGAGTGGAGAGGATCAGGTGGCCGGTCTCCGCGGCGGTGAGAGCGATCGACACGGTCTCCAGATCGCGCATCTCGCCGACGAGGATCACGTCGGGATCCTGCCGCAGGGCCGCGCGGAGCGCCGCCGCAAACGACGGAGCATCGCGACCCACTTCGACCTGCTCGATGACCGACTTGCTGTTGCGATGCTCGTACTCGATCGGGTCTTCGATGGTCACGACATGCCGCGCCTCGGTGCGATTGAGCTCGCCCACCATCGCCGCGAGCGTTGTGGTCTTGCCTGCGCCGGTCGGCCCGCAGACGAGCACCAGACCGCGGGTCGGCTTCACCATCTCGGCGAGCGACGGCGGAAGGTTCAGCTGCCCGAGCGTCGGCACCTCGGTCGGCAGCGATCGGATCGCCGCGGCCAGCGTGCCGCGCTGATGGTGCACGTTGACGCGGAAACGCCGTGCCCGCCGCTCGTCTGTGCTCACGGCGCTGGCCAGGCGAAGTGAGAAGTCCGCGGCGCCGTCGTCCTCGATCTGCGTGCGAAAGCGCAGCCCGATCAAGCCGTGGAAGAGGGCGGCCACGTCGCCGCCGTCGAGCACGTCCGCTTCCGTTCGCACCAGGCGCCCGCCGATGCGAAGGATCGGAGGATTGCCCGCGATGAGCAGCAGATCGCTTGCTCCGCGCTGCGTCATCTCCACCAGCAGGCGCTCCAGCGGATTGCCTTCGGGCACGCTGGCCGGCGGCAGCTCGGGCGCACCGCACCGCTCGTCGCGCTCGTTCAACTCGCGCACGAGCTGCTCGAGATGCTCGTCTCTTGTCAGCCTCGTCATTGCCCAACGTTATACGAACGAAGTATGCCAGCGGTCACGAGGCTGTGGGCTGTTGGCTCTTGGCTCTTGCAAACCCCGGCCCCCAAGAGCCAAGAGCCAAGAGCCAACAGCCAAGAGCCCGTGTCACGGTCGCGTGAACTCGCCCCTTCGATGGTTCTTCCCGTGCGCTGCACCGGGTCGAACGGTCAAAGGAGGAGCGCATGTTCGAGACCTCGCAGATCAGGGCGCATGCGGTCGCGCAGCGCCGCTACGGCCTGCTGACCATATCCCTCGCCGCCCATACCGCCGTCATCACCGCGGTGATCGTCATGAGCGTGACTTCGCTCTCGCTGCCGACGCGTGCGCCAAGGGAGATGCCCCTGTTCACCGGCGTTCTCCCTGTCGTCATCCCGCCGCCTCTCGGAGTACGCACGGCGCCTCACCCGACCAGCGCGGCACCGGCGCAGCGGCCGCCCGCGCGAACGGCGCCGAACCTGGTCACCGCACCTGACCGGATCCCCGACACGATCGCGCCTGTCGGGCCGTCGAACGGCGATGCACTCGCTCCTGCCGGCAACCCGGCGACCACCGGCTACGGCGATCCGAACGGAGTGCCGGGCGGAGTCGATACCGCAGTGCCGCAGCCGGTGACGGCGACGGTCGCTCCGGAGCCGCAGGTCTACCAGCCCGGAGGTGAAGTGCACGGCCCGATCGCCTTGCACAGAGTCGACCCCCTGTACCCGCGCGCTGCATTGATCTCACATCTGCCGGGCCAGGTCGTGCTGCTGTGCATCGTCGACAAGAGCGGACAGATCCGCGATGCGCACGTGGTGAGCAGCACGATGTCCATCTTCGATCAGCCGGCTCTCGAAGCGCTGCGGCAGTGGAGGTTCGCCCCGGGCATCTTCCGCGGCCAGCCGGTCGACACCTGGTTCGAGCTGACCGTGGCGTTCAAGCCGCAGTGACGACTCGACCGCCGGAGAGCCCCCGTCACTCCGAGCCGGCGGAGCCGCGGGCCCGTGAGCCAACGGAGCAGAGCCCCCGTTACTCTGAGCCGGCGGAGCCGCGGGGAGGTGGGTTGGGTGGAAGCGGCGGAGCGCGGCGAAGAGTCTCAAAATTGCACGATTGTGGAGTCTTGCCCTTGATCACGGTCGCCGGTGAGAAGGCTCCTCACCACGATTGCTTGTCATCCCTCGCTCACGCTCGGGATGACAAGGGCGCGTTCGCACCGTTTTTGATTTCTGCATAGCCTCTCAGAGTGACGGGGGGCGTCGCGCGTAGCAAACGCAGCCCCCATCCGCAAGCGTCCTGCTCACTGTTGTCTGGCTGGGGCGGCGTACAATACGCGGCGGTTTGTTCGTCCCGAAATCGGCTCTCAGTTTTCGGGAGAGTTGCCCAATCACGGTGGTCCTCCGCCGCGGCTCTGCGGCCTCGATGGCTCTCTCCCGCTCCACTGCTGAAAATCCTGGCGTCGCCGAGGTGAAGCGGTGAGGCTGTCCGTCAGCGAGGTCGCATCGCTGCTCAA
Organism: Acidobacteriota bacterium; assembly: GCA_021781455.1. GTDB lineage: Bacteria > Acidobacteriota > Thermoanaerobaculia > Gp7-AA8 > Gp7-AA8 > JAJXWV01. Next base: position 34,489 of record JAJXWV010000043.1, on the reverse strand, counting down.
CGCCGGCGAAGAGCGCGTCTACGACTGGATCGAGGACGGCCAGCTTCCGGCGCAGCGCATCCGCGGCGAGTACCGGATCAATCGCACCGAGTTGCTGGAGTGGGCGACCGCGCGCGAGGTGGCTCTTGCTCCACGCGTCTTCGCCGATTCGCTGGGCGGCAGCGGCATCACCTCGGTGGCCGCGGCGCTGCTGGCGGGGGGCGTGGCATACGACATCCCTTCGAGCGATGCCGGCGCCGCAATCCGGCAGATCGTTGCCTCGCTGCCACTGGCGGATGAGGGCGATCGCGAGGCTCTCCAGCAGTTCGTCCTGGCGCGCGAGGCCTTCGGGCTGGCGGTCATCGGAGACGGCATCGCCATCCCCCAGGTGAGAACGCCGGTCGTGCTTCCGCTGCGAAGCGGCTCGTCGGGATCGCTCCTTTCGCTTTCGTTTCTCACGCGGCCTCTGCTGATCTCCTCGGAGAAGAACCGCGTCGTGGACTCGATCTTCTTCCTGATCTCGCCGACGGTGACCAGTCACCTGGCCGTCCTGGCGAAGCTCACGGCGTGTGTCAACGACGACGGATTCCACACCGCAGTGAAGCGCCGCCGCAACGGCGTCGACATCGTGCAGGCGGCGGCTGATGCGGAGGCTGCCCTGTGAGCGCGGCGTTGATCACCGCGGCCGCAGTCCTCTGTGCCCTCAGCGGATTGCCTGCGCTGCTTTCGCGGCGGTCGCGCGTGGCCTGCCGCATCTCGACGGCATTGCTGATGACGGCCGGAGCGATCGGGCTCGTCGGCGCCGGCCTTGGGTTGGCCGGTCCGACCACCACGCTCTCGGCGCCATGGGCGATTCCCGGAGGCGCACTGCGCATTCGTGTCGACGCGCTGTCGGCGTTCTTCGCTGCCCCGGTCTTTCTTCTGGCCGGCGTCGGCGCATTGTTCAGCGAAGGCTACTGGCCGGCGAGCAGGCCGCGCGCGGGCTACGTCCGATTCTTCTACGGCCTTCTGGCCGGCGGCCTGGCCATCGTGATGACCGCGCAGAACCTGCTGCTCTTCCTGACGGCGTGGGAGATCGTAGCAATCTCCGCGTACTTCGCCGTGGTCACGGACGACGACGACGAGACGGTGCGGAATGCGGCCTGGCTCTACCTAGTGGCCAGTCACGTCTCGACACTGTCGCTCTTCGCGCTCGTGGCCTTGCTGCACGCCACGACGGGAAGCTGGGACTTCGCGGCGCTGCCGGCCGGAACGGCTCTCACGGCCGCAGGTCACGCCATCTGCTGGCTGGCGCTCGTCGGATTCGGGATCAAGGCCGGGCTGATGCCGTTCCACGTCTGGCTTCCCGGCGCGCATGCGGGCGGGCCGAGCCACGTCTCCGCGATGATGTCGGGCGTGGTGATCAAGATGGGCGTGTACGGGATCTTCCGCGTGCTGACGCTCTTCGACGTTCCACCGGCGTGGTTCGGTGCGACGCTTCTGGTGTTCGGCCTGGTGTCGAGCATCTTCGGCGTGGCCTTCGCTCTGGCGCAGCACGACCTCAAGCGCCTGCTCGCCTACCACAGCATCGAGAACATCGGCATCATCGTGACGGGGTTGGGCGTGGGAGTGGTGGCCGGATCGCATGGATATCCAACGATCGCCTTCCTCGGCTACGCCGGGGCGTTGCTGCACGTCTGGAATCACAGCCTCTTCAAGGCGCTGCTGTTCCTGGGCGCCGGCTCGGCCATCCACTCGGCCGAGACGCGCGACATCGACCGCATGGGGGGCCTGGCCCGGCGGATGCCCTGGACCGCCGCAGCCTTCCTCACCGGTGCGGTGGCCATCTGCGGCCTTCCTCCGCTCAACGGATTCGTGAGCGAATGGCTGATCTACCTGGGCAGTTTCACCAGCATTCAGCGCGTGACAGGCGGATGGGTCTCGCCGGCGCTCGTGGTCGTCGCGCCGGCCCTGGCCCTGACCGGGGCGCTGGCCCTGGCCTGCTTCGTCAAGGCCTTCGGTGCCGTGTTCCTCGGCGAGCCGCGCACGGCCGCAGCGGCACGGTCGCACGAAGCGCCTCGCTCGATGCGCTGGGCGATGCTGCCGCTGGTGGTGGGCTGCTTCGCCATCGGAATCCTGCCGCGGACGATCGCGCCTGCCGTCGATCGCGCAGCGGCCGTCGCCAGCGGGCTGCACGGCACGATCACGACTGCGCTCGCGCCGGTACAGACCATGGCCATGGTGCTAGCGGTCCTGGCCGTGATCGCGATCATCATGGTGAAGCTCCGCGTCGGAAACGCCCCGCGCAATCTGACCTGGGATTGCGGATACGCGGCGCCGACCGCGCGGATGCAGTACACCTCTTCGTCGTTTGCCCGCGGTCTGGTGGCGTTTTTCGCCTGGGCCATGCCGCCGGTCGTCCACGCTCCGCAGCGCCTGCCGCTGTTTCCGACCGAGGCCAGCCTGGAGACCCACGTTCCGGATACGGTGCTCGACCGCCTGCTCATTCCGCTGAGCGGCCGCATCCGGCGCACGCTGATGGTGGCCCGGCACATCCAGAGCGGCCGCATGCACGCCTACCTCCTCTACATCGGGGCGACGCTGCTGGTCCTCCTCTTCTGGAGCGCGATGTGATCGTGCTTCAGCTGATCGTGGTCATCGCCCTCGCGCCGCTGATGCTCGGCGTCATCAACCGCACGAAAGCGATCATCGCCGGCCGCAGAGGCCAGCCCCTGCTGCAGCTCTATTACGACGTCGCCAAGCTGCTGCGGCGCGGATCAGTGCTCAGCAAGTCGACCACGCTGGTGTTTCTCGCAGGCCCGGCCATCGCCCTCACCGCGGCACTCCTGGCGTCGCTGATGCTGCCGCTGATCGGCAGCAGCGCTCCGATCGCGTTTACCGGCGACTTCATCCTGTTCGTCTACGTCTTCGCCCTGTCGCGCTTCTTCACGACGTCGGCTGCGCTCGATACCGGCTCGGCCTTCGAGGGGATGGGAGCGGCGCGCGAAGTGACCTTCGCCTGTCTCGCCGAGCCGGCTCTGCTCCTCGGCCTTCTCGCTCTGGCCCGCCTCGCCCACTCGCTCACGCTCTCGTCGCTGCTGACCGTGAGCGGGCCCACGTGGCGGACGGCCAGTGCGGCCCTCGTGCTGATCGTGGCCAGCTGGGTGATCGTCCTTCTGGCCGAGAACTCCCGCGTACCGTTCGACGATCCCAACACGCACCTCGAGCTGACCATGATCCACGAGGTGATGGTGCTCGACCACGGCGGTCCGGCCTTCGGCCTCGTGTTGTACGCCGGCGCGGTGAAGCTGTTCGTGTTCGGAGCGCTCGTGGCGGCGGTCGTTCTGCCGCATCCGGCGAACACCGCCGCCCATGCCGCCCTCAATCTCGCCGCCGTCCTCGTCATCGGCGTTTTCATCGGAATCGTCGAGAGCGCCATGGGACGGCTGCGGCTCGTGCGTATTCCTCAACTGCTGATCACGGCGACGCTGATCGCCGCCTTTGCCGTCGTCCTGGTGCTGAAGTGACCCGATGCCGAATATCGCCGACCCGATCCTGATCGTTCTCCTGCTGACGAACTTCTTCATTCTCGGCACGGCGAACCTGCGCGCCTCCATCCGCGCCGTGGCCCTGCAGGGAATCCTGCTGAGCATCCTGCCGCTGCAGATCGAGTCGCAGGCCACCATCCGGCTCGTCCTCCTCGTGCTCGTGACCATGGTCATCAAGGGCTTCCTCATCCCGATGATGCTTCTCAAGGCCCTTCGCGACGTGCATATCCGCCACGAGATCGAGCCGTACCTCGGCTTTGTGCCGTCGCTGCTGCTGTGCGTGGCGGGAACGGGGCTGGCCCTGCTCTTCTCCGATCACCTGCCGCTGGCGGCGGCCGACCGCGGGTCGATGTTCGTCCCCGCGTCGCTGGCCACGCTCCTGGCGGGGTTCCTGGTGTTGACCACTCGCCGGAAAGCCATCTCCCAGGTCACCGGATACCTGATGCTGGAGAACGGGATCTACGTCTTCGGCCTCCTGCTCTATCAGGCCATGGTCGTCGAGGTGGGGATCCTGCTCGACCTGCTGGTCGGTATTTTCGTGATGGGCATCGTGCTCAACCACATCCAGCGCGAGTTCTCCTCGCTCGACACCGAGCGGCTGTCACGGCTGCGGGAGGAGCGATGATCCTCGCCCTCGTCGTCGTGCCGCTCGTGGGTGCACTGGTGACGTTCCTCGTTCCGAAGGACTCCGTCCGGCCGTGGTTCGTGGCGGTCGCCGCAGCCATTCATACGGCCATCACCTTCACTGCTGCGGCCACGTCGCCGAGCGGCACGCTTGCAGACTGGCTGGGCCTCGACGCGTTCGGCCGCGTGGTGCTGATGGTCGTCTCATCGCTCTTTCTGGTCTGCGCCGTCTACAGCATCGGTTACCTGCGCGTCCGGGCCGAACGACCGAACCGGATCTTCTGCACGTCACTGCTCATCTTCCTCACCACGACCACGACCGTGATCCTGGCGCAGCACCTGACGGTGATGTGGGTGGCCATGGAAGGGACCACGCTGACCACGGCTCTGCTGCTGTACTTCAACCAGAACCGGCGTTCGCTGGAAGCGACCTGGAAGTACCTCATGATCGGCTCGGTTGGCATCGCGCTGGCGCTGCTGGGCACGCTCTTCATGGCTTACGCGGCGCTGATCGGGCTCGGCGACCCGACGCTCGTCTTTCCGGATCTCGTCCGCCGAGCTTCACATCTGTCGCAGCCGTGGGTGCGGGCGGCGTTCGTGTTTCTCTTCGTCGGCTACGGTACGAAGATGGGACTGGCGCCGATGCACACCTGGAAGCCGGACGCGTATGGCGAAGCGCCCGGCGTGGTCGGCGCGCTGCTCGCCGGCGGCCTGACCAGCTGCGCATTCTTTGCCCTGATGCGGATCTACATGATCGTCGTGGCCGCGGGACAGGGAGACTTCGCACGGGAGCTGCTCGTCGCCTTCGGCCTCGTGTCGATGGGAACAGCGGCGGCGCTCATGGTCCGACAGCGCGATTTCAAGCGGCTCCTGGCGTACTCGAGCGTCGAGCACATGGGCATCCTCGCGCTCGGCATCGGTATCGGCGGCCTGGCCACATACGGCGCGCTGCTGCACATCATCAACAACGCCCTGACCAAGGCCGCGCTCTTCCTCGCCGCCGGAAACATCCACCGGGCATTCAAGAGCAAGCGCCTCGAGGACGTCACCGGCGCGATGCGACGCCTTCCGGTCTCCGGCGGGCTCTTCCTGGCCGGCTTCTTCGCCATCACCGGCTCGCCCCCTTTCGGTCCGTTCATCAGCGAGCTGTTGATCCTCATCGGCGCGGTGAATGCGCATCGGTACGGGATTGCCGCTGCGTACCTGACCCTGCTGTTCATCGTCTTCGTCGGCATGGGCCACACGGTTCTGGCGGTGGTTCAGGGGACGCCGCCCGAGGACGCCGAGGGGATCCACTACCGGGAATCGCTGCTGAAGACGCTGCCGATTGTGGCCAGTCTCGCGGTGGTGGTGCTGATGGGAGTGTGGATCCCGGCGCCGCTCGCCAGATTGCTGCACGAAGCGGTGCGGCTGCTGGGAGGCTGACGATGGCAGGCGAGCTACTCCTTCTCCGCAACGCCCAGCCGGCACGTCTCGCCGACGTGCCGCTGCTGTCGATTCCGCTGTTCCGCACGGCCATCCTCGATGCGGTCTGGAACGAGTGGCGCGTGTCGACGCTGTTCGGACGCGAGGCCGACGGCCACGTCGAGCTGGTGGTCGTCATGGCCAACGATGGCGCGGGCCAGCTCGGCATTGCGCGCACGCGACTGGCAGGCGACGAATTCCTCTCCCTCACGCCCGAGTGCCCGCAGCTTCACCTTTTCGAGCGCGAGATCGCCGAGCAGTACGGCATCCGCATGACCGGCCACCCCTGGATGAAGCGGGTGCGCTTTCAGCAGCCGCTGCGGCTCGGCGCGTCCGTATTCGAGGGCGCGCCCGTCGCCGGCGTGACGGACTTCTTCCGCGTGGAAGGGGAGGAAGTGCACGAAGTCGCGGTCGGCCCGGTGCACGCCGGCGTCATCGAGCCGGGACACTTCCGCTTTCAATGCCACGGCGAGCGAGTCTTCCACCTCGAGATCGCGCTCGGCTACCAGCACCGCGGATTGGAGCGGGCGCTCATCGGCGGGCCGCAGAAGAAGACGCCGTACTACCTCGAGACCGTCGCCGGCGACACCACCATCGGGCACATGCTGGCGTATTGCCACGCGGTCGAGGGCCTCAGCGGCGCCCGCGTTCCCGCCCGCGCCCAGGCGCTTCGCGGCATCGCCCTCGAGCTCGAGCGCCTCGCCAACCACACCGGCGACCTCGGCGCGCTCAGCGGCGACGTGGCTTTTCTGCCGACCGCTTCGTATTGCGGCCGCATCCGCGGCGACTACCTGAACCTGAGCGCCGAGTTGTGTGGCTCGCGCTTCGGCCGCGGGCTGCTACGCCCCGGCGGCGTGCTCTTCAACCTGACCGACGATCGAATCGCAACGCTCATCGAGCGCCTCGACAATGCCACGCGCGACGCCGTGGAATCGATCGCGCTGCTGTGGAGCACTCCCACGGTCACGGAGCGCTTCGAGAACACCGGCGTGATCGAGCCGGAGCTGGCCGAGGAGATCGGGATGGTCGGCGTGGCGGCGCGTGCGTGCGGCCGGGCCATCGATGTTCGCCACGATTTCCCCACCGGGGTTTATCGCTTTGCAAACGTGCCCGTCATGACCGCGCACTACGGCGACGTCAATTCCCGCGCCTCGGTGCGCTGGCTGGAGCTGGAGCGCTCCGCGGATTTCGTTCGCGAGCAGCTGCAGGCATTGCCCGCAACTCCCGTGCGCGCCACGGTCCCGCCGCTCGCGGCCGACACGCTGGTGGCTTCGCTCACCGAGGGCTGGCGTGGCGAGATCTGTCACGTGGCGATCACGGGCAGCGACGGCACGCTGTCGCGCTACAAGATCACCGATCCTTCGTTCCACAACTGGTTCGGCCTCGCCCTGGCGCTTCGCGACGGCGAGATCTCCGACTTCCCGCTCTGCAACAAGAGCTTCAACCTTTCTTACTGTGGACATGATTTGTGAAGTCCTGAGTCCTGAGTGCTGAGTCCTGAGTGGGTCACTCACGATTCGGTTCTCAGGACTCAGGACTCAGGATTCAGGACTTCATGCTGAAGACACTCCTCACACGCGCACGGCAGGGCCATCGGACGATCAAGTATCCCGATGCTGCGCCCCCTGCAATGCCCGCGCACTTCCGTGGAGCGCCGCGCATCGATGCCTCGCGCTGCCCCGACGGCTGTCGCGAGTGCGCCGACGCCTGCCCGACCAACGCCATCACCATCTCTCAACGCCCGACGGACTCAGTACTCAGCACTCAGTACTCAGCACTCGTTTCTCTGGACCTCGGCCGCTGCATCTTCTGTCCCGAATGCGAGAACGCCTGCCCCGAGGAAGCGATCGCGTTCAGCGACGACTATCGACTGGCGACGCGAACGCGCGGCGATCTCGTGGCCGGGTCTGCTGCACACCTCGAGCTTGCCGCGGCTCTGGACGACAAGCTCCGCCGGCTTTTCGGGCGCTCGCTGAAATTGCGCGTGGTCAGCGCGGGCGACTGCAACGCCTGCGCGGCCGACGTCAACGTCCTCTCCACCATCGGCTGGGACATCGGTCGGTTCGGTATCCAGTACGTCGCCTCACCGCGCCATGCCGACGGGCTCGTCGTCATGGGACCGGTGACCGAGAACATGCGTCTGGCGCTGAAGAAGACCTGGGAGGCGATCTCCGATCCGAAGATCGTGATCGCCGTCGGTGCCTGCGCGATCTCCGGCGGCATCTACGCCGGCCATCCCGAGCAGCACGACGGCGCCGCCGGCACCGTTCCGGTCGACATGTTCATTCCCGGCTGCCCGCCGCATCCGCTGACGATCCTCGACGGGCTGTTGCGGCTGTTAGGTCGGATCGAGGACGGCACGAGAGCGTGACATCACGCGGCCCCTCATCCTGAACCCCAGCCCGTTACTCTGAACTACTGATCTGACGAATCTTCGTACTACGCGAAGATTTTCGCGAACGCCCCCTCATCCGCCTTCGGCACCTTCTCCCCCGCTCTGTGATGGCCGGCTGCCCGTTCTGCGCGAGCTGACGCGGGGGAGAAGGATCTCGATTTCACGTGTTTCGCGAATCACCAAAACCGAGAACCTTCTCCCCCGCGAGGAGTTACGCTGCTCTTGCTCTCGCGACCATCAAAGCGGGGAAGAAGGTGCCGAAGGCGGATGAGGGGGCGAGCCTGCAATCAGCGATCACGGTTGCCTCAGCCTGCTGGGTTGCGGCCATCGGCCGCGCTACGCCGCTCCGCCCGACCACCTTCCCCGCGGCTCCGCCGGCTCAGAGTGACGGGCGTTAGGCTCAGTCCACAACGATCTCGTCCGCGCTGGCGCGCTTGTGCATCGAGGTCACGTAGACCACGCCGACGACACCGCCGATGGTGAGCACGCTGCCGATCGCGGCCGTGGCGGTGATGCTCTCGTGGAGGAGCGTGGCGCCGAGGGCCATCGACACGAGCACGGCCAGCTGCGAGATCACGCCGACGGTCATGGCGTCCACCCAGCGCAGGCTGAACGTGAGCAGCAGCTGCGCTCCGATCGCGAAGATCGACATCAGGACGAGCCACTTCCATTCGCCGGCTGTCGGCGTCTGCCACGAAGAGAGGCCCTGCGGCAGGCAGGTCAGCAGGCCGAGGAGGCAGAAGCTGCCGTAGACCGACCAGGAGTTTTCGAACTGACGCGCCGCGCGCATGGCAGACACGGCGGCACCTGAGGCAATCGCGGAGAGCAGTCCAACGAGCTCCCAGCGGCCGAAGCCGAGGAGGTCGCCGGGATTCGCGTGGGCATGCACCACGAGAATGATGCCTACCAGCGCGACGGGGAGCGGAATCAGCACGCGGCTGCTGACGTGCTCGTGGAGAAAGATCATAGAGAAGACGCCGCTGAAGATCGGCGAGCAGTAGTTCAGCAGGGTGGCGATGCCTACGTTGATGTGGGCGATGGCGACGAAGTAGAGCAGCACCGCCAGGCCGCCGAAGAAGCCGCGGTAGAGCAGGAGGTCCCAGCGGCGAAAGTCGACAGCGGCGTGGCGATAGCGGGCCACCAGCAGGACCGGCGTGAGGTGAAAGGCGAAGCGGATCATCGCTACCTCGGGCCCGGACAGCCGGGTCGAGGCCAGTTTCGCCGCATAGGCCATGAAGCCGAACAGCGTGGCCGATGCGGTCATGAGGAGTAGGGCCCGGTTGGTGGCGCTGCGGTCGTATGCGCTGTCTGGTATCGTCTCGCCGCTCAAGAGAGCGCAAGGGTAACGCATGCAGGACAGCGCAGTCAGTTATCGCGGAGCACACATCGATGATCGCCAGACCATCGTCGATTTTCAGATCGCTATGGCGCGCGAGACCGAGGAAGTCGATCTCGATCGCGTGACGTGCACCCGCGGAGTGGAAGCGATCTTCGCCGATCCCTCGTTAGGCCGTTACTTCGTGGCCGAGCAGGGGAAATGCGTCGTGGCTTCGCTCCTGATCACGTACGAGTGGAGCGACTGGCGCAATGGCGTGGTGTGGTGGATCCAGAGTGTCTACGTCCGCCCCGAGGCCCGCCGGCAGCACGTCTACGCGGGGCTCTATAACTACATCAGAAGCCTGGTCGACCTCGACGACGGGGTGCGCGGCATCCGCCTGTACGTCGACCGCCGCAACACCCGGGCCCAGGAGGTCTACACACGCCTGGGGATGAACGGCGAGCATTACCAGGTGTTCGAGTGGATGAAGTGAGATGAAATTGATGATCTGAGATTGATGATTGATGAACCGAAGACGGCGACTCTCTTCGGTTCATCAATCATCAATCTCAAATCTCAAATAGTCTTCAGCTGCTCCTGCGGATAGGTCCGCGCATCCACCTTCGCATGGGCCTGGGCGATGCGGCAGTTCTCGTCGATCAGGTACGCGATGCGGCGGGCGTACTCGTCTTTCGGACCGCCGGCGGCACCGTAGGCAATGCCGATCTTCCGATCCGTGTCGCCGATCAGCGGAAATCCGAACCAGTATTTCGCGGCGAACTTCCGGTTCTCTTCGGACGTGTCGAAGCTGACCCCGATGATCGTGGCGTTCTTTTTCCTGTACTCCTCGGTCAGGTCCCGGAACCCGGTCCCTTCCGCGGTTCACCCGGGTGTGTCGGCCTTTGGATAGAACCAGAGGACGACTTTCTTTCCGCGCAGATCGCGCAGGCGGATGCTCTTTCCTTCATGGTCGACGGCTTCGAAATCGGGTGCGGGATCTCCCGGCTCGAGCATGCGTGCTCCTCCCGCGATCTGTTTGATCGCGAACCTCAGGGCTCCGAAGAGGGACATGGGCTCATTGTAGACCGCAGACCGCAGACCGCAGACCGCAGACCGAGGACCGCAGACCGCAGACCGCAGACCGCAGATCGCAGACCGCAGACCGCAGATCGCAGACCGCAGACCGCAGACCGCAGACCGCGGGTGAACCATCTGCGATCTCGGTAAACTACCCTCATGAGATCCCTCCGCATCCTCCTCGGCATTGCAGTCTTCGGAGTGGCCCTGGCCGCAAGCGCGTCATCGGGCGAGGGCTCGTCGCAGCCGCCGCAACCGCCGCAGGGCTCGCAGCCGCAGGCATCGCAGGCGGACAAGCGGTTCGAAGTGACGGTCACGCCGGAGATGCGGGAACACAGCCGCATCCTCGACGCGCTGTACTTCGTCGGCACCGCGTACGGCCTCATCGTGCTGCTGTTCGTGCTGGCCACGGGACTCTCGCACCGCATTCGCGACCTGGTGAAGACGCGCTGGCGGTATCTGACCGCGTTCCTTTACTTCGCCGTGCTGTCGGTGGCGATCGCGATTCTCGAATTTCCGCTCGATTACTACAGCGGTTTCGCCGTGCCGCACCAGTTCAACCTCAGCACGCAGACCTTCGCCTCGTGGATGGGCGATCAGGCCAAGGGTCTCGCTGTGAGCATCGTGTTGGGCGGTCTCGTGGTCGGCCTGGCTCTTCTCGGCATCCGCAAAGTGCGCCGCTGGTGGCTGGCGCTGTGGCTCGGATCGATTCCGCTGATCATCCTGCTGGTGGTGATCGCGCCGGTGCTGCTCGATCCACTCTTCAACAAGTTCGAGCCGCTGAAGGACGCCTCGTTGCGGCAGGCTCTTCTGGAGGAGGCCACGCGCGCCGGGATCAAAGGCGGGAGCGTCTACCAGGTCAACAAGTCGAAGCAGACCACGACGATGAACGCCTACGTGACCGGCATCGGCCCGACCAAGCGCCTCGTCCTGTGGGATACGACGCTCCAGAAGATGAGCCGCGACGAGATCCTCGCCGTCATGGGTCACGAGATGGGGCACTACGTCCTGAACCACGTCTGGAAGGGCGTGGGCTTCGGCCTGCTCGTTTCGCTGATCGTCTGCTTCGTCGGCCAGCGCGGCTACGAGGCGGGCCTGAAGCGATGGGGCGGCCGGTGGAAGATCGAAGAGCCGAGTGATCCCGCCGCGATGCCGTGGCTGCTGATCGTCGTCTCCGTCATCGGCTTCCTGCTCTCGCCCGTCTCGAACGGCTATTCGCGGCACATCGAGCATCAGGCCGACATCTTCGGCCTCGAGCTGACGCACATGAACGAGCCGATGGCCAGCGCCTTCGTCAAGCTCGCCGAGGATTCGAAAGTCGACCCTTCGCCGAACGCGTTCATCGAGTTCTGGCGGTACAGCCATCCATCGCTCACGAAGCGCATCGAGTTCGTGCTCCACTACAAACCGTGGGAGCAGGGGAAGCCGAACGAGCTGTGGAGGCCGTAGGAGTGCGGGCGTCCCGCCCGCACCCGCGGCACGTCTCGTGCCGCGGTCGGTGGCAATGAGCGCCGGTCGGTGGCAATGAGCGCCGGGCGAGACGCCCGGCGCATGCGGGCGGGACGCCCGCACTCCTACACGCGCCGGGCGAGACGCCAGCACCCGCGGCACGTCTCGTGCCGCGGCCGGTGGCAATGAGCGCCGGGCGAGACGCCCGGCGCATGCGGGCGGGACGCCCGCACTCCTACACCCGCCGCGCGTTGTCCCGCAGCCGCTCCACGAGCAGCTCGCAGAGCGCGACCGAGAACTTCGCCAGAAGCTGCGGCTCGAACGCCAGCGCCTCCCCCAGGGTCTTGTGATCCCAGGCGCGTACGAGAGTCTCCTCGTCCGCCTTGACTGATGCGGTTCGCGGAGAATCGTCGACGAACGACACTTCGCCGAGGACGTCTCCGGGGCCGACCGTGGCCACGATCGAGGGCTTGCCGTCGCGAACCCCGAGGATGTGCAGATGGCCCTCTTCGACGGTGTAGACCGTCGAGTCGTTGTCGCCGGCCTTGATCAGGTAATCACCCTCCAGAAGCCGGCGCATCTTGCCGAGCCGCTCGATGCGCTTGCGCTCCTCGGCCGTGAAGTAGCGGAACAGCGGGTGATCGGATTGTGGCGGGAACACGTTCATGATCGATTCGTCCGTTTCTTCTGGTTCTCGAAGTACTGAGTGCTGAGTGCTGAGTACTGAGTGTGCCAAGGCGACGACTCAGTACTCAGCACTCAGTACTCAGCACTCGTCTCATCCCCATTCCACGATCCACTCGCAATGCGGTGCACCCTTGGCGAAGCACTGGGTCTGTGTCACCTGGACCTGCTTTGAGCCGGTCATCTCGGCCATCCGCTCGAGCCAGCCGGTGATGCGGAGGCAGTTGGCGGTCTCGGTCGGGTAGTTGAGAAGACGCAGGCGCGCGCTGCGTTCCGTCTGATTGTCCACGCGCAGCTCGCCGCGGCTGTAGAGCGAGCTCCACATCTGCGAGGCCTTCGAGAGCAGCGCCGGCGGTGTCAGCACCCGTGCGAAGAAACGGTAGATGCCCTTGACCGCGTCGCTCGCTGCTTCGCGACCCGCCCGGCGGGCAAATGAGTCGAGCGCCTCGCCCTTGATCTTCGCAGCCTCTTCCGTGACGCGGTTGAGGAGATACACCGGGATGAGCTCGGTCGCCAGCACGGGAGATCCGAAACGGGCGGCGAAATCCGGCGGCAGCTTGCTGAAGACCTCGTCACGCTGCGCCGGTGTCAGCTCCGCCTCGATGAACCTCTGCAGGCTCCGGACAGGGGAGCCCTTCACCGTGACGGTTTCGTCGATCGTCATCCGTTTCTCATCATCCGATTCGCTGCGATGCGGTGAGTATAATCCGCCATCCGAGAGCGGGTAGCGTGTAGCGGGTAGCGTGTAGGAGCTGCGCTTTTCCTACCCGCTACCCGCTACCCGCTACCCGCTTCGAAAGAGGAGGCCTCATGGACGAGCAGACAGGCGCGGCGGCCGCGATCGAGACAGCCGCGGAGAGCAACGAGCCGAAGATCGGATCGAAGGACAAGCTCGAGGAGCTTTGCGTCAACACGATCCGCTTCCTGGCCGTCGACGCCGTGCAGAAGGCGAACTCCGGACATCCCGGAGCACCGATGGGGATGGCCGACATGGCCTTCGTGCTCTGGACGGAGTTCCTGCACCACGATCCTTCCGAGCCGCACTGGAAGAACCGCGACCGCTTCGTGCTCTCGGCGGGCCACGCCTCGATGCTGTTGTACTCGCTCCTGCATCTGACCGGCTACGCGGAGATGACGATGGATCAGCTTCGGCATTTCCGGCAGTGGGGATCGAAGACGGCCGGGCATCCCGAGTACGGCGAGGCGCCGGGAATCGAGGTGACCACCGGTCCGCTGGGGCAGGGATTCGCGAACGCGGTGGGCATGGGGCTGGCCGCGAAAATGCTGGGCGCGCGCTTCAACAACGAGGACGAGTTCCAGCCGGTCAACAACTACATCTACGCGATCTGCTCTGACGGCGACCTGATGGAAGGGATCAGCTCCGAGGCGGCCTCGATCGCCGGACACCTCGGGCTGGGCAATCTCATCTACCTCTATGACGACAACCACATCTCCATCGAAGGGGAGACGCGCCTGGCGTTCTCCGAGAACGTGCGCAAGCGGTTCGAGGCCTATGGATGGCACGTCCAGAAGATCGACGGACATGATCGCGACCAGGTGCGCAAGGCGCTGCGGCGCGCGCAGAAGGTGAAGGATCAACCCTCGCTGATCATCGCCCGCACCGTCATCGGATATGGCAGCCCGAAGTACCACGGCACGGCGCGCGCACACGGAGAGCCGCTCGGCGTCGACGAGGTGAAGGCCACCAAGACGGCGCTGGGCTGGCCCCAGGAGCCGCAGTTCTACGTTCCCGACGAGGTGCGCGAGGAGTTCGCCCGCAAAACGAAAAAGCTCGCCCGCGAACGGAAGAAGTGGGACAAGCGGATGGGGGAGTGGCGCGCCCGCAATCCGCAGCTCGCCGAGCAGTGGGACATCTACTGGTCGCAGCGGCTGCCCGCGGGATACGAGACCGTGCTGCTGGAAGGTGCGAAGTCGGACAAACCTGTGGCGACGCGCGCACTATCGTCGCAGGTGATTCAGAAGCTCGCGCTCGTCGCTCCGTTCGTCGTCGGCGGGGCAGGCGATCTGGCGCCGTCGACTCTGACCTTGATCAAGGACGCCGGGAGCATCGAGCGCTCCAAGGACGATCGCAAGGACCCGCCGCCGGAATCCGATTTTGCGGGGCGCAACCTGCACTTCGGAATCCGCGAGCACGCCATGGGCGGGATCGTCAACGGCCTGACGCTGTACGGCAGCTGGCGGGCCTACGGCGCGACGTTCCTGATCTTCTCCGACTACATGCGGCCGTCGGTGCGGCTCGCGGCATTGATGAATATCCCTTCGATCTTCGTCTACACGCACGATTCGGTGTTTCTCGGCGAAGACGGGCCGACCCACCAGCCGGTCGAGCACCTCTGGGCGCTCCGGCTCATCCCGAACATGACCCTGTTCCGCCCGGCCGATGGCGCCGAAACGGCGATGGCCTGGGCGTGGGCGGTGGGGAAGGCGCACGGTCCGACGTTGATCGTTCTGACCAGACAGAAGCTCGATCCGGTCCAGCACCCGCTGGATTTCGATCCGCACCTCATCTGGCGTGGCGCATACGTCCTCAGCGGCTGGGACCAGGGCGATTTCACGATCATCGCCACAGGCTCGGAAGTGCCGCTGGCCATCAAGGCTGCGGAGCTTCTGAAGAAAGAGGGAGTGAACGCCCGCGTCGTGTCGGCGCCCTGCCTCGATCTGTTCGACCACCAGCCGGACGACTACCAGAACGAAGTCCTCGGCGATCGCAGCCGCGTCGTGGCCATCGAAGCCGGCCGTTCGTCGGGCTGGTACAAGTACGTCAACCACGACGCACTCGTCATCGGCATCGATCGCTTCGGAGCCTCCGCTCCCTACGAACAGATCGCCGAGCACCTCGGCTTCACTCCGGATCAGGTGGCGGAGAAGATCCGGAAGTGGCGGAAGTAGGGCTGAGGTGTGGGGCAGGCTTTCCAGCCTGCCAGGGAGGGCAGGCTAGAAAGCCTGCCCCACACGTGGCGCGTGCGTCACCACCACACCGCCGTTTTCTGCCAGGGAGGGCAGGCCGGAAAGCCTGCCCCACACCGCCGGCTCAGAGTGGCGGGGGAGGCCACCCCTGCAATCTCCACCTCCGATACACTCCCGCCATGCGCATCCGAATCGCGTTCGCCTTCTGTCTCCTCATCGCCGTCGTTGCTCGCGCCGACTTCCGGGAGTTCCAGAACGTTCCCGTTGACCCTTCGATCGAATCGAAGCTGCAGCACGTGGCCGACGCGGTGCTCAAGCAGTATCCGAAGCTGACGGCGGACAACCTCGCCATCAGCGTGGTCGACCTGACCAAGCCCGCAACAATGGGCCGCGGCGATTATCACGGAGCGGTGGCCTTCTATCCCGCGTCGGTGATCAAGATCTTCTTCATGACCGAGACGTTCCGCCAGCGGAAAGAGAATGACCCCGACGTGCCGCACGCGCTCAAGGAGATGATCGGCATCTCGGACAACGATGCCGCCGCGTTCATCGTCGACCTCATCACCGATACGTGCAGCGGGCCGGAGCTGGAGGGAAGAGCGCTGCGGCGGTTCATCGACAAGAGGGGAGTGGTCAACCGCACCTTCGCCGCGATGGGCTACGGAATCAGCGCCATGATGAAGCCGATGAGCTTTGGTCCGTATGGCCGCGACATGCAGCTTCTCGGAACGAATGCCGAGCGGCGAAACCGCATGACGGCCAACGACGGGGCGGCGCTGATGATGTGGATCGCGCGCCGGCGGGCGGTCAGCGCCGCGGCATCAGAGGCCATGATGGCGCTGCTGGAGCGGCCGCTGAATCCGCTGCGCAAGGACGAGAACCAGGTCAAGGAGTTCATCGGCGAGGCGCTTCCCGCGGGATCGAAACTGTGGTCGAAGGCAGGGTGGACGGGCGAAGTGCGCCACGATGCCGCGTACGTGGAGCTGCCGGACGGCAGGAAGATGGTGTTGGTGGTGTGCACGCGCGGCGCGGCCGACGACGTGACGCTGATCCCCGGGATCACGCGCATTCTGCTCGGTGAATTCGGGGAGACGCCGGCGCCGCCACCTCCTCCGGCTCCGCTGCCGGCGACGGCGACGACGACGACGGGAAAGTGAAGCCGAGCGAGCGTTCGGATTGTTTTGCCGGAACCCTTTGGTATCAAAATCACGCTCGAAGTCGGGACCGAACGTGCGAAACTGTCAGCTGGGTTCCTCAATCGAAGCGGCGTCAGGTGGTCAAGCGCACATTTCCTCGCCATACATCGACGGTGCGGTGACTTATGTCCTTGCGTTAGGCGCGGAATCCGCTTATAAGCTGCGAACCCTTGACCATGGCAACGCAATCACGTGATCAGAACGACGCTCTCCAGTCGGCCCTGGGCCGGCTGCCGATGGCGATCGTCATCGTCGACGAAAAACGGAATCTGCGCCCCTTCAATCGCAAAGCCGAACGGCTGTTCGAGACCGAGGCGCTGCAGTCAGACCTGCTCGAAAGCTATCGCACACACCCCATTGCCCGTTTGATCCGCTCCATCGATCGCAATGGTGGTCCCGATTACAGCTCCGACCAGATCCTCTCGTTCCCCTCGGGCAACCGCTACCAGGTCAGCGTCTCCCGTCCCTCGGAAAAGGGAATGGAGCGCTGGCTCCTGCTCCTCGTCGAGACCGCTCCCCCCGACGCAGCGGTCGACGAAGAGGTCCTGATGAACGAGTGGGCCTTCACGCCGCGCGAACGCGAGGTCGCTCTTCACCTGCTTCGCGGCTCCTCGAGCGACGACATCTGCAAGAGCGCCGGCATCGCCTCGAACACCCTGCGCACCCACGTCCGCCGCATCCTCGAGAAGACCGGCATGCACACCCGCGCGGAGTTCGTGGCCAAGGCGCTGAGCCGCCGTGGGAAGAAAGAGTAGAGCGCAGAGGGCGAGAGCGCGAAGAGCGAGAGCGCGGGCGGAGGGCGAGAGCGCGGAGGGCAGCACCCGTCACTCTGAGCCGGCGCAGCGCGGCGAAGAGTCTCTTACCGGGACGATCCGCAGGCTGGAGACTCTTCGCCGCCCTACGCCGCCGATCGTGTGAGGTGGGCTTTCCAGCCCCGCCAAGAAGGGCAGGCTGGAAAGCCTGCCCCACACGGCCGCCTCACGAGGGCAGTGGTGCGCCTAACGCCGCCGGCAGCTTTGGCGATGCCAGCAGCTCTTCGAAGACGCGCCAGCGCTTCCCATCGTCACCCGCCGCGCGGCTCTCGACGTACGTCCGCACGAGATCCTTCCCCACGTTGTAATTGACCACATACGACCGGTACTGATCGATGAAAGCCACGCGCTGCTTCGCGCGCGCCGGCGACATCAGCGCGTATCGCTCGAGCCACCCCGCCGCGGCCGCCGCATCGATCTCTCCGTCGAGATACCTCCGCGCCGCCTCGTTCCCCGCATAGCTCAGCCGATCGGTCAGCTTCAGGATGCGGTAGTAGCGCTCTGCATTGGAGGAATCGAGCCCGGCGAGCGGAAAGAGGTGCTCCTTCTCCCATTCGATCCGCTCACGGCCCGGGAAGGTCACCTCGATTCCGTAGTTCGCGCTTCCCTCGGCGATCAGCGATTGCGGGCTGAAGAGCGGATAGACCGTGAGCTCGATCCACCCCCGGTCATGCACGAGGTTCTTCTCGAGCAGCGAGTTGTAGACGTGATGACCGGGATAGCCCTCGTGGCAGGCGAGGTCGATGGCGCGATCGATGTAGATGGGCAGATCGGTGTTGACCTGAATGAGGCTGTGGTAGTGCCCCTGGTACCAGTTGTACCCGGACCACGATTTGTTCGTGACGTATTCGACGATGAAGGTCTCATCCGCCGGGAGGTCCATGTGCTGCAGCGTCCGCGACCGGCAGGCGTCGATCGCTTTGTTGAAGACCGCATCCAGCGTTTCGCGGGGAATGATCACTTTTCCGCGGAACGCCTCCAGCCTCGCGGTTAGGCTGGCTGGTCCCGGCAGCTCGCCCTCGAGGTCGTGCAGCAGCTCCTGAAAGTGCTCGGCGGAGTGATGCGGCGCCACCGCGTCGTAGAGCGCCTTCGACTCCTCGTCGAAACTCATGCGCTTCCCGCCGACCACGTCGATTCTTGCCACGAGCGCCTCGGTCTGCCGGGCGAGAAATTGGCGGCGCATCTCCAGTATCGCATCCGCAACGTCGTATGGCGCAGCTGCGGTGCGCCGTGGGCTGGTGGCGGCAGTTCCCGAGTGATCCTCCGCAGCGCTCAGCCATTCGATCAATGCAACCGCTTCCGCCCGGATCCGATCGAGCGGTTTTTTCTCCGACTGCGCGGCCGAACGCCATGCGGCTGGCCCGTAGTACGCGTCGACGTAATCGCGATCGTGCTCTCCCATTGCCAGCACGAGCTTCACGTAAGTTTCGGCGGCTACGTTCATCGTCGCTGCATCCTACGACGGGGGCACGTGATTGCGAATTGCGCATCGAAATTTGCGTTACCGGTTTCCGGCGTCTGTTCGCAGAATGTAGGGACGCGCAGCACGTCCGCAACTCCGGTGAACGACCGGGACCCGACGAGAGCTGCGGACGCGCTGCTGCGCGTCCCTGCGGGTGCAATACCCGGGTTCGACCGGGCCGGAGCACACTGATGTTGGGCTGCGCCGCGTGAATACGACCCGCCGATGCCGCGTTCCACGGTTGACACGCGCGGCATCGCTCTTTATGTTGGCGGCCTCCGCGGCGGCGGCGCCTCCGCGTCGCCGGATTCTTCCCGGGCCCGTAGCTCAGTGGTAGAGCAGCTGGCTTTTAACCAGTTGGTCGTAGGTTCGATCCCTACCGGGCTCACCAGTTCCTGTGAAGTGACTCGCCGGCCGTTTGCCGCGGCACGGTTCATCCAATATAATTTTCAGACCAAATCACCATTTTTTGCTCTCTCCTTGCCCGAGGGTGAGCAGCCCGACAGGGAAGGAACCATGCCGATTCTGAAGCGCGAGCCCGACGTGTTCCCGGACTCGCTGTTCGAGCTCGATCAGCCGTGGGTCGTTGCGTATCTCCGCAGCCGCCAGGAAAAGTCGTTTGCCCGCTACATCCTCCACTACGAGATCCCGTTCTACCTGCCGCAGGTCGTGAAGGTGACGAAGCGAAGCGGCCGCACGTTCACTTCCCACCTTCCCCTTTTTTCGGGATACGTCTTCATGCGTGCCGATAATGCGGCCACCGCTCAGGCGGTGCGCAGCCACCTGGTCGTCAACTTCCTCACCCCTCCCGATCAGGCCTCCTTCGAAGAGGAGATCAAGCAGATCTGGATCCTGCAGCAGAGCAACCGCAAGCTGATCCCGCATCCGTACATCGGGACGGGGGACGCGGTGGTCATCACCGAGGGCGTCTTCGCCGGCTGCCGGGGCGTCGTGGTGCGCGAGAAGAACGCCGAGCGGCTGGTGGTCTCGGTCTCCTTCATCCGCCAGTCGGTGGCGGTGGAGATCGATCGCGAGTACATCAAGCCGGACAAATCCCCTGACCACCACGCGACCATCCGCGGCTGAAACGGCGCCGCGACCTTGTGTCATGCTGCGAACGACCATCATGAGAGTTGATCTGCGCTCCGCGCTCTGCCCTCTGCGCTCTCGGTTGACCCGATGAGAGTCCTGGTCACGGGCGGCGCCGGCTTCATCGGCTCGGCCATCGTCGATGCCTGGATCGCACGAGGTCTGGACGTGGTCGTGATCGACAACCTCTCGACCGGCGAGCGGCGCAACGTGCATCCGAAGGCGCATTTCATCGAGGGCGACGTCCGCGACGCGAAGACGGTTGCGGAGGCGATGAAGGGCGTCGACATCGTCAACCACCATGCCGCGCAGATGGATGTCCGCCGCTCCGTGGCCGATCCCGTGTTCGACGCCGACACGAACATCATCGGCTCGCTGCAAGTCCTGCAGTCGGCGCTCGAGCATCGCGTGAAGAAGGTGATCTTTGCCTCGAGCGGCGGGGTCATCTACGGCGAGCCGGTCACCCATCCGCAGACGGAAGAGCATTCCACCTGGCCCTTGTCGCCTTATGGAATCGCGAAACTGTCGGTCGAGCACTACCTCTTCTACTTCCGCGAAGTGCACGGGCTGCCGTATGTCGCGCTGCGTTATGCGAACGTTTACGGGCCGCGGCAGCGGAAGGATGGCGAGGCCGGGGTCGTGGCGATCTTCGGCGGCCGTCTGCTGGCGGGGGAGACGCCGGTGATCAATGGCGACGGGTTGCAGACGCGCGACTACGTGTTCGTCGACGACGTGGTCCGCGCGAACCTCGCCGCGTTGCGCGACGAGGTGAGCGGCGCGTTCAACGTCGGAACCGGCGTGGAGACCTCGGTCGTACAGCTCTTCGAAGTTCTGCGCTCGATCTGCGGTGTTTCCGTTTCCGCGGAACACGTAGACGCGAAAAAGGGCGAACAGCTGCGGAGCGCGCTCGACGGGACGAAGCTGCGCCGCCTGGCCGGCCTGCCGGAGCCGCTCCCGCTGCGCGACGGCCTGGAGCGGACGATCTCCTGGATGCGCGAGACCCTCGCGGCCGCGGCGCCGAGGTAGACGAACGCGAGGCTGTGCAGAAATCCCAGTCGGCGACTCCGGCCACTGAGTTTTCACTACAGGGACGCAGAGACATCGAGGTACACAGAGTTTCTCTCTGTGAATCTCTGTGCCTCTGCGTCTCTGTGGTTGAACTTTGAACGGAGGCTGGACACGGCGTCGTCCGGCGCGGCCGCTGCGGAATTTCGCTCCGGACCGGCTGTTTAGCCTCCGTTGACGCGTCACGAGGGGCGTGCTAACGTCCGCCGCTCCTCGCGGCAGCGCCCTCCCGGCGCGGCGCCGGATCGCCTCATCCCGTCCCCATCGTCTAGAGGCCTAGGACAGCGCCCTTTCACGGCGCCAACACGAGTTCGAATCTCGTTGGGGACGCCATTCCGTCCGACCGGCTGCGCTGGTTGGGCAACGGCCCGGCGAGCCCTCCAGGAGCTACAGCATTTCGCCGAATCCCTGAAGGGCCATGATTGATGAAGTGACGTCGAACCGTCGAGAAGACGATCGTCATCGTCGTCGGCGATCACGGCGAAGGCCTCGGCGAGCACGGCGAGAAGGAGCACGGGTACTACATCTACGACTATGCCGTTCACGTCCCTCTGCTCGTGCGCATCCCGGGACGCGAGAGCGGGGAAAGAATCGCGGCGCAGGTGCGCACGATCGACATTGCGCCGACCGTTCTCGATCTGGTGAGCGGCGAGAAAGCGCAGCGCATTCAGGGATTGTCGCTGCTGCCGCTGTTGTCCGGCGGTGAACGAGCCGTGCGCTACGCGTACAGCGAGTCGATGGCGACGAATCTCCAGTACGGATGGGCGGCGCTTTACGGCCTGCGTACCAACGACTACAAGTTCATCGACGCCCCCCGGGCCGAGCTGTACGAGCTGGGCAAGGATCCGCGTGAGCTGAAGAACGTCATGGAGAGCAATCGCCGTGTGGCGCGCCAGGTGAAGGACGAGCTGCAGCGAGCGCGCGACGAGAGCGCCCGCGACGCGCCGGCCACGCAGGAAGCCAGTCTCGATCACGAGACGCTGCAGAAGCTGGCCTCGCTCGGCTACGTCGGCGGCGCGTCCGCACACGAGCGCTCGCAGCCGGAACAATCTCGCGGCCTGCCTGATCGGAATGGGTCAGTTAGGCGAGGCGGAAAGCCTGTTGCGCAGCATCCTCGCGGAATACCCCAAGTTTCCGCTGGCCAACTACAACCTCGGCCTTCTGCGCGAACGGCAGGGGCGCCTTGCGGACGCACGCGCGGCATACGCGGCCGAGGTCGAGAACCATCCGAAGTCCGAGGCGGCGCGATTCAATCTCGGCGATCTGCTGCTGCGTGAAGGCGACGGCGCCGGAGCCGAGAAGCAGATGCGCATCCTCATCGAGCAGGATCCGAAGAACGCCCGCCCGTATCTGCTCCTGGCGCGGGCGATGCTCAATGACGCGGACAGGCTCGGCGAAGTCGAGAAGCTGGCGCTCGCCGGACTGGACCGCGCCAAGGAGCCCGACCTGAAAGCGCTCGGGTATTTCGTGCTGGCGGACGTGTACTCGCGCGAGGGCCGGCGCGCGGAGCTGCAGAACGCCTTGCGCCTGGGCGAGCACTACCGGTCGATGATCAAAGGCTGAGAAATCGATCGTTCCCCCTCTCCCCGCCGCAGCGGGTAGAGGGCCGGGGTGAGGGGTCTCGTTCTCGTTCAACAAGGAGCCCCTCATCCGCCTTCGGCACCTTCTCCCCGCTGCGGCGGGGAGAAGGGCAACAAGCACGAAAACCGCATAAACACTGGGAGTTTCTTAGATGCGTCAGCGAGGAACCTGGGTGGGCCGGGCGCGCCATTCGGGGCGATTCCAGGTTACTGAGCGCGCCGCCCAACCGCCCAGATCCCACGCTGGCGCTCGGGATGACAGCAGCGGAGTTCACCGCCTCTGAGCTCTCGGGATGCCAAGCAACGAGTGCATCCACGGCGCAGCGCAGCTGCGCCCTACGGTGTGAATGGGCGGCCTATAATCGCTTTACTCGGACTCATCCCATGACCGACGCCGCAGCGATGCAGCCACGCGACTTTCGCGCCTTCGGCAACACCGGCCGCCTGGCCCGGGCGTTGTTCGCGCTTCTCGACCTGGCGAAGGCGCTCAACTCCGAGGTCGACCTCGACTCACTGCTGGCGGCAATCGTGGAGAAGGCCTCCTTCGTCGTCGACGCCGAGCGCACGAGCGTATTCGTCTTCGACGCGGGGCGGGACGTTCTCTGGACCCGATCGGCCCAGGGCCTCGGAGCGACCGTCGAGATTCCGGTCGGATCAGGCTTGGCAGGCGACGTCGCCCGAAGTCGTGAGCTCGTCAACGTCTCCGACGCCTACGCCGATCCGCGCTTCAATCCCGACGTCGACCGCCACAGCGGTTTCCGCACGCGATCCATCCTGGCTGCTCCTGTCCTGGACTCCTCCGGCAATCTGCTCGGCGTCTTGGAGAGCGTGAACAAGGTCAACGCCGAGCGCTTCGACGAAGATGACGAGGCGCTGATCCGAGCGATGGCCTCGCATACCGCTGTGGCGATGGAGCGCGCCCGCTTCACGGCCTCGGTTCTCGAGCACGAGCGGCTCGCCGAGAGCCTGAGGCTGGCCAGCGACATTCAGATGAGGATGCTGCCCAGCGGCATCGCCGGCGGGAGCGAGACCACGGCACCGTTCCAGATCCACGCCTACATTCGGCCGGCCAGGATGGTGGGCGGCGACTTGTACGACTTCGCGGCGGCCCAGGATCGTCTGTATTTCTGCGTGGGAGACGTGTCCGGAAAGGGAATCGGCGCCGCGCTCGTCATGGCCCTGACGAAGACGCTCTTCCGGGCCAGCCTGCCCTACTACGCCGACGCCGCGAAACTGATGGAGGCGGTCAACCTCATCCTCTGCGAAGAGACCGACCCGACGATGTTCGTGACCGCGTTCTGCGGCTTTCTCGATCTGCACAACGGGATGCTCCAGTTCAGCAACGCCGGTCACGAGCGTCCGTTTCTGCTGCACGCGGACGGTAAGGTCGAGATGCTCGAATGCCAGCCGGGTCTCGCGCTGGGTGTCGTTCCGGCATTTCGATATCCACTGCAGCAGAAGGGGCTCGAGCCGGGCGATGCCTTGTTCCTTTACACCGACGGCGTGACCGAGGCGACCTCCGGGTCTTCCGAGCTATTCACGGTCGATCGCGTGAGGACGGTCCTGGAGCGCTGCAGCCGGGAATCGGTGCTTCGCGTGCTGGCGGTCGTGACGGCCGAAGTCGAGGAGTTCGTCCATCAGGCGCCGCAGGCCGATGACATCACCATGATGTGCATCCGCTACTGTGGTTCCGCCGGAGCAGAGTCGTGACTGAAGTCTCGGCGAGCGTGAAGCGCAATCTGGGCGCTCTTCCGGAGGTCATGCGCCTGGCCGAGGCGTTCTTTGCCAGCGCACCGGCCGGCGCGAGCGTGCGCTTCCCGGTCGAGCTCGCGCTCGAGGAGATCTTCACGAACATCGTGCGCCACAACCGTGAGGGCACAGGCGCAATCCGCATCGACCTGCGCACGGCCGGGCAGGACGTCGTCATCAGCATCACCGATTTCGACGCGCCGCGCTTCGATCCCGTTTCCGATGCGCCGCCCGTGGACATCGACAAACCACTCGACGAGCGGCAGAGCGGCGGGCTGGGCATTCACCTGGTCAGGAAAATGATGGACCGGATCGAGTACAGTCACAGCAATCGCACCGGAACGATCACGCTGCACAAGCGGATGGACTGACATGTTCGACATCGTCGTCGGCGAGCACGAGATCATTCTTACCGGGCGGCTGGACGCCGCCGAGGCGGAGAAGGCTCGCGGCATCTTCCTGAGCCTGGAGGACGCGAAGGTCGTCGACTTCGGCCGTCTCGAGTACATCTCCAGCGCCGGCCTGGGCGTCCTGCTGGCGGCGCAGAAGAAGCTCGTCGACCGCGGCAAGGGACTGCGGCTGATCAACGTGCGCGGGCATATCCGCGACGTCTTCCATCTCTCCGGTTTCGATCAGATCTTCGATATCGGTTAGCGGCCCGCCGATGCGGGCTCGAGTCCTGAGTGCTGAGTCCTGAGTCCTGAGCGTTCTTCGGACTCTCGAGGCAGATGTCCATCGCGGAGAAAGCATCCCGGTCGAGAGCGACCTTTCGCGTGGCGATTGGCGTGGCCCTCGCTGCGGCAATCGCCGTAGCGATCGTGTTCCTCGCGCCGAGGTTGTTCCGCGGCCGCTCCGCCTCCAACGCCGGCGGCAGCACGGCTCCCCGCTGGCAGTTTCTGCCGGGAGTCGTCACGGCCCTTCACTCCACGTCGTTTCCGCTGAGCGTGGCGGTCGGTCGCGATGGCGACCTCGTCATCCTCCAGCCGAAGGTTTCGGTGCGGCCAGTGACGATCACGATCGCCTGGGATCCGCGCGTGCTCTCGGTCGTGGCGGTCACGGGAGCGACCGATGAGAAAAGGAGCGGCGACAGTCAGGTCACCTGGCCACTGGCCACTCCTGCCGATCGTGGCAGCGTGACCCTTCGGGCGCGGGGCGCGCAGAAATCGGCGGAAGTCAGGGTTTTTGCGGGGACTCGTGAGGTCATCCGGGGAAATGTTCCGCTGGAGTAGGAGCAGTCGACGCCGTGACCCGAGGCAGCGGCGGTACGATGTCGGAGCGCAGATGGACAGTTTCCTGGCGTCGCTGAAGCTCCTGAGATGACTGCCGCCGACGTCGTCAGGCTGGCGCTGGCCTTCGCGCCCGTGTGTCTGTTTCTGGCGAGTCTCGTCTACCTCGACAGCTACAAACTCGTGAGCCTGCCGCGGCTGTTGCGCATCGTCATCGCCGGCGCGGTCGCCGGCGCCGCAAGCTATCTCGTCAGCGACGCCTTCCTCGACATCTTCGACTATGACGTGGTGACGACCCTGGTCGCACCGGCCGTCGAGGAGACGCTCAAGCTCGTTCCGCTGCTGTTCCTGATGCGCAGGAGACGCGTGGCCTTCGTCATCGACGCGGCGATTTGCGGATTCGCAGCCGGGACAGGCTTCGCCCTGATCGAGAACCTTTACTACCTGTCCACGCTGCAGCGGCCGGAGCTCGCGTTCTGGGCCGTGCGGGGCTTCGGGACGGCCGTGATGCACGGCGGGACCACGGCCATCGCGGCGATGGCCACGCAGGCGCTCAGTCAGGAGCGCGAGACCACGCGCCTCGTAGCGGCGCTGCCCGGCCTGCTGGTCGCGATCGTGATTCACTCGCTGTTCAACCGCTTCCTCGTTTCTCCGTTGACCTCGGCCGTGCTCATCGTGGCGATCCTTCCGCCGGTCATGGTCCTGGTCTTCGCGCAGAGCGAGAAGCACGTCCAGGCGTGGTTAGGCAGGGGATTCGATGTCGACTCCGATCTGCTGCAGGCCATCGGCTCGGGAAATTTCAGCGACTCTCGTTCGGGGCGCTACCTGCAGTCGCTGCGGAATCATTTCAACGGGCCGGTGGTGGCGGACATGCTCTGCTACCTGCGGCTGGGCGCCGAGCTGTCACTGCGCGCGAAAGGAATTCTCATGCTGCGCGAAGCCGGCCTGCCCGTGCACAAAGACAGCGAGACCGCGGCCAAGCTCCAGGAGATGCGATACCTGAAGAGCACCATCGGCCGCACCGGTTTGCTGGCGCTCGCGCCGATCCTCCGCCGCAGCTCGCGTGACCTCTGGGAAATGCAGCTGCTGGAGGAGGGCGGCTGAGGAACACGTCATCCCGCGCACTCGAATCGTGCAGGCGCGACACGGGAGAGAAAAAACGTTCGATGGTTCTTCCTCTCCCCGCCGCAGCGGGGAGAGGGCCGTTCTCGTTCAAAAGGAGGCCCCTCATCCGCCTTCGGCACCTTCTCCCCGCTGCGGCGGGGAGAAGGGCAACGAATGCCAGGGCTCGCATGAACACTGGGAGTTTCTTGGAAGCTGTGTGAAGTAGCTCAGGGCACGTTCGCGCGCCGCCCGGCCGCCCGGATCCCTCGCTGGCGCTCGGGATGACAAGCTAATGCAGGTTGTCATACAGAACGGTCAGCAGCACCTCGTCCGGGTCGTGGCTGTATTCCCAGTACATGACGCCGCCGAGGTGATGGCGGCGGACGTAGCGGGCCTTCTCCGTGAGGGACTGAGCGTCGTCGTACGAGATCAGCGTTCGGGAATCGGGATTCCAGAGATATGGCGCGTGTGCGGTGCGATCCCAGTGGCGCTTGAAACCCTGCTGATCCACGAACTGCCGGGCCAGAAGCGAGTATGGCAGACGTCCTTCGCATCGGCGGCCACGAGCTTCACCTCGCCGAGGACCATCGACATCTGTCCGCGCGTTTCCAGCCAGAAGACGAAGTTGACTCGCTTCAATGTCGGCTCCTCGATCGGCGAAGCATCGCAGGCGGATGCGCACTGTCTGCCATTCGGCGATGGGAAGAGCGCGGAGCTGCGGGCCGATGTCGATGGCTGCGCCTCCGACCATGAGTGCCACCGGCGCGTTCGGAGGCGTGCGTGGCAGGACGTCGAACGAGAGCGCCATGTCGCCATTCGTTTCGCGCGTCAGGTCGACGGCCTCGTTCGCGGCGAGATAGACCGATCCCGACCCGCTTCCGTTCCAGGTGATCGCTCGCGCGATCGCCGTCCCCAACGGCGGTCGCGGGCCACGGCCACGGTCGGGGGGAAGTCCCAATCCGCGCCCGTGACCTTCATCTCGGCCGCTGTGATCTCGCCGATGCGTTTCACCAGAAGGGGATGGTGCATGGCGCCGAGGCCGACGTTGTGAGGGAAAAGCGTGGCGCCGACGATGTTGTTGTGCCCGTGCACCGCGTCGGATCCCCAGATGATCGGGATGGCCACCCGGCCGCCGGACGTGTCCATGGAAGCAACGTAATAGGCGTCGGCGAGCCTGAGCCAGTCGTGGGGCTTCGCCTTGCGGACGTCGCCGGGCTATCCGCCTCCGCCGTTGAGGACTGAGCCGAGGTGATACTTCTCCACGTCGGCAGGAGTGACTTTGGTGATGCCGGCCTGAATCACCTGGCCGACTTTTTCTTCGACGGTCATCTTCTGCAGAAGCGCGTCGACGCGTTCCTCGAGCTTCGAGTCGCGGGCGACCGCAGGCTTGAACTGCGGCCAGAATTTCGGATGCGTCGTTCCGGGCGCGTCGGCTGCCGCGGCGATCAACGGCTGGGCGGCCAGGGCGAGCAAGAGAACGAGACAACGCCGGGTCATCGGCAACACGACCTCCTGGATGCCGCGACGATAACTTCAGCGCTCGGCCTTACATGTGACAGCAGGCTCTCGGGTTGGTGCGTACGGAGTGCTGAGTGCTGAGTGCTGAGTGTGGTTCGCTTCTACACAGCGCCGGCTCGCGAGGCTCGCCCGCAACCGAAGGCCCCCTCATGCGTCCCCTTGCCCCGTGCCGATCAATTCCGCGAGGTTGCTCGTCGGGAATCTCGCACCACCCCACCACCCCACCACCCCGCGGTTCCGCCGGCTCAGTGTGACGGGGCTGCGGCTTCCCCGTGAGACACGGTATCCCTGGGATCGGTGATGCGTCGCACCGGCACGGCTGATGCTTCGGTCAGTCGTTGTATGGCGCCGATGTGGGTCGCGACGGAGGAGCTGCGGAACGAGCGCATCGGCGACTACGCGATCATCGGTGACACGCGATCGGCGGCGCTCGTCTCTCGAAACGGATCGATCGACTGGCTCTGCTGGCCGCGTTTCAACAGCCGCTCGATCTTCGCG
The DNA here is from genome assembly GCA_021781455.1 of Acidobacteriota bacterium. Classification (GTDB taxonomy): domain Bacteria; phylum Acidobacteriota; class Thermoanaerobaculia; order Gp7-AA8; family Gp7-AA8; genus JAJXWV01. The sequence continues at coordinate 5,745 of JAJXWV010000043.1, read as the reverse complement.
CGCATCCTGGACGCGGAGAAGGGCGGCTGCTTCTCGATCCGCCCGCGATCGGGGCGGGCGCAGCGCCGATACATCGAGAACACCAACGTGCTCGAGACCGTCTGGGAGACGGAGACGGGCCGGGTCCGCGTCCTCGACCTCATGCTGGCACTGGACGAAGACGAGAAACGGCGGCGCCTCCTTCCGTACCGGCAGCTCCTCCGCCGTGTCGAAGGGCTGGAGGGAAGCGTCGACATCGAAGTCGTCTATCAGCCGCGCCCTGACTACGCGCGAATCCGGCCGGTCCTGGAGCTGCGCCGCGGCGACACGATCTGGTGTGCGGATGGCCCCGAGGTTTGGCACATGCGGTCGGATGCGGAGATGCATGTCGATCCGGAGGGCGGCACCGCCCGAGCGGCGTTTGCGCTCCGCCGTGGAGAGAAGAAGTACTTCGCGCTCTCGTACGAGACGCACGCGCCGGCCGTGTTTGGCGCGATTGGCGACCCCGCCGACGACGAGATCGAGCGGACCATCGCCTGGTGGAGGGCGTGGTGCGGGCAGTTCCAGTACGAAGGTCCCTATGCGGACGAGGTCCTGCGCAGTGCGCTCGCGCTGAAGCTGCTCGTCTATGCGCCCTCCGGCGGTGTCGTCGCTGCGCCGACCACGTCACTCCCCGAAAAGATCGGAGGCATTCGCAACTGGGACTACCGCTACTGCTGGTTGCGCGACGCCTCCTTCACCGTGGGAGTTCTCTACGACTGCGGCTTTCACGTGGAGGGCTCCGCGTTCGCAGACTGGCTGCTCTACGCCACACGGCTGACCCAGCCCAGCCTGCAGATCCTCTATGACGTCTTCGGCGAGTACCAGCTCCCGGAGAAGGAGATCGAGCGGCTGGCCGGTTACTGCGGATCGCGGCCGGTGCGCGTCGGCAACCAGGCCCATGGTCAGTTCCAGCTCGATGTGTATGGCGAGGTGTTAGGCGCCGTCGAGGAGTACACCAACCACGGCGAGCACCTCTACCGCGACACGCGCAAGATGATCTGCAAGCTCGCCGACATCGTGGTCCGGCGCTGGCGCGAGCCCGACAGCGGCATCTGGGAGAAGCGCTCGGGCCGCGTGCAGCACGTGCACGCCAAGGTCATGGCCTGGTCGGCCCTCGACTGCGCCGAACGGCTCGCGGAAAAGGGTCACCTCCCGGTCGATGCCTCGCTCTGGGCCTCGACCAAAGACGAGATCAAGAAAGTCGTCCTGGCCGACGGGTTCAATACGAAGCTGAACAGTTTCGTGAGCATCCTCGGCGGTGACGAGCTCGACGCCAGCCTCCTCTACATTGCGCGCGTCGGCTTTCTCGAGGGCGACGACCCGCGGCTCCTCGGCACGATCGACGCCATCCGCAGCCACCTCGGCCAGGATGACCTGCTCTATCGATATCCGCAGGACACCGACGACGGCCTTCCGCCGGGCGAGGGTGCGTTCCTGCCGTGCAGCTTCTGGCTCGTCGAAGCGCTCGCCATCGCCAAACGATTCGACGAAGCGCACGACCTCTACCAGAAGCTCCTGGCGCGGCGGAACGACGTCGGGCTGCTCTCCGAGGAATGCGACGTCGCCAGCGGCGCGCTGATCGGCAACTTCCCGCAGGCGCTCACGCACATCGGCCTGATGAACGCCGCCATGCGCCTGCATCAGCCCGTGGCCCGCCGCGGCGTCGAAGCGAATGCGACCGCACCGCAGCCGGTGGAAAAAAAGGAGAAGCAGCCTGGGAAGTGAGCGTGCCGTCCGCACGCGATCGGTACCGCGGCCCCGTCACTCTGAGCCGGCGGAGCCGCGCGTCCGTCATTCTGAGCCGGCGCAACCGCGGGGGTGGTGGATGGGCGGGAGCGGTGAAGCGCGGCGAAGAATCTCTTACCGGGACGATTGTGAGATGGGAGCGGATCGCGCGTGACAGCGGTGGCTCACCGCGATCGTGCAATTTTGAGACTCTTCGCCGCGCTCCGCCGCTCCACCCAATGACTCGTGTGGGGGCTTTCCAGCCCGCCAGGGAGGGCAGGCTGGAAAGCCTGCCCCACACCGACCGGCTCAGAGTGACGGGGGTCGGTCACTTGCTCTTGGCGAAGAGCAGGAACACAAGGATCACGATCACGAGCATCCCGAACAGCGAGTGCATCGCCGTCGTCGCCAGGCGAAGGGCCGCTCTAAGCACGAAGCCGGCGAAGAAGAGCACGACCACGGCGGCGATGGCGAGTTTGATTGAGGTTTCCGGCTTCACCGGCGCGTTTGTAGCACAGGTGCGATGACCGGCCCATCAACATGCGCGAGAGCGCCGCGCTCTGTCACCGATTACAATCCGGCCATGCGCCGCGCGACTCTCGCTCTGATCCTGCTCGTCGTGGCCTGTCGACAGGAGCGTCCAGTGCCTCCCGCACCGCGGCAGAATCGCCCACCGGCGCCGAAGCCTGCAGCAGCAGTCCCCGCGACGCTCACACCGCCGAAAGTGAATCGATCGACGCCCGATCGCTGCGCAGGCGACGGCTCATACAGCCAGGCGGTCGACTGTTTCCGCTCCACCTCACGCCTGCTGTTCTCGATCGAGGAGCCGAAGGGCCTGCGCGCCGAAGGAGAAATGACGCGATCGACGATCGGGGCGGAGCGCGAGCGCTTCACGCTTCACGGCGCCGGAAAGGACGACGGCCAGTGGTCGGCCGAAGCGAAAGTGACGGGCGTGCTCTGGACGCACGCCGGGCGGCGGACTCCCGCCGAGCCCTCGGTTGCCGATCGCATCTGGCAGCGCACGACGCTCTATATCGACGCGCAGAAGAAGGAAGGCGAGGCTCAGCGCGCCGGCAATGAACGGATCGCCGGCGAGGAATGCATCCGCTACCGCTTCACGGACGCCAACAGCGGCGATCTCCACGAGGTCTGGGTCAGCACGGCCGACGGCCACATCGTCCAGGTCAAAGTCGAAGCACACGGCGCGTTCCCGTCGTACGAGATGAGGGTGACGAAAGCGGGAAGGTGATTGCGAATTGCGGATTGCGCCCACTCAATTCGCAATCCGCAATAAGGGTCACTTCCGCAGCACGGGCGTCTTGTCGCCAGTAGGCCGCCGAATCCACCGCCGACGGCAGACGGCAGACGCCAGAGGGCAGGAATGACCCGACCTGAGGTTATAGACATGGCAGAGGCGGGCTCCTCGTCCCTGCCCGCTGCCTCCTGCCGGCCGCGACCTACGGATGGGTCCGGATACTGCAAGGACAACCGCGCATCTATGACCCAGGGAAGAAGGAGTCAAGAAGTGAACGCTGCATACATCCACCTGACGCTGAATCATTTCCCGCCCATCGTGGCCATCTCGTCGCTGCTGATCCTGGTCATCGGGGCGCTCTGGCGCAGCGATCAGTTTCTCCGGGCCGGTTTCGTGCTGTTGGCATTCGCCGGCCTGATGGCCGTGCCGACGTTTCTCAGCGGTGACGGAGCCGCCGACATCGTGAAGAACATGCCGGGGGTGAACCGGCAGGCCATCAGTCCGCACGACCAGTCGGCCAACGTCACGGTGACGATCATGGTGATCTCCGGGATCGCGGCCCTGGCCGGCCTCTGGATCTTTCGCCGCCGCGAGCTGTCGCGCTGGTCGATCACGCTCGTCCTCATCCTGGCCCTGATCTCTTCGGCCGCCTCGACGTACACGGCGATGTTAGGCGGAAGGATTCACCATCCGGAAACGGAGATGAAGGTGCCCGCGGGGAGCTGAACGGGGGAGGTTGCGCGGTTACGCGGTGGAGTGACGATCGAACACCGCGGAACCTCGCAACCTCGCAACCGTTTCAATCCGACTTCCACCGTCCCCACGACAGACAGCGCACGCAGGTGAAGGTGTACTCGCTGGCGCCGGTGACGGGATCGTCGTGAGCATCGACCTCGAGCGGCGACTGGCAGCGGTAGCAGAGGATGGCGTCGCCGCGCTGCAGGTTCTCGACGAATCCCTCGACCTGCTGCGCCTGGAACTCGGTCTGCTTCGGCCGCTGGGGGATGGTGACGGTCTCATGGCCGCGCGGGCAGGTGAGGTAGATGTGGTCGGAGAAGGTGGTCTGCACGAAGTTGCCGGTCATGGTGACGCCGTGATGCTTCGGGCACGGCGCGGAGCCGTCCTTCCAGTACGCGCGTGCCAGGTCGCGGAGCTGCTCGACTTCGGTTGCCATGATCGAGCGCGATTCTAGCAGCCGCCCAAGCGGCCGGTGAAAGGAGTGCGGGCGTCTCGCCCGCGTCCGCGGGACGTCTCGTCCCGCGGTTTGGCCGAACACCGCCGGGCGGGCGCGGGCGAGACGCCCGCACTCCTCAGCCTACTTTCGCCCCGCCTCCACCGCCCGGAACACGCGCATGAAGTTGCCGCCGAGGATCTTCTCGATGTCGCCCTCGTTGACCTTGCGCTGGAGGAGGCGCTCGGTAATTCGCGGCAATTGCGCGGCGGTCGGAAGATCGTGGGGCAGCGCCGGCACTCCGTCGAAATCGCTGCCGATGCCGACATGGTCGGCTCCGGCCACCGAGGCCGCGTGGATGAGGTGGTCGGCGATGTCGTCGATCGAGGCCTGCGGGCAGCCTAACGTGTTGAACCATTCCAGGTACGAGTCCCAGTCGGTGCGGTCGTCGGGCATCTCCTCGGTATCCCCGCGCGGCGAGGCCTCGCTCTCCTTCGAGCGCTTCTGGGCGTGCATCACCACCTCGGCCGCCTTCTGGTTCAGGAAGGCGGCGAAGAAGTTGATCATGCACACGCCGCCGTTCTTCGCAAGCGCGCGCAGCATGTCGTCGGTCATGTTGCGGGGATGGCTGCAGAGGGCCCGGCAGGACGAGTGCGAGGCCATGATCGGGACACGGGTCGTCTCGATGACGTCGTAGAAGGCCTTGTCGGAGACGTGGGAGATGTCGACGATCATGCCGAGGTCGTTCATGGTGCGGACGACGTCACGACCGAAGTCGTTGAGCCCGTTGTGGACGGGCGCGTCGCCCGAGGAGTCGCACCAGGTGTTGGTATTGACGTGCGTCAGGGTCATGTAGCGGACGCCGCGTGCGTAGAAATCGCGGAGGAGGTCGAGCGAGTGCTCGATGGCGTGGCCGCCCTCGATGCCGATCATGAGCGCCACCTTGCCGTTGCGCTTGGCCGCGTCGATGCCCGCGGCATCGGTGCAGAAGGCGAGCCGGTCGGGGAGGCGAGCTGCTTCGGTCTTGATGATGTCGATGAGGCGCCCTGCGAAACGCGCCGCCCCTCTGCCGGCATAGTGGGGCGGAACGTAGGCGGCGAAGAACGAGGCGGTGATGCCGCTCTCCTCGAGGCTCTTCAGGTCGACCTGCGCCTCGGTGTCGTGCTCGTCGAGATGGACGTTGCGGCGGTGAAGCCGGTAGGGCGTGTCGCAGTGGCCGTCCACGATGATGGCGCGGCGGTGCAGCGAAAGGGCGTTTTCAGTCGTCGAACCCGGCATCGGTTTATCGATCTTTCCCGCGTCTTCGACGTCGGGAAGCCGCGTATGGTACTCCATGCCGAGTGCTGAGTCCTGAGTCCTGAATTACAGATCTGATGAATCTTTGCACCGCACGAAAATTTCCGCGACCGCCCCCTGGTTCGCCTCAGCGCAACGGGTGGCGGCCGAGGACACAGCACTTAGCCCTTAAACAAGCGATCCCCCGTGACGCGAACGTTAGGCTGGGCTGACACTTTGGTCGTGTTCGTTGGGGGACGCTTCGCCATTCGGCCCCGTGCCGCCAGATCTAGTCGCG
>JAJXWV010000037.1 GCA_021781455.1 Acidobacteriota bacterium | reverse complement strand
CAACCCTAAATAGAACGACGCGAAAGAGAGGACGGCAGCAAAGAAAAGAAACCAGCCTGCTGACACGATCAGCGCACCTTTGACAGGTCACTCCATATCAGCCGCGGGGGAGGGTGGTCGGGCGGAGCGGCGGAGCGCGGCGAAGAGTCTCACACCTACAAATCGTCCCGGTAAGAGGCTCTTCGCCGCGCTCCACCGCTCCCGCCCATCCACTGCCCGCGCGGTTACGCCGGCTCAGAGTGATGGGAGGCCGACCGGCTCAGGGTGACGGGAAAACCCGCTACTCCTCCGTCACGTGGGTTCCGGCGATCCGGTCTCCGGTTCGTCGCTTGCCGGCCACGACCAGGAAGACCTCGATGAGATTCCACACCGGGATGATCAGCGGAAGATTGCGGACGATCGACCGGCCGTAGCCGCAGCGATCCGAGCGCGGCGTCACGATTCTCAGGCCGAGAAGGCGCTTGCCGGGGGAGCGGCCGCGGTAGCCGTCGCGAAGCAGCATCACCACGATCATGATGCCGAGGGCGACGTACCAGACGAGCTGGATGGCGTTGACCGAACCGCCGATCCAGGCCATGGCATAGCTCGCGATGGAGCCGGGTAGGACGAGAATGACGGCAATCGACAACGCGTCGATAAGAAACGCGGCGATGCGGAGAAGGGTGGTTTGGGAGGAGTCCATTCGCTATGAAACTCTTTCGTCTGCCTGCCGTAAAACGGCATGCAGGGTGTCTCATGAACAGGTCAATTCGCAACCTCTATCTGCTGGCCGCTCTTTTCTCCATGGCGTCGTGCGTCGCCGTCGCGGAACGCCATGAAGACGTCATCAGCCGCAGCTGGCCGGCATCGAGCATCCACCGCCTGGACCTGACGGAGATCAACGGGAGCGTGGACGTGTCCGCCGGACCCGCCGACACGATCACACTGGTCGCGCATGTGCGCGCACGCGGCGTCGCGCCAGACCCCGCCAAGGAAAACAAAGGGTACTTCGAGAGCTCAGTGGAAGGCGACACGCTCGCGATCGGCCGGCGTGAACACCGGGAGTTCCGCCTTCCGTTCATCTTCTCCACCAAAGACGTTTCCGTCGATTACGACATCAAGGTTCCGCCGCAACTCGACCTGGAGCTGCGGACCGTCAACGGCCGCATTGCCACCCGCGGCACTGCCGGAGAGATGGAAGCCGTGACGGTCAACGGGTCGATCGACCTGGAGAGCGCCGGAATCAGGGAAGTGAGCGCCAAGACCGTGAACGGGCGCGTGAAGGCGCGCTTCCTCCAGAGCTTCCAGGGCGCGAGTTTCAAGACCGTGAACGGCGGCGTGATGGCGGTGCTGCCACCCACCGCGTCGTTTGCCTGCGACCTCTCGCAGGTCAACGGCGACTTCGAGGCAGCCTTCCCGCTGAACATTCACTCCCGGCCCGGAAGCCGGCGGGTCTCCGGCGAGGTGAATGGCGGCGAGCACGAGCTGCGCATCGTGACCGTGAACGGCGACGTGGAGATCGAAAGCGGATCGGGCGCAATGGCGTTGCCCCCGACGCCGCCGGCACCTCAGGCTGCGCCTGCGCCGGCGATTCCAGGCGTGCCCCCCGTGCCAGCGCCCCCCGCACCACCCTCGCAGAGCACGTAGCGCCGCTATACTCGGCGTCTGATGGCGGCACGAGAGCGCAACCTAGCCTTCGCCGCCATTGCGCTTTTTCTGGTCCTCACTCCCGTCGCGCTCCAGCCTCTCTACAGCTACGATTTCTTCTGGCACCTCGCCACGGGACGCTGGATCGCAGAGCACCACGCTTTGCCGCTGACCGATCCATTTGCTGTCGCGAGTGATCGCACCCCATGGATCAACGGCGAGTGGCTCTTTCAGCTGCTGCTGTACGGAGTGCACTCGATCGCCGGCCTGGCCCTGGTGGCATGGTCGAGGGCTGCGATCGTGGCCGCGATCTTCGCCGCGGGTTTCTTCTTCGCATCCCGCGACCACAGGACGTCTGCGGCATTGCTCCTCACCTCTCTGGCATTCGCCGGCGGATCTGCGCGGCTCGATGCGCGGCCCGGCACCGTGGCAGCTGCGCTTCTCGTCTGCAGCCTTGCCTTGCTCGCCAGGAAATCGCGTGCGGCGACCATCGGATATGTCGCGCTGACGATCCTGTGGATGAACGTACATCCTTCGGCGTTGCTCGCGCCGCTTTTCGCCGGAGCCGTGGCGCTCTTCGGCCGCGATCGCCATGATGCCTGGATTGCGGCGTTGGCGAGCACGGCCGCCCTTCTCGTGAATCCGTTCGGCGTGAATGGAGTCGTCGCCCCTTTGCGCCTGACTGCATTCGTCGGCAGCGGCGAATTCGTCAACGCCGAGTGGCTGCCAAGCCCGGTTCGGCTGTTCCCGATCCTCTACCTCACCATCGCCGTCGGCCTGATCGCCTTCGCTTCGGCGCGCGACCGGCGCGACCAGCTATGGCGCCTTGCCGTGTTCGCCGCGCTGGCCTGGCTGGCCGTGGCGCACGTTCGCAACCAGGGGCTGTACTTCGCCGCTTTTCCTCTTCTGATCTCGCCTATGGTCCGACGCGAGCTTTCGCGTCCGGCGCTTGCGGTCATGGCCATCGTCCCGATCGCGTGGGTCGTCATCGCCTTCGACCATTCCGCCGGCGTGGCCCCACATCGATTTCCGATCGCCGCGGTCACTCGGCTGCAGCAGACGCACCTGGCCGGCAACATCTACAACCCCGACCAGTTCGGCGGTTTTCTGATCTGGTCGTTTTATCCCCAGCGACGCGTGCTCACCGACGGGCGCAATGAGCTCTTCCACGACTACATCGCCGAGTATGCGAAAGCGCGGCTCGACAGTCGCGCCTGGCGCGCACTGCTGGGGAAGTACAGGATTGATCTGGCGGTCGACGAGTACCGCGGGCCGTTGGAAACGATCGACGCGGTCACGCGACAACAGCGCTTCCTCCCGGCGTCGCTCGCCTATTTCCCGCGCCGCGAGTGGGCGCTCATCGGCTACGACGACGTGTCGATGGTCTTCGCACGACGGAGCGCGTTTCCACAGTCGGAGATCGATCGCTGGGAAATCAGGGGAGTGGTTCCGGACGCCGCGACCCGATGATCAGCTGGTGATCAGTTGACGTAGTCGCTGCACGACTCGGTTTCGTCGAAGGCGACTTCTCCCGGCCAGCGCGCGTGAAGAACACGCTCGAAATGCGGGCGGATCAATCCGTCGTATCGTTCCTCGAATCCGGGATAGAGATCGAGGATCGCCTTCCGCGCGCAGTTCACCAGGCATCGGGCCTCCCGATGCGAGACGGTCATGTCGGTGCTGATGAAGTTGTTCGTCAACTCGACAATCATTCGGATGCGCCGAAGCCGGCGCCGTTCAAAAAACGCCGAGTGCGTCTCCGGAATGGTTTCAATATCGAACTTGGGCATCGTGCAGTTACGGCGTCAAACGCGAAGGTCCGTGCAGGCATTCCGGCGTTTTGTTACACATGGAGGCCGTTGCCAAAACAGGTGATCGGCTACACCCCTCATGCGCTTTTCTCGACGAGGACGGGGGTCGCAGGCTCACACGCTCAGGCGTGCTCGCGATCGCCGTCGGCCCAGATCTCGTCGGCAAGCTCGGCCTCGATCCGCGACTCGTAGTACCGGATCGCCGCGCGCGACACTGCCCGGACAGCGGCGTAGTTCAGAACGCCGCCAGCGGCCGCGCCGACGAACGGAACGACCTTCGCCAGCCGCTCGCGGGCGATGCGCGTCCCGATCTTTTCCGCAACCACTCCGCCTTCCATCGTCGCCGATTCCAGCACCGTGGCGATTCCCTGCTTACCGACGCCGACGCCCGAGGCGTAAGCCAGGCAGTGCAACGCCTCGGTGAATCGCTCGCGCGACGACGGTTCATGTCCGTAGAGCGTGGCGATGCCGAGAATGAGGCGGAACTGCTGGAAGACGAGATAGGCGAGATCGGCGCCGAGTGTGCCGATGGCCACGAATCCCGAGGGCAGACCGGTCACCGCTCCCGCGGCGGCACAGCGAATGGCCGTTCGCCGCGCCAGAGTGCGGGCGTAGTCGACGGGCTGGTAATCAGGCTCGCCGGCCCGGAGCTCATCGACTTCCTTCCTGATCTTCGCGGTGTCGATCTCTTCGAACAGCGCACGGAAGACTTCCTCGAGCACCGAGTCGGCACGTCGCTTGATCTCTCGCGCTTTTCCCATCGTGATCGCCGCACCTCGAACGTCTATTCTTTCTTCGAGCCGTTCTTCGAGTCGGTCGCTTTCGATTCGCCCGTCGATTCGGTACTCGCCGAGGACTTGCTCGGGTAGTCGGTCTTGTAGAAACCCGAGCCCTTGAACTGAATGGCTGGCGCCGAGAAGAGTTTCTTCATCTCGCCGCCGCACTTCGGGCAGTGCTGATAGGGAGGATCGGAGTGCTTCTGAATGACCTCCACCCTTTCGCCGCACTGCCGGCATTCGTATTCGTACAGAGGCATTGAACAGCATTCCTTTCGCGCACGTTCCTAACACTGCACAGGGAGGGCCGATTTCAGGAAGGAGCGTGGGGACTATACGCTCTCGGTTTCCCAACAGCGGGATTGCGCGGCAGTGGGAGCGGGAAAAAGAGCCCGCGGAATGGGCTAGCGGACCAGTGGGGAGAGCTTGGCATCGGCGTTCGCATCGGCAGCGAACAGCACACCGTCGCGGAAGTAGACGCCGGCGACGCCGCCTTCGGTGGTGCGGTAGTACCACGACTCGATCACGGAGTCGCCGCGGTCCGTGGTCACCTTCCAGCCGGGAACGGGCTTGCCGAGCAGCTGTGCCACGCTCTTCTCCGACATCCCCTTTTCCAGAGACATCAGCTTCTGCCGCGTGACCGTGAGCCGATCGAGCGCCAGGGAAAGGCCGTTCCTGGCTTCCGCATTGGTGCTGTCGTTGATCAGCACTGCGCGGTAAAAGCGGATCGCGTCCTGATAGCGGCCGAGCGAGGCCAGCTCGTGAGCGAAATCGAGCTGGATGCGCTGATAGACCGCCCGGGCCCGGTTGTGCGTGGGGTGCTTCCGGACGAACGCACCGAGCGAGTCGGCGTAGACCTGCTTCTCGCGCGTGGAGGCCGTCGGCGCGGTGGCGGCCTTCTTTCTGCTGAGAACGTGCATCCAGTCGCGTTGGGGATCGCTGGAATCGGATCCGGCCCTGCAGGCGACGAGCAGCAGGAGAGCGGCGGCAGGCAGGAGACGACGCATCGGGCAGAACCTTAACATGGTCGCGAAGCCCGGCATTGCAGATTCGCAACGAGGGCGCGTAAACCCGCAGCCGTGTTGACTTTGCTCGGGGCGAGCCCAATAATCCGACTGCCTTACCAGATCTGAAATGCGGGTCAACTTACAGCATCGGGAGGAGTTATGGCCGTGAGGGGCGATGAAGTCGCGAGCGCGATCGATGCGCATGTGCGCGAATCGATCGAGAAGATGGTCAGCGAGATCCGCTCGTCCATCGAGGACGTTCGCGAAGTCGTCGATCAGCAACTCAAGGCTGCGCTTCAAAGTGTTCAGGCGGACGTCAATTCCGTCACCTTCCTCCCGCACATTCAGAAATCGGTCGGCGAGCTCGAACAGGCGCTCGGCGCCTCGAGGCAGGCGGCACTCGTTGCCGACGCCAGCCGTCTGAAGCGGGCCGTGCAGGTCGTCGAGCGCGGCAAGTCACAGGTCGACGTCCTCAATGCGTTGCTCGAGCAATGCCTGGAGTTCGGATCGCGCGCCGCCCTGCTGATCCTTCGCGGCGAGACCTTCAGCGGCTGGAAGGGTGTCGGCTTCTCCGATCACGGTGGCAATGACGAGATGATCAAGCGGTTCAACGCCGCACCTGGACTGATCCCCCAGCTCGATGAAGTGCTGCGCCATGAGCGGGTCATCGAATGGGACGGCGCGAACCTCGCCACCCGTTTCGGTGTCGAGGCCTCCACGAAGGCCGTCCTCGTGCCGATGGTGATCAAGGACAAGGTGGCGGCAGCCGTCTACGTCGACGTCATTGCCGAGGAAGCAGCCAGGCTCGACGGTTCTTCGATCGAGCTTCTCGTGTTCATCACCGGGCTGCTCGTCGATACACTCGCCCTTCGGAAGAAATCGCCGTCACCCTCGCTGTCCGACACGACGGGTACCGGCACCACGCGTGCCGAAAGCACCGCCCCGGGAATGGCAGCTGCGCGACAGGCGCCTGCGCCCGCGCCGATACCGCCTGCCGCCGCTCCGCCAGCTCCCCCACGTCCCGTGCCGGCCGCGCCTCAGCCGGGCCCCGTGGCGGAGAGCCCCGAATCGACGGTTGCGTTCAGCGCACAGCAGATCCGCGAAATGATGTCCGCCCCGGCTCCGGTAAAACCTGCGTTCGTTCCGCCGCCGCAGCCGGTCGCGCCCCCTCCTCCTCCGCCCCGCCCGGTCCCCGCGCCCGCTCCGGCGCCAGCACCCGCTCCGGTTGCCGCGGCCGCGGCGGCCGCCGTTCACGAGGAACGGGCCACCACGCAGTTCATCCCCCCGCCGGGTGTGGCGCATCGCGGAGGTCCGGGTGCCGCGCAGACCGATGAGTCGAAACGACACGACGAGGCCCGCCGCTTCGCACGCCTCCTCGTCTCCGAGATCAAGCTCTACAACGAGTCGAAGGTCGATCAGGGCCGCAAGAATCACGACCTCTACGAGCGGCTCAAGGAAGATATCGACCGCAGCCGTCAGATGTACGACGAACGCATTCCGGAGGACGTCCGCAAAGCGTCGAACTATTTCTACGACGAGCTTGTGAGGATTCTGGCCGAGGGGAACGCGGAGTCGCTCGGCCTGTAGCGAGCGCCTTCCATAACCGCCCACGAAGCGCCGGCGGAACGCCGCTGGCAATTTCTTCGCAGAACTGGCCGCGGAATGCCGCGAAGTCTCCCGCGCAAATGGCTCATCGTCGCCACGGCGATCCCGATCATCATCGGGCTTCTCCTGCTCGGTGTGTACTTCTTTCTCCAGGCGAAAGAGCGCGGGCGTGCGGAGGCGCGGGCGCACCCGAAACCGGAAGCGCCGCCCGACCTGGAGAAGCTGCGCAGCACCTATACCGCGGGCCTGGATGCCTTGCAGCGCGGTGCGGGAGATGAAGCGGTCCGCGATTTCTCGTCGTTCAGTTTCGGGCAGCGCGAGGTCGAGGAATACCGGCTCTACTATCTTGCGACGGCTTACCAGCTCATCCACGACGGCAAGGGAGCGCGGACCGCTCTCGCCGCACTGCAGCAGCGCCATCCGGAGTTCGTCTACGCCGATGACGCGGGGTTGACCCTGGCCGGGCTGTACTCGCAGCTGGCCGATTGGGCTCACGCTTCGCAGGCCTACGGTGAAGTCGGGGCCTGGAGCGATTCCCCGGCGATCGCCGGGAGCGCACGCTGGGGCGAGACCGAGACGCGCTTCTTCGATGGTGACCTGCCGGGAGTTCTTGCCGCCGCACGTGCCATCGCCATCAAGAGCCCGCGCGCACCGCAATCGGCATGGGCCCTGACCGTGATCCGCGGCATCAGCGGCATCCCCGCCACCGCGGCTGTCCCGCTCACGGCCTCGGAACGCCTCGAGCGCGCAGTCTGTCTGCTGCGCGACGGCGATCCGCAGTCATCGCTCGAGGAGCTCACCGCTCTCGAGCCGGCGGCGCCGGCATCGATGCGTCCCGCGCTCGAGCTCAACAAGGGCCTGGCGCTGAACCAGTTGCACCGGTACGACGACTCGAACAAAGTCCTCGAGCCACTCGCCGCCGGCGCATACAGGATCGCCGTTCCAGCCATCTACACCGCTTCGAAGAATTACCGCGCCCTCTCCGCCTCGATCGTCCCCGTAGTCAACAAGACAATCATTCAGCGGAAGAGAGTCGGCACGGTCAAAGTGCGCGTCGGCAAGGGAAAGAAAAGGCACCTCGTCACCCGCCCGAAATTCGCGAACGTGAAGAAGACCGTGCAGCTCGTCGACCTCGCGAAAAAGGCGAAGAAGGAGTCTTACGACCGTCTCTCCGTGGAGCGGATGAAAGATCTCCTGCAGATCAGAACTCTCGCGCCGGTTGTGCGCCTGGAGGTGCTGCACACGCTGATCGGAGTGGCCGAGGCAAAGAAACAGGATGCGTACGAACAGCAGCTGATCTCGGAAGTCGTCAAGCTCGATCCCTTCGCCGATCCCGGCCTGCAGCACTTCTGGGACTCGGCCTGGTCAGCCTACGTTCGCAGCGATCTCGAGACCGCCGAGTCGCTGTTCCACTTCATCGGTGAGACGTACGGCAATCCCAACGTGAAACGGCAGGCCCGCTACTGGTACGCCCGCACGATCGACCGCGCCGGCGAAAAGGATCAGGCCCGCGAGATCTATCAGCAGCTCGCCAATGCGCCTTATCAGGACGTGTACGCGCTTTACGCCGTCAGCCGCGGCGCTGAAGCCCATCCCGTGAAGTCCAATCCGCTGAAGACCAACCGGCGGGACTGGCGGCAGATCGCCGAACAGACAATGCCCCCGGAGCTTCGCCGCGCCTACGAGCTCACCGCGCTCAACGACATGCGCGACGCCCAGCTGGAGATCCGCAGGAACGCGCAGTTCTCGAATCGGCACTTCGCCGATGCCCTGCTGTCGGACCTCTACAACAGCAGCGGAAACATCGACCTGCTCTACCGTACGCTGCGGCGCGCTTTCCCGCAGCTGGCCACCGTCGAGCAGGATTCCGTGCCGCCCTACTTCATCCGGATGTACTACCCGGTCAAGTACGAGGACGCGATCAAGCAGGACTCGCAGCGCTTCGGCGTCGATCCGTACCTGGTCATGGCCCTGATCCTTCAGGAGAGCTCGTTCCAGCCGAACGCGAAATCGGCGGTGGGCGCCATCGGCCTGATGCAGCTCATGCCCGCGACCGGCAAGGAGCTCGGCCAGAAGCTGCACGGCCGGCTCAGCATCACCCGCATCGACGATCCGGTCACGAACATCGAGCTCGGGACTTACCACCTGCGGCACATGATCCGGCTGTTCGGAAACAACGTGCAGCTCGCCGTGGCCTCGTACAACGCCGGCCAGGGGAACGTTCTCCGATGGCGGCGCGCCGCTCCCTCGAAGCCGATGGACGAGTTTCTCGAGTCGATTCCCTTCCCCGAAACCCGCAACTACGTCAAGAGGGTGACGCTTCTCCGCTCGTCATACGCCCGCATTGCGCAGTAAAACAGTCGCATGCAGAAGCGCGTGGCTGCCTTCATAGGCCATTCCGGCGCCGGAAAAACGACCCTCATCGTGTCGCTGATCGAGCGCCTGGCCGCTCGCGGCGAGCACGTGGCGGCGATCAAGCACACGCACCACCCGCTGAACGAGGAGAACCGCGGCGACACCGCGCGTTTCCGCGCTGCCGGCGCGGACCCGGTCATCCTCGCCGGCGATCGCGAGGCCGTGGTCTGGGAGGGCGGCGGCACACGGCGCATCGCCTACTCGGATCCCGCCGATCTTCTCGACGAGCTTCGGGCGACGGTCGTGTTCGTGGAGGGCTTCAAATCGTTCGCCGGCTGGCCGACGGTCAACATCGACGCCGAGCAGAGGCCGACGGTCGAAACGACCATGGCCATTCTGGATAGAATCTGGGCCCCATGACATCGCCCGTGCGCTACCGCGCCGTGCTGTTTGATCTCGACGGCACGCTCGTCGACTCGTATGCCGCTTTGGCCGAAGCGGTCAACTACGCGCGACGGCAACACGGGCTGGACGAGCTCGGCGAGGAGCGCATCCGTCAGTTCGTCGGCGACGGTCTGGACAAGCTGCTGCAGCGCGCATTCGAGTCCGCCGACGTCCCGGCCACGGTCAAGACCGCATTCGAAGCGCGCTACGACGAGATCTGCTGCAGCGAGTCGCGGATCCTCTCGGACGTCGAGAGCACGCTCGACGAGCTTTCGCGCATCGGCGTGGTGATGGCCGTCTGCACGAACAAGCCGACCAGCTTCTCGGTCAAGATCCTCGAGGCCCTCGGCCTGGCCCGGCACTTCCGCGCCATCGTCGGCCCCGACCTCGCCGGCGCTCGCAAACCCGACGCCCGGCACCTGTTGCGCACCCTGCAGGCCACCGACTGCGCGCCGGCCGAGGCCCTGTTCGTCGGCGACATGCCGATCGACGTCGAGGCGGCGCGCAACAGCGGCATCGACGTGGCCGTGGTCGGCGGTGGATCGTCGACGCCGGAGCAGCTGCGCGCCGCTCGCGCCGATCACTACCTCGACCGCTTCTCGGATCTCCTCGGCATCCTCCGCAATGGAGCGGCGCATTGAGCGCCGGCACATCGCGCTCACGCTTCCGCCTGGTCTTCTTCGACGTCGATTCGACTCTGGTGACCATCGAAGGCATCGACGTCCTCTCCGGCAACAATCCCGATATCGCGCGGCTCACAGCAGCGGCCATGAATGGCGAGATTCCGCTCGATGAGGTGTACGGCCGGCGTCTCGACCTGATCCGGCCAACGCGCAGGGCGGTCGAGGAGCTCGGCCGCCTGTACCTCGCTTCGCTCGTCGAAGGTGGCGTGGAAACCGTACAGACCCTGCGCGACGCCGGCGCGATCGTTCACCTCGTCACCGGTGGAATCGAGCAGGCCGTCGCGCCGCTGGCGGCGCACCTCGGCATCCCGGCGCGCGCCGTGCACGCTGTTCGGCTCGATCTCGCCGAAGACGGTTCGTATGCCGGCTTCGACAGGCGTTCGTTTCTGACGCGTCCCGGCGGAAAAGAGCTCGTCGTCCGCGACATTCGGGCGCGCACTCATGGAAAGGCAGCCTTTGTGGGAGACGGAATCAGCGACCTCGAGGCACGCCCGGCCGTCGACCTCTTCGTCGGCTTTGGAGGAGTTCACACCCGGTTACGCGTGAAGGAGAATGCGGATGTGTTCGTGACGGAGCCGCGCCTGACCGCGGTTCTGCCCTATCTGATCGAGGAGAAGGCTGCTGGCTGTTAGCTCTTGGCTCTTGGGATGGCCGTGGTCCCAAGAGCCAAGAGCTAACAGCCTGGAGCCAACACGGCCATGACAAACAACCACTGCACTTTCTTCGTCCCCGGCCCGACCTGGGTCCGCCCCGCGATTCTCCAGGAGATGACGCGGCCGATGATCGGCCATCGCAGCCCCGAATTCCGCGATCTTTTCCGGCAGATCAACGCCGACCTGAAGCCGCTGTTCGACACGAAGCAGACGACGCTCGTGGTCACCTCGTCCGGAACCGGAGTGATGCAGGCCGCGTTGGAGAGCTGCGTGGCGCGGCGCGTCCTCGTCACCACCTGCGGCGCATTCTCCGAGAAGTGGCTCACCATCGCCGAGTCGCTCGGGTTGGAGGCCGACCGACTGAGCGTCGAATGGGGACAGGCCATCGATCCAGACCGGCTGGCCGATCACCTCACCAGCCGTCGCGCTCATTACGCCGCAGTCACGATCACGCAGAACGAGACCTCGACCGGGGTCACGAACGACGTGGCTGCGCTGGCGCGGATCGTTCGCGCTGAATCGCCCGACACCCTCGTGCTCGTCGATTCGGTCTCCGCCCTCGGCGGAATGCCGCTGCAGTTCGACGGATGGGACCTCGACGTCTGCATTGCCAGCGTGCAGAAGTGCCTGGCCCTGCCACCCGGCATCACCGTCGCGGCCATGTCGAACCGGGCGATGGAAAAAGCGAAGAAACATCCCTATCGCGGCACGTATCTCGACCTCCTGCAATACGCGTCGAAGGCGGCCGAGGACGGAGTTCCGTCGACACCGTCGATCCCCCATTTCTTCGCTCTGGCGCGCCAGCTCGACGACATCCTGCGCGGTGAAACGCTGCCCGTGCGCTTCGAGCGGCACAGGCGCATGCGCGACATCGTCCTGGAACGGACGGCGCCGTTCGCAGGGCTTGCTTCGGATCGCGAGCATGCCTCGTCGACCGTGTCGGCACTCAAGCCGCAGAAAGGCGCCGAGTGGGTTGGCAAGGAGATGAAGAAGCGCGGCTTCACCCTCGGCGGCGGATACGGCGAGTGGAAGGAAACCACGCTCCGCATCGGCCACATGGGCGACATCACCATCGATTCCCTCAACGCCATGCTGGACGTGCTCGAAGAGGTCGCCGGGTCGTGACGGGAGGTTCGCCATGAGCCATCGCGTCCTGGTCACCGACACGCTCGCCGAGTCGGGGCTGGCCATCCTTCGCACCGCGGAGGACGTGGAGCTCGTCTACAGTCCCGGCCTCAAGGGCGAAGAGCTGCTGCGCGAGGTGGCCCGGTCGGATGCGCTGATCACGCGCAGCGGCACGGCGGTGACCGAGGCCCTGGTGCGATCGGGCAGCCGGCTGCGGGTGGTCGGCCGGGCCGGGGTGGGGCTCGACAACGTCGACGTCGACGCCTGCACCGCCCGCGGCATTCTGGTGATCAACGCCCCGACGGCCAACATCATGTCGGCCACCGAGCACACGATGGCCATGCTGCTGTCGCTCTGTCGCAACATCCCCGAGGCGGATGCCAGCGTCAAGCGCGGGGAATGGGTGCGCTCGAAATTCATGGGCACCGAGCTCAATGGCAAGGTCCTCGGCATCATCGGCCTGGGTCGGATCGGAACGCGCGTGACGGTCCGGGCGCGGGCGTTCGGCATGCGCGTGATCGCCTATGACCCCTACGTCGCGGACGCCGTGTACGAGCGCGTCAGCGCCGAGAAGGTCACGCTCGGCCAGTTGCTCGCACAGGCCGACATCGTCACCGTGCACACGCCTCTGACGGACGAGACGCGCGGAATGATCGGTCCCGACGAGATCGCGAAGACAAAGGAGGGCGTGATCTTCGTCAACTGTGCGCGCGGCGGCATCTACCAGGAGCAGCCGCTCGCCGAGGCACTAAGCTCCGGCCGGGTCGGAGGAGCGGCGATCGACGTGTACGAGGACGAGCCCCCCAAGAACAATCCTCTGCTGGCGGCGAAGAACATCGTGCTCTCACCGCACATCGGAGCGAACACGATCGAAGCGCAGGATCGCGTGGCTGTGCAGACTTCCGAGATGGTGGTCGACGCCCTTCGCGGGTCGATCTTCGTCTCGGCGGTGAACCTGCCGTTCGAAGGAGTGGCGGACGCCGATGCGGCGCCGCTCATCAACCTGGCGGAGAAGCTCGGACTCTTCACCGCGCAGGTCATCAACGGTGCCGTCACCCGCACGGTCGTCGAATTGTGGGGCGTGGAGGAGCGGCTGACGAAGATCATCTCCGTGGCCGCGCTCAAGGGCCTGCTGACGCCGTACCTCTCCACGTCGGTGAACTTCGTCAACGCGGAGCAGATCGCCGAGCAGCGCGAGATCGCCATCTCATCGACGACGCACCCGATGCCACGCGACTACAACAACCTCATCACCTTCCGCGCCTCGACCGAGCGGGAAGAGTTCTGCGTCTCCGGAACGGTCTTCAGCGAAAAGAACCAGCGCATCGTTTCGGTCAACAATTTCCGCGTCGAGTTCAAGCCCGAGGGTCATTTGATCTACGCGATCAACAAGGACGTGCCAGGGGTGGTCGGAAAAGTCGGCACGCTGTTCGGCGATCGGGAGATCAACATCGCCGAGTACAACCTGGCCCGGACTTCGACGACCGGCAAGGCCATGGCCATCATCACCGTCGACTCGGCGCTCGATCCGGAAACCCTGAACTTCCTCCGCTCGTTCCGCGAGATGGAGGAGGTCAAGCAGGTGAAGCTGTAAATCCCACGCACCGGCGTTCGAGGATTCAGGACGGCCGAGGCAGGCAGTCCCTACGTCGCTCATTGCCCGGTCCGAATCACACCCTGCGCGCAGTTACAATCAGCGCAACGCATGCAATACCGCCCTCTCGGCAACACCGGAATCAGAGTCAGCGAGATCGGCTTCGGCGCCTGGGCCATCGGCGGGACCGCCGACGCCTCCGGCACGCCGTTAGGCTGGGGCCGCACCAACGACGAGGAATCGCTGATCACGATCCGCCGCGCCCGCGACCTCGGCGTCACCTTCTTCGATACCGCCGACAGCTATGGCTTCGGCCGCAGCGAGTCGCTGCTCGGCATCGTCCTCTCGAGATTTCGGAATGACATCGTGCTGGCCACGAAGGTCGGCGTCGTCCGCACCTCCGACGGCGCGCTGCGCAAGGACTTCTCGAAGCAGCACATCTTTCACGCCGTGGACGGGTCGCTGAAGCGGCTTCGCACCGACTATATCGACCTTTACCAGGCTCACAATCCGACGCTCGCCGATCTCCGTCGCGAGGAGATCCAGGAAGCCATGGAACGCCTTCAGGAGATCGGAAAGATCCGCTACTGGGGCGTTTCGGTCTCGACCATCGAAGACGGGACCGAGATCGTGAATCGCGGATGGGGCCACGCGCTGCAGGTCCTCTACAACGTCCTGAACCAGGCGCCGGCCACCGATCTCTTTCCTGCCGCGAAGCGGAAAGGGTACGGCATCATCGCGCGGGTTCCGCTCGCCTCGGGGCTGCTCAGCGGAAAGTTCCGCACCGACTCGGTGTTTGCCGCCGACGACATCCGCCAGAACTTCCTCACTGCAAAACGCCTCGAAGACGTCATTCCGCGCGTCGACGAGGCGCGGTCGATCATCGGCGGCTCGGCGCGCTCGCTGGCCGAGGGAGCGCTGCGATTCGTGCTCGGCGATGAGATGGTGTCGAGTGCGATTCCGGGCGCGCGAAACGCCCGCCAGGTGGAGATGAACGTCGCCGCGACCGAGGGACGGCTCCCACACGATGTGGTGGAGCGCCTCCGAAGCCGCCTTGGCAGCTACAACTTCTACCAGCGGCACAACATCCCGCTCTAGCCCCCCGTCACTCTGAGCCGGCGGAACCGCGGGGGCGGTGGTTGGGCGGGAGCGGTGGAGCGCGGCGAAGAGTCTCTTACCGGGACGATTCGTCGGCTGGAGACTCTTCGCCGCGCTACGCTGGTGTGTGGGGTCCAGCCCGCCAAGGAAGGCAGGCTGAAAAGCCTGCCCCACACCGACCCGGGGGCGGGATGACGGAGGCCCTCGGTTGCGTTTTCACTTGGTCATGCCCGCTCGTACGATCATCATCCGTGGGGCCCGCACCCACAACCTGAAGAACATCTCGGTCGAGATTCCGCAGCGGCAGCTGACCGTGATCAGCGGACCTTCGGGCTCGGGCAAGTCGTCGCTGGCGTTCGACACGCTCTATGCCGAGGGGCAGCGGCGCTTCGTCGAATCGATGTCGACGTACGTGCGGCAGTTCCTCGAACGGATCGATCGGCCCGACGTCGACGAGATCGAAGGCATTCTTCCGGCGATCGCGATCGAGCAGAAGAACTCGATCAAGAACGCCCGCTCCACGGTCGCGACCGCCACCGAGCTTGCCGACCACATCCGTCTGTTCATGACGTACTGCGGCGAGACCTGGTGCCCCGATTGCGGCGTCCGCGTCCGCAAGGAGACGCCCGAGTCGATCACAGGGGAGATCCTCGCCTCGCTCGGCGGGCGCCGCGTGGTCGTGCTGGCGCCGGTGTTCTTCGAGGCGGAGAACCGGTCCGAGGTGCTCAAGCAGCTCATCAAGGCGGGCTTCTACCGCGCCTGGGTCAACGGCGAGACCGTCGACATCAAGGAGACCGACGTCAGCGACGCCACCTCGCTCGAGCTCGTCATTACGCGCCTGCGGGTCGATCCCGAGCGGATGTCGCAGGTCACCGAAGCGATCGAGCAGGCCTTCGAGATCGCCAAGGGAAACGTGAACCTGCTCGAGGAGTCGCCGGAGGGCTGGATCAGCCACCGCTTCACTTCGCGGTTCGCCTGCAACAAGTGCGGGACCGAGTTCATCGAGCCGACGCCGCACCTTTTCTCGTTCAACTCGCCGTTAGGCGCGTGCACGACCTGCCAGGGCTACGGCCGCATCATCGGCATCGACATGGAGAAGGTCATTCCCAATCGCGACCTTCGGCTCGACGAGCTGCCCGTCGCTCCCTGGAACTCGGCCGGATACGAGGACTGCTACGACGACCTGCGCAAGGCGGCCAGGAAGTACAGCCTGCGCCTCGACGTGCCGGTCAAGGACCTCAACAAGACCGAGTGGGACCTGCTCTACAACGGCCGCGCAAAGTGGTACGGCATCAAGGGCTTCTTCGACTGGCTGGAGACGAAGAAATACAAGATCCACGTGCGGGTGAAGCTGGCCAAGTACCGCAGCTACGAGCCGTGCCCGCAGTGCCACGGATCGCGACTGAAGACCGCAGCCTCCAACGTGAAGTTCCGCGATCTCGTGGTCGGCGATCTCTTCGGCATGAACGTGAAAGAAGCCCGCCACTTCTGGGAATACCTGGCGCTGTCGAAGCAGGAGGAAGCCATTGCCGGGCATCTGCGCCGCGAGATCGTGAACCGCCTGACCTACCTCGATGAGGTCGGGCTGTCGTACCTCACCCTCGATCGCCAGACCCGGACGCTATCCGGCGGCGAGTCCCAGCGCATCAACCTCGCCGCAGCCCTCGGCAGCTCGCTGACCGAGACCATGTACGTCATCGACGAGCCGACGGTCGGTCTTCACGCCCGCGACAGCGAGCGGCTGCTGACGGTCCTGCGGCGGCTGCGCAATGCGGCGAACACGGTCGTGGTCGTCGAGCACGATCCGACGATCATCGCCGGTGCCGACTACACGCTCGACCTCGGTCCCGGCGCCGGCGAATACGGCGGACGCCTCATGTACGCCGGCCCGCCACGGATCGCAGCCAGCGACCAGGAGATCGAGTACGAACGCGACCTCCGCACCGACGCCGGGCACATCGAGATCCGCGGCGCCACCCAGCACAACCTGAAGAACGTCAGCGTCTCGATCCCGCTCGGCAAGCTCGTCGCCGTCACCGGTGTGTCTGGTTCCGGCAAATCGACACTCATCCGCAACTGCCTCTACAACCGTTACCAGCGCGAGTACCGCGGCGCCACCGGCCTGGACGTGGGAAAGATCGAGTCGATCGACGGCACGAACTTCATCTACGACATGCAGCTCGTCGATCAGTCACCGATCGGCCGTTCCACGCGATCGAATCCCGCCACCTACATGAAGGCATGGGACGAGATCCGGAAGATCCTTTCCGAGACCACGGCCGCAAAGCTGAACGGCGTCACGGCCGGCATGTTCTCGTTCAATACCGTCGGCGGGCGGTGCGAGGCCTGCCAGGGCGCGGGAACGGTCACCATCGACATGCAGTTCCTCGCCGACGTCGAGGTGGTCTGCGACAAATGCGGCGGCCGGCGATTTGGTGAGCTGGTGATGAAGGTCAAATACAAGGGAAGAGACGTCGACCAGATTCTCGACATGACCGTCGACGAGGCCATGCGCTTCTTCGTCGAAAAGCGAGCGGTTATGAAGAAGCTTTCGCCGCTCCGCTCGGTCGGTCTCGGCTATCTCCGCCTCGGCCAGTCGACCGACTCGCTCTCCGGCGGCGAAGCCCAGCGCCTGAAGCTCGCCTCGTTTCTCGCCGAGGGGAGCAAGGCCGAGCAGGGGCGGCTGTTCCTCTTCGACGAGCCGACGACGGGGCTGCACTCGTCCGACGTGAAGCAGCTCATCGGGACCTTCAAGGATCTCATCGAGCGCGGCAACTCGGTGGTCGTCATCGAGCACAACATCCAGCTCGTCGAAGCCGCCGACTACGTGATCGACCTCGGTCCCGAAGGAGGCGATGGCGGCGGCGAAGTGGTGGCCACCGGAACGCCGGAGGAGATCGCCGCGAATCCGCGAAGCATCACCGGGCGGTATCTGTTCGCGTCGTCCCGTGCGACGGTCACCGAGGCCGCGAGCTGAGCACCCTCGTGCCCCTGAGCCAGCAGAACCGTTCTGCCGTCAAACGCGATGACATGCGAAAGGCGGCGAATCGAAGAGCGGGCCATGAGGTGAAGCTTGACAGGATGTCGGCAATCAGAGCGCTTGTCGATCATCCAGGGACTGTCGCCCAATTATGTCCACTCAGTACTCAGCACTCAGTACTCAGCACTTACGGGTAAAATGGCGCACCCTCGTGCGCGGCCGCCCCCCGGGCACACGCAAAAACAACAAGGAGAACGAATGAGCTCAATGCCGCAAGGTATGCCGGACATCGTCGGGGACAACGTCGCGCCCACTCCGGCATTCGAGCCTTACATCGCGCCCGGGACGCAGATGCGCGAGCTGACGATCCTGCCGGTGATCATCGGAACGATCCTGGGCATGATCTTCGGCGCTTCCTCACTCTACCTGGTTCTCAAGGTCGGTCTCACGGTCAGCGCTTCCATTCCGGTGGCCGTCATCTCGGTGACGCTGTTCCGGATCCTCAACAAGCTCGGGGGACGCAACGCCACCATCCTCGAGAACAACATCGTGCAAACGGCCGGTTCGGCCGGCGAGTCGATCGCCTTCGGCGTCGGCGTGACGATGCCCGCCATTCTCATCCTCGGCTTCGACCTCGAGTTCACGCGGGTCATGCTCGTGGCCATCCTCGGCGGCCTGCTCGGCATCCTCATGATGATTCCGCTGCGCAGCGCGCTGATCGTCGCCCAGCACGGCATCCTCAAGTACCCGGAAGGCACGGCCTGCGCCGAGGTGCTGAAGGCGGGAGCGTCCGACGAATCGCGGGAGATGGCTTCCGACGCGGCCAAACGCGAACAGGCCGCCCACGGCGGGGTTCAGACCAGCGCCAAGACGATCTTCACGGGATTCGGTATCGGGCTCGTCTACCAGACGCTCATGGCCGGCTTCCAGGCGTGGAAGGGCGTGCCCCAGAAAGTGTTCGGCAAACCGTTCGAGGCGGCCTCGATCGCCGCCGAGATCTCGCCCGCGCTTCTCGGCGTCGGCTACATCATCGGCCTGCGCATCTCCGCGATCATGTGCGGCGGCGGCGTGCTGGCCTACCTCGTCCTGATCCCCATGATCAAGTTCTTCGGCTCCCCGATCCCCGGCATTCTCCCGCCCGGAACGATGCCGATCTCGAAGATGGGACCGGACGAGATCCGCGGCGCGTACGTGCTCTACATCGGCGCCGGAGCAGTGGCCGCGGGCGGCATCATCAGCGTGTTCCGCTCACTGCCGATGATCTGGCACGGCATGAAGGGCGGCATGAAGGACGTTCGCGCGCGTGGGGCGGGCGCCACCGGCGACAAGCTCCGCACGAATCGCGACCTGCCGATGAAGATGGTGCTCATCGGAATCATTCTCCTGATCGTCCTGATCGCCTTCTCGAACCCGCTCTACGCCGGCGGTGTGGGCTGGGTCCCGCGCCTCGCCGCGGCGATTCTGATCATCATCTTCGGGTTTCTCTTCGTCACCGTGTCGTCGCGACTGACCGGCGAGATCGGCTCTTCCTCGAATCCGATCTCCGGCATGACCGTGGCCACGCTGCTGCTGACCTGTCTCATCTTCCTGGTGCTCGGATGGACCGGTAAGAACTACTACGTCACCGCGCTGTCGTTAGGCGCCATCGTCTGCATCGCCTCGTCGAACGGCGGCACGACTTCGCAGGCCCTCAAGACCGGCCACCTCCTCGGCGCCACACCGAGCGCGCAGCAGATCGCCATCCTGGTCGGCTCCCTCGCCTCGGCCCTGATCCTCGGACCGATCCTGCTGAGCCTCAACAACGCCTCCACCGTTTACGTGAAGATCCAGAACCCCACGTTCCGCGCTCCCGCCAACGAAATCTCGAGCTACACCGAGAAAGTCGGAGCGCGTCAGGTCGGCTCCGATCTGACTCCCTACCACGTCTTCCACAAAGTCGACGAAGTGGGCAGCCCGGCCGGCAAGTACCTCGTCAATGCCGACGGCACCCCGGTCTACCGCATCGATCCCGGCATCAACGGCACGGTGCGACAGCTTCCCAACGGCGAATCCGTGACGAAGTTCGACGCGCCGAAGGCCACGCTGATGTCGTACATCATCAAGGGCATTCTCAACCGCGAGCTGCCGTGGGGCCTCGTGCTCCTGGGCGTGATGATCGCCGTCGTGCTCGAGCTCTCGGGGATTCCGTCGCTGGCGTTCGCGGTCGGCGTTTACCTCCCGCTCTCTTCGTCGTCGCCGATCCTCATCGGGGGCATCGTACGATGGGCAGTCGACCGGTGGATCGCCAAGAAATTCGCCGGCAAGAACCTCACCGAGGAGCAGCTCGTTGCTGAGGGCGACAAGAGTGCGGGCGTGCTGATGGCCTCCGGCTACATCGCCGGCGGCGCGATCGCCGGCATCATCATCGCCTTCCTCGCCGGCGTTCCGGCCATGTCGAAGGTGAACGACTGGATCCAGAGCTTCTCCCAGGGCAACCCTTTTGCCGAGGGTCCCTACTCGGATGCCTTGTCGATGATTCCGTTTGCGATCCTGGTCATCCTGCTCTATCTGGCGGGTCGCGAGGTGATCCTCGCGCATCGCCCGGACAAGCAGGCCACCTGATTCCAATCCCTCCGTTCCTGATCTAACGGCCCGCTTCGGCGGGCCGTTTCTTTTGGAGTGCGGGTTCCACAGCCCCTGCCGCAAAGGTCGAAGGCGCGTCCTCGGCGCTCAAAGTCTTCTGGGTGGCCATCGCCGCAGTCGTCCTGCTTCTGTTCGCGATCCTGGCTCGGCTCATCGCCGGTCACGCTGCGGCATCGTCGTAGCAAATCGCTTGCGCTCCGTCGCACACCACGTCGACGCGACCCGCCGTGCGTTCCACTCCGGCAACTTCAGGCTGAAGAACACATGCCCGACCACGAGCGCGTTGAACGCGATCACGATCATGAGCGACTCGTCCCGGCCGGCCCACGGCAGACGCGACAGAGGCCATCGGTAGAAGAGCCAGTCGACGGCGATCACCAGGAACAACTGCGCGGCATCCCGGAGAAGGGCCATCCGGCGGGCGCGCCTCACGATCGAACGCGAGTCGCAGACGATCGTCGGCTCGCAGCCGCCCGGAATCACACCGGGGAGGAGATCGCGATTTGAGGTCACGGCGCTTCCGACAGCGAGGCGAGCCAGTAAATTTCAAATAATTGTAAAACACGCCGGCGAGCTCTACATCTAACATTATGTAAATACATGGCTTATTAGAGACCCGCGCGCTTGGGTGCATCATGAGTGGCTAAGGTCGCGGGTTCCTGAGGCCGCGCAGCGGCCGCCAAGAATTTAGCGGCGGCCGTCAGGCCGCCGAAGCCTGCGATCACGTCGGCGTACGAGGGCAC
Organism: Acidobacteriota bacterium; assembly: GCA_021781455.1. Taxonomy (GTDB): domain Bacteria; phylum Acidobacteriota; class Thermoanaerobaculia; order Gp7-AA8; family Gp7-AA8; genus JAJXWV01. The sequence continues at coordinate 86,549 of JAJXWV010000037.1, read as the reverse complement.
AACGTGCCCGACAGAAGGCGGGTCACGAGGATCTGCCGCGCGCTTCGCGTGCTCGCACGCTGGGATGACCTGACGAAACGGCGGCCTGACGGCCGCCGCTAAATTCTGTCGGCGGCTCCGCCGCCTCCGGCGGTTCTGCCCCTCAGCGCCGAGACCCTGACAGCAGCCGGCCGCTAAACGTCAGCGGCTGACCACTCAAAGCCCCAGGAGACGCAGGTCGACGCGATCACCCGATACCGGCGGACACCAGTAGTATCCGCCGCTCACCGGGCGCGAGAAGCTGAAGAGGCCGTCGACGACACCGTCGTCGAGGCCGACCATGCGGCGCATCATGACTTCGAATCGGTCCAGCGATTCGACATACGACACGAAGAGCAATCCCTCTTCGTCCGCGGTCGCCCACGGCATCGAGCGGCGCAGCATGAATGCCGGAGGCGTGTAGCTTTCCTGCGCCGTTCGCTTCACGTGTGCGAATGCCGGCGCGTCTGCGATCTCCTCGTTCGTATCGGCGCGGCGGCCGATGACGGCATCGCGATGCGCCGCTGAAAACGACCAGAAGCGCCTCAGGTCGTGCACCCAGCGCTGCATGGCGACGAAACTCGAGCCCTTCATGCCTTCGCCTTTACTGACGATCGCCGCAGCGACAGCCCGCTCGTCCCGAGGATTCTCGGTCCCGTCCTCGAATCGCGTCAGGTCGCGTCCGCCTTGATAGGTGAACGTATCGACGACTTCGGCCGGCACGAACGCTTCGGCGATCAGGTCCCGGATTTCCTGCGAAAAATCAAAGACGATTCCGCGGTCGGTCCCACGCAACAGCACCACGAGCGCACCCTGCGTCGACGGAACCGCGCACCCTGGACCGGAGATGGCCGGGAACGTCCGCAACCCGGGAATGCTGCGTCCGAGTCCGCGGATCAGCGGCTCACCGATCCCGAGGACGCCACAATCGAGGGCGAAGTGATCCCGCAGCCGGCTCAGGACCGGAACGGGATCAACGCCGGGAACGGAGCGGAACGTCAGAGAGCGGCCGACGGCCGACGGGTCGAGGAGGATCGATGGCTGCGCTTCATTCATGTGGCCGCGGATTCTAAGCCCGTCAGGCGCTCAAGGACGTGGCGACAGTTACGCAAGAGGGTAGGGACGCGCAGCAGCGCGTCCGCAGCCCGCGCGGAAGCTGACCACGTGAGTTGCGGACGCGCTGCTGCGCGTCCCTACGGCGTTCTCTACCGCATCCGGATCGTCTGTGCGATGTAATTGCCGTCCGCGTCGCGGTAGGCCTTCACCACGATCTTGTCGCCCGCCCGCAGCTGGTCGGCCGTCGTCGTCCCGCCCGTACGGTTGCGTACGACGAAATCCTCGAGAACGTTGAGGTTGACCATCCGTCCGGCGGAATCCTCCAGCGTCAGCTGCGGCGCGTTCGCCAGAGATTCCTTGACCGTCCCGTAGATCGTCACGAACGGCAGCTCGCCTCCGGCACTGGGCGGACCGGCATTGACTTCCGTTCCCGGTTGCGTGCCGCCGCCGGCCGGGGGCAGAGGAGGTTCGTTGCTCCAGCGGACCACATCGGCAACGAAAAGATCGGCAGACGCTCCGTAGTGACCGGTGATGCTCACCTGGTCTCCGGCCTGAAAATCGATGGCCCGCACGCGATGGCCGGTATTGTCGCTTGCAGTGGCAACATCGACCCGGATCTGCTGGCGTCCCGCGTCCACCGTGACCATGTCCACCGTCCGGTCGACGCGCGATACGCGGCCGGTGACGGTGGTCCCGCGTGTGGCGTTGCCCGCCTCCTGGACGCTGCGCGTGACTTCGATCGATCGCGCCCGGACGCCACCGCTCATCGACGACCCAGCGTCGGGAACAATGCGGATGCGATCTCCCGTCTCGAGGTTCGCCACGCGATAGGTGTTGTTCTGGTAGTACACCGGCGTTCCGACGGGCGTGGTGATGGACAGGACTTCCCGCCGATCCGTGACGATGACGATCCGGCCTTCGCTGGCGTTGACCTGCTGGACGGTTCCTTCGATCGGTCCGACCACCGGACTGGTCGCCGGCGTCGTTGCCACCGTCGGCGTCGAGATGCTGGAGGGCGGCCGGGTCGTCCCGACGCCGGTCTGCGGCGCCGGCACGGGGCGGCCGATGAGAGTGATGTGGTCAGCGGAAACGCGGCCGTTCGAGGTGCCCGTTCCGCGTACCTGCAGGCGGTCACCGACGCGGATGTTCGCGAATCCCGGACTTCCCGTGAAGATCTCCGGTTGCCCGTTGATGACGGTTCCGAACCCGTTGTACTGGGTCGTGACAGCGTCGGCGGTGATGAGGATCCGGCCGCCGCTGGGGTCATCCGAGTCGAGCTGAAATTGGCCGTTGGCCTCGTCGACGTTGGCGACGGTTCCGACGATCGTGCCGCGGACCCCTTCGCTGATGTCGGCTGCTGTCCTCCATTGGTAACTGTTCTGGCCGAAAGTGGACACCGCGGTGAGCGCAAAAATCGCAAAAACGGCCGCTCTTCGCAGGTTTCGCATGACCGAACCTCCTGTTCGCCTCGTCCGGCGCAATTCGCGCGCCATGGATAGGAGTCGTTGCTCGTGTTGTCGTCGGGTCACGAAACGACTGGCTCCTCGACCCGATCGCGTCGCAGCACTTCCCGCCCGGCGACGAAGGCCCGGCTCACGGCGCGGTCGTCGCCCACGAAAATCAGCCCGGCGAGCAGGTCTTCGGCCGACTCGGCGTGCTCCATCCGCAGGGCCAACAACGGAGTCGACTCGAGGTCGAGAACGAGAAAATCGGCCGACTTGCCGGCCTCCAGGCTTCCCGTTTCGTCCTCGATCGACAGCGCCCTGGCACCGCCGAGCGTCGCCAGATACCAGAGCTGGAGCGGCGTCAGCGACACGTTCTGCACCTGCTGCACCTTGTAGGCATCGGCCATCGCCGTGAACAGCGACGGCGTGGTCCCGGCACCGATGTCGCTGCCGAGTCCGACCACGACTCCGCACTCGCGCACGTGGTGCAGCTTGAAAAGCCCGCTGCCGAGGAAGAGGTTCGAGTTCGGGCAGTGGGCGATGCGCGACTGTCGGTGACTCAAGAGGTCGAGCTCCTCGTCCGTCAGATAGACGCCGTGGGCGAGGACCGTGTGCTTGTCGAGCAGTCCGTAGGTGTCGTAAACGTCTGCGTACTCGGCCTGCGGAAAGAGCTCGTGGACCCAGCTCACTTCCCTGGCGTTCTCGGAAATGTGGGTCTGAACGTATGCGTCCGGGAACTCGCGTTTCAGCGAGCCGGCGAGCTCGAGCAGCTCGGGCGTGGAGGTCGGCGCGAACCGCGGCGTGATCGCGTAACGCAGCAGGCCGCGGTTGTGCCATTTCAGCAGCAGCTGGCGGCTCTGTTCGTACGAGTCGCGCGCCTTTTCGAGAAGGACCTCCGGCGCGTTGCGATCCATCATCGTCTTGCCGATGATCGCGCGGATTCCACGGCGCTCCGCTTCGGCGAAGAAGATGTCGGTGGCCGCGGCGTGAATCGTCGAGAAGACGAGCGCGGTCAGCGTGCCGTTCCGAAGCAGCTGGTCGAAGAAGATCTTCGCCACTTTTTCCGCGTGCTTCGGATCTGCGAACTTCGCCTCGGTGGGAAAGGTGTATCGGTTGAGCCACTCCAGCAGGTGACCCCCGTACGAGCCGATCATCTCGAGCTGCGGCGCGTGAAGGTGCGTATCGATGAAGCCCGGAGAGATCAGCGAGTCGGGTCCGAAGTTCGTCACCTCTGCGGCGCGCGGTGCATCGCGCCAGTCGCCGACTGCTGCAATGCGGCCCTCATCGACGGCGACGAAGCCGTCGTGCCAGGCGCGATAGGAGGCGGTCGCATCACCCGCCGAAAAGGGATCGCCAACCGGCGTAAATACGCGTCCCCGGAAGATTTTCACGGGCGCATTGTAATGACTTGACCTCAGCTCGGCAGTGAGGCGGAGCCACTACACGCCCGGCGGGATCTCGTCTTCCGGCTCCCCGCTCTGGACGAGTTTTTCGAGGATGGCCGCGTGATGCTTCTGTGATACCGCCTCGACCGGCTCGCCGTTCATTGCCTCGAGCGACGACGCCAGCAGCGCCGACGACTGCTCCACCGATTCGCTGAACAGCGATTCGGAGCTCGGCACCACGACGGCCGCCGACTCCTCCCGCCTGCCACGGGCGTCCCGTTCGTCGGCGTCGCGGAATTCCTTGTTGAAAATCAGGAGAGTCGGAGCCAGCTTCTCGTAAAGCTCCGCGGTCGCCCTCACGTCCTCGAGACAGTACTCGGCGATCTCGCGGTGCCGTCCGGCGCGGTACCACGTCTCGACGGAGCGCCCGTCGACCCCTTCGCTCTTCGAAGTGGCGACGCCAAAGGTCTTGCAGGCCAGGTCGAGGTTGAACTTGAACTGCCTGCTGTTCGTCGTCCCGAAAAAATTCAGCGCCTCGCGCAGATCGCAGTTCGGATGGAAACCATAGCGGTAACCGACCAGGTCGCGTTTCGGCACTACGCCGTGAATCGCCGAGCGGATCATCAGGAAGGGTCCGTCGAACTGCCGCCCGTTGAACGTGATGAACCGCGAATTGCTGTCGAAGAACGTCCAGAAGCGCTCCAGGATCTGCTTCTCCGATCCGGAGATGAACGTCCGCGTGCCGGCCCGCTCGGTCTGCAGTTCCGTCTGCCCGGGCACTTCGTACAAGGCGCAGGAGCGGCCGTCGTCGATGTTGATCACGCCGATGGCGACGATCTTCCCGCGGAACGGCGACAGCCCGCCCGCGCGACGCGCCTCCTCGGCATCGCCGTCGCTGAGCCCCTTGATCAGGTACTCGCGGACGTATGGATCGAGCTCTTCCCACGGCAAGCCGACGGTCTCGATGTCGATGACGAGCTTTTTCATTGGGTGTTCCTCGATTTTATCCCGAGCACTCGAATCGCGCAGGCGCGACACCGGAGAGAAGAAATATTCGATCGTTCCCCCTCTCCCCGCCGCAGCGGGGAGAGGGCCGCATAAACACTGGGAGTTTCTTGGAAGCGGAGCGAGGGATCCATGGACGCAAGATCCTCAAACAGCCTGGCGCGTCTAAATGATCCAGTGCTGGAAATCTCGTAGGGCAAAAAAAAAGGCGCGGCGAATTCGCCGCGCCTCGAGAGTCTTCCTGAGCAACGGCTAAACTGTCGCGCCCGCTCCGGTCTTCAGCTTTTCGAACAGCTCTTTGACTGCTCCGGCGGACTTGTTCAGTGCGGCCTGCTCGTCGGGCGTGAGCTTGATCTGCACGATCTGCTCGATGCCCTTGCTGCCGAGCTTCACCGGCACGCCGACGTAGAGGTCCTTCACGCCGTACTCGCCGTTCAGGTACGCGGCGCAGGGAAGGATCTTGCGCTTGTCCTTGATGATCGCTTCGACCATTTCCACGGCCGCGGCGCCCGGTGCGTACCAGGCCGAGGTCTTCAGCAGGTTGACGATCTCGGCGCCGCCGTTGCGGGTGCGCTCCACGATGGCGTCGATGCGCTCCTTGGAGATGAGCTCCGTGATCGGAATGCCGGCTACGGTCGAGTAGCGGGGCAGCGGCACCATCGTGTCGCCGTGACCGCCGAGGACGAAGGCGTGGGTGTTCTCGACGGAGACGCTCAGCTCCATGGCGATGAAGCAGCGCATGCGCGCGGAGTCCAGCACGCCGGCCATGCCGATGACGCGCTCGCGCGGGAATCCGGAAACGCGGCGAGCCACTTCGCACATGGCGTCGAGCGGGTTCGACACGACGATCAGGATGCACTTCGGCGAGCGCTTGGCCACTTCCTTCGTGACACCGGCGACAATCTCCTCGTTCTTCCAGAGCAGGTCATCGCGGCTCATGCCCGGCTTGCGGGGGAGGCCGGCGGTGATGACGACAATGTCCGAGTTCTCGGTGCCGTCGTAGTTGTTCGTGCCGCGCAGGAAGGCGTCGTAGTTCTCGACCGGCGCCGTCTCGTTCATGTCCAGCGACTTGCCCTGCGGCACGCCGTCGACGATGTCCACGAGAACGACATCAGCAAGCTCTTTGAGCGCGATACCCTGCGCTACGGTGGCGCCCACGTTTCCGGCGCCGACTACTGTCACTTTCGTTTTCATGCGAATCCCCTCTCGGTTGATCGGTCGGAGTTGGGACTGAGGTTTGCTCGAGTCCGTCAGACGCGGGCGCCAGCCTCAGTTCGGCTTCGGCGGCGGCGGATTGTAACGCATGCTCCCCGAGTTCACAGTGGTCGCCAACAGCATCGCCGGAACGGCGAAAAAGAGCGCCTGCTGGCTGACTATCTCGCCCGTTTCGACGACGCTTCCCTCGGTTGCGGGGTTGCGCGGTTCCGCGGTGGCAGCGCGCAAATCAATCCAACGATTTGGTACTCGTTGACTCGTTGACTCGCTGACCGTCGACCGCGCAACCCCGCAACCCCGCAACCGGTGGGGCGGTGGGTGGTACGGGCGGGCGGCCGTGGGCTATCCTCCGCCAACGTGTCAGTGCGGAAGATCAGCGGGAACACCTTCCTCTCAGATCCCCCGAAGCAACTCGTGCTGGAGAAAGGATTCCGCTTTCATCACGGCCAGACGATCGCGCCGTTCACCATCGTCTACGAGACCTTCGGCGAGCTGAACGCCGAGAAGTCGAACGCCATCCTCGTCTGCCATGCCCTCTCTCCCAGCGCTCACGCGGCCGGGAAGTACACAGGCGCCCAGGACGAGAAGCCGGGCTGGTGGGACGGGCTGGTGGGGTACGGCAAGGGAGTCGACCTCGACTGCTTCTTCGTCGTCTGCGTGAACTTTCCGGGGTCACCGTACGGAACGACCTCGCCGGCTTCGATCGACCCACGTACCAACAAGCCATACGGTTCGCGCTATCCCTGGCCGGCGGTCGAGGACATGGTGCACGCCGAGAAAGTCGTTCTCGACCACCTCGGCATCACGCACCTGCGCTCCATCGTCGGCGGCTCGTTAGGCGGCATGCAGGTCCTGCTGTGGTGCGCCTGCCATCCCGGGATGGCCGACTCCATCGTGGCCATGTCCACCGGCGCCGCGGTTCCCGTCGAAGGAGTGGCATGGCACGTCATCGGCCGGAAGATCATCGAGGCCGATCCGCGCTTCCGGGGTGGCGACTACTACGACGGCACCGAGCCGTTGCGCGGGCTCGAAGTGGCGCGCATGGTCGGCCACATGACTTACCTCTCCACGCATGCGCTGCAGACGAAATTCGGCCGGCGGCGCCGCGCCAACACGCGCCAGTTCGAGATCGACTCGTATTTCGAGCACCAGGGAAAGAAGTTCGCCACGATCTATGACGCCAACTCGTATGTCCGGGTCCAGGCGGCCATGGACGAGATGGACCTGGAGGAGCAGTACGGCTCGCTGCAGAGCGCATTCCGGAGCTGGCGCGGCCGGACGCTGCTGATCTCCTTCGACACCGACTGGCTGTTTCCGCCGGAGGAGAGCGAGTCCGTGGTGGGGGCGATGCGTTCCCTCGGCATCGACGCGCATCATCTGCGCCTGATGTCGAACAACGGCCACGACTCGTTCCTCATCGACTACGACCTGATCACGCCGCCGGTGCGGGAGTTCCTGAGCCGTTTGTGAGGGTGGTCCGCGATTCTCACCACAGAGAGCACAGAGCAGGCTCGCTGCGCTCGCCCGCAACCGAAATGCTGTCGGACGCGACGCGCCCTCGATCATTCAACGCGTGTCCCGGTTCGGCGGCCTGACGGCCGCCGCTAAAGGATGTCGCCGGCTTCGCCGGCTTTGACCGTGACCGACTCTTCGGTCATGGCAAGAACAGGCGGCATAGCCGCCGAAACAATTTAGCGGCGGCCGTCAGGCCGCCGAACTCTCGCGTCGGTTCATCAGTGTTGAGGGCGCGTAGCGCCCGACAGAATCTCTTCGCGGCGCGAAGAATTTGGAGGTTACGGAGACTCTCTTCTCCGTGCTATTGACTCGAAGTTTCTGCGCGCCACGCGAAGATTTCCTAGGACAAGCGGCAGGGCGAGGGGACCGGTTGCGACCATCTTCGGTTGCGGGCGAGTCTCTGCGTTCTCTGTGCCTCTGTGGTGAATCAGGCGTGGGCCGCGTCTTTGTCGTCGCCTTTGATCGGGGCGCGGTAATCGCACTCGGCGTTGTTGCAGTACTCGATGTGCCCTTCCTTCTTGGTGGTCTTCTCCAGGAGGTACGGCGCGTGGCACTTCGGGCATTCGCGGGCGACGGGGTGGTTGTTCAGCGCGAAATCGCACTTCGGATACCGCGAGCACGAATAGAAGATGCCGCGGCGGGAGCGCCGCTCGACGAGCTCGCCTTCGCCGCAGGAGGGGCACTTCACGCCCGTCGGTTTCGGGGGCGTCGACTTTCCGCCGTTGAGCTTGCGGATGGTCTTGCATTCCGGATAACCGCTGCAGGAGTAGAACGGGCCGTACCGGCCGCTCTTGAGGACCATCTCCTTGCCGCAGTTTTCGCAGGGCGGCTGCGGCTCGGTAGGGATGTTCGCTCCCATCAGGCGGGGATCCTTGGTGTTCTTGCACTCCGGATAACCGGTGCACGCGTAGAACTGGCCGAAGCGCGAGCGCTTCAGCTGCATCGGCTTGCCGCACTTGTCGCAGACGATCTGCTCACCCACGGCTTCCGCTTCCGCGGCGTGCCCCTTGGCCATCTCGCGTGTGGTCTTGCACTCCGGGTAATTCGTGCAGGCCAGGAATTCGCCGAAGCGGCCGAACTTGATGGCCATCGGCGCGCCGCAGTTCTCGCACTTCTCGTCGGTCTCGACGCCGGTGCGCTTGACCTCGACCATCTCCTTGCCGGCGCGGGCGAGATCGCGGGTGAACTTCTCGCTGAACTCGCGGATCAGCGCCTTCCACTCGACATTGCCGTCTTCCACTTCATCGAGCTTCACCTCGAGATCGGCGGTGTAGCTCTCGTCGATGATGTCGCCGAAGGACTGAATCAGCAGCTTCGTGACGAGCAGCCCCAGCTGCGTCGGGTGGAACTTGCTGTCGTGCTTGTAGGTGTAGTCGCGCGCCTGGATGGTGGTCAGAATCTGGCCGTAGGTCGAGGGACGTCCGATGCCGTTGTCCTCGAGGGCCTTGACCAGCGTCGCTTCGGTGAAGCGGGGAGGGGGCTGCGTGAAGTTCTGCTTCGTATCGAGGGAGACGAGTTTCAGGACCTCGCCTTCCGTCATGGCCGGCAGCACCTTCTCGTTCTCCGGTTTTTCCTCGTCCTCGTCGTCCGAGGCAGCGTCCTGGAACACGGCCAGGAAGCCGGGGAACTTCAGCACTTCGCCCGAAGCGCGCAGGGTGTACGGGCCGTTCTGGATGTCGACGTCGGTGACGTCGAAGAGAGCCGGCTTCATCTGGCAGGCCACGAAGCGGTCCCAGATGAGCTTGTAGATGTTGTACTCCTCGCGAGTGAGGAAATCCTTGATCACGTCGGGATCGTGCTCGAGCGAGGTGGGTCGGATGGCCTCGTGGGCCTCCTGCGCTTGTGCAGCTTTTTTGACACGATAAAAATTTGGTTTATCGGGAACGATATCCGCACCATATTTTGTGGCGATATATTGTCGCACCTCGGCAAGCGCGTCCTGAGAGATCTGCACCGAGTCGGTGCGCATGTACGTGATCAGGCCCACCAGTCCGTACGAGCCGAGCTCTTTGCCTTCATACAGCTTCTGGGCGATCTGCATGGTCCGCTTCACCGGGTACTTGAAGCGGTTGTAGGCGGTGCGCTGCAGCGTCGAGGTGATGAACGGGGGCGCCGCGGATTGCTTCTTCTCTTTCCGGGCGATGGACTGGACGGTGAAGGCGCCGCTCTTGAGCGCCGCTTCGATCGTCCGGGCCCGGGCCTCGTTGTCGATGTCGGCCTTTTTGGCCTCGATCTTCGTCAGCTTGGCCACGAACGGCGGCGGATTGGTCGCCGACAATTTCGCCGCGAACGTCCAGTACTCGTCGGACTTGAACGCTTTGATCGCTTCTTCGCGGTCGACGATCATCTTCATCGCCACCGACTGCACGCGTCCCGCGGAAAGGCCGCGCCGGACTTTCTCCCACAGCAGCGGGGAGATCTTGTAACCGACGAGGCGGTCCAGAACGCGCCGGGCCTGCTGCGCGTTGACCTTGTTCATGTCGATGTCCGTCGGGTTGTCGATCGCCTTGCGGACGGCGTTCTTGGTGATCTCGTGGAAGAGGATGCGCCGGACCTTCTTGCCGTCGCCGCCGAGAAGGTTCATCACGTGCCAGCCGATGGCCTCCCCTTCGCGATCGGGGTCGGAAGCGATGTAGATCGTGTCGGCTTTCTTGGCGGCAACCTTCAGCTCGCTGACGACCTTCTCTTTGCCTTCGAGGATCTGGTAAGTGGGCTCGAAGGTTTCTTCGTCGACGCCGAGCTCGCTCTTCGGGAGATCGCGGACATGGCCGACGGAAGCCTTGACCACGTAATCCTTCCCGAGGAACTTGTTGATCGTCTTCGCTTTCGCGGGAGACTCGACGATGACGAGGTTTTTTGCCATTGCGGAACGCCCCAAACTGCGGCACCTACGCTCAAATTCCTCGCGCGCGCATCATGCGCGCACGCGTGAGGCGCAAGGCTGGTCGGAGCGCGGACGATACCAAAACAGAGCGGGTAGCGGGTAGCGGGTGGCGGATGGGAGCTGTTTTTGCTCGCTGTTTCCTGCCCGCTACCCGTTACCCGCTACCCGCTGTAGACCTGCTCTATTCCTCTTCGTCCTCGTCGTCGCCGCCGGCCTTCTTGTACTTCTTCGTCTTGTTGTAGAGCGTCTTGTACGAGATGCCCAGGATCTCGGCGGTCTTGCGGCGATCGCCCTCGGTCATGTGCAGAGTCTCTTCGATGACGATGCGCTCGACCTCTTCCATCGGCTGCCCGAGCGGAATGATCACGGCATTCTTCGAACGCCGCTTGCGCGCGCCGAGGAGCTTGTCCGGGAGACACTCCACGGTGAGGGCGTTCGTTCGGGCCATGATGAAGGCGCGGTTGATCACGTTGCGCAGCTCGCGCACGTTACCGGGCCATTCGTACGCCTGCAGGGCCTCGATGAAATCGGCTTCGATGTTCTCGACCTTCTTTTCCTCGGTCTCGTTGAGCTTCTGCAGGAAGAAGTGCGAAAACAGAGGAATGTCCTCGAGCCGGTTGCGCAGCGGCGGCACTTCGATCGGGAAGACGTTGAGCCGGTAATAGAGGTCCTCGCGCATCTTGCCGTCGGTGATGGCCTTCTGCGGATCGCGGTTCGACGCGGCGATGATGCGGGCGTCGATGTTGATCTCCTCGTTGCCGCCGACGCGGCGGAACTTCCCTTCCTCGAGCACGCGCAGCAGCTTGACCTGCAGCTCGATCGGCATCTCGGTGATCTCGTCGAGGAACACCGTGCCGCCCTTGGCCAGCTCGAAGTAACCCTCGCGGCGCTTGATGGCGTTGGTGAAGGCGCCCTTCTCGTGGCCGAAGATCTCCGACTCGATCAGCGTCGGCGAGATCGCGCCGCAGTTGAAGGCGATGAAGGGCTTGTTGCGCCGGCGCGACAGCGAGTGGATCGTGTTGGCGACCACTTCCTTGCCCGATCCCGACTCGCCGACGATGAACACGTTGGCGTCGGTGTTGGCCACCATCTCGATCTCTTCGAACAGGCGCTGCATGGCCGGCGACTTGCCCACCAGGTGGCCCAGCGCTCCCATCTTCTGCAGCTGACGGCGAAGCTCCAGGATCTCCTGCTTCATCATCTGCTTGTCTTCGATGGTCTTGAGGATCACCTGAAGACGCGGCAGGTCGACCGGCTTGGTGACGTAGTCTTCTGCTCCGACTTTGAGCGCCTTGACCGCGGAGTCGACTGTGGCGTGTCCGGTCAGGATGATCACGGAGATGTCGGGAAACTGCTCCTTGATGCGATGAAGGAGATCGAGCCCGCTGCCGTCGGGGAGCTTGAGGTCGACGATGGCCACGTCGGGAACCAGCCGGGATATGGCGTTCCAGCCCGCCTTGATCGTATCGGCGAGCTCCGGCTCGTAGCCCCATTCCTCGAGGACATCGGCCATTCCGGCGCTGGTCGCCCTATCATCATCGACGACGAGGACTCTTTTCATTCTTCACCCAGGGGCAGCGAGATTCCGATGGAGATCCGGCCCGCCTCTTCCGTACCGGTCAGCTCGCCGCCGTACGTCTCCGCGATGAGACGCGCAGCCGCGAGCGAAAGATCCGGATTCCCGAGCGGGTCAGTGTAATAGAACTTGAAAATCTTAGTCAGCTCGAAGTCCTCGGCTGCGGGGCGGCCGCTGATCGTCAGCGTGAAACGGCGGTTGCGATTGACGGCGACAGAACGCCCTTCCTCTCGAAGAACCTTCGATGCGCCGTCGAACAACAACTGAAAGGCCTGGCGGATTCTCGTCTCGTGGCCATGGACGAGCCCGCGTCCCTCGGCGCGTACGACGAAGCCTGCCCTGGCCGCCGAATCGTTGCAGATGGCGCAAACGTCCACACCCGTTGGCTCGCCTTCGTTCTTCGGCGGCGTGGCAAGCACGAAAAAGGCATCGAAGATCCGCGCCATCCGCCTCAGCTCCGTCTCGATGGCGCTGGCGTACATCGCCAGCTTCTCGTCATCCTGGCCGTGGGTCAGTTTCCGCACGCGCATCCGCAGCAGCTCGAGATTGAGCACAGCCACGTTCAACGGCGTTTTGAGATCGTGCGCCGTATCGGCACTGCGCAGAAAGTTCGCCTGCGCGAAGCTCTCGAGCCAGGAATCCATAGCACTCCGGAAGAACCAGATCTTGCGCGTGAGCTTAATGCAAGGACGAGGCCGGTGGATGAGTGCTGAGTCCTGAGTGACTGAGTTCCCTGTGCTTCCTCAGGACTCAGCACTCAGCACTCAGGACTTCGTCACTCGTGGTGCACGTTGATCATCGCCACCGATTCTTCGAGCCGCGCCTCCACGATCGCGAATTCCGGATCGTGGGACGAGAGATAGGCGAGCTCCTTCTCCGCCGCCGTCCGCTCCGACTGCGCCGCGGCGTAGTCGATCTCCGCGGGCAGCACGCCGCGCTCGGCGAGCACGATCACGCGGTCCGGCAGAACTTCGGCAAAGCCCCACGACAGGACCAGCCGGTTCACCGTCGATCCGGTGCGGTAGCGCATCTGCCCGATGCGGAGCGTGGTCAGCAGCGGCGTATGGCCCGGCAGGATCCCGATCTCGCCGTCGAAGGCCGGCAGCTCGATCTCCTCGACGTCGACCTCCACGATCTTGCGCTCGCGGGTGACGACGGTGAGGCGGATCTTTGTCGGTAGCGTGTCGGCCATGGAGGTTCCTCTACGCGGCCTCTCGCTTCATCTGCTCGGAGCGCTCCCGCACGTCTTCGATCGTTCCCTGCAGCAGGAAGGCCTGCTCCGGGATGTCGTCGTGCTTGCCCTCGACGATCTCGCGGAAGCCGCGGATGGTGTCAGCGATCTTGACGTACTTGCCCTTCAATCCGGTGAACTGCTCGGCCACGTGGAACGGCTGCGAGAGGAAGCGCTGGATCTTGCGGGCGCGGCCCACGATGATGCGGTCCTCTTCGGACAGCTCGTCGATTCCCAGGATGGCGATGATGTCCTGGAGGTCCTTGTACTTCTGCAGCACGGCCTGAACGCTGCGCGCCGTGTTGTAGTGCTCGTCGCCGACGATGTGCGGATCGAGAATGCGCGAGGTCGAGGCCAGCGGATCGACGGCCGGGTAGATGCCGAGCTCCGAAATCTGACGCGAGAGCACGGTCGTGGCGTCGAGGTGAGCGAAGGCGGTGGCCGGCGCCGGATCGGTGAGATCGTCGGCCGGGACGTAGATGGCCTGCACCGAGGTGATCGAGCCCTTCTTCGTGGAGGTGATGCGCTCCTGCAGCTCGCCCATCTCCGTGGCCAGGTTCGGCTGGTAGCCGACGGCGGAGGGCATGCGGCCGAGAAGCGCAGAGACTTCCGAGCCCGCCTGCGTGAACCGGAAAATGTTGTCGATGAAGAGCAGCACGTCCTGCCCTTCGGCGTCGCGGAAGTACTCGGCGACGGTCAGGCCGGTCAGGCCGACGCGGAGGCGCGCTCCCGGCGGCTCGGTCATCTGGCCGTAAATCAGCGCAGCCTTCGACTTCGAGGGATCGCCCGGGACGATGACCCCGGACTCCGCGAACTCGATCCAGAGGTCGTTGCCTTCGCGCGTGCGCTCCCCGACGCCGGCGAACACGGAGAACCCGCCGTGCTGCTTGGCGACGTTGTTGATGAGCTCCTGAATCAGAACGGTCTTGCCGACGCCGGCGCCACCGAACAGGCCGGTCTTGCCGCCCTTGGTGTACGGCTCGAGCAGGTCGATGACCTTGATGCCGGTCTCGAACATTTCGATGTTGGTCGACTGCTCGTCGAAGGCGGGTGCCTCGCGATGAATCGACAAATGCGTTTCGGCCTTCACCGGTCCCAGGTTGTCCACCGGCTCGCCGAGGACGTTGAGGATGCGGCCGAGCGTCTCACGACCGACCGGAACCATGATCGGTGCGCCGGTGTCGATGGCCTTCATGCCGCGCACCATGCCGTCGGTCGGCTTCATGGCGATGCAGCGGACCACGCCCTCGCCAATGTGATTGGCGACCTCGGCGATGACGTCGATCGGAACCTTGCCGAGCTCCTTGTTGTCGACGATGTGGATCGCCGTGTAGATCGGCGGAAGATGTCCCTCTTCGAACTGCACGTCCACGGCCGGTCCGATGACCTGGACGAGGCGGCCGATCTTGAAGTCTTTCTGTTCAGTTGCCATGTAATCTCCGTTGGTTGCGCGGTTTCGCGGTTCCGCGGTGGTCAACCGCACAACCGCGCAACTGCGCAACCGCTCTTCTATCCTTCCTGCGCCGCTGCGCCCGACACGATCTCGATCAGCTCCTTGGTGATCGCGGCCTGGCGCATGCGGTTGTACATCAGCGTGAGATGACCGATCAGGTCGGAGGCGTTCTTGGTCGCCGCTTCCATGGCCGTCATGCGGGCGCCCTGTTCGGCGGCTGCGGACTCCAGGAGGCTGCGGTAGATCTGAAATTCGATGTGCTTGGGGAGGATCTCGTTGAGGATCTGCTCCGGACCCGGCTCGTAGAGGTAATCGACCGGCGCTTCCTGCGGCTGCACCTCGCCCCAGGTGCGGGCCAGCGGCAGCAGCCGCTCCACGCGCACGATCTGCGAAATGATGGACCGGAACTCGTTGAAGACGACGTACACGGCGTCGATCGAGCCGCTCACGAAATCCTTGACGAACGAGTCCGCGATCTCGCGCGCCGTCTCGAGCGAGAGCGCGTGCACGGCCTGGGTGGCGGGCCGGCGCAGGGGGATGGTGCGGCGGCGGAAGAACTCGTTGGCCTTCCGCCCGATCGGCAGGACTTCCACCTTCTCGAAGTTCTTCTCGCGGATGAAGTTCATGGACGCGCGGATGGCGTTGGCGTTGAACGCGCCGCAGAGGCCGCGGTCGGCGGTAATGACCACCACCAGCACGCTGCGCTCGCGTTCGTGTGCGGTGAGCAGCGGGTGCTGGGAGACGTCGACGCGCGTGGTCACCGAGGAAAGGACTTCGCGCAGAGCGGCGGCGTAGGGACGCGCGGCGAAGATGCGGTCCTGGGCCCGGCGCAGCTTGGCCGCCGAGACCATCTTCATGGCCTTGGTGAGCTGCTGCGTGTTCTTGACGCTGCGGATGCGGCGTCTGATGTCGATCGTGCTCGGCATGGCTGGTTAGGCGGCGATGACGTTGGCGTTGTCTTTGACGTACTGCTGCTTGAACTCGGTGATGGCGGTGCGCAGCTCGCTCGCCAGCGCGTCGTCGAACTTCGGCGCTTTCTCCAGGCGATCCAGAAGGTCGAGCTTTTCGTCGACCAGCGACTGATGCAGGGCCGTTTCGAACGGCAGGATGGCCTCGATGGCGATGTTGTCGAGCATGCCCTGCGTTCCGGCGTAGACCGACGCCACCTGCAGGCCGACGCGCATCGGTTGATACTGCCCCTGCTTCAGGATCTCCACGAGGCGGCGGCCGCGGTTCAGCTGGGCCAGCGTGACCTTGTCGAGGTCGGAGCCGAACTGCGAGAACGCCGCGAGCTCACGGTACTGCGCGAGATCGAGCCTGAGCGTCCCCGAGACCGATCGCATCGAGCGCACCTGCGCCGAACCGCCGACGCGCGACACCGAGATGCCCACGTTGACCGCCGGGCGCACGCCGGAGTGGAACAGGTCGGTCTCCAGAAAGATCTGCCCGTCCGTGATGGAGATGACGTTGGTCGGGATGTACGCGGAGACGTCGCCGGCCTGCGTCTCGATGATGGGCAGGGCCGTGAGCGAGCCACCGCCCTTCTCGTCATTGAGCTTCGAGGCGCGCTCCAGGAGGCGCGAGTGAAGATAGAAGACATCGCCGGGGAAGGCCTCGCGTCCGGGCGGACGGCGGAGCAGCAGCGAGATCTCGCGATACGACGCAGCGTGCTTGGAAAGATCGTCGTAAATCACGACCGCGTGCTGCTTGTTGTAGAGGAAGAACTCCCCCATCGCGCAGCCGGCATAGGGAGCGAGGTACTGAAGGGGCGCGGGCTCGGAGGCCGAGGCGCTGACCACGATGGTGTAATCCATGGCCCCGTGCTCTTCGAGCGTCTTCACTACCTGGGCGACGGTCGACTTCTTCTGACCGATGGCCACGTAGATGCAGATGACGTCCTTCCCCTTCTGGTTGATGATCGTGTCGACGGCGATGGCGGTCTTGCCGGTCTGGCGGTCGCCGATGATCAGCTCGCGCTGTCCGCGGCCGATGGGGATCATCGAGTCGATGGCCTTGAGCCCGGTCTGCAGCGGCTCCTTGACGGGCTTGCGGTCGACCACGCCGGGAGCCAGGCGCTCGATGGGGTAGAACTCGGTGGTGTTGATGGGCCCCTTGCCGTCGATGGGAACCCCCAGCGGGTTGACCACGCGCCCGACCAGGGCCTGGCCGACGGGGACGGACATGATGCGTCCGGTGCGGCGGCACTCGTCGCCCTCGCCGATGAGCTGATACTCGCCGAGGAGCACGACGCCGACGGAGTCCTGCTCGAGGTTGAGGGCCAGCCCGGCTACGTTGTGGGAGAACTGCACGAGCTCGCCGGCCATGACCTTGTCCAGGCCGTAGATGCGGGCAATGCCGTCGCCGACAGAGGTCACGCTGCCGACCTCGGAGACGTCGACGCCGCGCCCGATACCGCTTAATTGCTGACGGATAATTTCTGTAATTTCTTCTGCACGCAAATCAACGGCCATTTTGTTCCCCGTTAATTCAGCTCAAATGATGAGCACAATTTATTTACGACAAGGATTCACGGAATTTCTCGATCTTCCCGACCACCGAAGCGTCCAGGATCTCGCTCCCGATCCGGGCCACGAAGCCACCCAGCAGCTGCGGGTCCTTCCGCACCTGCACCGTCACGCGCTTGCCCACTTTCTTCTCCAGCGTCCGGCGCAGCTGCTCCAGCTCCCCTTCGGACAGCGCATGCGCGCTCGTCACTTCGGCCACGACCGTGTTCGTGGCGTCGTTCACGTACGAAGCGAGCGCGGCCACCATGGCCTCGAGGTCGTTGATCCGGTGATTGCGGATCAGCACCTCCAGGACCTTCTTTCCCATCGCCGACATCGACAGCCTGTCTGCGATGGCATTGGCGACGCCGATCTTCGGGCCCGGCTCGATGCCGGGATTGGCGAACACTTCCTGGAGCTCCACAGACTCCTTGCGGGCGGCCTCGAAGCGCTCCAGCTCCGCGCGAAGCTCGTCCGCTTTCTGCGGCGAGCCGGCCACCTCCATCATGGCCTTCGCATACGGCCGGGCGAAGCGGCGCACCATCATGACTGTACCTCTTCGACCTGCTTGAGGCTCTCCTTGAACAGATTGGCCTGGTCGTCGGGAGTGATGCGCTCGCGGAGAATCTGCTCGGCGCGCTGGCTGGCCAGCTCGCCGGCGTACTCGGTCAGCTCGTGGCGGGCGTGCTTGAGGCGGCTGTCGACCTCCGAGCGCGCGTTCTGCAGGATGCGGGCGGCTTCCGCTTCTGCCGCGGCGATGAGCTCGCGCTTCTGCCGCTCCCCTTCCTGCTCGGCGCGCTCGCGGATGGCGCGGAGCTCGTCCTCGAGCTGCGTCAGGCGCGCCTGGATGTCCGTGGCCACGCGGTCCGCTTTTTCGCGGCGCGTGCGGGCCTCTTCGGCGGTGTTGCGGATCGCCGCGCCGCGATCCGTCATGGCGCCCTTCGCCGGGCGGCCGATCAGGTATCCGAGCAGGGCGATGAACGCCACCATGTTGATGAGCTTGAACACCCAGGCCGGAACGCCGAGGAACTTCGCTTCCTCATGACCATGCTCCTGCGCGCCGGTGGCTATTTCGTGGGCGACCTTCTCGCTGCCGTGCGCGATGTCCGTCGGCGAGGTCGGCTGCGCGATCGCCACCAGCGGAAAGATGGCCAGCAGGACTGCGAAGAGCAGGCGGCGCATCAGACGGATCTCCCGAGGATGCGCTCGGCCGCCACGCGGGCCAGAGATTCCGATTCCCTGACGATGGTCTCGCGCGCGCTCTTCACGTCTTCCGCAAGGCGCGATTCCGCTTCCCCGATCAGCTTCTTGGCCTCGGCCGTGGTGCGCTGCACGACAGTCGTGCGGTGCGTCGCCGCTTCCGCCCGCAGCTGATCTCGGCGCTGCGCCGCCTCGCGCTTGGCCAGATGCAGCCGCTCCTCGACCTTCGCCGTGGCCTCGTTGAGGCGGGCCATGGCCTCTTCGTAAACCTGCTCCGCCGATTTCGACTCGTGCTCGCGCGCTTCGAGCACGTTGTTGATCGGCTCGATGAAAAACTTGCGCACGACCATGTACGTCATGATGAAGATCACCATGATCGCGAGCAGCGAGTAATCGGGCATCAAATTGATTTGCATAAGTAGGGGAACGCAAGACCGGGGAGAGCTGCGGCAGGCCATTTAAGGCGCGGCTTCCCCAAAGCCGACGCTGTATACCATAACGGAAAGAAGCTTGTCACCCCCGCCGTTACGAGCTTCGCGCATGCCCGCCAGACCCTACAAATCGATCCTCGCGCGAGCCGACCAGTGGTTCGCTTCGGTGAGGGAGTCGCAGCCTGAAAATCTCCAATGCGGCCGCGGCTGCTCGCTCTGCTGCCACGGTCTTTTCGAGATCGGATCGGGCGATGTTCCGGTCATTGCCGAAGGTCTCGCCGCGCTCCATCCGTCGCGCCGGCGAATGATCGTCCGCCGGGCGCTGGAGATCGTCGAGTCGTCCCGCCACCCGAACTTGCGCGAATGCTCCGCCGAGGAAAAGGAAGCGTTCTTCGATCGGACCGAGTCGACGCCCTGCCCGAACCTCGACGAGGCGGGCGCCTGCATGATCTACGAGTCGCGCCCGATCGTCTGCCGCACCTTTGGCCTTCCGCTGCGCGACGGGAAGAAGTACATCGGCGACATCTGTGAGCTGAACTTCAGGGACTCTTCCGACAAGGACCGCCTCACCGCTGCGTGGGACCTGCAATGGGAAGACGTGCTGGGGCCGGAGGACGAGTACACGATCCCCGAAGCGATCGTGCTGGTGGCGAGGATGAGAGGGTGGCTGACGGAGTGCTGAGTACTGAGTACTGAGTGCTGAGTACTGAGTCAAGGCAATCCCAATCCGTATTTACTCAGTACTCAGCACTCAGTACTCAGCACTCGTTTCAGGACTGTACCTTGGCGATGTTGGTCACGTTGGCGCCCTTGCGATCGCCCATGACGCAGTTGCCCTGGAAGATGGCGCCCTCTTCGATGATCAGAGCCGGGGTGTCGATGTCGCTGTACACCTTTCCGTTGCGGTGAATCTCGACGCGCTGTTCGGCGACAATCTTTCCGACGACCGTTCCGCTGATGGCGATGCGGCCGACGTGAATGTCGCCGTCGATCTGTGCCGACTCGCCGACGATCAGCTCGTTCTTCGAGGTGACCTTTCCGTTGAACTTGCCGTCGATGCGCATCGTGTCTTCGAACTCGAGCTCGCCCTTGAAGGACGAACCACGATCGAGAAATCCATTCAGCTCGCCGGTTGCTTTACCTTTCATCGTCTTCTCCCCATCAGGTCGTCGTAGATGCGAATCAGGTCGTCCTCGCTCGTGAAGCGGATGTGGATCACTCCACCCCGCCGCCTGCGATCGATGTCGACCTTCGTCCGGAACGCGCGCGTGAGCCGTTCCTCGGCATCGCGCGTAAAGACATCTTTCTCGGTCTCTTTCTTCTCGGTCTGCTTCGGAGACTTCTCAGCGGCCAGCATTTCGGTCTGGCGCACGTTGAGATTCCGCCGGACCACTCGCTCCGCCAGTTGTTCCTGCTTCTTCGGCGAATCGACTGCGAGAAGGGCGCGCGCGTGCCCCATCGAAAGCTGGCCCGACGCGAGCAGCTTCTTGACGGAATCAGGTAACTTCAACAGTCGAAGGAAGTTCGCGACTGTCGAGCGCTCTTTGCCGACCCGCTTGGAAATCTCTTCCTGGGTCAGGCCGAATTCTTCGTGGAGCTGGTGATAGGCGCTCGCCTCTTCGATCGGGTTGAGGTCCTCGCGCTGGATGTTCTCGATGAGCGCGATCTCGAGTGCGTCACCTTCTTTAATGTCGTCTTTGATGATGACGGGGACGCTCTGCAGCCCCGCCTTCTGCGCAGCGCGGTAGCGGCGCTCGCCGGCGATGAGCTTGAAGCGATCTCCCGAGCGGGTGACGACCAGAGGCTGCACGATCCCGTGCTGGCGCACGCTGCGGGCGAGCTCCTCGATCGAGGCTTCGTTGAAGGTCTTGCGCGGCTGATACGGGTTCGGCGAGATGTGATCGATGGGCACCTGCATCAGTCCCGGGCCATGTGCCTGATGCGGCGTCTCCGCCCTTCCGGGGATGAGCGCGCCGAGTCCGCGGCCGAGGACTTTCTTCTGGTTCATCGTCAGATCACGTTCTCCGCACGACGGATGAACTCCTTGGCGAGGTTGACATATGCCTCGCTGCCGCGCGACCGGATGTCGTAAAGAATAATCGGTTTGCCAAACGAGGGCGCTTCGCCGAGCCTGACGTTGCGCGGGATGATCGTGCCGTAGACCTTCTCCGTGAAATGGCTGCGGACTTCCTCGGCGACCTGGCGGGAAAGGTTCACGCGCTCGTCGTACATCGTGAGGACGATCCCCTCGATCTCCAGCGCGGGGTTCACGGCGGCACGAACACGCTCGATCGTGTTCAGCAGTTGCGAGACGCCCTCCAGCGCGAAGTACTCGCACTGCATCGGCACGAGGACCGAGTTGGCGGCGCTCAGCCCGTTGACCGTGAGAAGGCCGAGCGACGGAGGCGAGTCGACCAGGACGTAATCGAACTGGCCGTCGATCGACTCGAGCGCCTTGCGGAGGTAGTACTCGCGGCCGATCGCATCGCGGAGCTCGACCTCGGCGCCTACGAGATCGACCGACGAGGGGGCGACGAAGAGGGTCGGGATCTCGGTCGGCGTGATGATCTCGGCGATCGGCAGGTTGTCGACCAGAACGTCGTACATCGAATGCTCGAGGTCTTTGCTGATGCCGACGCCGGACGTGGCGTTCGCCTGCGGATCGAGATCGACGAGAAGGACCCTTCGCTCGCACGCGCCGAGCGAGGCGCCGAGATTGATGGCTGTCGTCGTTTTTCCGACGCCGCCCTTCTGATTCACAAGCGAGACGATCTTGGTCATTGTTCCACGTGGAACGTCAGCGTCACGAGGTAATTGGCGTCGCCGCGCGGCAGCCTGCAGGCTCCCGAATCGTCGAATCCGGCAATCGCCGGGGCCTCCGGTGATCCCTGGAACAGAGCGATCCGGGCGCCGTCCGCCAGATGCGCTTTGAGCGACGGCACCCACTCATCAGGCCGGCCTACGGCACGCGAGGTTATGAGGGAGAACCGGAGATCGGGCGGGAACCGCGTCAGAGCGCGCTGCAATCTATCACCGACCACCACCGCGTTCAATTCGCACTCCCGCACCACATGCTTGAGAAACGACCACTTCTTCTGATCGACCTCGACGAGGTGAAAACGCGCCGCCGGCGAGACGATGGCCATCGGAATGGCAGGCAGTCCGCCGCCGCTGCCGAAGTCCAGAACCTCCCCTTCCGGCCTCAGAATCTCCGCCGCCGCGAGCGCTTCCGCGATGTGCTCGTCGAGATTCGCCGTCGCTTCCGGACCGATCAGGTTCACCTTCTCATTCCAGCGAAGCAGCTCGCGCTTGTATTGCTCGAGACGCGGATCCATGGGCTGGGACTTATAGGACGAATGGGACCGATGGGACAAATGGGACGCCAACGGTCCCATTCGTCCTAGCTCGCGACCGCCTCATGGCGCGACCGCCCTCGCCGCAGGTGCAACCTCAGAATCGAGATTGCCGCCGGCGTCACTCCCGGAATCCGGCTGGCCTGCCCCAGCGACGCCGGCCGGACGAACGACAGCTTCTCCACGATCTCGCGCGACAGCCCCGGCAATGCGTACGACATCTCGCGAGGGATGCGCTGATCTTCATCCGCAGATGCTTTCGCCGCCTCGCGCTGCTGCCTCTCGATGTAGCCGGCGTACCTCAGCTGATTCACGACCCCTTCGCTTTCCTCTTCGCTGAGACTCCGAAATGCGGCGACGAGCTCCTCGTGTACGCCGCGCTTCTCGCAGGCCGCCACCAGCCGGTCGATCTCGAAATCGACCCGCTGCATCAGCTTCGCGATCGTGGTCTGCGACGACACTTCGAGGCCGGCCTCGGCGATCCACTCCTGCGTCTCGCGATCGGGATTCACCGTCAGAGACGCCGCCGCGCGCGCTCGCCGGCTTCGCGCCACCCGGGAGTTGATTCGCTCTTTTCGCGCGTCGTCGAGAATGCCGAGCCCCTCCGCAATCGGCGAGAGCCTCTCGTAGACCGAATCGCACCCCAGCAGGAGCCGATGCTCCGCGCGTGAGGTGAACATCCGGTACGGCTCTTCCGTCCCGAGGGTGACCAGGTCGTCGATCATGACGCCCGTGTACGCCGTATCGCGGCGCAGCACGACGGGCTCGCCACCGCGGATCTGCTGGAGAGCGTTGATGCCCGCCATGAGACCCTGGGCCGCCGCCTCTTCGTAGCCCGACGTCCCGTTGATCTGTCCGGCGAGAAAGAGTCCCTCGATTCCCCTCACCTGCAGGGTCGGCTCGAGCTGCTCGGGATTCACGAAGTCGTACTCGACCGCGTAGCCGTAGCGCGCGATCGTCGCCGCTTCGAATCCAGGCAGCGACCGGACGACTCCGTCCTGGACGTCGGCGGGCAGCGAAGTGGAGATCCCGTTCAAATAGAGCCACGGATGCTCGAGTCCTTCCGGCTCGACGAAGACGTGGTGCCGCTCCTTATCGGCGAAGCGGACAACCTTGTCCTCGATCGACGGGCAGTATCGCGGGCCGGTGGCCTTGATCTGGCCGGAGTACATCGGCGCGCGATGCAGATTCGCGCGGATGAGGTCGTGAGCGGGCGCGCTGGTGTACGTCAGGTGGCAGAGGACCTGCGGCAGGGGCAGCCTGTCGGTGAGGATCGAGAAGGGGCGCGGCCGTTCGTCGCCGGGTGCAGGCTCCATTTTCGAAAAGTCGACCGAGTCGCGGCCGACGCGCGGCGGCGTCCCGGTCTTGAGTCGTCCGAGCTTCAGTCCGAGTGCCGTCAGCGAGTCCGACAGCGACTCGGCGGCGGCCTCGCCGAAGCGGCCGCCGCGAGTCCTCACTTCGCCGGAGTGCATCAGCGCGCGGAGGAAGGTTCCGGTTGTGACGATCACGGCGGTGCTGGTCAGCCGTGAGCCATCTGCGAGGATCGCCCCGCGGACCACACGGCCGTCATGGATGAGCCCGGCAACCGAGCTCTCCACGACCGTCAGGTTGACCTCGGCAGCGAGGATGTCCTGGACCGCGGCCGCGTAGAGATCGCGATCGCACTGGGCGCGAGGTCCCTGAACGGCGGGGCCCTTCGAGCGATTGAGGACCTTGAACTGAATGCCCGCACGGTCCGTGGCCTCGCCCATGAGCCCGCCGAGGGCGTCGATCTCCTTGACGAGATTGCCCTTGGCGAGGCCGCCAATGGCCGGATTACACGACATGCGTCCGATGGCCTGACGGAGCATGGTGACGAGCGCCACTCGCACCCCGCCGCGAGCGCAGACGCGCGCCGCTTCGGCGCCCGCATGCCCTCCGCCGATGACGATCACGTCGTAGTGGTGGTCATTCATGTTCCACGTGGAACAGAAGTGTCCCGGAGCGTCATCCCGGATCGAGGAGACGATGGATTTGAGATCTGAGATTGATGATTTATGAACCGAAGCCGCCTTGCTTCATAAATCCTCAATCTCAGATCTCAAATCGTCACTGGCCGTGCTCCAGCGACGCCGATCTATTTTCCGATGCAGAACTTCGAAAAGATCGCGTCGAGAATTTCGTCGCGCGTGATCGCGCCGACCAGAATGCCGAGCGCGTTGGCGGCGCGGTAGAGATCGACCAGGACGATCTGATCGTCGAGGCCCTCGCGCAGCGAATGGAGCGCTTCGTCGAGTGCCGACTGGCACTCCCCCACCGCCTGGCTCTGCCGCTCGTTGACGATCGTCGGCGCCTCCTCGGGCACGGCGAACCGCTCGCGCACGATCCCGTCGAGCATCGTCAGGAGCTCTCGCACGCCCGCTCCCGTGGCGACGCTGATGCCGGTCTCGCCCGCCGGCGCAGCGGCGAGATCGATCTTCGTGAAGACCTCGAGCACGTCGTTGCCTTCCAGCCGCGCGAGCTCTTCGCGATCTTCGCTCGTCAGGCCTGCCGCGGCATCGACGAGGTAAAGGACCAGGTCCGCTCCGCCCGCAGCCTGGCGTGCTCTCTCCACTCCCATTTCTTCGACGGCGTCGGTCGAGTCGCGCAGCCCGGCCGTGTCGGCGAGCGTCACAGGAAGTCCGCCAATCTCGATGGTCTCCCGGACGATGTCTCGCGTCGTTCCCGGAATGGGCGTGACGATGGCGCGATCGCTGCCGACCAGGCGATTGAGCAGTGCCGACTTTCCGGCGTTAGGCCGGCCGAGAATGACGGCGCTGAGCCCGCGCGTCGTGGCGCGCCCGCGCCGGAAGGTCTCCCGCAGCGTGGAGCACGAATCGATCGCGGACTCGACGGTCTTCGTCACCTCGTCGCGGCCGATGAACTCGTAGCCCTCGTCCGAAAAATCGAGAGCGGCTTCCAGCCGCGAGATGACGCTCAACAAACTCTCTCGAATGCGGCTCGCCGTCCGGCTGAGCAGCCCGTCGAGATTGTGCAGCGACAGCTTTGCCTGCAGCGGCGTCCGCGCGGCGATCAGGTCGGCGATCGACTCCGCCTGAACCAGGTCCATCTTCCCGTTGAGCACGGCCCGTTCGGTGAACTCCCCCGGCTCGGCCAATCTCGCGCCGAGCTCCAGGGCCGCGCGGAGCACGCGCTCGATGAGCACGGGATTCCCATGGAGTGTCAGCTCGACCATGTCGTTGCCGGTGAAGGAGCGCGGCGACGCGTAACGGACCGCTACGCACTCGTCCAGAACATCTCCGGAATTGTGGATATGTGTAAGGGTTGCTACACGTTCTTCCGCATGAATTCCAGCGAGCTGCGAAAGGATCTCCGCGCTGCGCGGGCCGTCGATGCGCAGGATCGCCAGCGCGCTGCGGCCGACCGGCGTCGCCGGGGCGACGATCGTGTCGGTCGCGGCGCCGCTGCTCACGATTCGCTGCTGCCGTCCGCAGGCTGCCGCAGAATGATCGCCACCCGCTTGTAGAAGCCCTCGCCCCGCGACTGGGTCGTGACCTGCGGGTCGTCGCGCAACGCCAGGTGCACGATCCGCCGCTCGATCGGGCTCATGGCCGGAAGCAGCTCCTCACGGCCGTCACGACGCACGCGATCGGCAACCTCGCGCGCCTGCTGACCGAGCTCCTCGTTGCGGCGCTCCTTGAACTGCTCGCAATCGAACTCGATCTCCTTTTCGGTCTGACGCCCGACCAGGGCCTTGTTGGCAAGAACCTGCAGCGCGTCGAGCAGCTCTCCGTTGCGCTCGATCAGCCGCCGACCGTCGGCGCCGTAAAAGCGCACGAAGATCTGCTCGGCCTTCTCTTCCGTGCGCGCCACGACTTCGATGCGCGCCAGCGACAGCAGTCGCTCGCACCATTCCCGAACCGCGCGGGTCACGTCGGTCTCCGCTCCCTGCTCCGGAATCTCGCCGGTGAACTTCTCGAAGTCGCCCGGCCGCAGCTCGTCGGATGAATGGGGCGGACGACGATCGCGATCACGACCTCCACCACCGCGTCCTCCGCGCTCGCCGCCGTTGCCGCGACGCGCGCCGCCGCGACCTTCCCGATCTCCGCGGTCGCGTCGTCCGCCACCGCCACTGCGCGGCGGCCGTGCGCTGCGCATCGCCGGCGCCGGCGCGGACGGTTCAATCATCGCCACCGCGGCCACGGACGCGACCGGCTCCGTGGCATCGGGGTTGACGTCCGCCTCGATGACGACACGCTTGATGCCGCCGAGGAAGCCGCGCTTCTCGACGATGACTCGGTGCGAGATCTGATACCGCTCGACGCCCAGCCCCGACGCAGCGCGGTTCAGGGCCTCCTCGAGATTGTGACCTTCGAAACGCTGGCTCATGCAGGCTCCGGCCTCAGTCCTTGTTCAGCTCCGCAGGGTGATCTTTCCAGTACCTATTCATGATCATCTGCTGAACGATCGTCAAGATGTTCTGCACGAACCAGTAGAGCACCAGGCCACTCGGAAATTCCTTGAAGATCCATCCGAACACCAGCGGCATGATCATGAACATCTTCTTCTGAGCCGGGTCGACGGAGGTCGGCGTGATGGCCTGCTGGATGAACATCGTGATCGTCATCAGGATGGGCGTGATGTAGTACGGGTCCTTCGCCGAGAGATCGTGGATCCACCAGATGAACGGTGCGCCGCGCAGCTCGATGGCCCGCCCCAGCAGTCCGTAGAAGCCCCAGAGAATCGGCAGCTGCAGCACGATGGGCAGACAGCCGCCCATCGGGTTGATGCCCTCCTGCTGGTACAGCTTCATCATCTCCACGTTCATCTTCTGCCGCTGCTCAGGGTCGGTCTTCGATTTCCTGTACTTGTTCTTGATGGACTCGACCTTCGGCTGCGCCTTCTGCATCTTCTTCATCGAGACGATGCTCTTGTGCTGCAGCGGATAGAGAACCACCTTGATCAGGATCGTCAGCACGATGATGGCGAACCCGTAGTTCTTGGTGAACTTGTTGATCCAGATCAGCACCTGCAGGAGGAACTTGGCGATGAACCCGAAGAAGCCGAACTGCAATGCCGCCTCGAGCCCGAACTTCTCGAGGACCGTGGTCTGCTTCGGGCCGAAGAAGGCCTGTCCCACCACGGCGCCATCGGGCGTGGCATTCAGGCCTGCATAAAGCTCCTTGCGCGCCGGCGCCTTCGGATCCGACGACTTGATCTCCACCCGGCGGATGATTCCCTCGCCCGCCTTCACCGGCTTCAGCACCGACATGAAGTAGTTGTCCTCGACGCCGATGAACTGCACGTCGTTGATGATGCTGATCCGATCGGTCTTCTCGCGGGCCAGGATCTTGAGCTTGCCGTTCGTCTCGACGATGCCGTTGCCCGTGATGATGAACTGGCTGTCGCGCTCGTCCGGTGCCAGGGTGCGGATCCCCGGACCGATCACGATGCGATACGGAACGGCCGGAGCCAGAGTCACGGCGAAATCAAACAGATAGTCGTTTCCGATGCGGAAGGTCTTGGTGGCGCTGACCCCGTTCGCGGAGTAGCGGTACTCCAGGACGTGGACGCCGTTCTCCTCCCGCTGGGTAAGGGCGAAGAGCGCCGTGTTCAGCTGTTCGTCGAGCCTGGGATTCTTCGACTCGATGGCGAACGGGAAATCGCTCCGCCGCGGGTCGCGCGCCTTGACCAGTTCGACCGGAAACTTCTGTTTGCTCGTCGGGTCGTCGATCGAATACTGCTTGAGCTGGAACGAGATCAGCTCGGCGCCGCGATTCGAGAAAACCGCGGAGAACAGGGGACTGTCGATGCGGCTCTGTTCCTCGGACTTTGCTTCGACTGGAGCCATTGATGCCGCTGGCACAGCGGCAGCCTCAGAGGGCGTCTCCGCCCCGGCCGTCTTCGCTGCCGCGGCCGTGGTGGTGGTCGCCGTTGACTTCGACGCCGTCGATCTGGAGACGGCTCTCTGTTGCGGCACCGGTTTCTTGACGAGATCGGGAAAGAGCTTCGGAGCGATCGCCGCCCAGGTCCAGAGCAGCGCGATCGAGATCACGACGGC
Source organism: Acidobacteriota bacterium (assembly GCA_021781455.1). Classification (GTDB taxonomy): domain Bacteria; phylum Acidobacteriota; class Thermoanaerobaculia; order Gp7-AA8; family Gp7-AA8; genus JAJXWV01. Next base: position 58,238 of record JAJXWV010000037.1, on the reverse strand, counting down.
AACGAAAATTCGCTTTTCCATCTTCACGGGACCGGGTCCCAGCCTCCAGGATTGAACGGGTGACAACGCGAGAGCCGGCGGATGCCGAGCCATGCACCGCGGACGAGGCCGTGCCTTTCGATCGCCTGCATCATGTAAACCGAGCAGGTCGGCTCGAAGCGGCACATCGGCGGGAGCAGCGGCGAGATGATGCGCTTGTAGACGCGGAGCAGGAGCAGGACCAGTGCGCGCATGAAGTCCGCCTCACGGCCTGCTCTCTTCGGCAAGGCGGCGGAGAACGCGCGAGAGGTCATCGCGATAGTCGGCAAACGAGACGCCCAGGGCGTTCGGCTTCACATTCACCACGATATCGAGCCGGCGGCCGTCGAGGCCGAGGGGCTCGCGCTGACGCCGGTACACCTCACGTGTCCAGCGTTTAAAACGGTTGCGGACGTTGGCTTTTCCGAGTTTCTTCGTCGCGGTGATGCCGATGCGGGAATGGTCTAAATCGTTCGCGGCGAAGAACAGCACTGCGTACCGGGAAAAGAGTTTTCGGCCCGTTTCGTAGACTCGAAGGAACTCGCGGCGTTTTGCCAGTCGCTTCGGTTTCGGCAGCGCCTCGGACCGAGATCCGGCGACTGCAGGTGCTTCCACGGGGAGGTCGACGCCTAGACGGCCAGGCGCTTGCGCCCCTTCCGACGACGCCGCGAAAGGACCGCCTGACCATCTTTGGTCCGCATGCGAACGAGAAAGCCGTGCGTGCGCTTGCGGCGGCGGTTGTTTGGCTGAAAAGTGCGCTTCATGTCTAACCCTCTGAAAAGAAAGCGGTGGGTATAGTCGTGGTGCCACGGGTGGTCAAACGACAGCGGCAGGGCAACGGGCCAAACGGCGGGCGATCTGATGGATATTCCACGAGTGTCGGACTGCGTGACAGGCGGTTGCGCGGTTGCGCGGCCGCGATGGCACGCGGTCAGGCTGAAGGGAGAGCGAGCGGGATCGCCGATCACGTTCATTACTGCTGGAAATATGTAACTTGCTCGCGACTTCGAAACCTCGAAACCTCGCGACCTCCAAACCATGCTCAAGGCTGTTGCGCCGCACGCTGTTTTCCAAGTAGACTCCCTCCCCCAATCCCCAGAACGATTTTCCACAACTGTGGAAAAGCTGTGGATTTTCAAAGACATACGGTCCGCCCCGTCAATGAACGCCTGGAACCAAGTCCTCTCCCGCCTCGAGCAAGTCATTGACAGCACGGAGTATGAGAGTTGGTTCGCGCCGACCCGGTTTGTCGCGCAAAAAGGTGACACGATCGACGTCAGTGTGCCCTCGCAGCGGTTCGTCGACGAAATCCGCGAGCGCTTCGGCACCCAGATCCGCTCGGTCCTCGGCGAGATCTCTCCCGATCGCATCCAGGTCCACTTCGTCGTCGACAGCAGCCTCGACGACATTCCGACGGCGGCGCCGCCCCGGGACGACCTGCCGACAGCCGTTTTCAACCCTCGCTACCGCTTCGGAACGTTCGTGGTCGGCAGCTCCAATCAGCTTGCCTACGCTGCCTCGCTCTCGATCGCCGAGAACCCCAGCGGCTCGTTCAACCCCTTGTTCATCTATGGCGGTGCCGGTCTGGGCAAGACCCACCTCATCCAGGCGCTCGGTCAGCACATTCGCGAAGCCAATCCGCGGATGAAGGTCGTCTATATGTCGGCCGACTCATTCGTCACGGAGCTCATCGCCTCGATCCGCTACGACCGCATGCAGAACTTTCGCGATCGCTACCGCACCGTCGATGCGCTGCTGCTCGATGACATCCAGTTCCTGGCCGGCAAGGAGCGAACACAGGAAGAGTTCTTCCACACGTTCAACGCGCTGTACGAAGCACAGAAGCAGATCGTGTTCACGTCCGACGCCCCGCCGAAGGACATTCCCACGCTCGAGGAAAGGCTCCGCTCGCGATTCGAGTGGGGATTGATCGCCGACATCCAGCCGCCCGACCTCGAGACCAAGGTGGCGATCATCCGCAAGAAGGCGGAAGAGAAACGCATCGACCTTCCCCATGACGTGGCGCTCTTCATTGCCGAGCGCGTGCGCTCGAACATCCGGGAGCTCGAGGGACATCTGAACCGCGTGACGGCCTTCGCCTCGCTGACTGGTCACGCCTTGAACATCGACCTAGCCAAGGAAGCACTCAAGGATCTTCTGGCGAAGGAAGACAAGCCCATCACGCCGAACGAGATCCTCAAGGTCGTCGCCGCGCACTACGGCATCAAGGTCTCGGACCTCAAGTCGAAATCCAACGCGCGCCCCATCTCGTACCCGCGACAGGTGGCCATGTTCATGTGCAAGGAGCTGACGGATCTCTCCTATCCCGAGATCGGAAAGCTCTTCAACAACAAGCACCATTCGACGGTGATGTACTCGGTCGAAAAGATCGATCAGCTCATCCAGGATGATCAGCAGGTTGCGCGCACGATCGAGATGCTGACGAAGCAGTTCCGATGATTTCCGCAGAGCCTGCGGAAAGATCCATGGAAAAGCTGCGGAAGAAACAGTCGAGCAGTGACGACTTCGATGGAACTGCGGAAAACGGCTGAGTTCTCCGGCGCTTTTCCTCAGCGAAACCCGCAGTTTGGTGATGCAGTGAACTGCTATACTTTTGAAACCTTTGCAGCCCATCCGCGCTTTTTCCGCGAGGATCTACTGCTACTACTACCAAACAAAGAAATCGGTTTTAAGGAAGAGACATGGAGCTGACGGTCGCAAAAGCCGATCTTCAAAAAGAACTGCAGCTTTGCCAGGGCGTTGTCGAGAAACGTTCGACGATTCCGATTCTGTCGAACGTTCTGCTGAAGGCCGCTGACGAAAAGCTTCAGATCGCCGCGACCGACCTCGACGTCACGATTGTCAGTTCCTGTCCGGCTCGGGTCACCACTCCCGGCGGAGTGACGATCGAGGCCAGACGACTCTTCGACATCATCCGGTCTCTCCCCGACGAAGACGTTCACATCACGATGCAGGAGAACAACTCGCTCCTCGTCGAATCGGGGACGGCGAAGTTCCGGCTGCTCGGTCTGCCGGCCGAGGATTACCCAACCCTGCCGACCGTGGACATTTCGGAGTCCAACAGCATCCCGCTCGAGGAGCTGAAGACGATGGTCGGGAAGGTCCGCTTCGCGATCACGCACGAGGAAACGCGATTCCAGCTCAACGGCGCCCTGCTCAAGGTTCAGCCTAACAAGCTGGAGATGGTGGCCACCGACGGTCATCGCATGGCGCTGATCAACTTCCCCAAGGAAGGAAACGGGAAAGCGAAAAAGGGCGAGGAGCTGACCATCCTCATCCCGCGCAAGGCTCTGGACGAGATCCTGAGGCTCGAAGCGGGGGAGGACGGCAACGTGCGGTTCGGCGTGTCCGAGAACCAGCTCTTCTTCGACGCCGGCGAGCGGCGGCTGCTGGCGCGCATGATCGACGTCAACTTCCCGAACTACATGGAAGTGATCGCGCGCGACAACGACCGTCACGTCATGATCGACCGCGAGCGGCTGCTATCCACGATTCGCCGGATCTCGCTGGTGGCCAACGAGCGGACGCGCGCCGTCCGTTTCGACTTCGCGCCGGGCAAGCTCACCGTGTCGTCGACGAATCCGGAGCTCGGCGACGCGCGCGAGACGGTGCCGATCGACTATGCCGGCAACCCCTTCTTCGTCGGCCTCAACGCCGCGTACGTCACCGACTTTCTCAGTGCCGTCGACACACCCAGCGTCTCGCTGGATCTGAAGGACGAGAACAGCCAGTGCATCGGACGACCGGCCTCGACGGCCGAAGACCTGCCGTACGACTACCTGTACGTGGTCATGCCCATGCGCCTGGCGTGAGATGTCATCCCGAGCGTGAGCGAGGGATCGCGGCGGTTGGGCATGGCGTGAGGCGTAGTTCGTTTCACCTTCGATCCATCGGCGACCGCGCCGTCCGCCGGCTCAGGATGACACGGGCGTGATCCTGCACAGTCTCATTGCCGAGAACTTCCGCAATCTCGCCGCCGGCGAGCACGCCTTTCACTCGGCAGCGAACATCCTGGTCGGCCGGAACGGGCAGGGGAAGACCAACCTGCTCGAGGCCATCTACTTCCTGGCGACCACGAAATCGTTCCGCACGTCGCGTGCGGCGAGCCTGTTCCGCTTCGATTCGCCGAGCGTGTACGTCTCGGGCACGCTGGAGCGCGAGGCGATGACGCGCACGCTCTCGGTCGGCCTGGAAGCAGGGGAGAGCCGCCGGCGGGTGCTGATGATCAACGGCGAAAAGGTCGCGCTCCCGGCCTATCTGAATGCCATGAGCGTCTTCGCGTTCTCGTCGGCGCGCCTGGAGATCCTGCGCGGCGCGCCGGAGGAGAAACGGCGTTTTCTCGACCGCGGGATCGCCAGCATCAACCCCGGCTACCTCGAGCAGCTCACCCGCTACACGCGCGTCCTGAAGCAGCGGAATGCCCTGCTCCAGGCCATTGCCGTCGGCGATGCCGCCGGTTCGTCGCTCGACGCCTGGACCGACGAGTTCGTGCAGGCGGCGGCGGTGATCGACCGGGCCCGGCGCGCGTATGCCAGCGAGATCAGCGCGGAGTTCACGCGCATCGTGGCCGAGCATGGCTACCACGTCTCGAACCTGGAGGTCGACTACCGCGGCAGCGGGGGCGAAGATCAGCTGCGCGCCACGCTTTCCGGATTGCGGCGCGCGGAGCTGCGGGCCCATGTCTCGCTGGTTGGCCCGCAGCGCGACACGGTCGAATTTCTCGTCGACGGCCGGCCGGCTCCGGAGGTGCTCTCGGGGGGCGAGCAGAAGATGATCGTGCTCTTCCTGAAGTTCGCCAAAGTCGATCTTTTTCGCCGCCGTTTCGACGAGCCGCCGCTGTTTCTACTCGACGACATCGACGCCGAGCTGGACCTCGAAGTTCTGCAGCGTCTGCTCGTCCGTCTGCCGACTTCCACGCAGGTTTTTGCGACCTCCGCGAAGGAGTCGTTTCTGCACGCGCTCGAGACCGGTCCGCATCGCCGGTTAACCATTGAAAACGGGCGAGTTACCTCTGCCCGAGATTTCGCCTGAAACCGCAATAATGCGGTAAAATTCAGTGTTTGATCGGGCAGTGAAAATCTCGTGTTTTCCGGCCGCCGTGACGGCGCCCGCACACCACCGCAAAACCAGCCGCAGCAACACCGTTGTGGCCTCTTAGAAAGCGATCTCGATGGCAGACGACCAGACCCTGGACGAGCAGCCGAACCTTGCCGAAGAAGGCAACAATCCTGCTGACGACAACCAGCACTACACCGCCGAAGACATCAAGGTTCTCAAGGGCCTCGATGCCGTGCGCAAGCGGCCGGGCATGTACATCGGCGACACCGACGACATCTCCGGGCTTCATCACATGGTGTACGAAGTCGTCGACAACGCCATCGACGAGGCGCTGGCCGGCTACGCAAACAGGGTCTCGGTCACGGTGCACGTCGACAACTCCGTCACCGTCGAGGACAACGGCCGCGGCATCCCCGTCGACATCCACAAGGAAGAAGGGCGCAGTGCGGCCGAAGTGATCATGACCGAGCTGCACGCCGGCGGAAAATTCGACAACAACTCCTACAAAGTCTCGGGCGGCCTGCACGGCGTCGGCGTGTCGGTGGTGAACTTTCTCTCCGAGTGGCTGGAGCTGGAGATCCATCGAGACGGATTCGTGTGGCGCCAGCGCTACGAGCGCGGCGTTCCGGTCGTGGCGATCGAAAAGGGCGAGAAGACGGCGAAGCGGGGCACGCTCGTCACCTTCAAAGCCGACTCGGAAATCTTCTCCGTCTCGGAGATGAATTTCGAGACGCTCACCCAGCGCCTGCGCGAGCTGGCCTTCCTCAACTCCGGGGTGTTCATCTCCATCCTCGACGACCGCAGCGAGAAGAAGCACGAGTTCTGCTACCAGGGCGGCATCGTCTCCTTCGTCAAGGACCTGAACAAGAACAAGACGCCGCTGATCGAGGCGCCGATCTTCATCCGCGACGAGAAGGACGGCGAGGCCATCGAGATCGCGATGCAGTGGAACGAGGGCTACACCGAGAACATCTACTGCTTCACCAACACCATCAAGAACCTCGACGGCGGCACGCACCTGGTCGGATTCAAGGCCGCGCTGACGCGCACCGTGAACCGGTACGTCGAGAGCACCGGGGTGCTGGACAAGCTCAAGCTCGCCCTGGAAGGCGACGACATCCGCGAGGGGCTCACCGCCGTGGTCTCGGTGAAGGTTCGCGACCCGAAATTCTCGTCGCAGACCAAGGACAAGCTCGTCTCCTCGCACGTGAAGACGTGGGTCGAGCAGGTCATGAACGAGCGTCTGGCGGAGTACTTCGAGGAGAACCCGCGCGAGACCCGCCGCGTCACGGACAAGATCGTCGACGCCGCTCGCGCCCGTGAGGCCGCGCGCAAGGCTCGTGACCTGACCCGGCGCAAGGGCGCGCTCGACTCCGCTTCGCTTCCCGGCAAGCTGGCCGACTGCCAGGAGCGCGATCCGCGCTTCTGCGAGATCTATTTCGTGGAAGGCGACTCGGCCGGCGGCTCGGCCAAGCAGGGCCGGGACCGCCGCTTCCAGGCGGTCCTGCCGCTGAAGGGCAAGATCCTCAACGTCGAAAAGGCCCGCCTCGACAAGATGCTCTCCTCCGAGGAGATCCGGCTCATGATCACCGCCCTCGGCACGGGCATCGGCGCCGGAGACTTCGACATCTCCAAGCTCCGCTACCACAAGATCATCATCATGACGGACGCGGACGTCGACGGTTCGCACATCCGCACGCTCATCCTGACGTTCTTCTTCCGGCACATGCGCGAGGTCATCGAGCGCGGCTTCCTCTACATCGCCCAGCCGCCGCTGTACAAGATCACGCAGGGGAAGAAGGACTCCTATCTGAAGGACGACGGCGAGAAATCGCGTTTCCTCCTCGACCGCATCGCCGAATCGCTCACGGTGACACCGAAGGGCGGATTGCCGATCAGCGGCGAGGCGCTCATCAACATGCTCCAGCGGATGGAGGACTACGTCAGCCACGGCCGCAAGCTGTCGTCGCGCGGCGTTCCCCGTGAGGCCATCGACATCCTCTTCGCGAACGGTTTCACCGAGCGCACCTCGTTCGGCGATCCCGAGAAACTGGCCGCCGTCGAGGCGGCCCTGACTGCGGCCGGCTTCGAGCACGTGGTCCTGATGACCGACGAGGAGACCGAAACTCCGTACATCCAGTTCAACGTCGGCGGCAACGGCACGGGCAAGAAGGTCGTCATCAACACCGAGACCGTTTCCCATTACGAGTTCCGGCAGATGCACAAGGCCTACGACCTGCTGGCCGGGTTCGGCCTGCCGCCGTACACAGTGAAGAATGGCGACGGGACCGTCGTGTACACGCGCATCGACGAGATTCTCGAGCAGCTGTTCAAGCTGGCCGAGAAAGGGTTGACCATCCAGCGCTACAAAGGCCTTGGCGAGATGAATCCCGAGCAGCTGTGGGATACGACCATGAACCCGGAAACGCGCCGGCTGCTGCAGGTCACCATCGAGGACGCCGTGGGAGCGGAGGAGCTGTTCACGATCCTGATGGGCGACCAGGTCGAGCCACGCCGCGTGTTCATTCAGGACAACGCGCTGGAAGTGAAGAATCTTGATATCTGAAGAATATGTCTGAATTCGATTACGCAGGTCATAACGAGCAGCGCGTTCCCGTCAACATCGAAGACGAGATGCGCAAGTCGTATCTCGACTACGCGATGTCCGTCATCATCGGACGTGCGCTTCCCGACGTCCGTGACGGCCTCAAGCCCGTGCATCGCCGCATCCTCTACGGCATGTACGAGCAGGGGAACACGGCCGGCAAGGCCTACAAGAAATCGGCGCGCATCGTCGGCGACGTCATGGGCAAGTTCCATCCGCACGGCGACAGCGCCATCTACGACACGGTCGTGCGCATGGCTCAGGACTTCTCCATGCGCTATCAGCTCGTCGACGGCCAGGGCAACTTCGGCTCGCTCGACGGCGACAACGCGGCGGCCATGCGCTACACCGAGGTGCGGCTGACCAGGCTCGCCGAAGAGCTGATGCGGGACGACATCGACAAGGAGACCGTCGACTGGGTCCCCAACTACGACGGCTCGCTCAGCGAACCGTCGGTTCTTCCGGCGAAGTTCCCCAACCTTCTCGTCAACGGATCCTCAGGCATCGCCGTCGGCATGGCCACCAACATCCCGCCGCACAACCTCGGCGAGGTCATCGACGCCTGCCTGATGATGATCGAGCACCCGCACGCGACCTGGAAGGAGCTGATGACGGTTCTCCCCGGTCCCGATTTCCCGACCGGCGGGTTCATTCACGGGCTCGACGGGATCCGTCAGGCGTACGAGACCGGCCGTGGAATCATCCAGGTCCGCGCCCGGGCCGGCATCGAGACCTCGAAGAAGCATGACAAGCAGCAGATCGTCGTGACGGAGATCCCGTACATGACGAACAAGGCCCGGCTGATCGAGAAGATCGCCGAGCTGGTGCGCGACAAGCGCATCGACGGCATCTCCGATCTGCGCGACGAATCCGACCGCGACGGCATCCGCATCGTCGTCGAGCTCAAGCGCAACGAAGTTCCGGAAGTGGTCCTCAACAACCTCTATCGGAACACGCAGATGCAGACGACGTTCGGGATCATCTTCCTGGCCATCGTCAACAACAAGCCGGAGGTCATGGATCTCCCCACGATGATCCGGCTGTTCGTCGAGCACCGGAAAGAGATCGTCGTGCGCCGGACGCGCTTCGACCTGCGCAAGGCCGAAGACCGCGCTCACATCCTGGAAGGCCTGGTCAAAGCGCTCGACGTGCTGGACGAGCTGATCGCCCTGATCCGGGCCAGCCGCACGCCGCAGGACGCCAAGAGCGGCCTCATCGAGCGCTGGCAGTTCACCGAGCTCCAGGCGCAGGCCATCCTCGACATGCGCCTGCAGCGGCTCACCGGCCTGGAGCGCGAGAAGATCATCGAAGAGTACAAGGGGCTTCTCGAGCTGATCGCCAGGCTGAAGGAAATCCTCGGCTCGGAGCGGCTCGTGCTGGACATCATTTCCAACGAGCTGCGCGAGATCAAAGAGAGCTACGGCGACGAGCGCCGGACGGAGATCATTCCCGAGGCGCACGAGATCTCGATCGAGGACATGATCGCGGACGAGGACATGGTCATCACCGTGTCCCGCGGCGGATACATCAAGCGCTCGCCGCTGTCGCTCTATCGCGCGCAGCGCCGCGGCGGCAAGGGCCGCATCGGCATGCAGACGAAGGAAGAGGACATCGTCGAGCACCTCTTCGTGGCCTCGACGCACGCCTACGTGCTCGTGTTCACCGACCGCGGCCGCATGTACTGGCTGAAGGTGCACACGATCCCGGAGGTGGCCTCCAACGCGCGCGGCAAGGCCATCGTGAACCTGCTGTCGGTCGAGCCGGGCGAGAACGTCCGCGCCCTTCTGACCGTTCGCGATTTCACGGAAGCGAAGTACGTGGTGATGGCCACCCGCGCCGGCAAGATCAAGAAGACCGAGCTGACGGCGTTCTCGAACGTCCGCACCAGCGGCATCATCGCCATCGACATCAACGAGGGCGACGACCTGCACAGCGTGCAGCTCTCCGACGGAAACAGCGAGATCTTCATCGGCACGCACAACGGCATGGCCATCCGCTTCCACGAATCGGACGTCCGTCCGATGGGCCGCGGCGCCGCCGGCGTGAAGGCCATCACTCTGCGCGACGGCGACCACGTCGTGGAAATGGACGTTCTTCCCGAGACCGCGGAAGGACGCGCCCGGGCCCTGGCCAGGGCGACCGACGGGGACGAGGAGCCGGAGATCGTCGAGACCGAAGCGGTCGTCGACGACGAATCCGAAGAGATCCTCACCACCGACGATGCCGGTCAGGTGTTCACCGTGACGGAGCGCGGATTCGGAAAGCGCACGCCGGTCACCGCCTACCGGCTGCAGTCGCGCGGAGGTATGGGCGTGACCAACATCAAGGCCACGGAGAAGAACGGCAAAGTGGCCGGCATCGCGCACGTCACCGGCGAGGATCAGGTTCTGCTCATTACCGAGCAGGGGATGATCATCCGCGTCGAGTGTGCGGGCATCCGCGTCATCGGCCGGAGCACGCAGGGCGTTCGGATCATCAATGTCGAAGAGAACGATCGCGTCGTTGCCGCGATCAAGCTCGTCGAGCGGGAGCAGGACGAAGACGGCACGCCGACTGAGGGCGGGCCGGACGAATCGACAGGCGAGCCGGGCGATTCCACGCCGGATGTGACCGACGACACCGTTCACTGAGTTGCGCGACCGCTCACGTTGGCGCGCGATGACCCCGCTCTACAATCGGGTCATGCGCTCCGTCTCGCGCGAACGGGTGAACCGCCTCGCGCACGACCTGCTCGAGTCGATGCTGCGTGGCCGGACGATCACTCTGCTGAAGGATCGTGACGTGGTCCTGCAGGCCATCGCGCACGCGCTCGGCGACGAGCTCAAACGCGAGGAAGAGCGCGAGGAGACGGTGCGGCAGCGCCTCGCGGCGATGAAAAAAGGACCGCCCGCCGGATCCCGCGAATGGGAGCAACTGTTCCGCCAGATGATGGAGCAGGAGTACGTTCGCGAGGGCCTCGACACCTAACGCTGCTCGACGCGCTCACCGCTCCCGGCCGTCGCTTCCCGCCGGAGGAACGATCCCGTGTCGTCCTCGACGCTGATCATCTCGCGCCGCTGCTGCGCCTTCATCCGCTCAAAAATGCCGCCGGCGTGACCGGCAGGAATCCAGCTGTTGCCACCGCATTTCGGGCAGCGGCCGCGGAAGGCGATGTTCTTTCCGCAGTCGGGGCAGATGATGACCAGCGAGTGCGAGAGCTCGAACTTCTGCTCCGCCTCGGCGTCGAGACTGTTGAGAAACGACGCAAGATTCTGAAATGTGTCTTCCAGGGGCATTGCTGCTGCTCGGACCCTCAAAACTGCACAGGACGTGCCGACCAGGAGTGCGGGCATCCTGCCCGCTGGCGAACGGGCATCTTGCCCGTTCGCTTCGTTGCCGTAGAGGAAAGTCGTCGGGCTGGAAGCCCGCCGACAGGCCGGCAGGATGCCGGCACCCCGCTCAAATGGTCATGACGTCGAACTGCTCGTGATGCAGCGAGTCATCGGGCTTGAAGACCAGGTGGATGCCGAGGTTCTGCTCGAGCTCCTCGAAGATGGGGTCGCCTGTGTGGAGAGTGCCGTAGACGATGGGGTTGACGCGCACGATGACGTCCTGCCCCTCGTGGAAGTCGCGGACCTTCATCAGCTCGCGCCAGATCTCGAGCGCGATCGTGGTGTTCGACTTGATGCGACCGCTTCCGCCGCAATAGGGGCAGGCCTGCGTGAGCGAGCGCTCCAGGCTCTGGCGCACTCGCTTGCGGGTCATCTCGATGAGTCCGAACTCGGAGATCTGCAGGATCTTCGTCTTCGAGCGATCCTTCTTGATCTCGTTCTCGAGCGTCTCGAAGAGCCTGGCGCGGTTGGCCAGGTCCTCCATGTCGATGAAGTCGAGCACGATGATCCCGCCGAGATCGCGCAGGCGGATCTGCCGGACGATCTCCTTCGCCGCTTCGAGATTGGTCCGGAACACGGTCTCTTCGAGGTTCTTCTTTCCGACGTATTTCCCGGTGTTGACGTCGATGGCCACCAGCGCCTCGGTCTGGTTGATGACGATGTAGCCGCCGGACTTGAGCCACACCTTCGACTTCAGCGCCTTGCCGATCTCCGGCTCGATGCCGAACTCGTCGAAGATCGGCTCGTCGCGGCGGAAGAGGCGCACTCGAGAGACGAGCGCCGGCTGGATGTGATCGAGGAACTCGACGATGCGCTGGTACTGCTCGACGGAATCGACCCACACGCTCTTGAACTCGGGCGAGAGCACGTCGCGGATCGTCCGCAGCACCAGGTCGAGATCGTGATGGACCACCGACGGGGCGGAGACCTTCTCGGCGCGGCGCCTGATCTGTTCCCACAACTCGGTGAGGTACTTCAGGTCGGAGACGAAGTCGTCTTCGTTGTGCCCCTCGCCGGCGGTGCGGACGATGAAGCCGCCCTGACCCGGTGGCCGGATGTGCTCGAGGATCTCCTTCAGCCTCGTGCGCTCCGCTTCATCCTCGATGCGCCGCGAGACGCCGATGTGCGAGACGGTGGGCATGTAGACGAGAAAGCGCCCCGGAAGCGTGATGTGGCTGGTGATGCGCGCACCCTTGCCGGCGATGGTGTCCTTCGACACCTGGATGACGATCTCCTGCCCCTCGCGCAGCAGGTCGGAGATGGAGGCCTCGATCCGTTGAGGCACGTCCTCGAGGTGCAGCTCGTCGGGTGTCTCGCTCTCGTACTCTTCGAGATCCTCGATGACGTCGGAGACGTAGAGAAAGGCATCGCGCTCCAGCCCGAGCTCGACGAAGGCCGACTGCATCCCGGGAAGGACCTTGGTCACCCGCCCTTTGTAGATGTTGCCGACGATGGTGCGATGGCGAGTGCGCTCGACCCATAGCTCGACGACCTGCCCCTCGTCCAGTACGGCGATGCGCGACTCGTGCTTCGTCGCATTGATGACGATTTCCCTCGACATGTGGCGGGGATTGTAATGGCTGAGGGCTCGCGGCCGGCGGGTATATGACTCAGGGGGCCGCACGGTCGCGAGGTCACGAGGTTTCGAGGTCGCGAGGTGTCCCGGGTGGGACCTCGTGACCTCGAACGTCGCAGCCTTGTGGCGATTTGCGCCGAATTCTCAGCTGCCTCACGTGGCGTTTGCAGAGTCGCTATACACTGCACCCATGGCCGCGATCTATTTTTCGGGAGCCATCACGGGTGGGCGAGGTGACGTGCCGCTCTATCGGCGGATCGTCGAGACGCTCGAATCGGAAGGCCATCGCATGTTTGCCGGTGTCGTTGCGGCGACCGACGTCGGCGACGCCGGCGAGCCGCGCGACTCGACCTCGATCTTCGAGCGCGACATGGCCTGGATCGCCGAGGTCGCGGCTGCTGGCGGTCTGGTCGTGGCGGAGGTCTCACAGCCGTCCACAGGCGTCGGATACGAGATCGCCACAGCGCGGTATCAGCACGACATCCCCGTGGTCTGCCTCTATCGGCCGAAATACACGAAGCGCTGCACGGCCATGGTCGCGGGCGATCAGGGGATCGACATGATCGAGTACACCGATGAGACGCTCGACTGGATGCTGAACCGCCTCGTCCACGCGGTCCGAGCCATCGAAGAATCCCGCCTCGCCGCGACCCACGCGTAGCCCATCCTTCCGCGAATAAACATGCTCCGGGCCGGGTTAAGGGCCGGTGCTGTTGACGCGAGGGGGCCCAGTTGGTATTTTGCGGCGCCTTTTTGCGGAGTACTCCGGCATAGCTCAGTTGGTAGAGCAACGGACTGTTAATCCGTGGGTCGTAGGTTCGAGTCCTACTGCCGGAGCCATTTCGAGACCCGACACGGCCGCCGCGAGGCGGCTTTTTTCGTCCCTGCCGGAATCCGACGCGACAATCGGTTTTTCCCGACTCGCTCGCCAAGCGAGGCAAATCCTTGTATTTTGCTATTTCCGCAAAAACAGGGGTGGCGATTTTGCGAATCGATCAAATCCCCGACAGCCGTCGTGCCATTCTCGAGACGCTGAAACAACGCGGTGCGGCGACGATCTCCCGCCTCGCTGCCGAGCTCGAATTGACCGGCGAAGCCGTCCGCCAGCAACTCCTGCAGCTGCGCCGGGATGGCTGGGTCGAGACGAGCCAGGCCGAAAAATCGCACATTGGCAGACCTGCGGCCACCTACCGCCTCACCGTCGAAGGCGACCACCTCTTTCCCAAGCGCTACGACAATCTGCTTGTTTCGTTTCTCGACGCAGCCGTCGCCGAGCTCGGTCCTGAGGCCACCCTGCGGATGTTCTCGAGGATCTCCGACCAGATGGTCGCCAGGCTCGAGCCGTCGACTCGCAATCTGCCGATCGAGCAGCGAGTCGAGGCGCTGAAGAGCTTCTACAGCGACGGCGACGCTTACATGTCGATCGAGCCGCGATCGGACGGTTTCTCGCTGGTGGAACGGAACTGCCCGTTCTACAACGCGGCCATGAGCCGTCCGGCGATCTGCAGCGTCACGGTCCACGCGCTCACGCGGCTGGCCGGGGCGCGCGTCGAGCGCGAAGAGTCCTTCCAGAAAGGCGACGGCCGCTGCTCGTTCCACGTGCACGCGAACCGGCCGGTTGACGGCGATCCTCTGCCGTTTGTGCTGGAGCCGCGGACGAAGGCCTGAGCGGGAGGTGTGGCGGGGTTCTGTCCTGTTGGGACGAGCACCTGCGCGTCCGCAACTCCCGTTCGCCCCGTTCGGGTATTCGCCCGCCCACGAAGGCTGCGGACGCGCTGCTGCGCGTCCCTACGAAGAGCGGTCCGCGCAGGACAGGCTGGAAAGCCTGTCCTACACGAGGGCGATCCAGACCGTCTTGATGTTCACGAACTCGCGGATGCCGTGTACGCCTAACTCACGGCCGAATCCGGAATGTTTGACGCCGCCGAAAGGAACGCGGGGATCCGAGGCGACCATGGCGTTGACGAAGACCTGCCCGCTCTCGATTCCGTCGATGAAGCGCTCGGCCTCGTCGCGATCGCTCGTCCAGATGCTGGCGCCGAGGCCGAAGGGTGTGGCGTTGGCGATGCGGATCGCGTCGGCGGTGTCCTTTGCGCGGAACAGTGATGCCACCGGTCCGAACGTCTCCTCTGCGAAGGCCGGTGCCGACGGCGGAATGCTCGAGAGCACGGTGGGCTCGTAGAAGTTGCCGCGGCCGCTGCGGCGGTTGCCGCCGGTCAGCAGCTTTGCGCCGGCTTCGACGGACGCCTTCACCTGCTTCTCGAGGTCGTTCACGATCTGCGGCATCGCCAACGGGCCGACGTCGACCGACTCGTCGAGCGGGTCGCCGACCTTGAGCTTCTTCATGGCGTCCACGAAGCGCGATTCGAACTCGTCGAAGATCGCCTCGTGGACGATGAAGCGCTTCGCCGCGATGCAGGACTGGCCGTTGTTGACGATGCGCGCCTTCACCGCGATCTTCACGGCCTCTTCGAGGTCGGCCGAAGGCATGACCACGAATGGATCGCTGCCGCCGAGCTCGAGGACCGACTTCTTGATCCGTCTGGCCGCCGTGCTGGCGACGCTCGCGCCGGCGGGCTCGCTTCCGGTGAGCGTCGCGGCTCGGACGCGCTCGTCCTCGAGGATCGCGGGCACCTGCCCGGCGCCGATCAGCAGGGTCTGGAACTCGCCGTGATCGAAGCCGGCATCGCGGAGGACTTCCTCGATCGCCAGCGCCGACTGCGGCACGTTCGAGGCGTGCTTGAGCAGGCCGACGTTGCCGGCCATCAAAGACGGCGCAGCGAAACGGAAGACCTGCCAGAAGGGGAAGTTCCACGGCATCACGGCCAGCACGGGCCCGAGCGGCTGATAGCGGATGAACGAGTCGGCTGCCTCCGTCCTGACGTGCTCGTCCGCGAGAAAGCCCTCGGCGTTTTCCGAGTAGTAGCGGCAGACCTTCGCGCACTTTTCGACTTCGGCGATGGAGGCCTTGATCGGCTTTCCCATTTCCACCGTCATGAGCCGGCCGTAGTCGTTCTTCCGTTCCTCGAGGAGCTCTGCGGTGCGCTTCATCCGCTGTCCGCGATCGGCAAACGAGCGGCCGCGGTTGACGTGAAAGGCTTCCCCCGCCCGAGCCAGGCGCTGCTCGATCTCCACGGCTGTGAGCGGGTCGAAAACACGGAGCGTCTCCCCGGTGGACGGGTTCACTGTGGCGATGCTCATCGAAAAACCTCCGTGCTCTCTTCTCGCATCCGGCGTCCCACCGTTCACCAAGGAATTGTGAAGGAGTGCCGGATCACAGAACGTACCGCGACAGGTCTTCGTCCTTGACCACGTCGGTCAATACGCGCTGGACGTAGGCTGCGTCGATCGTGACTTCCTGGCCGTGCATGTCGCTGGCCTCGAAGGAAAGCTCGTCGAGGACCCGCTCCAGGATCGTGTGCAGCCGCCGGGCGCCGATGTTTTCCGTCTTCTCGTTGACCAGCGCGGCGAAGTGCGCCACCTCGCGCGTGGCGTCGTCCGAAAACCTCAGGGTCAGTCCCTCGGTGCCGAGCAGCTCCGTGTACTGCATCGTCAGCGCGTTCTGCGGCTCGCGGAGGATGCGCACGAAGTCCTCTTCGGTGAGCGATTCCAGCTCGACGCGGATCGGGAAACGGCCCTGCAGCTCCGGGATCAGGTCCGAAGGCTTGGAAACGTGGAACGCACCGGCGGCGATGAAGAGGATGTGATCCGTCTTCACCATGCCGTATTTCGTGTTCACGGTCGTGCCCTCGACGATCGGCAGGAGATCGCGCTGCACGCCTTCGCGGGAGACGTCGGGGCCGCCCGAAGACTGCTGGCGTCCGGCAATCTTGTCGAGCTCGTCGAGGAAGACGATCCCGCTCTGCTCGACGCGCTCGATCGCTTCACGAGCCACGTTCTGCTGGTCGACCAGCTTCTCCGCCTCCTCGGCGATGATCAGCTCGCGGGCGTCGCCCAGACGCACCTTCTTCCGTTTCGACTTGCCGCCGAACAGGCCGGGCATCATGTCCTTGATGTTGACGCCCATCTCCTCCACGCCCTGCGCGGTGAAGATCTCGAAGGACGGGAAGCTCTGGTCCTTCACGTCGATCTCGATCTCGCGCTCGTCGAGCTTTCCCTCGTCCAGCCAGCGGCCGAGCTTCTCGCGCGTCTCGAAATTCGATTCCTGCTCCGGTGCCGCAGGAGCGACGAACGCCGGCCGGGCGGGCTGGCGGCGGGAGTCGGGGAGGAGGATGTCGAGGATGCGCTCGCGGGCGTTGCGCTCGGCCATGCCGCGGACGCTGCGCTGCTTCTCCTCCTTGACGAGCTTGACCCCGAGCTCGGTGAGGTCGCGGACGATCGACTCGACGTCCCGGCCGACGTAGCCGACTTCCGTGAACTTCGAGGCCTCGATCTTCAGAAACGGCGATCGCGTCAGGCGCGCCAGGCGGCGGGCGATCTCGGTTTTGCCGACGCCGGTGGGGCCGATCATGATGATGTTCTTCGGCGCGATCTCTTCGCGGAGGTCGGGCGGCAGTTGCTGACGGCGCCAGCGATTGCGCAGGGCGATGGCCACGGCACGCTTGGCGGCATGCTGCCCGACGATGTACTTGTCGAGCTCGCGCACGATTTCCTTCGGCGTAAGCCGCTCGCTGGCCTGCTCGTCCACCTGCCCGCTCAGCTGAATGACCATGATCAGAGGCTCTCGACCGTGATGTTCTCGTTCGTGTAGATGCAAATTCCGGCCGCAACCAGCATGGCCTCTCTGGCGATCTGCTCGGCCGTGAGCGATGTGTGCTTCATCAGCGCCCGCGCGGCAGCGAGAGCGAAGGGGCCGCCGGAGCCGATTGCCAGAATGCCGTCCTCATCCGGCTGAATCAGGTCTCCGGTGCCCGAAACGAGGAACGACTTCTCTTCGTTGGCCACAATGAGCATGGCCTGAAGCTGGCGCAGGTACTTGTCCAACCTCCAGTCCTTGGCCAGCTCGACGACGGAGCGGTCGAGATTGCCGCGGTACTCCTCGAGCTTCGCTTCGAATCGCGAGAAGAGCGCGAAGGCGTCCGCGGCCGACCCGGCGAAGCCGGCGATGATCTTGTCGTGATAGAGGCGGCGAACCTTGGCCGCGCCGTGCTTCATGACGGTGTTGCCGACGGTGACCTGTCCGTCGCCCGCCATGGCAACCTTCCCGTCGCGCCGGACGCAGACCACGGTAGTGGCGTGAATCGTCTGATCCATGGGAGGCGAAGTGTATCGCGCACGCAGGGAGTGCGGGCTTCCTGCCCGCCGGCGCTCGGGCGATTGTCGCCGGGCTGGAAGCCCGTCGACCGGCCGGCAGGATGCCGGCTCTCCTAAACGAATGGCGGCGGCGCTTCGAGCGTACCGATGCTCGGGTGTTCGAGCTTCCAGGCGTGAAGCATGAGGCGGGAAGCTCGCGAGCCGCCGTAGCGGCGGTCGCCGGCCACCGGGTGGCCGATCGAGGCGAGGTGAATGCGGATCTGGTGGGTACGGCCGGTGAGGATCTCGGCCTCGACGACCGTCCGATCGCCGGCTCGCCGCAGTGGGCGGATGATCGTCGCCGCTTCACGTCCTTCGATCGGCGACTCGATCCGCTGTTGCTCGTCGATCACGCCGTCCGCGACGGCGAGGTAGACCTTGCGCATTGCGCCGCTGGCGAACAGCTCGGAAAAACGAGCCGCCGCGGCGCGCGTTCGCGCGAACAGCACCACGCCGCTGGTGGGCGTATCGAGGCGGTGCACGAGGTAGATCTCGCCGTGCTCGACGCGCAGCAGCTCCTCGGCGGAGCGCACCTTCCGGTCGCGCGGAGGCTGCGTCGGTATGCCGGCGGGCTTGTTGATCGCGATCCAATCGTCAGACGAGGCAAGGATCGGAATGGCCGCTCCCTCGTCGACGATGGCGATGCGGTCGGCGTCGGCGACTTCGCGTGAGGCCACCGCCACCCGGCGTTCATTGACCAGCACGCGTTTCTGCGCGATCAGCTCCCGCGCCTTCCGGCGCGAGATGTCGGGAAAACGGGCGGCAATGGCCAGGTCGAGTCGCATGCTGCCGCACAAAATAGCGAAGGACGGACATTTCTGCCCGTCCCTCTTCGCTCCGTGCGCTGTGTAGGGACGCGCAGCAGCGCGTCCCTACCGGTTCCTATTTCCGGGCGACCCGCTCCGGCTTGCCAGCCGCGGCATCGCCGCCTTCGATCACGGTCAGCTCGGGACCGCCGATGCCGAGAGCCTTGCGCACTTTTCCCTCGAGCTCGGCGAAGAGCTCGGGATTCTCCCGGATGAACTGCTTGGCGTTCTCACGTCCCTGGCCGAGGCGCATGTCGCCGTAGGAGAACCACGATCCCGACTTCTCGATGATCTTGTGCTCGATGCCGTAGTCGATGAGCTCGCCGGTCTTGGAGATGCCCTCGCCGTAGCCGACATCGAACTCGGCCTGGCGGAAGGGCGCCGCCACCTTGTTCTTCACGACCTTGACCTTGACGCGCGAGCCGACGACTTCTTCGCCTTCCTTGATCTGGTTGGTGCGGCGGATGTCGAGGCGCACCGACGAGTAGAACTTCAGCGCGCGTCCGCCGGTGGTCGTTTCTGGATTCCCGAACATGACACCAATTTTCTCGCGAATCTGGTTAATGAAAACCATGCATGTTTTTGACTTCGATATAACGGCTGTCAATTTCCGCAGGGCCTGAGACATCAGCCGGGCCTGCAGCCCCATCTGCGCGTCGCCCATCTCGCCGTCCAGCTCGGCGCGTGGGACCAGCGCCGCCACCGAGTCGATGACGATGATGTCGATCGCTCCGGAGCGCACCAGCACTTCCGCGATCTCCAGCGCCTGCTCGCCGTTGTCGGGCTGCGACACCAGCAGGTTGTCGATGTCCACGCCGAGCTTCTTGGCGTATTCCGCGTCGAGAGCGTGCTCGGCGTCGATGAACGCCGCCAGCCCGCCGGTCTTCTGGGCCTCGGCGATGATGTGCAGCGAAAGGGTGGTCTTGCCCGACGATTCCGGGCCGAAGATCTCGATGACGCGGCCGCGGGGAACGCCGCCCACTCCGAGGGCTGCGTCGACGCCGATCGAACCGGTGGAGATGGCGCTGACGGCGGCGAACTCCTTCGCGCCGAGGCGCATGATCGAGCCCTTGCCGAACTGCCGCTCGATCTGCGTCAGCGCCGTTTCCGCCGCTTTGAGTTTGTCCGTGGGGATGGTCATGGTGGCCATTCTGCCTGCTCCTTTATCAGTTGTGATTCAGTGGATCCGTCCAGGAAGCTCGACGCCTTGAGGAGCGGCGCGTGGGAAGGACGTTTCGATCGGACATTCGTGTGGTGGGTCGAGTGTAGGGCCCGTGTTTTCCGCGGTCAAGGAACGCGCGCAACGAGGGAGAAATTCGGGCGGGAAGGGCGAAAACTCCACCAGTTGTAGCGTGCGGCTGTTCATCATTCTGAGCCGGCGTAACCGCACTCCCGTCACTCTGAGCCGGCGGAGCCGCCTCCGGCGGCGGAGCGCGGCGAAGAGTCTCTTACCGGGACGATCCGCAGGTTTGAGACTCTTCGCCGCGCTCCGCCGCTTCCACCCGACCACCCTCCCCGCGGCTGCGCCGGCTCAGAGTGACGGGGGGCGTGAGGCTGCGCCGGCTCAGAGTGAAGACGTCGATCAGTGGCGGTTCGGCGAGCCGCATGCCCTACAATTCGCGCGACCCATGCGCCGAACGCAGTCTGCCGCGACGCTCCTGTTCTTCTCCGGCGCCTGCGCCCTCGCCTATCAGACAACCTGGTTTCGCCAGTTCCGCCTGATCTTCGGCGCCTCCACCTTCGCCACCGCCGCCGTCCTGGCGATCTTCATGGGCGGGCTCGGCATCGGCAGCATCGTCCTCGGTAAGCGCGCCGATGCCCATCCTCGTCCGCTGGCTTTCTATGGCGGTCTCGAGCTGATGATCGCCGCTGCGGCGGCGCTTTCACAGCCGCTGCTGTGGCTGGTAGCGAAGATCTACATCGTCCTCGGCGGCTCGACGACGCTCGGCACCGGCGGGGCCACGATCGTCCGGCTGATCCTGGCGGCGATCGTCCTCGCCATTCCGACATTCCTCATGGGCGGCACGCTGCCGGCGGCGGCGAGGGCCGTGGAGACGGCCGACGACGCAGGCCGCCGCAATCTGGCCGCGCTTTACGCCGTGAACACGCTCGGGGCAGTCGCCGGGACGCTCGTGGCGACCTTCTGGATGCTCGAGCACTTCGGCAACCGAAACACGCTCTTCGCCGCGATGGCCGTCAACGTGATCGTCGGCCTGACGGCGCGGGCGATCGCCACGGACGTGACGGTCGAGGCGCCCGCGACCGAGGAACGCGAAAGCGTTGCTCCTCCGGCGTTCGTGCTGACGGCCGCAGCGGTCGTCGGCTTCGCGTTCCTGCTGATGGAGCTGGTCTGGTATCGAATGCTTTCGCCACTGCTGGGCGGGACGACGTTCATGTTCGGCCTGATCCTGGCGATTGCGTTGCTCGGCATCGGGCTCGGCGGCGCCGCCTACTCATTGCGGGGGGCGGCGGCGGGCGCGACCGCCGGCGGATTCGCGCTGACCTGCACGCTCGAGGCGGCGGCCATAATCCTGCCGTACGCGCTCGGCGACCGCATCGCGGTGGTCACGAATCTGCTGCGGCCCGTCGGACGGATCGGCTTTGACGGGTACATCCTCGGCTGGACCGCCATCACTCTGGTCACCGTGTTCCCGGCGGCGTTCATCGCCGGCATCCAGTTTCCGCTGCTGATCGGGCTGCTCGGACGCGGACGCGAGAAAGTCGGCCGGCACGTCGGCCTGGCCTACGCTTTCAACACGGGCGGCGCGATCGTCGGATCGCTGGCCGGCGGATTCGGGCTGATCCCGCTGCTGTCGGCACCGGGATGCTGGGTGCTGGCCTCGATGCTCCTGATCGCGATCGGAGCTGCGGCGATCATCCTCGGCGCGCGGTCGCGGCAATACGCCTTCTCGGCGCTGGCGATCGCCGCCGCCGTCTTTGCGATCGCCGGCACACTCGCCCTCGGCCCCACCGCGGTGTGGCGGCAATCGGGAATCGGCGCTGGCCGTTCGCCGCTGCCGGATTCGAAGGCAGAGATCCGCGAATGGGAAAACTCTGCACGCCGGACCCTGGTCTGGGGCGAGGACGGGCGGGAGAGCAGCATCGCCGTGACCGCTGGCGACGACTACGGCTTCATCGTCAACGGCAAGGCCGACGGAAGCGCGCGCGGCGATGCCGGGACTCAGGTCATGAGCGGCATCCTGGCGTCGACGATTCACCCGAATCCGCGCAGTGCGCTCGTGATCGGCCTCGGGACGGGCAGCACCGCCGGCTGGCTCGGGGCCGTGCCGAACATGGAGCGCGTCGACGTGGTCGAGCTCGAGCCCGTCGTCCTGCGCGTGGCGCACGACTTCGCGGCCGTCAACCACGACGTCCTGAAGAACCCCAAGGTGCACATCCAGATCGCCGACGCGCGCGAAGTGCTGCTCACGTCGCGCAAGCACTACGACATCATCTTCTCCGAGCCGTCGAACCCGTTCCGCGCCGGAATCGCCAGCCTCTACACGCAGGAGTTCTACCAGGGCGTCTCACAGCGGCTCGCGCCCGGCGGCATGTTCGTGCAGTGGGTGCAGGCGTACGACGTCGACAGCCGCACGATTGCCACGATCTACCGGACGATGACTTCCGTCTTCCCGCACGTGGAGACCTGGCGCGGGGAGTGGGGCGACCTTCTTCTCGTGGCGGCGCGTGAGCCCATCGTCTACGACGCGGACCTGATCAGGAATCGCGTCCTGCACGTTCCGCTCGGCGCCGCTCTTTCGTACGCGTGGCGCACCGAAGGGCTGGAGGGCTTCTTCTCCCATTACGTCTGCCGCGACACGACGGCGAAGGCGATCGCCGCGACGACCACCGAGATCAACACTGACGATCGGACGCCGATCGAATTCGGATTCGCGCGTGGCCTGGGAAGCGAGACAGCGGGCTTCGATACCGACCGTCTGATCGCTCTCGCCCAGAAGCGTCACGAGTTCGTGCCGGAGCACATTCGCGGCGTCATCAACTGGGGCCTCGTGCTCCTGCATCGCGCCTCGGATCCGGCGGTGAAGACGCCCCCGCCGGTCAATCTCCCGCTGTACGCGGTTCATCATCAGTTCGCCCGGGCCTACGGCAATCGCGACCTCAACGCCGCTCGCGCCATCTGGGACTCCACGCACTTCGCGCCGATCAACAGCCAGGAGCTCGTCGAGCTCGCCGAAGTGAACGCCGATGCCGGCCGCGAAGTGGCGGTGCCGATGGCCATGCAGTTGCGCCGCGCCCACCTCGCGGAATCGGAAGCCATTCTCGGCCGCCTTCGCATGCGCGAGGGGAAGTACGACGAGGCCGCCGCGCACATCTACAACTCCTACGTCGCCTACAGGACAGATCCCTGGCCGACCGCGGACCTGATGGGACGGAACTTCGATGTCGCCACCGCGCTGGCGCGGCGCAGCCCGGCCATGGCCGCAGAGATGTTCGCAGCGCTCGATAAGCCGTTCGCGGCGGGTCAGTGGGAGGATGCGCGAAAGTACTACCGGGTCTTCGTGGCCGAGGCCCTGCGTCCGTGCGGGCCGGCGATGCTGCGCGCGCTCGGTGATCTCGAGCCGTGGCCGCCCTGGCGCGAGAACGTCCTGCGCCCCCGCGTGGACTGCTATTCGCGGGCGAACCTCACCGGCCTGGCCGAGGACGCACGCGCGGATCTGCGCGAGTTCATGGCCACGCAGCCGCCGAAGCTGGAGAAGTAGGGCTCGGGCAATACCTCCTCCAAATGGCACGTTTCGAGGTTTGAGATGACGAAGGTTGAGGCACTTCTCGAAGAGGTCAAGAAACTTTCTGCTGCGGAATTTGCGCAGCTCCGCGATTGGCTTCTCGAACGAGACGAGGAAGTCTGGGACCGGCAAATCGAACATGATGCCGCGTCAGGAAAGCTGGATCGGCTGTTCGATCGCTCCGTAGCCGATCACGAGAACGGGAAGAGCCGCAAGCTTTGAAACACTTCACGAGTCCCGATTTCTGGGCTCTCTTCGACGACCTGCCGCCCGAGATTCAGAAGGTCGCTCGCGCGAATTTCGAACTTCTGAAGAGCACCCCGCGCCATCCCTCACTTCGACTCAAGAAAACCAGCGGATATTGGTCTGTCCGTGTGGGCCGCACCTTTCGTGCCCTCGGGAAAGAGGTCGATGGTGGGATTCTTTGGGGATGGATCGGTTCGCACCGAGAGTACGAACGACTGCTGGGTTCCTCGTAGCCGCTGTACGCATCAATCGGATCGTGCTGGCGACGACTCGATGGCCTTCCGGGTCTTCATCGCAGCGGTCCCAGACGGCAAATCGCAGATAGCCGGAGTCGAGCTCCGCAGGCGTTTACCTGCGATCTGCCATCTGCGATCCAGTCCCGGTGCTAGCATTTCCGCATCGAGCCATGTATCGCGAGTACGGCAAGTGGTGGAGTCCTTCCCTCGGCCGTGAGATGGAGTTCCTCTGGTTCGGCCAGTTCGGCCGCCCGGTGATGCTCTTCCCGACCTCCGCCGGCCGTTTTTACGAGAACGAGAACTTCGGGCTGACAGGCTCGCTG
The DNA here is from genome assembly GCA_021781455.1 of Acidobacteriota bacterium. Classification (GTDB taxonomy): domain Bacteria; phylum Acidobacteriota; class Thermoanaerobaculia; order Gp7-AA8; family Gp7-AA8; genus JAJXWV01. Next base: position 33,980 of record JAJXWV010000037.1, on the reverse strand, counting down.
GCCGACAAGGTCGATCACGGACAGATTCAGCTCGTGCTCGTCGACAGCGTGAACGAAGAGAGCTGGTACAACCACGCCATGGCGCCGGCCGTCAGGGCTGCGCGACACGTTCAGTACGACGCGTATCTCCGCAACGAGATGGTGCCGTACGTCTTCAATCGGGCCGAACGCGGCGATCTGGTGGTGTACGGCGCGAGCTTCGGCGCCTATCACGCGGCGAACTTCGCCGGCAAGCACCCCGACGTGGTCAGCCGCACGGTCTGCTTCTCCGGGATCTACGACATCCACCGGTTCATCGACGGCTACTGGGACGACAACTGCTACTTCAACTGCCCGACCGCGTATGTGCCGAACATGAGCGGCGAATGGGTGGCCAGGCTGTCGCACATCGAGTGGATCATCGCTACGGGTGAGTTCGACACGCTCGTCCAGCAGAACCGCGATTTCTCGGCGATGCTGTGGTCGAAGGGAATCGGCAACCACCTGGAGATCTGGCCGGGCGTATTCGGGCACGACTGGCAGTGGTGGCGCGAGAACCTGCGAAGGTTCGTGTAGGCGCGCGCCCCCGTCACTCTGAGCCGGCGGAGCCGCGGGGAGGTTGGGCGGGTGGAAGCGGCGAAGCGCGGCGAAGAGTCTCAAACCTGCTGATCGTCCCGGTAAAGACTCTTCGCCGCGCTCCACCGCTCCCGCCCCTCCACCGCCCACGCGGTTGCGCCGGCTCAGAGTGACGAAGACCGCGGTTCGCCGCTCGGGACGGAGACCGCGGTTCCGCCGCTCGTTGATGACGGTGGGGGGCAAGCGAGAGAGCGATCGGCTACTTCATCCCGTCCACGTGCGCGGCGTGCGCCTGATGCTTCTGGGCCATGAGCGTCTTCAGCGTGTCGGCCGGAATCGTGCCGCTGATCGAGACGGTGTCGGTCGAGTGCCTCACTTCGAACTTCCGCAGGACGTTGACCAGATCGGGCGACTTGTCCTGGACGGCGAGGCGCATGGCCGCGAGCGCGCCGCGGACGGTGTCCTCGACGAGCTGCAGCGTCTCGGGATCGTGGCCCACACCCAGGCCGTTGAGCTCGAGCGAGTCGCCGGTGTCGGTGGCCCAGAGCGCGATCGTCGACATGCTCTTGAGCGCGTTGCCGAGTGCGGCGCCCGAGTCATGCGAAGGGGCGTGCGGCGCATTGGCGAGGCGCGAAGCGCGCGCCACGTCGATGATCGCCCAGGCGGTGGCCTTCGGGTCGATGCGGGCCACCTCGCGTCCCAGCCCGCTGGCCGTGAGGAACGTAGTTCCCCCGCCGGCGTAATTGGTGAGCGCGGCAGCGACGGACTCTTCGGATCCGATCAGGACCAGATGAGAATCGGGAAAGGCGACGACTCCCTGCCGGTGTTCCGCGTTCTTCGAATCGGGAAGGACGAAGTAACCGTTCTTCTTCGTCGCGCCGCGCGAGACGAGAGCGCTCGTCAGGCGGTCGACGTTGAAGCGACCCTCGGCCGCGATCAGAACATTCGCGTCGGTGCCGAGGTTCGTCTGCGGCGAGGTGGCCACGACGACGAGGTCGACGTCCTTCGCCGGCTGCAGCCCGGCATCGTCCAGAAAGCGCGCGGCGTCTCCGTTCGTCGTGACGCTGTCGGTGTGCCGGAAGAGCATCGAGGAGAGCGGGCTCGATCGCATGTCGGCGAGATGCACCACGCCGACCGTGACGGCATCGTTCGGAATCAGCGACATCGCCCCGTTCTTCGCGAATGCGGCGGGAGCGAGTGCGAAAGCAAGTGCGAGTGCAACCAGGGCACGGTTCTTCATGGGTCAGAACTCCTTTCGTTGGAACAGCCAGGAAGCGAGGGCCAGGCAGCCGATGGCGAAGGCCGCCGTGCTCAGAAAGGGTGGGGGAGTGAGCGAGGAGGCGAGTTCGCTCGGCAGCATCTTGTCGGAGACGAAGGAGACGACCGCGCCGAAAAGCTCGGCGCTCTTCGGGATGACCCAGTACAGCGTCTGGATCAGGCCGGCCTCCCATTCGCGCGACACGACCGCTGCGAAACGATTGTGCCCCGCCAGCATCAGGCCGAAGAAGAACAGGCCGTAGCTGGTCATGATCGACACGGCCGTCGAAGAGGTGACGACGCCGACCAGGAACGCGAAAGCCAGCAGCGTTGCCACCATGAAGAAGATGATCACGCCCGCCATGAGGAACCGCGGGTGGACGACGTGCGTCTTCCAGATGACGATCAGCCACATCGAGCCGATCAGATAGAGGATGTTCGAGCCGGCCAGAATCAGTCCGGCGACGTACCGCGACAGCAGCAGCTTGACGCGGCCGACGGGACGCGACAGATAGAGGTCGATCGTCCCCTTCTCCTGCATGCGCGGCACGAGGTGCGCGGTGGCGAAGATCGCCAGGAACGTGCAGAGGAAATAGAGGAAGCCGGAAAAACCGGACTCGAACCCCAGGACGAGTTGCTCGATGCTGATCGAGCTGCCGTGCATCTCCACTTGCTTGCCGAAGAGCTTGGCCCCGGAGAGCGTTCCCTGCACGATGTCGAGGTTCACGGCGAAGGCAAAGATGATGATGAAGATCGTGGAGAGAAGGAAGTACGCGATCAGCGTCCAGCGGGCCGCGGCCTCGCGCATGACGTCTTCGATGTTGGCTGCCAGGACTTTCATGGGTTGCTCACCGCCTCGCAATGCTCGTCTTCATGGCCGGGTTCATCGCGGTTGCTCCACCGATTCCGGATGAAGTTTGATCAGATCGACGAACACGTCTTCGAGAGTCGATCGCACCGGCGAGAGCTCCGTCAGCATCGAGCCGCGCGATCGCAGCTTGTCGATCAGCGCGTTCAGGTGCGCGGGATCGGTCACCGAGAGCTCGAGATGGCTGTTCACCCGCTCCACCCCGGCGCCGCTCTCGCGGAACGAGGCCACGAGCGCGTCGTCGACGGGCGAGGCCACCATCCGGTACTTGGCGCTCTTGCGCGTCAGCTCGTCGATCGTTCCGGCCGCCGCCACCTGGCCGTTGCGCAGGACCGCCACGCGGTCGCAGGTCAGCTCGATCTCGGAGAGAAGGTGCGAGTTGATCAGCACGGTCGTGCCGTTCGTCCGCGCCTCGTCGATCAGCAGATCGCGGATCTCCCGGCGCCCGACCGGGTCGACTCCGTCGGTCGGCTCGTCGAGCAGCAGGACGTCGGGCCTGTGGATCAGCGCGCATGCCAGGCCCAGGCGCTGGGTCATGCCCTTCGAGAACTTCTTGACCCGGACGTCGGTCCACGGCGCCAGGTGAACGCGCTCGAGCAGTTCGGCTGTGCGCTGCGCGATGGCGGGCTTCTCCATGCCTGACATGCGCGCGAAGATCGACAGCGTCTGCCGGGCGGTGAGATAGCCGGGGATCTTGTGGCCCTCCGGAAGGTAGCCGACGTGCCGGCGGCTCTCGGGATCGGAGACGTGAAGGCCGTGAATTCCGGCCTCGCCTTCGGTGGCGTGTGTCAGCCCGAGGAGGATCTTGACGGTGGTGGTCTTGCCGGCGCCGTTCGGGCCGAGAAGGCCGAACAGCTCACCGGCAGCGATGTCGAAGGAAATCCCGTCGAGCGCCCTGATGGGAGGGCGGCCGAAGGACGACCGGTACAGTTTCCGCAGACCGCGGACGACGACTACGTTCTGGCCCATGCTGGCTTGTAGTACGGTGGAAGCGCACGATGGGTTTACGGCAGAATGGCCGGGCCCGTTTTCCAGTTACTACAGATAACAATATGTCGGATCAGGCAGTTTTCTTCGACCCGTCGCAACGCCGTTGGTCATGGGTCAAAAGGATCAGCACCGTAGTCGGCCTGCTGTCCGTCATCATTGTGAGCGTTTTTCTGGTCAGCGTCTTCGTGGCCACGCCGCTGCTGCCGAACGTGCCGGGAATCAACAGCGTGCGTAAGGCGCTGAAGCGCGCCATCCGCATCGTTCCTCATCAGACGCGGATGCAACAGTTCCTTCTGAAGCGGTGGCGCGATCGTCTGTTCTCCGAGATCGCGCGCGAACAGAAGGCGCAGGCGGCCCGCATCGCGAAGGGGCCGGTCAAGTCGCCGCGCATCGTGGCGGCGTTCTACGCACCGTGGCAGGAGACGGGACTGCACTCGCTGCGCGCGTACGCGCCGCGGATGACCCACCTTCTTCCGGCCTGGGTCCACCTCCGTCCCGACGGCCGCAGCCTGAACTGGGCGGACTGGGATCCGGCCACCGTCCCGCACAACAACGACGTGCTGCAGATCGCGCGCTCGAACAACCTCAACATCGTTCCGGTCTTCAGCAACGCGCAGCAGAGCGATTTCGACCCGGTTCGCGCCCATGTCCTGCTCAACGACCCGGCCGTGCAGGAGCAGATCATCCTGCAGCTGCAGAACTGGGTGCTCGCCAACCGTTTCCAGGGGATCAACGTCGACCTGGAGAACCTCAGCGAGGGAGACACGCGGCTGCTGATCCCGTTCCTGCAGCGGATGCACGCTGCCTTTGCGCCGCACAAGCTTCTGGTCTCGGTGGACATCGAGGCCAAGATGGTCAGTCCTGATTTCACGCGGCAGAACCACCTCGACTGGCGGGCCATCGACCGCGCCTGTGACTTCATCGTGATCATGGGATACGACGAGCACTCCACCGGAGCGCCGGGCCCGATCGCGTCCATCGGCTGGTACCAGCGCGTGCTCGTCGACGCCATTCGCTACGTGCCGCGCGAAAAATTCGTGATCGGGCTCGCGAACTACGCCTACGACTGGACGGAAGGGCAGGACTGGCCGGACCCGCTGACGTATCAGGGCGCGCTGGTCGAGGCGGCCCGCAACCGGCCCGAAGAGGCGGCCGACAAAATCATCGACTTCGACCCGGAGTTCATGAACCCGACGTTCGTGTACCAGGACGAAGCCGGCAAGAACCACGAGGTGTGGTTCCTCGACGCCGTCACGGCGGCGAACCAGTGGATGATCGCCCAGAACTTCGGCGTGCGAGGCGTGGCCGTGTGGGTCCTGGGATCGACGGACCCGTCGATCTGGACCTACATCCGCAGCGATCAGCTGACTCGGCCGAATCCCACCGTCCTGCAACGCGTGCATTTTCCCTACGACATCGAGTTCGTCGGCGACGGCGAGATCACGCACATCGGCGCGAAGCCCAGCGACGGCTCGCGGACCCTGGAAGTCGACCCGGCTACCGGGCTGATCGTCGACGAGCAGTACCAGAAGTTCCCCACCTCGTACGTCATCGACCGCACCGGCTATCACCCGAAGGAACTCGCATTCACCATCGACGACGGTCCGGCCGAGCCATACACGGGCGAGATGCTCGACGTGCTCAAGCAGTACAACATCAAGGCCACTTTCTTCCTGATCGGGCAGAACGCCGAGCGTTACCCCAACCTCGTGCGCCGCATCTGGGCGGAAGGACACGAGATCGGGAACCACACGTACACGCACCCGAACACGGGCGCCATCCCCGAGCGCCGCGCGCGCTTCGAGCTGAACGCCACGCAACGGGTGTTTCAGAGCCTGCTCCATCGCTCCACGCTGCTGTTCCGGCCGCCGTACAACGCCGACGCCGAGCCCACCACCGAAGAAGAAGTGAAGCCGATCGTCCTGGCCACGGAGATGAACTACATCACCGTGCTGGAGTTCATCGATCCGCAGGACTGGAACACCGAAGAGCGGATGCCCGACGGCTCACGGCGCCACCGCACCGCGGAAGAGATGATGCAGTCGATCCTGGCGCAGCTCGACAGCGAACACGGCAGCTGCATCCTCATGCACGACGGCGGGGGCGATCGCACCGAAACCGTGCGCCTGATGAAGATGCTCATCCCGAAGCTTCAGCAGATGGGCTACAAGTTCGTCAACGTCTCCGATCTTCTGGGCGCCACGCGTGACGACGTCAATCCGCCGATCAAGGGCAGTGACACGATCATGCTGGCCAGCGACCGCATCGTCTTCGAGGCCATGTACCTGCTGGAGGTCTTTCTCACCGTCGCCTTCATCTCCGGAATCATCCTGGGCACGTTGCGCGTGGTGTTCGTGACGATCCTGGCCATCGTGGAGAAGGTCCGCCACGGCCGGGAGCATCTGGACGAGACCTTCCGTCCGCCGGTGAGCGTCGTCGTCGCGGCCTTCAACGAGGAGAAGGTCATTGCCCGCACGATCGCCGCGGTCCTGGCCAACGACTATCCCGCTCTGGAGGTGATCGTCGTCGACGACGGATCGCAGGACGACACTTCGGGCGAAATCACCCGGAATTTCGGTGGCAACTCCGCCGTGCGGCTGCTGCGGCAGGAGAACGCCGGGAAAGCGGCTGCGCTGAATCGCGGCTTCGCTCAGGCCAGCGGCGACATCATCATCGCCCTCGACGCCGACACGATCTTCGCCAGGGACACCATCGCCAAGCTCGTGCGCCGTTTCGCCGATCCGCTCGTCGGCGCCGTGGCCGGCAACGTCAAGGTTGGCAACCGCATCAACCCGCTGACCTACTGGCAGGCCATCGAGTACATCACCAGCCAGAATCTCGATCGCCGGGCCTACTCGGTGATCAACTCCGTGACGGTCGTGCCGGGAGCGGTCGGAGCGTGGCGGCGCGAAGCCGTCATGCAGGCCGGCGGCTACACCACCGACACCATGGCCGAGGACATGGACCTGACCTGGCGCATCCGGCGGATCGGCTGGAGGGTGGCGACCGACACCGATGCCATCGGTTACACGGAGGCGCCGGATTCGTTCCGATCGCTCTTCAGGCAGCGCTTCCGCTGGGCATTCGGAACGCTGCAGTGCCTCTGGAAGCACCGCCGCGCCGTGGGCCGCTACGGCTGGTTCGGACGCGTGATGCTGCCGGCGCTCTGGCTGTTCCAGATCTTCTACCAGGCCATCTCGCCGCTCGTCGACCTGCAGATCCTCTGGACCCTCGGCACGGTTCTCCAGGCTTATCTCCTGGGACGGCACACGCACGAAATGCAGACGCTCCCCGCGGCCATGGACTCGCTGTATGTGGTGCTGTTCATGTACGCGTTCTTCTTCGTGATCGAGCTGGTGGGATCGGCCATCGCCTTCCGCCTCGACCGCGAGGACGGCCGGGTGCTGGTGTGGCTCTTCTGGCAGCGATTCCTGTACCGCCAGCTGATGTACGCCGTGCTCCTGAAGTCGGTGCAGACGGCGATCTCGGGGATGCGCACCGGCTGGGGCAAGCTGGAGCGGAAGGGGACGGTGGAGCTGATTCCGGAGCCGGGGCTGGAGGGTTCGAATTTATGATTTAAGATTGATGATTTATGAAGTTAATATCAGAGTAAGTATTATCGGTTCATAAATCATCAATCTCAAATCATAAATTTAAACGCGCGCGAGGAAACGCGCGCTCGACCTCCACCCCTCACCCCGGGGAACGATCGAACGCTTCTTCTTTCCGGTGTCGCCTGCGCGATTCGAGTGCTCGGGATGAACTGCAGGGTCAGCGCGACTCCACCGCCTCGCGCAGCCTCTCCGCCTGGAAGTGGCCGATCAGCGGGTCGATGATCACGTCGAGGTTGCCGTTCATGATGTCGGGGAGGTTATGAACGCTCAGGCCGATGCGGTGATCGGTGACCCGGTCCTGCGGAAAGTTGTACGTGCGGATTTTCTCGGAACGGTCGCCGCTGCCGATCATCCCCTTGCGCGTGGCCGAGAGCTCGGCTTCGCGCTTGAGGCGCTCGATGTCGTACAGCCGCGCCTTGAGCACCTTCAGCGCCTTCGCCCGGTTCTTGATCTGCGATTTCTCGTCCTGGCACGACACGACCACGCCCGTGGGGAGGTGGGTCATGCGGACCGCCGAGTACGTCGTGTTCACGGACTGGCCGCCGGGACCCGACGAGCAGAAGGTGTCGATGCGCAGGTCTTTCTCTGCGATCTGGATGTCGATGTCTTCCGCTTCCGGCAGCACGGCCACCGTGATCGCCGACGTGTGAATGCGGCCCTGCGTCTCGGTCTGCGGCACCCGCTGCACGCGGTGAACGCCCGACTCGAACTTCAGCCGTGAGTAGACCTTGTCCCCTTCGATCTGCAGCGTGGCGTCCTTGATGCCGTTCACCGACGAGTAGTTCGCGTCGGTAATGTCGCACTTCCACCGCTTCGATTCGGCGTAGCGGATGTACATGCGCATGATCTCGGCGGCGAACAGGGAAGCCTCGTCGCCGCCCGTGCCGGCGCGGATTTCCACGAAGACGTTCTTGTCGTCGTTGGGGTCCTTCGGCTGGAGCAGGACCTGGAGCTGCTGTTCGAGCGGCGGCTCCTGCTGTTCGAGCTCGGCCAGCTCGAGCTCGGCGAGCTCGCGCAGCTCCTCCTCGCCCCTGATCGTCTGCAGCATCTCGCGCGTGTCGGCCAGGCGCTTGCGGACGCTCTTGAGCTGGCGGTACTTGGCCACGACTTCGTCGATCTCGGAGATGGCCTTCATCGCGTCGCGGTACTGCTTCACGTCGCGGACGACGTCCGGATCGCCGATCTTCCTCTGAAGCTCGTCGTAACGGCGTTCGATTTCTTCGAGTTTGTCGTACATGGCTGGAGGCTCTTGGCTGTTGGCTCTTGGCTCTCAGGGGGCAAAGCGCTGCCCGAGAGCCAAGAGCTAATGGCCAGGAGCTGCGCTAGGCGACCGCGGCCTGTTCGGGCTCGACGGCGTCGTACATCAACGCTTCCTTGAGCGCGATCAGGGCGACTTCGAGCTGTTTGTCGTCCGGCTCTTTGGTCGTGATCCGCTGCAGCCAGAGGCCCGGCTGGACCAGCATGCGGCAGAAGCCGTTGTCGAGGTGGCGGGCCGAGAAGCGGATGACCTCGTAGGCCAGCCCGGCGATCAGCGGGATCAGCACCACCCGTGCGCCGACCTTCACCGCGAACGGAGCAGTCGAAGGAACGAGCGAGAAGACCGCGATCGAGATCGCCATCACGAACATGAGGAAGCTCGTTCCGCACCGAGGATGGAGCGTCGACTTGCCGCGTGCGTTCTCCACGGTCAGCTCTTCGTGCGCCTCGAACGTGAACACCGTCTTGTGCTCGGCGCCGTGGTACTGGAACACCCGCCGGATCTCGTTCATGAACGAGATCGAGAGGATGTAGACGAAGAAGAACACCGCCCGGATCACTCCGTCGATGGCGTTGTAGGCGATGTTGCCCATCTGGGGAGCGAGGTAGTGCCGGATCAGGTTCGTCAACCCGAGTGGAGCGAGGATGAAGACGCCGATACCGAGGACGAGCGCGACGAGCATCGACCCGGCGATGGCCCAGTTCGAGATCTCCTGCTGTCCTTCCTCACCTTCGGTGGCGACGCTCGCCGAGTAGTTGAGCGCGCGCATGCCGAGGATCAGCGACTGGATCAGGACCACCGAGCCGCGCAGGACCGGGAAGCGCAGGAACGGGTACTTCTTCGTGATCGAGACGAGCTTGTCCTTCTTGATTGAGACGCCGCCGTCCGGCTGGCGCACCGCCACTGAATAGCCCCCGAGCGAGCGCATCATCACGCCCTCGATCACCGCCTGACCGCCGATGAGCATGTCGACATTGCGGTCGGCCGTGGCCGCAGGCATCGACGAGGTGAGCCCGTTGGTCACCGCGCCGAGGGTGCCGGCGATGAGCCTCGCGGCTCCCGTCCAGACTTGCGTGATTCGATTCATGGGCTCGATCTGAAGTGCTGAGTACTGAGTGCTGAGTACTGAGTGTCTGTTCTCGCCCACTCAGTACTCAGTACTCAGCACTCAGCACTGGTTCTTACGCCTTCTTGACCTTGGGCGCTTCCTTCTTGGCGTAGCGGGTCTTGAACCGGTCGATGCGGCCTGCCGAGTCGACCAGCTTCTGTTTACCGGTGAAGAAGGGGTGGCACTTCGAGCAGATCTCGACGCGGAGCTCCTTGCGGGTCGATCCGGTCGTGAAGGTCTCGCCGCACGCGCAGTGGACGTTGACCTGCTGATACTTCGGATGAATCTCTGGTTTCATGAACTTACCTCGATTTCGAGTCTAGCCTTGGAGACGACAAAACGGCGAGTATAGACGAAAAATTGCCTTCATTAGAGGGCAGAGCGCAGGGCTGGTACAGGAAACTCAACGGTTGTTCCCATCGCGGCAACACAGCCTGCCTGCCCCTGCCCTCTGCGCTCTGGTCAGTGGAAGCCGAACATCTTCGCGATCCAGAAGACGCCGGCGCCGATCATGGCTGCCATCGGAATGGTCAGCACCCAGGCCCAGACGATCTGGCTGGCCACGCCCCAGCGCACGGCCGAGAGCCGCCGCGTGGCGCCGACGCCGACGATCGAGCCGGTGATCGCGTGCGTGGTCGAGACGGGGATCCCGAATGCAGTGGCGGTGAAGATGGCAATCGCGGCGCCGGTCTCGGCGGCGAATCCGCTGACGGGCTGCAGCTTGGTGATTCGCGCACCCATGGTGTGGATGATCCGCCATCCCCCCGCGAGAGTGCCGAGGGCGATCGCAGCATGTGCTGCGAGAATGACCCAGAGCGGGATTGAGAAGGTTTTCAGATATCCGGCCGTGACCAGCACGCCGGCGATGATGCCCATGGTTTTCTGCGCGTCGTTGGTGCCATGGCTGAGGCTGAAGAGGGCTGCCGAAAACAGCTGGAGCCGCCGGAACCACTTGTCGACCCGCTTGGGCGTGAATTTGCGGAAGGTCCAGAAGGTGGCGGTCATGAGCGACAGGCCTGCCACCATGCCGATCAGGGGTGAGACCACGATGAAGACCAGCGTCTTGGTCCAGCCGCTCGGGATGATGACCGAGAAGGACATCGTGCGCGCCACGGCAGCGCCGGCATAGCCGCCGATCAATGCGTGCGACGAGCTCGTCGGCAGGCCAAAGTACCAGGTGATGAGGTCCCAGATGATGGCGCCAGCCAGTCCGGCGAAGATCACGCCGAAAGTGACGGCCGAGATGTCGATCATGCCGTGGCCGATGGTGCTGGCCACCGCGGTTCCGAATCCGAACGCCGCGACAAAGTTGAAGAACGCCGCCCAGATCACAGCCTGGCCGGGTGAGAGCACGCGCGTGGAGACGACCGTGGCGATGGAGTTGGCAGCGTCGTGGAAGCCGTTGATGTAGTCGAACGACAGAGCCACGGCGATGAGGCCGACGACGATGAGGAGTTGCGACGACATCAGCTGTGTTTGACGACCACGTTTTCGAGGAGGTTGGCGACGTCCTCGCAGCGGTCGGTTGCGTCCTCGAGCAGGTCGAGGATCTCCTTCCACTTCATGACCATGATGGCGTCGCGCTCCTCGTCGAAGAGCTGCCCCATGGCCTGCATGTGGATGCGGTCGGCCTCGTTCTCGAGGCGGTTGATCTCGACGGTCGAGGGGAGCACGCCGTCCTTCTTTTCCAGGGCCTCGATGCCCTTGCGCAGCTCGTCGCATTGCGCGGCGATGACGACGGCCAGCTCGCTCGCGCCGAAGCGGATGGTGGTGATGCGATACAGCGGAATCAGCGCCGCGGCGTCATCGATGGCGTCCATGACGTCGTCGAGGGTGCGCGCGATCTCGTGGATGTCCTCGCGGTCGATGGGGGTGACGAAGGTCTTGTTCAGGCGCTGGATGATGTCGTGCGTGATGAAATCGCACTTGTGCTCGGATTCCTTGATCTCGTGCACCTTGTTCGCGTCCGGAGGGTTGTTTGCGAACAACTCCTGCAGCAGGCGCGCACCGACCTTGAGCTGATCGGCCATCGTCTTGAAGTCTTCGTAGAACTTCTCTTCGTGCGGTAAAAGGCTGAATCGCGCCACGTCCCCTCCAAAAGGCGGCGGGATTCTATCTCAGCAGCCGGGCCCGGTTGTGACAGCTGCTGTGGCGCTCTCAGGGGAGGCTCTGCGCGGCAGTGGCTGGCAGCTCGGCCGCGGGCAGGCGCACTTCAAACGTTGCTCCGCCGCCGGAGCGGTTGTACGCCCGGATCGTGCCGCCGTGGAGCAGCACCAGGTGCCGCGTAATGGCGAGGCCAAGCCCGGTTCCGGGGACGTTCTGGGAACGGCTCTTGTCGACACGGTAGAAGCGGTTGAAGATGCGGTCGAGCTCCGCAGCCGGGATTCCTTCTCCTTCGTCGGAGACACGGATCACCGCCTCGCCGCCTTCCGCGGCCACTTCCACGAGAATCTCGCCGCGGCCGCCGCCGTGTTTCCAGGCATTGTCGAGAAGGTTCGAGAAGATCTGCTGGATGCGCAGCGAATCGACGTCCGCCGCCGCGTGCTCGCCGCGCACGGTGATCTTGACGGCGCCCGGCGGGATGCGCTCGCGGAACTCGCGGCAGAGCTGGCCGAGAAGGTTGCGCATGTCGATGATCTCGCGTTTGAGCACAAGCTCGCCCGACTCGATGCGGCTCAGTTCGGAGAGGTCGCGCACCAGCCGTTCGATGCGGCTGAGCTGGCGCAGCATGATCTCGCGCAGCTGATGCTCTTCCTGCGGAGCCAGGCCGCCCTGCTCGAGCGTCTCGGCGGCGGAGCGGAATCCCGCCAGCGGTGTGCGCACCTCGTGCGAGAAGTCGTCCAGGAAGTCCTTTCGGATGCGCTGCAGGCGCTCGATGTCGGTGACGTCGATGAACAGCGCCACCGCTGCCACGTCCGTCGAGCTCATGACCGGCGAGACTCGCAGCTCGATGTGGCGCTCGGCGCCGCCGGCCTCGATGGCGATCCGGTCGGTCGACGCCTCGCCCTTGACGGCGCGCTCGAAGGCGGCGATCAGGCGCTGGTTGCGCAGCACTTCGACCAGCGGCCGGCCGACGATGTCGCCGCGCGAGCCGAGCATCTGGCGCACGCGGTCGTTGGCCAGAACGATGCGGCCGCGCGGGCTGAACGCGAGCAGCCCTTCGCTGAGCGCGCCGGCGATCTGCTGCATCGTGGCCCGTTGCTCCTCCGACCAGGCCCGCTCGCGCATGATCAGCACCCGCACTTCCTCGACGGCGCGGGCCAGGTCCCCGACCTCTTCGCGGTAGATCGACTCGTCGACGGGGCTCTCGTTCTCGCCCGTGGCGATACCGCGCGTCCGTACGATCAGCTGTTCCAGCCCCTCGGCCCTGCGGATCGCCCAGACGAACACGCCGCTCCACGGCAGCATGAACAGCACGAACACGACCACGCCCAGGACGTAGGCGTCGATGGCCGGAACGTGCGCGTGCAGCAACGCCGCGGCGAACCCGGCACCGACCGCGATCGCGATCGCCAGCGAGACGTACAGCCAGAGACGAAGCGGATGCATTGCGAAGCGAGCAGCGGGTGCGGTTAGCGGGTAGGACGTAGGATCGCTGGGACCTACACGCTACCCGCTGACCGCTACCCGCTCTTATACCGGTATCCGAACCCGATCACCGTTTCGATCCGGTCCTTGCCGATTTTCTTGCGAACGTTGCGGATGTGGGCGTCGATCGTCCGCGTCTCGACGTCCTCCGACATCTGCCAGACCTGGGCGAGCAGCCGCTCGCGGGAAACGACCGCCGGCTGTTCCCTGACCAGCGTCTGCAGCAGCTCGAATTCCTTTCGGGCCAGCTTCACTTCTTCGCCGTTCACGCTGACCCGCAGGGCTGCCGGGTCCAGCCGAAGGACGCCGTCGTCGTAGACATTGTCCGCTCCGACGTTGCGTGAGCGGCGCAGGATCGCGCCGATCCGCGCCACGAGCTCACGGACGCTGAACGGCTTGGTCAGGTAATCGTCGGCGCCGAGCTCGAGGCCCGTGATGCGGTCCTGTTCCGAGGCGCGGGCGGTCAGCATGAGAATCGCCAGCGATGCCGTGGCTGGGTCGCGGCGGATCTCGCGGCAGATCGTCAGCCCGTCCACGTCGGGAAGGTTCAAGTCGAGCACCAGCAGGTCGAAGTTCCCGTTCTGCACGCCCTGCAGACCTTCGCGGCCGTTGCCGAAGACGCTGACGTAGTAACCCTGCCGCTCGATGTTCAAGCGCATCGTGAACGCCAGATCGGCGTCGTCTTCGATGATGGCGATCTTCGGCAGTTTTTCCACTTGCTTCACACGCTCGCGGCCTACGGCGCGGAGCCTCGGCACCGTTGCCGAACGGCACTCTACGCCGAAAAAACGCTCGCTGTCGCGACCTTCCGCACGCCCCGAAATCGCGCCCCTGCCCTCCCGCAGGTACACTGCTCACCACCAGAACGTGAGAAACGACAGCCATGCCACATGACGAGGAAGAAGAATCACGCGATCGGGTCGTCGTGCTGCTGCGGCACGGAATCGCCGAGGAGCGAACGGCCGGCAAGCCGGACGAGGAGCGGGCCCTGACCCCTGAGGGGCATGCCCGCATGATGAAACTCGCGGGCGGGCTGGAACGCGCCTTTCCCAAGGCGCAGATCATCTACTCCAGTCCACTGGTCAGGGCGACGCAGACCGCGCAGTGGGTCTCCAAGGCCTATCGCTCGCGGGTCAAGATCAATCAGACCGAGGCGCTCGCTCCGGGCACGACCCCCGAGGCCTTCATCGAGTTTCTCCGCAGCGTGCCCGAGCGGCGCATCATCGCGGTGGGTCATGAGCCGGTGCTCACGCAGAATGCGGTGGCGCTGCTGGGGTTGACGAACGCTCATCAGGGCCTGGAGCTGAAGAAGGGCGCCTGCTACGCGCTGCGGTTGCGCGGTGAGCGCGATGCCGTGCTCGAATGGATGCTCTCGCCGCGGATCCTGCGGCGTCTATCGGAATAAGGGCAAGCGCCTCAGGCATTTGGACCGTGTGAATACTGTAACTGCCGCCCGATCGCCCCTGTCATGTGATCGAGCGTACAATCCGCGGTGTTTACCTCCGGTCCACGAGCCATTGCTGCCCAGCCCGCAGCTTTCTCACTCGCCCGGAGCTGATCGAACGTCTCGGTACGAGGCGTTTTCGAAACAGGGACGAGGGAACACCTTTTGTTTCGCCGCGACATCGAAGAAGAACTCGTTCCGCTGTTCCGCTCGCTGGACGCGTCACCCGACGCGGTCTTCATTACCGATCGCTCGAACCGCGTCGTGTTCTGGAACGAGGCTGCCCGCCGCGTCCTCGGATTCGACTCCGACGAGGCGGTCGGCACGCTCTGCTCGGAGCTTCTCCGCGGCACCGACGCCTGGGGCAACCGCTACTGCACGACCAACTGCCCGGTGATGAACCTTGCCAATCGGAGCGAGACCGTCCGGCACTTCGGTCTGACGCTGGAGACGCGCGAGCGCGAGCCGGTGATGACCGATATCAACGTGCTCCAGCTTCGAGGTGCTGACGGCTACTACCTGGTGCATATGGTCAGGCCAGCCGGGACGGAGAGTCGGGCCGCCGCCGTCGAACCGGCAGCTGAGCAGCCGCCGCGGCCGCACCTGGTGGCGGTGCGCGACTCCGCGGACGTGCGTGCCAGAAAGCTCACGGGACGGGAAGTGGAAGTGCTGGGGATGATCGCCGCCGGCCGCACCACGCCCGAGATCGCCGAACGGCTGCACATTTCGCAGCTGACGGCCCGCAGCCACATCCAGAACATCCTGGAGAAGCTCGAAGTTCACTCCAAGGCCGAAGCGGTGGCGTTCGCCTTCCAGAAGAACTTGATCTGACGTGGCTCGTAGTCGGAGGACCCATGATTGATGAACCGATGAGCTCGGCATTCTGCGGTTCATAAATCATCAATCTCAGATCTCAAATCCCGGGGTTCTCCCGGCCCCCTCCTGCAGATGCACGAGCCGATTCGCAGCGTTTGCAGGATGGTTCGGGCTCGCTCGTCATAGCAGGATCGCTCCGTGTTGAAAGGAGTGATTGCATGAGGAGTCGTCCGCGACAGGGATCCTTGTTGCCCCCGCTCACCCGTTTCGTATTCGTGCTTTGCGTGATTGCGCTCTACCGGCCGACAGCGTTCGCGGTTCCGAGTTATGCGCGCCAGACGGGCTATTCCTGCAGCCAATGCCACACGACCCCGCCCGAACTGACCGCGGAAGGGCGCGATTTCAAGCTCAACGGTTACGTGCTGAAAGCCGCCCCGTCGATCACCGCGGAATCGAACAAGAAGACGGCGGCACTCGATCTTCTATCGACCCTGCCGCTGTCGGTGTGGTTCCAGTCGTCGCTCACCTCGACGAAGTCGCCACAGCCCGGAACCCAGAACGGCAGCGTCGAGTTTCCACAGACGCTTTCCTTCTTCCTCTCGGGTGCGTGGGCGACCAACGTAGGAAGTTTTCTGCAGGTTACCTACAGCGCAGTCGACGACCACTTCAGCATGGACAACACCGATATCCGCTATGCGAATCAGTCGAGGCTTCTCGGGAAGAATTTCAACTACGGAATCACACTGAACAACAATCCAACGGTCGAGGACCTCTGGAACAGCACGCCGGCCTGGGGCTTCCCATTTTTCGCCAGCGACGTTGCGCCGACGCCGATGGCCTCGGCGGTCATCAACGGCGGTCTTGCACAGGACGTCGTGGGACTCGGCGGATATGGACTGTGGAACAACCAGCTGTACGCGGCGGCGACGCTCTATCGCTCCGACCACGTGGGCGCTTCACAACCCCTGACGGGACAAGATTCGAGCCTCAACATTCAGGGCGTCGCGCCTTACTGGCGCGTGGCCTGGCAGCACCCGAGCAAGAACAACTACTTCGAGATCGGAACCTACGGCATCCACGTCAGCGCGACGCCCGGGTCCGTCACCGGCCCCAAGGACACTTACACCGACGTGGCCGCAGACTTTCAATACGACGCCACGCTGCCCCGCGTCGCACCCGACTTCTTCTGCCAGAAGCCGCCCTGCAGCAACGTTCTTTCATTCCGCGGTACGTACATCCGCGAAACCTCAAAGCTCGATGCCACCTTTGGCGCTGAGGGTGCATCGCAATCCTCGCATCACCTCAACACGCTGCAAGCGAACGCTGAGTACCACTTCGGCAACAAGGTTTCGACTGCCGTCGGATTCTTCAACACCACCGGGACCACAGACGCTGTGCTTTACGCGCCGGCAGAAGTGAGTGGAAGCAACAACGGCTCTCCGCAAAGCAACGGGTACATCCTGAATCTCTCCTGGTGGCCGACCATGAACATCGGTCTCGAAGCGCAATACACGGGCTACACGAAGTTCAACGGCGCAAAGACCAACTACGACGGTTCGGGCCGGAACGCGAGCGCGAACAACTCCACATATCTGTCCGCCTCGTTCCTGTTCTGATCGATTTTCGTTCTTCATCGCATGGCGCAACGACGTTGGTTACGCCCTCTCAATGACTCTGCCATTCGCATCCTGAGGAGGCATTCAATGAAACGACTGATTCCCCTGTTCGTTCTTCTCGTCGCCGCACCGATCTTCGCCGGCGACATTCACGGCAAAGTGATCGCTCACGGTGTGCGCAACTCCGCCGATGCCGTCGTCTACATCGACAGCATCGCCGGGAAGACCTTCGCGGCACCCGCGGCGCACGCCAAAATGAACCAGAAGAACATGGAGTTCGTCCCGCATGTGCTGGCCGTCCAGACCGGGACGACCGTCGACTTTCTCAATTCCGACGCCCTTCTTCACAACGTCTTCTCTCCCGATGCCTGCGCCGATCACTTCAACCTCGGCACCTGGCCGCAGGGTCAGTCCAAGAGCTACACCTTCAAGAAGCAGTGCTTTGCGGCTCTGCTGTGCAAGGTTCATCCGGAAATGGAGGGATACGTCGCGGTCATCCCAACTCCCTACCACGCCGTGACGTCCGCCGATGGTTCGTACGAAATCAAGGACGTTCCTGACGGCAGCTACACGGTCAAGGTGTGGCATCCGACGCTGAAGGGCGCGCAGAAGAGCGTAACCGTCAAGGGTGCTACGGCAGCGGATTTCACGATCTCGAAATAGGGCCATGGCCGAGCTCAACGAGGAATGGCTGGAGCGGAACTTCCCGTGCAAGCAGGCCTGTCCTGTTCACACGGAAGCCGGCAAGTACGTGACCCTCATTTCCGAGGGGCGGTTCCGCGAGGCCTACGCAGTGGCGCGGCGGCCCAATCCGCTGGCGTCGATCTGCGGGCGCATCTGCGCTGCTCCGTGTGAAGCGGTGTGCCGGCGCGGGGAGCTCGACGCGCCGGTGTCGATTCGCGCGCTCAAGCGCTTCGTCACCGAGAGGTTCGGCGTGGAAAGCATGGTCGACTTCTCGGTGCTTTCGGAGATCTACGGTGATCGCACCGGCCGGTACCCCGAGAAGGTCGCAGTGATCGGCTCGGGCCCGGCCGGGCTCGCGTGTGCCCACGACCTGGCATTGCTCGGCTACGGGGTGACGATCTTCGAGGCGGCCCCGGTGGCCGGCGGGATGCTGCGGCTCGGGGTCCCGGAGTACCGGCTGCCGCGAGCGCTGATTCAGCTGGAGATCAACGCCATCCTCTCACTGGGAGTGGAGCTGCGGACGGGAGTGCGCATCGGCAAGGATGTGACGCTCTCGGAGCTGAAGGCTCAGGGCTACGGCGCAATTTTTCTGGGCGTCGGCTCGATGAAGAGCCGCGACCTGTCGATCCCGGGCGTGGAGTACGACGGCGTTCTGCGCGGCATCGATTACCTGCTCAACGTGAATCTCGGATACCGGGTGGAGATGGGCCGCCGCGTGGTGGTCATCGGCGGCGGCAACGTAGCGCTGGACGTGGCGCGCACGGCCGCCCGCGGCGGCGAGCAGACGAACCTGCAGCGCAATCTCTCGATCGTCCAGGCCATGGACGTCGCCCGCAGTGCCGTTCGCTTCGGGGCGCGCGACGTGACCGTCTGCTGCCTCGAGTCGGAAGCCGAGATGCCGGCGGCGAAGGACGAAGTCGACGAGGCTTCCATCGAAGGAATTCACTTTCAGTATCACGTCGGTCCCAAGCGGATCGTCGGCAGCGACGGCAAGGTCACGGGCATCGAGTTTCTGCGGGTGGCACGGGTCTTCGACGAGAACGGGCGGTTCGATCCTCAGTTCGTTGCGGGATCCGAGTTCGTGGTGGACACCGACAGCGTGATCATGGCCATCGGCCAGACCGGCGACCTGTCGTTCCTGCGGCCGGAAGATGGAGTAGCCTCGCGCGGCGGCCGCATCACCATCGACCCCGACACGCTGGCCACGACGGCGCCCGGCATCTACTCGGGCGGAGATGCGGCGTTCGGGCCGCGCATCGCCATCAACGCCGTCGCCGACGGAAAACGCGCCGCGAAGTCGATCGACGAGTTCCTGCGCGGCGAGCCCCGCCTCTCCGAGCGGGAGCAGGTGGAAGTGGTCATCGAGCCGCGCTGGGACCGCGAGCTCGATTTCGAAGCCATTCCCCGGCAGAAGCCGCCGGCACGCCCGCTGGCGAGGCGCATCGGCATCGCCGAGGTCGAGGAATGCTTCAGCGAGAAGCAGGCCCGCAAGGAGGGGAGCCGCTGCCTGCGCTGCTGGGTCAACACGATCTTCGACCAGCAACCGTCCCTCGGCAGCGAGTGCATTCTCTGCGGCGGTTGCCAGGACATCTGTCCGGAGAACTGCATCGAGATCGTCCCCGCCTCGCGGATCGCCCTGCTGCCGCCTAACTCGCGCGAGCTCGCTCCGGTGCTGATCGAGGATCACCGCGTCGGCGCGGTCATGCTCAAGAACGAAGAAGTCTGCATCCGTTGCGGCCTCTGCGCCGCGCGCTGCCCGGTCGGAACCATCACCATGCGCAGCTTCCATCGAAAGGAGAACGTCGTTGCCTGATCTCGACACCACACTCGACATCGAGGATGACGAGGGAAAGCCGACGCGCCGCGACTTCTTCGTCCAGGCTGGCGTGGCCGCCTGCGCGGTCGCTGCCGCAGGCTCCGGAATCGTCACTCTCGACTACCTCAAGCCCAAGGTCCTGTTCGAGCCGCCCACCACCTTCGTGGCCGGTTCGCCTCTCGACTACTCCGACGGCGTCGTCCGCTTTTACAAGGACAACAAGGCTTTCGTCATCGGCGGCCCCACCGGCGTTTACGCGCTCTCCGCGGTGTGCACGCACCTCGGCTGCATCACCCGATACAAGTCCGACGAGAAGGCCATTGCCTGCCCCTGCCACGGCAGCCGATACGACCTGGAGGGCAACGTCACCCACGGACCGGCGCCGCGCCCTCTCCCCTGGCTCGACATCACCGAAGACGCAGCGGGCAATCTCGTCGTCGACACCGGGATCGTCATCGCCCGTGGAAAGGTGTTCAGGCCATGACCACCGGAGAGTGGATTCGCGGCACGTCCGTCTACCGATCGGTCATCCGGCACGGGCTGGAGGACACCAACCGCAACCGGTCGCTGATCATCTTCGAGAATCTCTTTCTGCACGTGCACCCGGTCAAGGTGCGCGAGCGCAGCCTCCGCTTCACGCACACGTTCTGGCTCGGCGGAATCACGCTGGCCTCGATGCTCGTGCTGATCGCCACCGGGATCCTGCTGATGTTCTATTACCACCCGTCGGTTCCGCAGGCTTATCGCGACATGAAGGAACTGCAGTATGTCGTCGATGACGGCGTGTTCCTCCGGAACCTTCACCGCTGGGCGGCACACCTGATGGTGTTCACCGCCGTCCTGCACATGCTGCGCGTCTTTTACCACCGCGCCTACCGGCCGCCGCGTCAGTTCAACTGGGTGATCGGCGTCGTGCTGCTGCTGGTCACGCTGCTGTTGTCGTACACCGGCTACCTGCTGCCGTGGGACCAGCTGGCCTTCTGGGGCGTGTCGGTGGGAACGAACATGGCCAAGCAGGCGCCGCTGATCGGCGAGCGAATCCGATTCTTCCTCCTCGGCGGCAACATCGTCTCCGAGAACGCCCTGCTGCGGTTCTACGTCCTCCACTGTGTCGTCCTTCCCGTCGCCCTGCTCCTGCTCGTGTCCATTCACATCTGGCGCGTGCGGAAAGACGGCGGCGTGCAGGGGCCGCCGGAAGAGGGGAGGCAATGACATGAGTGCCCCGATCGAGCTCATCGAATCGAACGATCCGGTGGCCGTGCCGTGGCGTGTGGCGCTGATGCGCCGCGACAGCCGGCCCGCTGTCCGCGAGAGCGACGAAAAATACGTGATGACGTTTCCGCACCTGATCGTGCGCGAGATCATCATGTTCCAGCTCGTCGTCATCGGCCTCTCGCTGGCGGCGATCTTCTTCGACGCCCCACTGGAGAGCATCGCCAACCCCGTCGAGACGCCGAATCCGGCCAAGGCACCGTGGTACTTCCTCGGCCTTCAGGAGCTTCTCCACTACTTCCCGCCGGTCGTGGCGGGGGTGCTCATGCCGGCGCTGGTCGTCATCGGCCTGGTGGTGATTCCCTACGCCAGGGTCAATCTCGAAGCGGGACCTCTGTGGGCCACGCACTCCCGCGGCAAACTGGCGTCGCTCACGCTGGTGGTCCTGGCGCTCTCGCTTCTGTTCGGCGCGTTCAGCTGCTGGCCGATCGTCATTCCGACGCTGATCATCGGCGCGGCGATGCTGGCAGCGAGGAACGGCGAACAGGCCAGCCCCTGGCGGCGGGCGCTGTGGCGCGTCACCCTTCCGGAGTGGATCATGACGTGGTTCGTCGTGATCGCCGCCCTGCTCACGATCATCGGCGTGTTCTTCCGCGGGCCGGGCTGGTCGTGGGTCTGGCCGTGGGAACAGTTCCGAGCCTGAGGAGCCGACGATGCCACTTCGACGACTCTTCGCCCTCTCCAGCCTCGCCTTTCTCGCCGTGCTGGCCGTCTCGCCGGTGAAGAACGCGCTGCGTCCCTACCGCTCGATTCAGGCGCAGTACAAGGCCCTCGGCCTGGCGCGCGCCACGAGCATGAAGGCCGCCAGCGTGTATGCCGATCGGCAGATCGCGATCCAGCAGATCTGGATTCCGAAGTTCGACAACCGTGTCGATCGCTGTACGACCTGCCACCTCGGCGTTTCCGACACGGTCATGGCCGGGGCGCCCGAACCGTTCCGGATGCACGTCGCCACGTACCACACGCCGGGCGACTTCCCGCGCTTTGGATGTACGGCGTGCCATGCCGGCGAAGGGCTCGCCACATCGAAAGACGACGCTCACGGCACCTCGCCGGATTCGTCCGCGCCGATGCGGCCGGCCGCCTACATGGAGTCAGGCTGCGGCCGCTGCCATCAGTCGGAAACGGTGGACGAGGCGCCTACGCTTTCGTACGGCCGCGCCACGATGGCCAAGGCGGGCTGCTATGCCTGTCACGCCGTGCGCGGGCACGAGGACTTCCGCTCGGACGCGCCTCCCTTCGTGTCGATTGCCTCAAAGACCGGCGGCGCATGGGTGGAGCAGTGGCTCGCGGATCCGAAGAAGGTCGATCCGAACGCCACCATGCCCAACTTCCAGTTGAGCAAGGACGACATCACCGAGCTCGCGAATTACCTCTTCTCGCTGCCGGTGCCTCCGCAGCTCGAACAGGCCGTGGAGCAGGCTTCGGCGGAGCCGGCGGGCAACTCTGCCAATGGGAAGGTCCTGTTCCGGGAGTCGATGTGCATCACCTGCCACACCGTCGACGGGAAGGGTAACGGCTCGGCGCCGGAGTTGAACCACATTGCCACGCGAGCAACGCGAGGCTGGCTCATCGCCTTCATCCGCAATCCCCACGCCTTCAATCCGAAGACGAAGATGCCGCAGTACTCCTTCTCGGATCAGGATGTGCGTGACCTGGTCGCCTATTTCGAGGACGAGCTGCGTGACTTCGACGCGCCGAAGGAAATTCTCGACCCGCTCCGCGTCAACCAGACCCTCGCGGACAAGGGCCACGAGCTCTTCAAGAATTACGGCTGCTTCTCCTGCCACGTCGGCACGGAGAGGGGCGGCGAGCGGTTCGGGCCGGACCTCGACGGCATCGGCGATCGCCGTGCCTCCTCGCTCGACTTCGGAAAACGGACGGACCTGCCGCACACGCTCGACGCCTGGCTGGCCGCCAAGATCAGCGCGCCCCGCTCGTTCGCGGACGGCTTGAAGATGCCGAAGTTCAGCTTCGATCCCGAGCAGCGGCGGGCCATCGTGACCGCGCTGCTCTCGATGTCATCTGCGCCGGTTCCCGAGCCCTATCGCTATATCCCGCCCCAACAGGCGAGCGTCGTTCCCGCCGGACAGGTCGGGGAGATCGTCGACCGCTACCGCTGTCTCAGCTGCCACCAGTTCGGGAGCCGCGGCGGAGACATTTCCACCGCGCCGCTGACCTTCGAAGGAAGCAAGGTCAATCGCGACTGGCTCGTGAGCTACCTCATGCTGCCGACGTCGATCCGGCCGCTCCTGCCCGAGCGCATGCCAATCATGAAGATCTCGAAGCCGGAGGCCGAGAAGCTCGCCGACGCGATCGAGACTTTCTACGTCGATCCTTCGATTCCGGAGAATCCCTTCGCCGGGCGACCCGCCGCCGATGCCGATCCGAAGGAAGGAGAGCGGCTCTACACGACCCTCGGCTGCCGCTCGTGCCACATCATCGGATCGAGCGGCGGCTACTACGGACCACCGCTGACGGACACGCACACCCGGCTCAAACCGGGTTGGGTCTATTCGTACCTGATGAACCCGCAGAAGTGGCGCGCCGACATCCGCTGCCCGAATTACGGGCTGACCGACACCGATGCGCTGCGGCTGACCGCGTACCTCGAGACCCTTGTCGCCGCGCCCGCTGCGCCCACTGCCACGGCCGAACAACGGAGCGCACGATGAGACGACCAGAAAGAGATCGGGACATGAACGCGTCAGCGCACGCCCGTCGATTCCTGTTGCTCGCCGCGCTGCTCGTCGTGCTGATCGTCCCGGGATGTCACCGGGCCGCGCACACGGTCGCCGCGGCACCACCCAGGCCTACGCAATATCAGGTGGAGATCGGCAGGACGATCTACAAGCACGACTGCCAAGCCTGTCATGGCGACACCGGCGCGGGGGACGGATCGAATTCCTTCAACCTCGATCCGCATCCCCGGGACCTCGGCGATCCCGCCTTCCAGAAGAAAAAGAGCGACGCCGATCTCGCCGACGCCATCCGCCGCGGCGGCTCCGGCGTCGGCCTCTCCGCCCTGATGCCGCCCTGGGGCCATACCCTGAACGACCGCCAGATCGATGCCGTGGTCGTTTACGTCAGGTCGTTGAAGCGGTAGCGATGGAGTGCTGAGTACTGAGTGCTGAGTACTGAGTAAGAACCTGGCTCATGGGACTCAGCACTCAGCACTTCATGGCCCGCCAGGAGCCAGCAGCTGAGCGCCCAACGCTGGAAGACTGCCTTTACTCAGTACTCAGCACTCAGTACTCAGCACTCGTCAGAAGGCCACCATCATCTTCACGCCCCAGTTTGTCGTTCGCGCGGTGTCGCGTGTGGAGTCGCGGTCGAGCATCAGCGCGGTGGAGAGGCCTTTGGGAAGGGGAAACCAGTAAGCGAGGCCTTCGATGTCGCGCCTGCGGACGATGCTGGAGCGCGAATCGGGCCGGAACTGGTCGTGGCGCAGCAGCACTTCCCATCCGCCGCCTAACTTCGGCACCACCCAGGCCGTGAAGCCGCGCCCTTCGATTTCCGGCAATGACGTGCTCTTCTGATCCCTGGTGGCGAGGTAGTCGAAGCCGGCGGTGAAGCGCGGGTGGGTGAACGCCACCTGGCCGATCAGGCGCCGGCGCGGAGCGCGCTCGAAGTAGTGGTCGTCGTGCACGTAGCCGGTCAGGTGCAACCCGCTGGCGATGCCGGTGCGGAACGGCGTCCACGTCGCGCGCAGCTGCGCGGACTTCTCATTGTTGGTCTCCGCTCGCGAAAAACCTTCGCCGTTGAAGATGCCGCCTTGCAGGTCGACACCCCCGGGCAGCGTCGTGCGGGCGGCGATGCCGGTGTCGGCGGTCGACTCGAAGCCTTCGCGGTCCTCGAACAGCTGCCCCTGAAAACGATAGCGGTAGATCGGCTCGGCGTACTCCATGAACGGGGTGGGCTGCATGCCGAACCGCAGCCACGTTCCCTTCGGCGCCCATTCAGCGGGATTGAACTGGGCGTAGGCGTACTTGAGGCGGAAGAGCTGACTGCCCGCGAGCGACGTCCCTGCACCGCTCTCACGCGAGATGTCGGGCGTGACGCGGTAGGCGATCGAGCGGGTCAGGTTTCCGGTGACATTGATGTAGGCGCGCGTGACGTTGAACGCGCTCGGATGGACGCGGTTTCCATCCGCGTCGAGCAGCAGCGGCTCCTGCCCGTACGTGTAGTCGGCGAAGATCTGCGCTCCGACCTTGATCGAGGGCGTGTCGTCGTTCTTTGCAGGCTGTTGGGCAACCGCACTGGCCGCAAGCAACGCAAGGAGGAGCACCACGGAGGATTTCACGCCGGGAGAGTCTAATGGAGTGACGAGATCCGCATACGGCGCCCTTGATCACGTCGCAAGGCCGACAGACGGCGGAGCTGCCGTAAGAATTTAGCGGCGGCCGTCAGGCCGCCGGAGCGACGATCGCATCAGCGTAGGAGGGCGCGAAGCGCCCGACAGAGGGATGGTGGAACAGACACAGGGATGTGTCGTGCGCTTCATGCGCGGACGCCGGGTTGGCTGCCGCCCAATGGTGCCCGCTGCTCCGCCGCCTTCGACCTCACGCCGGCTGCGGCAGCGGAACGCGGATGGTGACCTTCGTCCCTCGTCCCTCTTCGCTGGCCACCGAGATCGAGCCGTGATGCGCCTCGATGATCGCCTTGGAGATGTACAGCCCGAGCCCGAGGCCGCCGTAGTAGCGGCTGGAGACGTTGCGCGCCCGGTGGAATCGCTCGAACAGCTGCGGCAGCTCGTCCTTGGGGATCCCGATTCCGTGGTCGGTCACTGAAGTCATCATGGTCCCGTCCTCCAGGGCCGCGGAGACCTCGATGTCGCTTCCCTCGGGCGAGTACTTCACGGCGTTGGACAGCAGGTTGTCGATGACCTGGCGCATGCGGTCGGGGTCGACGGCCACGACGATCGCTTCCGGCATGTCGCTCTCCAGACGGATGTTCCGGCCGGCGTTCTGCACGCGGAAGGCCGAGGCCCGGCGCTCCAGGAACTCGCGCCAGCGGATGGTCTGCGGGTGGATCTGCAGGCGGTTCGTCTCGATGCGGGAGACGTCGAGAAGCTCCGAGATCAACCCCATCATGCGATCGATCTCGCCTAACACCGCGGTCAGGTACGTCGCCCGCTCCTCCGGCGGAAGCTCGTTGACCGTCTGCGCCAGGAGCTGCGTGTAGCCCTTGATCGTGGTCAGCGGCGTGCGCAGCTCGTGCGAGGCCACGGAAAGAAACTCGTCCTTCTTGCGGTCGAGCTCCTGCAGGGCAGTGATGTCGCGGATGACGAGCACCGCTCCCACGACGCCTGCGCTCTCGATCGGCGCGGCGGCGATGGAGAGATCGAGATCCTTTCCGCTGATGGCGTGCCGGCCCATGCCCAGGTAGTCCGGGACGATCTCGCCGCGCAGCGCACGGGCCTGCGGGAAATCGGCCGGCGGAATGGGCCGGCCGTCGAGATAGCGCAGCTGCACGCGATCGAACGATCCCTGCTCGACGGCCTCCGTTCTCGAGCCGAAGCCGAACATCGTCAGGGCCGCCTGGTTCACGTCGACCACCCGCCCCGCGGCGTCGTAGACCCACAGGCCGTCGGTCATCGACGAGAGGATGGAGTCGAGCCGTGCCGAGCGCTCGGCCATCATGTCGGCCAGGGCCTCGATCTCGCGCTTGGCCTTGACCTGGTCGGTCACGTCCTGGAACAGGACGGTGATGCTCTGCGTGATGCCGGAGAAGCGGCCGCGCACGGCCGAGATGATGCGGTTGATGTAACGCGGATCGGAGAGCGACCCTACCTGCCACGCTTCGTCGAAGCGCGTCTCTCCGCTCTCGGCCACCGCCTTCAGCGTGCGGTCGAAGCCGGGAAGGACATCCGCCACGTGCAGGCCGATGGCTTTCGCGTCCGGCGAGATCTTGCCGAATTCCGCCGCGAAATCGAGGAAGCGGGCGTTGGCCAGCTCGAAGCGCAGCTCGTCGGCCGAGACGACGGCGACGCCCACCGGCGCGGTCTCCAACACAGCCTCCAGGCGGACGCGCGCGTCCACCTCCCGGCGCGCCAGCTCTTCCGCGGCGCGGTGGCCTTCCTGCGACATGCGCGTCAGTTTGTGGATGTGCGCGGCCGCGCCGATCCGGTCCGCGACGGTTTGCGCGAACTCCAGATCGTCGGCGTCGAGGTTGCGCCGCTCGTCGCTGCGCGCGATGACGAGCGCGCCGATCCGGTCTCCGTACGATTCGATCGGACAGGCGATCAGGCTCTGCTCGGACATCTCCGCGACCACCGCACGGTCTTCGTCGGCGCGCGCGAAATCCAGGACGGCCGTGCCGCGGACATCCGAAAAAAACAGCGGGCGTCCGATCTGGAACACGGTCCCGGGCACGCCTTCGCCCGTGCGATAGGGCCTCCGGCTCATGTATTCACGATAGGCCTTCACGTGCGCGGCGGTCGGCCCGACGCTGGCCATTCCGGCCATGTGCAGCTCGCCGGTAGGGGGGTGGTAGAGGTAGATCATGGCCGTGCCGGCGATCGCTTCGGCGACGCGGCGGGCCGGGGCATCGAGGTTGTCGAAGGCCGGCTGCACGGTCAGGGTTTCCACCCCGAGGTTGGCCAGGCACTCCGCGCGGCGGCGGCGCAATGCCTCGCGTTCCGCGTTCTGGCGCTCATCGGTGACGTCGCGGGCAAGGACGACCGATCCGACGATGCGTCCTTTTTCGTCCCGGATCGGAGCGGCCTTGAGGTTGACCACCCGGTCGTCGCCCGACCGTGTGTCGTGGACCACGTAGTCCGCCTTGACGGTCTCGCCATGGACCGCGCGGACGCTCGGCAGCTCCGGCGTGGTGAGCGGCCTGCCGTCCGGATGGCGGTGCTGATTCGAGCGCAGGCGCACCTCCGGCTCGGCCAGAAACAGCGATGAGAGCTCGCGCTGCGCGGCGCTGTTCATCCGCTCCAGCACGCCCCTGGCGTCGTAGATGGCCGCCGATTCCGGGATCTGGTCGAGGATGGCGTTCATCTTGGCGATGTCGCGAACGGCGCGGGCGTGAAGGATGGTGTTGTTCAGCGCCAGCGTGGCCACGCGCCCGATCTCGTGGAAGAGCGCGATCTCTTCGCTCGACCACTGATTCCTGGCCGTGCACTGATCGAGGCCGAAGGCCCACGGCTCGCCGTCGGTGGGGCGGAGGATCTGCAGCAGCTCGGAGCTGATGCCGTAGTGCCGGGCCAGGTTCTCGTCCAGCTCGCCCTCTCCCCGATGGGCCACGATCGGCAGCGGCGATTCCATGGCCCGGCGGATCAGGTCGCGCGACCCGCCCAGCGGAATGAGATTTTCGTTCGCGGTCGAGGCCTCCATGGCCGGCCCGGCCACGGCCACAGCCACCTTGGCGTACTCCGCATCCTCGGTGATGGGATGGAGAAGCCAGGCGCGGTCGGCGCCGAATTCCTCGCGCGTGATCGTTACGATCCGGCGCACGATCTCCCGGACATCCAGCGTCGCCGCGAACGACTCCAGGATCCGGATCTGTGTGCGGTACCGCTCTTCCGAAAGGCGGGGACGCTCGATCGTGACCGCCGGATCGAGGTAGCGGGTCAGAAGGCGGCGCACCGCCGCTTCATCCGATGCTTCTTCGGGAAGAACCACGACCCGCGTCCGCGGCTCCTTCTGCTCGGCGGCCTCACGCACGCGCTGCGAGCCGTGTTCCTCGCTGACCGCGATCAGGCTGAACGGCTGCCGGCCAATCAGCTCGACCGCTTCGTTTGCGGTCGTGGCAACGACCGGCTCGAACCGGAGAGAACGCACCACTCTGGCAGGCGTCCGCGCAATCGTCTCCGCAGCGACGATGAGGACCTGATATGGCATTGGATGCTCGGTATCCGCCGAGAGCAGGAAATCGTAGCAGATGTGAATGGATGAGACCGCAGTCCGCAGGGGTCGGGTGTCGGGTGGCGAACCGGGGCGGGTTGCGGCCGGCCGTTACATTTGCACGAGGCGATAGATCGCCGTTGCCGGAGGGATCCTCGACTTCGCTTCAAAGAGGACAAAGTCGCGGACGAACGTGCTGGGAATGTGCTCGACCGAGTCGTCGGAGGTGAAGGTGAGGGTCTTATCGGGTTGTGCCAGGGCAGACGCCATCGTCTCCCTGGTGGTACTTCCGCATCCGGCAACGACCGACCGGCCGTCATTGAGAACCAGCCAGACAAGCCTGGGCATGACGCGGCTTCCCTCCAATCGAACGATCTATATCCTATGGATGGGCGCGCCTCGTGGCGGTGAGTCAGCTCACGATCCGCCGAGCCCGTTTTGTGAGCTGGCTCACCGGAATTTGCGGTGGACGCAAAGAGGTGGTGCCGGCTTCCAGCCCGGCGACTTCTGATCGCACGAAAAAAGCGGCCAGGCAGGATGCCCGGCCGCCGGCCGGCTGGAAGCCGGCACTCCTGCTCTTAGAATGCCCCATGCCCAAGCGAACCTTTGACGAGCTCGTCGATCTGATGAAGACGCTCCGCGCTCCCGGCGGCTGCCCGTGGGACCGCAAGCAGACGCTGCCCGACCTCAAGCCTTATGTGATCGAGGAGTCTTACGAAGTGGTCGACGCCATCGACCGCGACGACCGGGCGGCGCTGCTCGAGGAGCTCGGCGATTTCCTGCTGGAGGCGGTCTTCATCGCCGAGATCACCCGCGAGGAAGGGTCGTTCGACATCTACGATTCCATCACCGCGATCCACGACAAGCTGGTGCGACGGCATCCGCACGTCTTCGGCGACGTGGTGGCCCACGACGCCGAGCAGGTGCTCGTGAACTGGGAAAAGCTCAAGAGCGCTGAGCGCAAGGCGGAGAACAAGGGCGTGCTCTCCGGCGTGCCGCAGTCGCTGCCCGCGCTGTTGAAAGCCTCGCGGCTCACCGAAAAAGCGGCGCACGTCGGCTTCGACTGGAGGCGCACTGAAGACGTCTTCGCGAAGCTGGACGAGGAGCTCGGCGAGCTCCACGAGGCCATCGCCGGCGGCGACAAGTCGAACGTCCACGACGAGCTCGGCGACCTCCTCTTCACCATCGCCAACATCGCCCGCAAGCTCGAAGTGAATGCCGAGGAGGCGCTGCAGTCGACCAACCGGAAGTTCTCCCGCCGCTTCCAGGCCATGGAGTCGAAGGTGCATGCCAGCGGCCGCAACATCGACCAGCTGTCGCTCGAGGAGATGGACGCGCTGTGGGATGAGGCGAAGGCGGAGGAACGATGAGGAGAGGATGGTTTCGAGGTCACGAGGTTACGAGGTCACGGGGTGGGTTCAACTTGCGAGTCTTGTGTGCACTCGCCCTCGAGACCTCGAGACCCCGAAACCTCGAAACCTCGTGACCAACCTCCATGCGAGCGACCCGAAGACAACTCGCCGCTCTCCTCCTCGTGGCACTCGTCCTGCTCGCCGTCCACGATTTCGCGGTTCCGCCGCAGCGCGCTTTTGGCGCTCGGGCGGTGCTTGCGGCCATCGACCAGTACCGCGCGCACGTCTCGCCGCGCCTTCGCGGCGTCGTCTACTGCCGTTTCACTCCCACCTGCTCCGCCTACGGCCGCGAATCGATCCGCAAGTACGGGCTCCTCGTCGGTGGCGCCCGCGCCGTCTGGCGCATCGCCCGCTGCAACCCCTGGACGCCGATGGGCACGGTCGATCCGCCCTGACCGGAGATCGCAGATGGCAGATCGCAGATCGCAGGCGGTTCTACGCTGCTGGCAGCTCAGGGCTTTTGGCCAGAGGCTCAACTCGTGGATCGTCGCGGGACCACCTGCGATCCGCGATCTGCCATCTGCCGTCTACTCTTCGGTCGCCTCCGCGCTCGGGCACAGCTCGTTGAGGCGGCATTCCGTGCAGAGCGGCTTGCGGGCGATGCAAACGCTGCGGCCGTGCTCGATGAGGCGATGCGAGAACGGCGTCCACTCCTTCTGCGGAATGAGCGCCATGAGGTCCTGCTCGATCTTCTCGGCGTTGGAGTTCTCTGTCAGGCCGAGGCGTGCCGCCACGCGGGAGACATGAGTGTCGACGACGATGCCGGCCGGCTTCTGGAAGGCGTTCGAGAGCACCACGTTGGCGGTCTTGCGCCCGACGCCGGGGAGCGCAGTGAGATCCTCCATGGACTGCGGCACTTCGCCGCCGTGCCGCTCCATGATGGCCTTCGACGCCGCGATCACGGCCCTGGCCTTGTTGCGGAAGAAGCCCGTCTGCTTGACTTCGCGCTCCATCTCCACCTGGCTGGCCCTGGCGAATGCCTCCGGCCCCGGGTACTTGCGGAACAGCGATTTCGTGACGATGTTCACCCGCGCGTCGGTCGACTGCGCCGACAGCATCGTGGCGATGAGGAGCTCGAAGGCATTCGTGAAGTCGAGCGAGCACTTCGCCTTCGGGTACATCCGCCGCAGCCGGTCGACGATGTCGAGCGCGCGCTCCTGTTTTTTGGAAGGCTTTGCACGTTTGGCAGGCATGATCGAAGCGTATCAGCTACCGTTTTCTAAGTTCTAAATTCCGAATTCTGCCGTCTGAATTCATTTTCAATTTTCAATTTTCAATTCTCCATTCTGACCTCCGCGGACGGACATAAGATTCGGGAATCATGACCGCCACCACCGCCCCAACTGCCCGCACCATCCACGCCCCCCGCGGCACGGCGCTCCGCTGCCGCGGCTGGCAGCAGGAAGCGGCCCTGCGCATGCTCATGAACAATCTCGATCCCGAGGTCGCCGAGAGGCCCGAGCAGCTGATCGTGTATGGCGGGATCGGGAAGGCGGCCCGCAACTGGGAGTGCTTCGATGCCATCGTAGCCACCCTCGAGCGCCTCGGCAACGACGAGACGCTGCTGATCCAGTCCGGCAAGCCCGTGGGCGTGTTCAAGACTCACGAGAACGCGCCCCGCGTCCTGATCGCCAACGCCAATCTCGTGCCGCACTGGGGCAACTGGGACGAGTTCCGCCGCCTCGACGCCATGGGGCTGACCATGTACGGACAGATGACGGCCGGGTCGTGGATCTACATCGGCACCCAGGGAATCCTGCAGGGGACCTACGAGTGCTTCGCCGCGCTGGCGCGCCGGCACTACGGCAACACCCTTCGCGGAAAGCTGGTCGTAACCGCCGGATTAGGCGGGATGGGCGGCGCCCAGCCGCTGGCCGCGACCATGAACGAAGCGGCGGCCCTGATCGCGGAAGTCGATCACACGCGCATTCAGCGCCGCCTGGAGAAGCGCTATCTGGACGAGCTTGCGCCCTCGCTCGACGCCGCCATCGACCGGGCAGTCCATGCGCGCGAAACCGGCGAGGCGGTCTCGATCGGCGTCGTGGCCAACGCCGTCGATCTTCTGGAGTCGCTGCTCCGCCGCAACATCGTCCCGGACGTCCTCACCGACCAGACCTCGGCGCACGACGAGCTCAATGGCTACGTCCCGGCCGGCCTGAGCTACGAGCACGCCATCGACCTTCGCAGACGCGATCCGAAGAAGTACGTGGCCATGTCCTACGAGACGATGGCCCGGCACATGCGCGCCATGATCGAGCTGCAGCGGCGCGGCTCGATCGCCTTCGACTACGGCAACAACCTCCGCGGCCAGGCGCAGAAGGCCGGCGTGGAGAACGCCTTCGACATCGAGGGATTCGTGCCGCTGTTCATCCGTCCGCTCTTCTGCGAAGGCAAGGGGCCGTTCCGCTGGGCCGCCCTGTCGGGCGATCCGAACGATATTTTCGTCACCGACGAGACGATCCTCGAGCTCTTCCCGAAAGACGAGGCGCTGCACCGCTGGATCCGCATGGCGCAGAAGCGTGTCGAGTTCCAGGGGCTGCCGGCGCGCATCTGCTGGCTCGGCTACGGCGAGCGGGCGAAGGCGGGGCTGGCGTTCAACCGCCTCGTCGCCGAGGGAAAGGTGAAGGCGCCGATCGTGATTGGCAGAGATCACCTCGACGCGGGATCGGTGGCCTCGCCGAACCGTGAGACCGAAGGAATGCGCGACGGCTCGGACGCCATCGCCGACTGGCCGATCCTCAATGCCCTCCTCAACACGGCGGCGGGGGCGACGTGGGTGTCGTTCCACCACGGCGGCGGAGTGGGCATCGGCTATTCGCTGCATGCGGGGATGGTGATCGTCGCGGACGGCACGGCGGGGGCGGAGGAGCGTCTGCAGCGCGTGCTCACGACCGATCCCGGCACCGGTGTCATGCGCCACGTCGATGCCGGCTATCCCGAGGCGATTGCCGTGGCGAAGGAGCGGGGCGTGGATGTGCCGATGATGAAGTGAGTCCCCGGCCTGGTCATTGCGTAGGGCGCAGCCTGCGCGATTCGAGTGCTCGGGATGACGAGAGCCTGCGATCTGCGGTCTGTGGTCTGCGGTCTGTGGTCTGTGGTCTGTGGTCTGTGGTCTGCGGTCTGCGGTCCGTGGTCTCAAGAGAAGCACACCCCCCCGTGTCCCGCCACCCGACTCGGGGTGACCGCGGCGCCGGTTCGTCAGCGGAGGCGGCCTTACTACTGACTCGAGGGCCCGCGGTGGATCGCGGTCCCGGGGGAGGCGCTGATGAAGTTCTTCACTGCGGACGTCCGGCAGCTCTCACGCGAGAACGGCGACTTCCGCCGAGTGCTCTACACCGGCCCGAACAGCCAGCTGGTGCTGATGGACCTGGCGCGGCGGGAGGAAATCGGTGAGGAAGTGCACGACGAGGTCGACCAGATCTTCTTCGTGGTGGAGGGTCTCGGCGCGGCCACCATCGACGGCACGGTGGTGAAGATCAAAGCCGACGACATCATCTTCGTTCCGCGCGGCGCGCGGCACAACCTGATCAACGGCGACACGACCGATTCGCTGAAGCTGATCACGATCTACTCGCCCCCCGCCCACGCGCCCGGCACCGTGCACCACACGAAGAGCGAGGCGCTCGCCGAGGAGCAGGCATACGCGAGGCGCTGATTCGAGCGGGTAGCGGGTAGCGGGTAGGGACGCGCAGCAGCGCGTCCGCAACTAGTGGCCTGTATTGGTTGAATTGGTACCAGTGGCGCCGGGATCGGCGACGTGAGCGAGGCGCGCCGACGCAGGCATAGCGGTGACTATGCTGAGGAGGCGCAACGAAGCTCACGGCGTCGAGAC
>JAJXWV010000026.1 GCA_021781455.1 Acidobacteriota bacterium | reverse complement strand
GGCGTACGATCGCTTTCACTCGAAAAGCCCTCCCCATGTTTCACTCGTTTGTTGACACCAACAATTGAAACACAGGGCTTTTCGAGTTTTTCTGTTTTCTTCGCCTCTCTACTTCGCTTGGTTAAGGCTTAGCCTCAGGACTCAGGACTCAGGACTTATAATCCGCGCCCGATGCCCACTGAACGCACGCCGGCGCCCGAGCCCCGCGAGGCGCACCGCCGGCGTTTCATGATCGCCGGCGAGCACGTGATCCTCCGCGCCTTCGAGCCCCAGGACGTGGAGCGCTGCTACCGATGGATGAACGATCCCAACATCGTGCGCACGCTCAAGTCGCGCTATCCGATCGCGTTCCAGAACGAGGTGGAGTGGCTGGAGCGGGCCATGCACCCGAGCTTCACGGAGCGGCACTTCGCCATCGAGCGAAAGGACGACCGCTCGCACATCGGGAACGCCTCGATCCACGACATCGAGTGGGTGTCGCGGACGGCGTGGTTCGGCCTCTTCATCGGCGAGCCTGCGGCGTGGAACCGCGGCTTTGGCAGCGACGCCATCTCCACGCTGATGCGCTTTGCCTTCGAGGAGATGAACCTCACCAAGCTGCGCATCAACATCTTCGACTACAACGAAAAGGCGAAGCACGTGCTCACCACGCACGGCTTCGTTCAGGAAGCGACGCTGCGGCGCGATTTTTTCCGTGAGGGGACCTATCACGACATCGTGATCTTCTCCGTCTTCCGCGACGGCGCTCCGGAGGCCTCGACCACATGAGCGAGAACAAGATCCGCGTGCTGATCGCCAAGCCCGGCCTGGACGGGCACGACCGCGGCGCGAAAGTCATCGCCCGGGCTCTGCGCGACGCGGGCATGGAAGTCATCTACACCGGGCTGCGGCAGACCCCCGAGCAGATCGTGGCCGCCGCCATCCAGGAGGACGTCGACGCCATCGGGCTGTCGATTCTCTCCGGCGCGCACAACGTGCTCTTTCCGGAGATCATGCGCCTGCTGAAGGAAGAGGGCGCCCAGGACGTGGTGGTATTCGCCGGAGGGATCATTCCGGAGCAGGACATCCCGCGGCTCAAGGAGATGGGGATCCGCGAGATCTTCCTACCGGGCACGCCGACCACGACCGCGGTGAACGCGATCCGCAGCGCGGTGCAGTCCCGCTGATGCCGCGCTTCGTCGTCACGCGGGACGATCGCACGATCGACATTGCGTTCGACGACGGAGGGGTGAATTTGCTGTCGGCCGCGGCGCTGAAGGAACTCTCAGACCTGGTTGCGCGGTTCCGCGGTTCCGCGGTTGCGGAGGCGGACACCGCGCAACCGCACAACCGCACAACCGCGCAACTTCTTCTCTTCCGCTCGGCCCACCCGAGCATCTTCGCGGCTGGCGCGGACATGGCCGAGATGCAGCGCTTCACCCCCCTGGAGGCGGCCGAATTCGCCAGGTCAGGCCAGGAGACGTTCGCCGCGATCGAGAAGCTGCCGATGGTCACGGTGGCCATCGTCGACGGGGATTGTTTTGGCGGAGCGCTCGATCTCGTGATGTCGTTCGACCTGCGCTTCGCCACGCCCCGCTCGCGCTTCTCCCACCCCGGATCGAAGCTCGGCATCGTAACCGGGTTCGGCGGCACATCGCGCTGGCGAAGAGTGCTCGACCGATCGGCGGCGCGCTCTCTGTTCCTCGGCAACCCCGTGCTCGGCGCCGAGGAAGCGCAGCGCCTGGGGCTCGTCGACCGGATGGCCGAGGAGTTCAGCGCCGAAATGCGGCACCTGGTGACACTCGATGCCGGCGTCGTGCAGTTCGTCAAGGAGTTGACGATCCACGCCGATGCTCTCGGACGCTCCGATCTACTTCTGGTTGCCGAATCGCTCGGCCACATATACTTCAGTGCTGAGTACTGAGTGCTGAGTACTGAGTCAATTTATCAGGCTGATCACACTCAGGACTCAGCACTCAGGACTCAGGACTTCGAAGACATGGAAACGCTGGAAACGCACCTCGATCCCTCGTCCGCTCAATTCCGCGAGAACGCCGCACGGATGAAGGAGCTCGTCGACGACCTGAACCACAGGCTGGCCATCACCCGACAGGGCGGGGGCGAAAAATACCTGGCCCGCCATCGCGAGCAGGGAAAGATGCCGGTGCGCGATCGCATCGCCGCGCTGCTCGATCCCGACACGCCGTTCCTCGAGCTCTCCGCCCTGGCCGCCAACGGCATGTACGACGACGGGGCCCCGGCCGCCGGGATCATCACCGGCATCGGGCGCGTCCAGCAGCGCGAGTGCATGATCGTGGCGAATGACGCCACGGTGAAGGGCGGCACGTACTTCCCGCTGACGGTGAAGAAGCACCTGCGGGCGCAGGAGATCGCGCTGCAGAACAATCTTCCCTGCATCTATCTCGTCGATTCCGGCGGCGCCTTCCTGCCGCTGCAGGCGGAGGTCTTCCCCGATCGGGAGCACTTCGGACGGATCTTCTACAACCAGGCGGTGATGTCGGCGCGCGAGATCCCGCAGATCGCGGCGGTCATGGGGTCGTGCACGGCGGGGGGCGCATACGTTCCGGCGATGTCGGACGAGGCCGTGATCGTGAAGGGCACCGGGACGATTTTCCTCGGCGGCCCGCCGCTGGTGAAGGCCGCCACCGGAGAGGAAGTCACGGCCGAGGAACTGGGCGGCGCCGATGTGCACACGCGCATCAGCGGCGTGGCCGATTTCCTCGCCGAGGACGACAGTGACGCCATCGCCATCGTGCGCAACATCGTCGAGAACCTCCGCTTCGAGAAGAACGAGCCCGCGGCGCGCATCGAGCCGGAGGAGCCGCTGTACGATCCAAAGGGCATCTACGGCGTCATCCCGCACGACATCCGACGGCCGTACGACGTGCGCGAGGTCATCGCCCGCATCGTCGACGGATCGAGATTCCAGGAGTTCAAGGAGCGTTACGCCATCACCCTCGTCACCGGGTTCGCGCGGATTTTCGGCTATCGCGTCGGCATCCTGGCCAACAACGGCGTGCTGTTTTCGGAATCGGCGCTCAAGGCCACCCACTTCATCGAGCTCTGCAACCAGCGGCGCATTCCGCTGATCTTCCTGCAGAACATCACCGGGTTCATGGTCGGCAAGCAGTACGAACGGGGCGGCATCGCCAAGGACGGCGCCAAGATGGTCCACGCCGTCGCCAACTCCACCGTGCCGAAATTCACGGTCATCATCGGGGGCTCGTTCGGGGCGGGCAATTACGGGATGTGCGG
The DNA here is from genome assembly GCA_021781455.1 of Acidobacteriota bacterium. Classification (GTDB taxonomy): domain Bacteria; phylum Acidobacteriota; class Thermoanaerobaculia; order Gp7-AA8; family Gp7-AA8; genus JAJXWV01. Next base: position 104,990 of record JAJXWV010000026.1, on the reverse strand, counting down.
CCGCGCGTACTCGCCGCGCTTCCTCTTCATGTGGCCGAACGCGCGCATCTCGGTCATGGGCGGCGAACAGGCTGCCGGCGTCCTGACCACCGTCAAGCGCGAGCAGCTGGCCCGCGCCGGCAAGGATTTCTCGCCGGCGGAGGAGCGCGAGATCGCCGATCCGGTGCTCGCGAAATACGAAACCGAGGGAAGCCCGTACTATTCGACGGCGCGCCTCTGGGACGACGGCGTCATCGACCCCGCCGACACTCGCACCTGCCTCGGCCTGGCCATCTCGAGCTCGTACAACGCGAAGATCGAGGAGCCGAGGTTCGGGGTGTTCAGGATGTGACGGCTCGGGGTCGCCAGGTCACCAGGTCGCCAGGTCAATCTCGCGCTGCACGACATGGTGACCTGGCGACCCGGTGACCCGGCAACCTTCGTGGGGAAGAACGGTCTGTAGAATTCAGAACAATGCCCGAACAAACCTGGTTCCTCTTCGACCTCGGCAATACCGTCATCAGGCTCGCTTACGAGCGCGTGCTCGACCGGATCTGCCGCGATGCCGCCGTGAACCGGGACGAGCTCGTCGAGCTCTGGGATTCCGCCGGCGGCTATCGCGACCTCGAGCGGGGCTCGGTGACGTTCTGGGAGTTCTACGAGTTTCTCTGCGACAAGGCCGGGTATCGCGGCTCCATTCGCCAGTTCCAGGACATCTGGAGCGATTTTTTCGACGGGCCGGTGCCGGGAATCGAAGACGTGCTGGAGCGCGTCCGCCGGCGCTACCGCGTGGCCTTCCTGTCGAACTCCAACGAGGTTCACGCCGACGTGATCCCGAAGCGCTTCTCGGCCCTTTTCCAGCCCGACGACCGCTTCGTCTACTCGTACCGGTTCAAGGTGGCCAAGCCCGATCCGGAAATCTTTCATCGAGCCCTCGAAGTCATCGGCGCGTTGCCGCAGCACGTGGTGTTCATCGACGACCTGATCGAGAACGTCGTCGCTGCGCGCGATGTCGGGCTGAAAGCGTTCCAGTTTCGCGGCAGCGAAGCGCTGCTGAAGGAGCTCGAGGCGGAGCACTTGCTCGTCACGGGCAAGTAGGGACGCGCAGCAGCGCGTCCGCAACCACAGGTCAGAAGGGATGACAAGAGCTGCGGACGCGCTGCTGCGCGTCCCTACTGTCTTCACCGCCCGGCCAGCATGCCGTTGCCGAGCGTCTGCGTCATCTGGTCCTGGCCGTACCACTCGCGATGAAACTGCAGCAGCGCGTCCCTGCCCGAACCCGTGGTCGTGATCGGATGCGAGCCGTCCTCGGCGTGGAACAGGCGAGGGAACTTGTAAAGCACGAAATCGAAGTCGTGCTTCGCGTACTCGACTCCCAGCTTCTGGAACGACCCTCCGTCGATCGAGAACTTCTCGATGCCGCGGTACGCCAACTCCACACGTGAGTAGCGCTTGTCCTTCATCTTCGTCGCGAACTCCAGCAGAGCCGTGTGAACGTCGATCGGCGTCTGGCGAAAGCTGAGGCCGCGCAGGTCATAGACGACCACGCCGGGAATGACCCAGTACTCGTAATGCGTGGACACGTCCATGCCGCGGAAGGCGGCGTTTTCCTTCAGCACGTCGTTCATCGGCTGCTGCAGGAGCAGGAAATTGGCCGAGTAGCCGACCAGTGCGGCGATGAGTGGTGTTCCGACGAAGATCAGCTTCTTGTTCCGAAGATGCGGCAGCGGAAAGGCGACGCGCTCCATCTTCAGCTGCCGCCGGATGAAAGTGCCGAACGGAGTCTTCTTCGCGTTGCGTGCCGGCGGCGGCTCGACGGGAATGGCGTAATAGACGATCGACAGCAGAAGCCCTGTGGCGATCGACAGGAGCCCCACCGGACGGAATACCAGCAGGGCGCCGAGGCCGAACAGATAGGCCACCCAGCTGGTGTAGTTGATGCGTGTACGAATGCGCCGGTTGCGCTCGCGGTAGTAGGTTTCGTTGACGATCTCGGAACAGTGCCGGCAGCGGATGGCGCGCGAGTTGATCGTCCCTTCGCAGAACGGGCACTGCACATCCTCGATGTCCGATGAGCGGCGCTTCCTCTGCGCGAAGTCCTCGGAACGGCGCTTCGGCGCAACGTTGACCACGAGCAGGCCGCACGTGCTGCACGCCGCCGCGCCTGGCTCATTCATCGAGTGGCATTCCGGGCATCGCATCTACCCTTGCGAAGTGCAAAGGTGCCGCCATGGCTCGGGCGGAACGGTGGATCTCAGAGTATGGAAGATAAGCGGGCTGGGCGGTGGCCGCCGCACGTTCGATTGCGACGTGGCGCCGCGACTCGGTGGGCTGAACCTCTGTGTGCTCAGTGCTCTCTGTGGTGCACCACCAGTCGGGTAATCGCGGCTTCAGCGCTTTCTGCCCAGGCTCTCAGTGTGACGGGGCCGGCCTCAGTGCCCGAAGCGGCGCTCGATGTTGAAGCCGATGTGAATGTCGTGGCTGCTGAGCGGCGTCCCCTGGTACGTCGTGGTGACGTACTGATCGGCGTGCGTGGCGTTGGTGTCCGTGAACAACAGCTCGAAGAAGTGTCCGCCGAGAGCCTTCTTAAATCCCAGCGACCATCCGAAGTCGGCGTGCGTGCCGGTGGGCAGGTCGCGATTCTTCGGGATGATCTCGCCGACGATGCTGAAGGCGGGAGCCACCATGACGGCCGCTCCCACCGGGACGTTGAAGGCGTGCCGGAAGAGGGCGGTCGACGTCTGTCCGCTGACCGCGCGGCCCGCATTCGAGACCCAGGTCGGAATCAGAAAAACCTCGGCGCGGCGGCCGAGCTGGCGCGAGAGGATCGCCTGGCCGAACACGGAGCTGCGGTCGCTGAGGTTCTTCTCCGTCCGCCAGTCGGTGCCGATGCGCAGCGCTGCGGTGAACGGAATCGCCGGCGCCTGCTGAAAGACCTCGTACTTCGCGCCGAATTCGATGTCGTCCATGGCGTTGCTGCGGAGAAACGACAGCTGAAGATCGCGCACAGGCACGTAGGAAAGACCGATGCCGACGTCGGCGTTGCTGTCGAGGCCCCAGAGGGAATGCAGGCGGTCGCTGAAGCTTCCCTTGTCGATGGCCTGATTGAAGCGATGGCTGAACCGCACTTCCCAGACGCCGGTGGAGGGCATGTGCGAAGTCGGCAGCGACAGGAGGATGTCACCGAGGGGAAGCGGACGAACGGGTGCGTACGGCTGCTCTTGCGCGAACGCAGAGGTGGCAGTCATGAGGAGAGCGCCGAGGCCGAGAGCGCAGAGGGCAGAGGGCAGAGGGCAGGGGAGCGATTTTCTTTTCATGAGAGTCTTCACCACCGCCACGAAGATTCAGATGTCGAATGTTGAATGAACGCAGGCGCGGGCGGCGCCTACATTCGACATTCGGCATTCAAACATCTATCCCTAGTCGTTAGGCGCCCCGCGCCGGATCCAGTCGCGGACCAGTTTGATCTGGGCGTCGCTCAGGTAAGGTCCGCCCTGCGGCATGCGGTTGCCGGTGATGCCGGCGCCGGTGATCTTGCGATAGAGGTAGGAATTGGCGGGATCGCCCGGCTGGACGCGGGCGAGCTGTGGCATCTCGGTGCTCTGCTTGCCGACGGTGTTCGCGTAGGCGCGCCCGGCTGAGAGGACCATTCCCTGTTGTTGGCCGAGGGGATCATGGCAGCCGATGGCTGCACAAGTAGGCGAGAAGATCTCGGCCTGTACGCGCGAGAAGGTCGCCGTCGGGTCGATCGGATCTCCCCCTCCAGTCCCGGGTGCCGTCGGCTCCTTCAGCTTGCCACACGCGCAGAAAAGCGAGAGCAGGGCCACGACCGCCACACGTTTCATGTTGATGATCCAGAGTAGCACGGGCGGAAATGGTGACAGCAGAGGAGTTACGAAAGGGAAACGGCGTTGCGCGGTTGCAGAGTGACGGGGCTGCGGTTACGCCGGCTCAGAGTGACGGGGAGCTCTCACCACCCATAGGATCCGGGCGCCACCCGCTCGTGACCGAGCAGCGCTTCGCGGTAGGTCGCGAAATCGCGGGTCGCCATGTAGTAGTCGGGGAGAACTGTGGCCAGGTAGCCGAGATATTGCTCGCCGGTGATGGGATGGCCGTTTTCGGTGATCAGGTTCCCGGTGACGTCGTACGGCATCAGGGCGATCTCCTCGACGCCGCGCTTGCGGAAGAACTTCACATCGGGGACGAACAACAGATCCTGGGGACGCACGTCCTTGACGGTCTCGCCGGTGTCCTGCACTTCACGAACGACGCTGCGCGCATCGGGAGCGGTGATCTCCTTCACTTTCTGCTTGACGATCTCCACGTTGATGAGCTCGAGGACTTCACGCACTTCTCCGTGGTACTCGGCCTGCGCCGTCCCGTTGTTCCGGTCCTTGAACCCGAAGGCCACCGCGGTCTCACCTCCCCGCTCGTTGCCGAACATCTCCAGGCCGCGCGGAATCCAGGCATTGAGCGCCTTCTGGATGTCGGAGATCGAGTAGTGGCCGCTGTCGTTCGTCGCTCCGACGGCGAGCTCCTTGAGGAACCCGCGGCCCGACCCGATGTGGAAGCCTTCTTCCGAGAGCATCGGTCCCATCGAGCGCGCCATCGGCGCGTATGAGAAGACCTTCTGCATTTCGAGCTGGTACTTGCCGACGAGGTCGATGACCGCGGCAAAGACGACGTTATCGAGAAAATTCGAGAAGGGGATGTTGAACGCGTCCAGGACGTGATTGCCGAGCTCCATGCTCAGGAGCTCTTCCATCGTCTCCGCGGCGATGTCGGGATGGCCAGGCTTCTTCCACGAAGAATCGTGAGCGAGGACCCAGAACATCTGGTACGCGTGCCGGAGCTCCTCCGCCATGATGCGCAGGACCGCCACCTTCATCTGGTCCGTGGGCGCTTTTTCCAGAGTGAGGCGGTGCTGCTGGATCGACCCGAGCTCGGTCGAGGCCTGGGCGCGGATGATGTCGCGCGCGGAGTAGAACATGTTGCCGACCATGTCTCCGGCATTTTCGAAACGTGCGTGCCCCGCGAAGCGGCCGTAGCCGATCGATTCCGAATTCAGTTTCCCGACTTTGGCAAGGAGCTGATAGGGAGTTTGCGTGGGATAGAACTTCGGCCAGTTCTCTTCGAGAAACGAGAACTCAGGGAAGTTCTTTTTTTGCCAGTCCACGAGTGCCTCGTGGTAGCGCGGTGCAATCGTCTCGGTCGTGTACGCGGGCAAACGGTCCTCCTCGGGAACATCGGGAACAACGCCCGCGCGCGGAACTCAATTCTGCGGCGGGGGTGCGATAATGGTTCGGTAGCGCGGCATTGTAAGCAGCTTCCGTGGGCCCGTGGAAGAACAGGATTACGGTCGCGGTTCCACGGCACGTCACCTGAAAAGCAATTGTTGAGCTCGATGCGATGCAGACGCTGACGTTGCTCTATCCCCGGGATTTTCCGATCGGCCGTTATGTCGAGGCCCTCCAGCGGGAGTCGATCGACCCGCGTCCCATGGTGAACCTCGACACACTCGAGTCCGACCGCTCTTCGCTTCGAGTGGTCCTGATCGATCCCGAGATCACCGGAACGCGGAGCTCGGTGGCGGTCGACTCCCGAACGGCCATCGTCGGCGTGGGACTCTCCGAGCAGCCTCTCTGGCTCAAGGACGACAGCTTCTACCTGGAAGTGCCCACAAATCCCTCCACTCCTGCGCTCTTGAAGACGATCAAGCACGCTTACCAGTACCTCTTCCAGAAGGTGCGCGCCGAGCAGCTGGAGCGGCAGCTCAACGAACGCACGAGCGAGCTCAGGAAGGTCAACGAGGTCGGGACGGCGCTGGCCACCATCCGCGACCACCAGGTGCTGTTGACCATGATCCTGGCGAAGGCGCGCGAGCTGTCGCGCTCCGACGCCGGGTCGCTCTACCTGCTCGACAACATCGAGGGGCAGGGACCGGTGCTTCGCTGGAAGCTGGCGCAGAGCGACTCCATCGACGTCGGGACGTTCGAGGAAAAGGTCCTTCCCATCACGCGTCGCAGCCTGGCGGGCTACGTGGCCATGACGGGCGAGACGCTGGTCATCGACGATGCCTACAACCTTCCGGCGAGCGCCGAGTACTCGATTGCCCGCTCGTTCGACGAAGCGAACTCGTATCTGACCCGCTCGCTCCTCGTGTTCCCGATGACGAATCACGAGGGCGACCTCATCGGCGTCCTTCAGCTGATCAACCGCAAGAGGCTGGGCGCGCCGAGGAAGCTGACGGCGGCCACGGTTCCGCAGGAGGTGATCGAGTTCGACCAGGAGACCGTGGATCTGATGCGATCCCTGGCCGGGCAGGCGGCGGTGTCGGTCGAGAACAACCTCCTCTACGAATCGATCGAGCGCCTTTTCGAGGGCTTCGTCACGGCGGCGGTCACGGCCATCGAGCAACGCGATCCGACCACCTCCGGTCATTCGTTCCGCGTGGCCGACCTGACCGTCGAGCTGGCCAGAGTGCTCGACAAGGTCGACCAGGGACCCTACCGCGAAGTGCGCTTCGACTCCGAGCAGATCCGCGAGATCCGATACGCCTCGCTGCTCCACGACTTCGGAAAAGTCGGCGTGCGCGAGCAGGTGCTGGTCAAGGAGAAGAAGCTCTATCCGATGCAGCTCGAGACCATCCGCGGACGCTTCGAGTTCACGATGAAGTCGGTCGAGAACGACGCCAACAAGCGCAAGCTCGACTACCTGCTGAAGCACGGCCGCGACGGATACGAGGAGTTTGCGGCGCGCGTGGACGAGGAGTTCCGGCAGGAGTACGCACGGCTGCAGAAGGAATTCTCGTTCGTCACCCAGTCCAACGAGCCTACCGTTCTTCCGGAAGGCGAGTTCCAGCACCTGCAGGACCTGGCCAGCCGCCTCTACACCAACATCCACGGAGAGCAGAAGCTGCTGCTCGAGCCGGAGGAGGCGCGCATCCTCTCGATCCGCAAGGGAAACCTCGACGACGGCGAGCGCGGAGAGATCGAGAGCCACGTCACGCACACCTTCCACTTCCTGCAGAAGATCCCTTGGACCAAGGACCTGAACTCCGTGGCCGCGATCGCCTACGCCCACCACGAGAAGCTCAACGGACGCGGGTATCCGCGCAAGCTCAGTGCCGCGGACATCCCGGTGCAGTCGCGGATGATGACCGTCTCCGACATCTACGACGCGCTCACCGCCAGCGACCGCCCATACAAACGCGCCGTGCCGACGGACCGGGCGCTCGACATCCTGAAAATGGAAGTCAAGGACGGACTGCTCGATCGCGAGCTCGTCGACGTCTTCATCGACGCCAAGGTCTTCACCCGCGCCGGCGTGTTGCGCGTGTAGCCTAGGTCTCGTCGAGCAACTGCAGACAGAATGCGTTCCGCTGCGCGCGCCGGCGTTCCAGTTCGGCGCGCGCGTCATCGCTGAGCCATTCCGGGACCTCGTCCTCGTGCAGGGCCTCTCGCGCAACCTCGGCGAGCGACCGGCCTTCGCGGCGTGCTCCCGCCAGGCGCTCGGCCAGACCGCGCACACCGGCGCGATCGATCAGCACCGCCGAGGCCACGGCTCGTTCTGCGCCGGTGGTCGGCTCGCTCAGGCGCCGGATCGAAGTGGCCGTCCGCCGCAGATCCGCTTCATCGATGCCACCGACCGCCAGCACCGTCCGGGAGATGTTGCCGACTTTCTCCAGCCAGTGGCCGAGCAGATGAAACGCGAGCAGCAGCTCCAGCGTGCGGCTCTCCACGGGCGTTGCGGGAACGTAGAGGTCGCGAGCAATGTCCCCGATGCGCTCCGCCTCGTCGACGTGCGAAGCGCCGTCCAGATCCTGATACAGCGGCAGGAGAAAGGCTTCCAGCTTCTGCCGCAGCTCTTCGTCGCGGAACACGGGAAGCATCCTAGCGCGGCACCGAGTGAAGTGCTGAGTACTGAGTGCTGAGTACTGAGTGCTGAGTACTGAGTGCATTCGCCCGCAATGACTCAGTACTCAGCACTCAGTACTCAGCACTAAGAAAAAGGGACTGCCTTGCGGCAGTCCCCTGGTCTCGGATCCGGCGGGGCCGGAGGCTACTTCTTCAGGGTCCGGATGTGCGCCACGAGGGCCTTGATCTGCTCCTCGGTGACGTTCTTCTTGAGGAAGTTGTGCTTCGGGTTGGTGCCGATGAATGTGATGAGATCGGCATCGGTCTTGGCCTGAATCGCGGCGCTGCCGAGATTGGCTTTGGCCATCTTCGCGCCATCAGTTCCGTGGCAGGCGGCGCATTTGGCCTTGAACAGGGCCGCTCCGTCTTCGGCGGCCATGGCCGGGACGGCTGCGACGATGATGGCAATGATCAAGAGTGCTGCAATCTTCTTCATCTGAATCCCCTTTCGATTGGCGTTTCCGCTGGGGGGATTGTCAGGGGGGTGCATTCACGCGGCTGTGGCTCGATATACCTCGTTCGTGTGTTGTTCAACGCCGCGAAGTGTGACAGCCGGGCGGCGGTGGAGCAGGTGATCGACGATGACGGCGGCGACGAAGCTGATGACGACGAGCAGAGCGACCATGGTGAGCCTCCTTGTGATCTGCAGCCCCGTTTTCCGGACTGCTTCTGACCGTGATATATCGCAAGGGAGGTGCCGCGTTGGCTTAACGTAGTCAAGCGATTGACGACGCTGCACTAAGGGTAAATTGGCCGTTTCTTCAGCGTCCGGGTTGTGGTGATTTGCAGCAGAGAAATGCAGCGGCGACGCCGAGGAACTTCACGACACGCCGCAGCGACTCCGGCAATCGGGGCACAGCGACGGGCCCTTCATGTCCAGCCATTCCACGCTATGCGAGGCGGCCATGACGCACTCGTAATCGTCGCAATGCGTCAGACCGAAGGTGTGCCCGATTTCGTGAATCGCTTCCTTCACCAGTCTGTCGAGGAGCAGGTCGTCATCCGGCGGTAATCCATAGAAGGACTGGTGCAGCCGGTGATACGAAACGACCGCACACGATCCACCGAGCTGCGCCTCACCGAACACGAACGTCAGGATCGGGATGAACAGATCGACGGCGGTGATCCCGAGGAGCTGCTGATTCGCGCCGTCGAGCCTGGTCAGTTTCTCGACGAGATCGGTGGAATGGTACTGATTGCGCTCGGGGTGATAGGCAGAGACGGGATCGACGACCTGGCGGTCGATCGAACATCGTGTTCGGTACTCCTCGGCAAGCGAATCGCGAACGGCGTCCATCAGGCGCCGTTCCACGTCGCCAACTGCCAGGAGACGGATGGGCTTCATCGAACTTCGACGAGCGGCCGCGACCAGCCGTATTTCTTCAGCTTGTTGTGCAGCGTCACGCGGTCGATGTGCAGCATCTCGGCCGCCCGAGTCTGGTTGAAATTGCACTGCTCGAGGACACGCAGGATGTGCGCCTTCTCGACTTCTTCGAGCGTGAGGCTTCCCCCGTCAGCGGTGGGCCCGTTCATGGATCCGCCCATCAGCGCCTGCATCGGCTTGATGGCGAAGTCCACCTCGCGCAGCTCCGGCTCGTGCGCCACGACCAGCGCCCGCTCCACGGCATTCTCCAGCTCGCGGATGTTCCCCGGCCAGTCGTGCTCCTGGATCAGGGCCATGGCCTCGGGCGAGACGCGCGTGATCTTCTTGTTCATGGCGCTGGCGTACTTGCGCACGAAGTGATCCACGAGCAGCGGGATGTCGTCGCGCCGGGCCCGCAGGGGAGGCAGCTCGATCCGGAAGACATTCAGGCGGTAGTAGAGATCGGGACGGAACTGCCCGTCGCGGATCAGGCCCTCGAGGTCCTTGTTCGTGGCCGCCACGCAGCGGAAATCGACCTTGATGGGCTGGTGACCGCCGACGCGCGTGATCTCGTGCTCCTGCAGGACGCGCAGCAGGTCGGTCTGCGTCTTGAGGCTGATGTCACCGATCTCGTCGAGGAAGACCGTGCCCCCCTCGGCCACCTCGAATTTGCCCTTCTTCCGATACTGGGCACCGGTAAAGGCGCCCTTTTCGTGACCGAAGAGCTCGCTCTCCAGCAGGGTCTCGGTGAGCGCTCCGCAGTGAATGGCCACGAGCGGATGGAAGCGCCGCGGGCTGCCGGAGTGAAGAGCCCGGGCCACGAGCTCCTTGCCGGTCCCACTCTCGCCGGTGATGAGGACCGTCGCGTCGGTGGCGGCGACGGTCTCGATGGAGTGCAGCACCTTCTGCATGGCCGCGCTCTGACCGATCAGCTCGGAGACGTGGGGGGCCTGTTTCTCGACGATTTCCCGAAGCCGAGCGTTCTCTTCGCGCGACCTCCGGTGGCCGAGCGCGTTCTGCACGAGGTGGGCGACGTCGTCGGGATCGAGCGGCTTGGTGATGTAGTCGTAAGCGCCGTTCTTCAGGGCGGTGACGGCGGTGTCGACGGACGCGTATCCGGTCATCATGATGACGACGAGCTCGGGATCGAGCTCGTGGATCCGGCGCTGCAGCTCGATGCCGTCGGTGCCGCGCATGCGGATGTCGAGCAGCGCCAGATCCCAGTGGCGTTCCGCCAGTCGCGTCAGCGCGTCGTTCGCACCCTCGGCCACGCCCACTTCATACCCGTCGTCGCGGAACCACCGGTTCAGCGAGTCGCGTACGCTCGGCTCGTCGTCGACGATGAGAATGCTTCCTTTCGCACTCATGTGTCACCTCACGCGACCGTGGCCGCTGGTTTCGGTTCGGCGGCGACGGTCATGCGCTCGCCGGACGGCAGAGTGATTGTGAAGGTCGTGCCCCGGCCCACTTCGGACTCGACGGCGATACGGCCGTTGTGTCGATCGACGATGCTGCGGCTGATGGCCAATCCGAGCCCCGTCCCCTTGCTGTCTTCCTTGGTGGTGACGAACGGCTCGAAGAGGCGCGGCAGCACTTCCGGGGGGATGCCCATGCCGTTGTCCTCGACGGTGATGACCACGCTGCCTTCCTCCTTGCGCGTGGCCACGCGCAGGTTGCCTTCGTGGGGCATGGCCTCGATGGCGTTCATCACCAGGGCCAGGATGAGCTGTTCGATGTGCGCGGAGTCGCCGCGGATCAGCGGCAGATCCTCGAGCTCGAGCTGGGCCACGATGTTGCCGACCTCCAGCTTGTGCTCGACCAGTTTCATGCACTGGCAGATCACGGTGTTGACGTCGAAGTCGACCACGTTCATCGGCGCCACTCGGGCGAAGGTGAGCAGGCTGCGGACGATGTCGCCGCAGCGGCGGCTCTCGGACTCGATCAACACCAGCGCGTCGCGCATCTCACGCGAGCGGCTCTCGAGATCATCTCCGCGGTCGATCCACTTCCGCAGCAGCTTCGCGTAGGTGAGGATGCCCGAGAGCGGGTTGTTGATCTCGTGCGCCACGACGGCGGCCAGCTTGCCGAGCGAGGTCAGCTTCTCGGCCTGGATCATCGCCTCCTGGGCGCTGCGGAGCTCGGCCGTCTTCATCTCCACGCGGCGCTCCAGTGTGCGGGTGAAGGCGGTGATCTCGTCCTGGTCTTCCTTGAGACGGCTGCTCATGTCGTTGAACGACCTGGCCAGGCCGCCCAGCTCGTCATGGGAGAGCACGTTGATGTGGACTCCCAGCTCGCCAGCGGCAATCTGCTCGGTGCCGATCCGCAAGGCCCGCACGGGCTTGTGGACGAAGTTCCAGACGAATACCGCCGTGCTGAGCAACGTCACGAAGACACCGGCGGCGCTGTACCAGAAGAACTGCCGCGTCGTCGTGCCGACGTCCGCATCCGCGGCGGCCAGAGAGACGTTGGTGTCGAGGACGCCCAGCACCATCTGGGACGCCGGATGAGCGTGGCAGGCGGCCGAGGAGCAGGAAGGGGAGTTCAGGATGGGAGTGGCCACGCCGATGACGCGATCGGGACCGCGCAGGTAGATGCGGGCGCCGGACGTCGGCAGGCCCCGCCTGCCCATGTTGCGGTTCAACTCGCTGCGGTCCGTCGAGAAGGCGATGGCGCCGTTCGCGTTGTAGACGCGCAGCGCCACCAGATCCTCCTGATTGCCGACCGTCTCCACGATGTGCTGCAGTGCCGGCCGGTCATTGCGCAGCATGTAATACGAGGTGCTGCGCCGGATGACTTCGGCCATCCTCTGCGCATCGACGAGCCGGGCCGACTCGAGATGCGAGCGGTGCAGGCGGACGTTCATGTATCCCAGCAGCCCCAGACTGAGCAGCAGGACGGAGAAGAGAAGCGTGTACAGCTTTGCGCCAACGCTTCCGCTGATGCGGCGAACGACCGCCGCCCAGCGCGAGTTTCGCTCGGCGGCGGTCATGGTCTACCTCGCCAGCTCCGGCACCGGCTGGGCGGTCGCGGCGACGGTGCGCTCAGGCACGCGTTGCGGCGCACTGGCGTGCGTGAAGATCGGCAGGTATTTCGTGGCCAGGGTGAAGATCGTTATGCCCACGCCGACGATGCAGAGCGTGATCACGACTTCGCTCCATCGCGGGACGTAACGCACTCCGGCAGAGCGCTCCATTCCCGTCATGGCCACGTTCATGCGGTTCATGACGAAGCCGCAGATCATCAGAATCGACGTGATGTAGAGGCTGATCGGGTTCTCCCGGACCCGCGGGAGCAGCAGCAGGACCACGGGGATGAAGATCGACAGAGAGACCTCCACCCAGAACATCGTCGACTCGTAGTTCTGCACGAACGCGTATTTGATCCGGCCGGAGCTGATGAGGTCATGAAAGCGGACCACTCCGTAGATCAGAAGCGTGACCAGCATTCCCCGGCCCAGGCCGCGGATGAGCGGCGCTTCCAGCGCGTGATCGAAATGACGGGCCGACATCGTCGACTCGAAGATGGTCATGCCCATCCCGCTGGCGATCGCGGAAAGAAAGAACAGCACCGGCAGCATCGGCGTGTACCAGAGCGGGTAGAGCTTTCCCGGAACGATCAGATAGAGGCTGCCCAGTGAGGACTGGTGAAGGGTGGAGAGCACGACGCCCAGGATGATCAGCGGCACTGAGATGGCGTGCAGGATGCGGATCGGTTTCTCGAGATGGAAACGCTCCAGGATGATCGGAGCGAACTCCAGCGCCAGGACGGTGGTGTAGAGCATGACGCACCATCCCACCTCGAACATCACCGAGCGGGGCTGCCACATGATCATGGGATGCCAGATGTTGTAGGGCTTGCCCAGGTCATACAGCAGCGCGCCGATGACCAGCAGGTATCCCAGGAACGCGGTCAGGACAGCCGGCCGGCCGATTGGAGCGTATTTCTTGAGATTGAGCACGTGGACGGCGGCCATCAGGGTAAATCCGCCCGCGGCGAGCATGACGCCGCAAAGCATGTCGAAGCCGATCCAGAGCCCCCATGGAAAGTTGTCGGAGAGGTTCGTCGATGCGCCCAGGCCGTGGAAGAAGCGGAGATAGGTCGCGTACGCACCGAAGAGAAGGACGACGACGAAGATCGCCCGCCAGAACGTGATTTTCGGAAGTGTCATCTTCATTGCAGACCTCACTTTTCGTCCTTCTGGCTGCGTTCGCGCGTCTTTTCCACGCGCTCGACCGCTTCACGGCGATTGGTGATCCAGTAAATGCCGCCCAGCATCGTTGCACTGAGGCTGACGATCTGAGGGATTTTCGCCAGGACGCGCCCGGTGAGCTCCGGCAGCGGCTGGGGCTGGAAAGGTTTGAGGTCGAACTGCTCGAAGGGGACCGAAGAGAGCATCATCACCGAGGTGCCGCCGACTTCCTTCTCGCCGTAGATGTGATTGACGTAGTTGGTCGGGTTCTCCTGCAGCCGTTTGCGTCCCTCCGCGAGGAGCGCGCTGCGCTCGCCAAACAGTGTCGCGCCGGTCGGACAGGCCTCGGCGCACGCCGTCTGCTTGCCAGCCTCCACCCGCTCGTGGCAGAGGATGCACTTCTTGACCGTCGGAATGGCCTTGCTCCACTCGTACTTCGGGATGCCGAACGGACAGCCGATCATGCAGTAGCGGCAACCCATGCACTTGGAGGCGTCGTAGACCACCGGCCCGAGCTTCGTCTTCTCGAGAGCTCCTACCGGGCACACCGACGCGCAGGCCGGGTCCTCGCAATGCATGCACATCCGGCGCATGTACTTCTCGTTCTCGTGGGCGGCGACGTAGGTGAACTTGTACTCGTTAGTCCTCTTCTGCTTCTCGAGTGTTTCGGTGTACGGGAGGTGGTTTTCCTTGGCGCAGGCTCGCTCGCATTCCAGACAGCCGATGCAGAGCGTGGCGTCGTACAGGATCCCTTTCGACATCTCACTCGCTCCTTCGAACGGCGGTTGCGCCGTCCGTTTGGCCCACGAGTCTCGTGGGTGGATGGTTCGATTACTTCGGCCTGACGATGGTGATGATGGCGTTAGCGGTTGTTTTCATCACGGGGCCGTCGGTGTTGAATTCCTCTGCGCCATCTCTGAGTGCAGTGTTACGCAGCAACGAAAAAACGACCGTAACCACGTGAACGGCTTCACCGTGGCAGCGGCATCGCAACGTATGTGTCCGTCCGGCGGGGGGAGGGCGTGACACGCACCACAGAGGGAGCGGTCAGCCCGACGGACGCGGCGACTTGTTCATCGATGTGCATGCGGGGTTGTCGGCGCGCATGTCGGCGAATCCGACTTGCCGTGATCCCGAGTCGCCGGAGCGGTCCCGTCAGAGTGACGGGGTTGCGGTTGCGCCGGCTCAGACTGGCGGGGAAAGGATCGCGCCGAGCACCGCGTCGAGATCTTCGGCGGAGTGGAAGAAATAGTGCGGACCTTCGGCCTGCAGCGTCTCGGCGGACGTTTTCCCCGAGGCGATGGCGATCGTGGTCGCGTCGTGCGGCGTGCCACAGCGGACGTCGTAGATGGAGTCGCCGATGATGACGACGTCGCGGCCGCGGAAGCGATGTCCGTCGATTTGGGAGGCGCGCTCCACGGCGATGGGCGGCAGCTCCTCGCGCCGTGGCGAATCACTGCCGAATGCGCCGAACGGGAAATAGCCGTTCAGCGCCGGCGGCGCGAGCTTCAGGCGGGCGCCTGGCTCGATGTTGCCGGTCAGTAGCGCGAGCATGACGTCGGGTCTGGCGCTCAGCGATTCGAGCAGCTTCGGGATCCCGGGCAGCGCGTGCACACGGTCCGCAGTGGCGTTGCGGGCCAGGGCGGCGAGATAGCGCTCCCAGAGTGCCGGCATCCGGGAGTCGATGTCTCCCGAAGAAAGGCCGGCGTCGCCCAGCACCATGTGCGTGATCTGCGGGTCGGTGCGGCCCGAGAAGTCGTAGCGCCTGAGATCGCCGGAGTAGCCGTAGACCTCGTGCAGGGCAGTCTCGTACGCCTGCCGTGCGGCGCCGCGGTCGGTGATCAGCGTTCCGTCGACATCGAAGAGGACGAGGCGTCGGTACATGGCCGCGCAGTCTACGACGACGAGATGGCAGATGGCAGATCGCAGGTGGGTCAGCGAAAAGTCGTGCTTGTTCCGCGGGTCCGCCTGAACCTGCGATCTGCCCTCTGCGATCTCGGCATGACAAACCTCATCGGATGGCACTATTCGCTGCTATACACTTCGCCCGCCCATGCGCAAGTCCTCACTCCTCGTCCTCTTCCTGACCGTCTTCATCGATCTCATCGGCTTCGGGATGGTGATCCCGTTCCTGCCGTTTTATGCGCGCGAGTACGGCGCCAGCGGAACGATGGTGGGCGCGGTGGTCGGCATCTACTCGATCATGCAGTTCTTCTTCGCGCCCGTGTGGGGAAGGCTGTCGGACCGGATCGGCCGCCGGCCGGTGATCCTGATCAGCCTGACCGCGAGCTGCACCGGTTACTTCCTCTTCGGGATCGCACACGGTCTGGGCATTCTCTTCGCCTCGCGCATCATCGCGGGAGCGGGGGGCGCGAACATCGGGACGGCCCAGGCGTACATCGCAGACACCACGACCCCGGAGAATCGCGCCAAAGGGATGGGGCTCATCGGCGCGGCGTTCGGCATGGGGTTCATCCTCGGGCCACCGCTGAGCGGCATCCTCTCGGAGGTGGGAACGCACCATGGTCTGGCCGGCAATCTCCTTCCCGGCATGGCCGCGGCCGGGCTGTCGCTCTGCGCGCTGACGATCGCCCTCTTCGTCCTCGGCGAATCGAAGGCTCCCGACGTCACCGTACGGAGCGGCCTTCCTCCTCAGTTCGACCGCCGCGTCTGGAAGGAGATGAGCCATCACCACATGATGCTGGCCATCATGGCCACGCTCTTCATCACGCTGCTGTCCGTGGCCGGGATGGAAACGAGTGTCACGCTGCACGCGCGCGACCGCTTCCACTTCGAGCAGATCGACATGGCTTACCTCTTCTTCTTCATGGGTGTGATCGTGGCCGGCATTCAGGGAGGCCTGATCGGCCGCCTGGCACGCGCTCTCGGCGAGCGGAAGCTCGTGGCCATCGGGGCAGCGTCGTTCACAATCGGCCTGGTTATGGTGCCGTCGGTCTACCGCGTGTCGCTGCTGTACGTGATTGCGTTCTTCATCGCCGTCGGCCAGGGGCTCTGCTATCCGTCGCTGACGTCGCTCGTGACGAAGGCTTCGCCGCCGAAAGAGCACGGGAGCATGCTGGGGCTGGCGTCCGGCATCGGCTCGCTGGCGCGATTCCTCGGGCCGATCATCTCGGGATTCTTCTACGACATGGCCAAAGCACCCGGCGCGTTCTACACGGGCGCCACCCTGACCGCCATCGCCTTCGCCGTGTCGCTGTGGATGCGCAAGCTGCCGCTGCTGACGGAAAAGGAAGAGTGGACAAAATCGGAGGCCGCGACCGTCGGGCCCGCGGAATGACCGAGCGAAGAACCGTGGATCCGACCTTGTCGTCCCGAGCGTCAGCAGGGATCCGGGAGGGAGGGGCGCGACAACAGCCGGTTAGGCGCCGCCGCCCCGCACCGCAAACCGATTGAATTCGTGCGCCGCCCGACCGCCGAGATCCCTCGCTGACGCTTCCAAGAAACCCCCAGTGTTCATGCGGGCTCTGGCGTTTCGTTGCCCTTCTCCCCGCCGCAGCGGGGAGAAGGTGCCGAAGGCGGAGGGGTCTCCTTTTGAACCAGAACGAGACCCCTCACCCGGCCCTCTCCCCGCTGCGGCGGGGAGAGGGGGAATGATCGAACGTTTCTTCTCTCCGGTGTCGCGCCTGCGCGATTCGAGTGCTCAGGAGCTGACAAAGCACCTCAACTTTCAATTCGGATCTCAGTAAACTGACGGTATGTCGATTCTCAAAGTCTCACGCCTCGGTCATCCCGTTCTCCGCGAGCGTTCCGCGGAAGTCGATGTGGCCGACATCAAAGCCGGCAAGTTCCGGGCGCTCATCGACGACATGGTCGAGACGATGCACGCGTACGAGGGCGTTGGCCTGGCCGGTCCGCAGGTGCATCTTCCGTTGCGCATCTTCGTCTTTGAAGTCGAAGAGAAGGTGGCAAAGAAACGCGGCGTGGCCAAGGTCGGCGTGGGAGTCATCTTCAACGGTGTCTACGAGCCCATCGGCGACGAGACGATCACCGATTGGGAGGGGTGCCTGAGCGTTCCATTTCTCGGTGGCGAAGTGCCGCGGTACAAGAAAGTGCGCGTGCGCGGTGTCGACCACGACGGCGATCCGCTGCAGTTCGAGGCCAGCGGATTCACAGCGCGTATTTTCCAGCATGAGATCGATCACACCGACGGCCACGTCTATCTCGACCGCATGCCCGACCTGAAGAGCCTCGGCTACACGATCGTGCTGTAGGGGCGGTGGAACTGATCCCGTCATCCTCAGCCGGCGGAACCGCAGTCCCGTCACTCTGAGCCGGCGCAACCGCGAGGGCGGTGGAGCACGGCGAAGAGACTCTTGCCGGGACGATTTATCGGCTGGAGACTGAGCAACCCGTGTGGGGCGGGCTTTCCACACCACCGCTGGGGGCAGGCTGAAAAGCCTGCCCCGCACCGGTGACGGCCTTCTTTTGCGCTGCCTTGACGCGACCGCGAGCGCCGATTCACGCCCAGGAACCGCGAGCGAATCCTGCACGGTTTTTTTGCGCGGCCGGAGACGAGAGGCTGATGTTCGCGGCTTAGATTTCAAAACGTACGAGGCGCATCGGTTTCTACCGGCCGCGCGTTGTACGAGAGAGAGAGAGAGACGGCAGGCGGGTGGCGCGCGTGGCGCCATCCGCCTGACTGTTTTTTGCGCGCTTGATGAACGCCAGGCAGGACCGAGTCCGCTAGATGTCCAGCAGGAACTGCTCGGGGTCGGCCACGGTGGCGTCGTACTCGGCCTGCAGGTCGGACTTGTGCTTCCATTCGATCTCGGCGAGCTCCATGAAGAGCTTGCCGAGGTCGCTGGTGTCGGGCACGCGCTCAGCGAGAAAGCGGAAATACGATTCGCTGTCTCGCTCGCGATCGAGAGAGATCTTCAGGGCTCGGCCCATGTCCAGATTCTGAAACTCCGGAGGGAGCTCGAACGCCACGGGCTTCGGCTCGGGCGGTTCTTGACCGACGGTGTCGCGGTACTTGCGCTCCAGCTTGGCGCGATGGACCAGCTCCGCGTCGGCGAGCTCGAGCATGCGCTTGCGAACGGCGTGGATCGAGGTGCGCTCGGCCATCCTCTGGTAGAAGAGACGCGTTTCGACCTCGGCCTGGATGGCGTTCCGAAGCACCTCTTCGACGGTGGTCTCGAGCGGTTTCATGATGGGAGCGGACTTCGAGAATGATAGCTCCGTTCAAGGCGGCTCGAGAGCGAGCCGGCACCCCGGCTCAGTGGTGAGCGTGGAGAACGATTCGGTGACAGTCCCCTGTTATCACCGGAAAGCGCTCACTGCGGAGTCCTTCTTCAGGCGTTGCCGCCGCGGTACAGCTCGGGATTCGGCGCGGTGTCATCGTCGAATGGAGCCTGCCGCAGGGGCTGGCCGACGCCGGTTCCGCCGGCGGTGCCGCTTTTCTGGATCTTGCCGTAGTAAGGCCGGTATCCCATCGGATCGACCGGGAAATTCGGCGGCACGACGAGATCGCGAAGGCCGACGACCGCTCGGGCCCGCGTGTCGATGGCCATCTCGTAGTCCCGGGTCATGTAAATGGCGTCCTCAGGGCAGGCGTCCACGCAATAGCCGCAGAAGATGCAGCGCAGCAGGTCGATGTCGTAGCGCACGGGGAACTTCTCGCGCGTTCGCTCGTCCTCGCCGGCCTCGATGGTGATGCACTCGGCAGGGCAGGCGGTGGAGCACATGAAACAGGCCACGCAGCGCGTCGTGCCATCCTCGCGCGAGGTGAGAATGTGTCGGCCGCGAAAGCGCTCCGAGTACACCCGCTTCACCTCCGGATAGGAGATGATCAGCATCCGCTTCATGTTGACCAGGTTCTTCAGCAGGTGGCCCAGGGTCACCATCATCCCGGCCAGGATCTGCGGGATGTAAAGCCGCTGCGAGAACGTGAGCGGCTGCCGCTCGACTCTGACGATTCCGGGTGCAACGCGTGTGATGGCCATTTCGTTAGCTCTTTGCTGTTGGCTCTTGGGTGCGCTATCGACTCTTAGCTCCAGCTCGGCTCGTGCTCCGAAGAGCCAGGAGCCAGGAGCCAGGAGCCAAGAGCCGCATCAGTGATCCAACTCTCCGGCAATGATGTTCAACGATCCGAGTGCGCCGATGGCGTCGGGGATCGTCTGTCCCGTGATCATCTGGCCGAAGGCCTCGAAGAGCGGGAAACAGGGCGGCCGGACGCGCACCCGGTACGGGTTCTTGGTTCCGTCGGAGACGACGTAGAAGCCGAGCTCACCATTGCCGCCTTCGACCTGGAAATACGTCTCGCCGACCGGCGGCTGGATGCCGTGCATGATCAGCTTGAAGTGATAGATCAGCGATTCCATTTCGTTGTAGACCTTCGACTTCGGGGGAAGGGCCACATATGGGTTGTCGACGATGACCGGCCCGGCCGGCAGGCCGCGGTCGATAGCCTGCTGCAGGATGCGCAGCGACTGCCGCATCTCCTCGAACCTCACCAGAAAGCGCGCGTACGTGTCGCCGCCCTCGGCGATCGGTACGTCCCAGTCGTAAGTCTCATAGCCGATGTACGGACTGGCCTTGCGCACGTCGTACGGCACGCCACAGGCGCGCAGGCAAGGTCCCGTGAAGCCGAAGTTGATCGCATCTTCCTTCGAGATGACGGCGACACCCTGGACGCGCTCCCGGAAGATGCGGTTCTTCCAGATCAGCTTTTCGACGTCGTCGATGTAACGCGGGAGCATGTCCACGAGCCGCTGCGCCTGCTCGAGGAAGTTCGACGGCACGTCCACGGCCAGCCCGCCCACGCGGACGTAGCTCGGCAGCAGGCGCGCTCCGGAGCAGGCCTCGGTCAGGCCGATGATCTCTTCGCGGGGCTGCATCAGGTACCAGTAGTTGGTCAACGCGCCGATGTCGACGAGGTTCGCGCTGATGCAGACGATGTGATCGGCGATCCGCCAGAACTCCGACAGCATGAGGCGGACCTGTTGCGCGCGCGCCGGCGCCTCGATGCCCAGGAGCTTCTCCACAGCCAGCGCATAACCGACGTTGTTGATGATCGCCGAGCAGTAGTTCAGGCGGTCGGTGTACGGGATGACCTGCTGGTAGGTGTGTGTCTCCGACATCTTCTCGAAGCAGCGGTGCAGGTACCCGATCTCGGCGTCGGCGCCGATGATCTTCTCGCCGTCGAGCGTGACCACGATGCGCAGCGTGCCGTGGGTGGCCGGATGAGAAGGCCCGAGGTTCAGTGTCACGCGCTCGAAGTCGGTGTCCTCGGTGGCAAAGCGGGGATCGATCTTCGGGATGATCCTGGCCACGTTCTGCTCAGTGAGGATCCAGCGCTGGGCCGGGTCGTAGTCCTTGCGCAGGGCGTGGCCCTGGAAGGCCTCATGGCAGAGGATGCGCCGCATGTTCGGATGGCCTTCGAAGCGCACGCCGAACATGTCGAACACTTCGCGCTCGAACCAGTCGAAGGACTTGAATACACCGGTGCTGGTAGGCACGGTGTCGTTTTCGCCCACCCGGACCTTCAGGCGGATGCGCTCGTTGTTCTTCAGCGAATAAAGCTGGTAAACGACGTCGAAGCGCTCTTCGCGGTCCGGGTAATCGGTGCCGAAGCAGTCGAGCGGCAGGATGAACGCGAGATCGGGATTCTCGGCGAGGTTGCGCAGCACGTCGGCGATGCGGGCGCGCTCGACGAGAAACGTCGGCATGTCCTGGCCGCGTTCCTGCGTCATGGCGGCATTGCCGAGCGTTGTGGCGATCGCTTCGCCACGCGCGTTCGCCGGTTCCGCGTTCTTCGGAACGTACGGCGCACGGTTCGTCGGCGCGGGGCCGGTGTACGGGATTGCGCTGTATCTGGTGAGTGTGCTCATGACCGCCTGATCTCCCCGCGATCGATCTTTTCCTTCAGCTTGAGGATCCCGTACATCAGTCCGTCGGGAGTGGGCGGGCAGCCCGGCACCCAGATGTCCACGGGGATGATCTCGTCGATGCCCTGCATGACGTGGTAGGCGCGGTAGAAACCGCCGGAGGTCGCGCACGCACCCATGGCGATGACGTATCGCGGTTCCGGCATCTGGTCATAAATCTTCTTCAGCACGGGGCCCATCTTGTCGACGATCGTCCCCTCGACGAGCAGCAGGTCGGCCTGGCGCGGCGAGAAGCGGACGACCTCGGCGCCGAAGCGGGAGACGTCGTAATGAGAGCCGACCATCGACATGAACTCGATGGCACAGCAGGCCGTTCCGAACGGGAAAGGCCACAGCGAGTTGCTCCGGGCCCAGTTGACCATCGTGTCGACGGTCGTGGTGAGGTACGAGCCGCCCGCAAAATCGGCAATGTCGCGTTCGGACTCGCCTGGAAGAGTTTGAATACCCTTTTCAGGGCCAGAGCCGGGGAGCTGGTTCAGCTTGCGGCCAATGATCGAGTTTGGGTTATCAATCTTTTCTATCGGCATCACTTAGCTCTTGTTCCGGGCAGGCGCGAGGGCGAATGATACGACGGCCCGGCGGCGGGTAGGAGCCCGGATTCTAAGGGTTTGAGAAATCTTTCACAAGGCTGTGAACGCGCTCGCCTCGCCGCCTCTTTCATGCGAAACCAGCGCCCCTTTTGGCAGCGCCGACTGCCGGCGCCGGCGCTCTCATGCGCGAGCCCGCCTTCGTCGCTCGAGGAAGAACGCCTCCAGGCGGTCCGCGACGTTTTCTGCGCGCCACTGCTCGGCGACTTCACGACCGCGCAGGCGCAATCGCTCCCGCAGGCCGGCATCGCCGATGAGCTCGATCAACTTCTCGCCGAGCTCAACGGCATTGTCCTCGGGAGCGAAGAGCGCGTAATCGTGCTGGTCGTCCCAGGCCAGATACGAAGGAATCGAAGTGAGAAGGGTCGGAATGCCCGAGGCAAGCGCTTCCGCGGCCGGCAGACCGAAACCCTCCTCGCGGTGATTCGGTGCGATTAGCACGTCGGACGAGTGCATGACGCGGGTCATCTCGACGGTCGAGAGGCCGACGTGGAACTCCTGAACGTCGTCGAGCGGCTCTTCGCGCGACGGCGCCCACGGCGAGACGCGGATGAGATCCACTTTCTGGTGAAACCAGCGGGCGTGTGCGACCGCTCCGTAGCCGTCGTCGATTCCCTTCATGTCGCCTTGCGATTGACCGCATAGGAGCACGCGCAGCGGGTCGTGCTCGCGCGGAGTGAGGGCTCGGTAGAACTCGTCGTCGACGATCTGGCCGATGAACGTCACGTCCTCGGCGAACTGCCGCACGACCGGAATCAACGCCTTCGATACGACGACCTTCGGAACGGGCAGCCGGTAGGCCGCATCGATGTCGTCCCGGATCTTCCGATAGGCCGAGAACGCACCCTCGTAACCCTGGCAGAGATGCACCGCCCGTGCGCCGGCAATCTGATACGCGAGCGGAACGGTGATCCAGAACGTGCCGACCACGAAGTCGTCGCGCGTCGCGTCGTACTGCCGGAAATCGTCGACGTAGACCCACTCCGCGCGCGTCGGCCGCCAGGTCAGCGGCAGGCCTTTGGTGACGAGGCGGACTTCGTGGCCGCGGGCGATCAGCGCATCGGCCTGCGCCAGCTGCACTCGTACGCCGCCGGATTGTGCAGTGTCTTCGACGAGGTAAGAAATGCGGAGAGATTCAGGCATCACGAATTCCGGGCGATGACGTAGTAACCGGGTGCGGTCAGGTCCTGCTTCGAATGCGGAGCGCCGCCCTGTTCGAGTGCCGCGAACAGAGCCTCGGTCGCCGGCGTCGGAATCGCTGCCTGCGGCGCGATCTCCGCCACGCTCCATCCGGCGATGGTCAGCATGTCCTCGATCGTCTTGCGGGTGAAGAAGCGCAGGTGGCCGACGCAGGTCAGCCCCATGTACACATAGTCGAAGCGCCCCTGCAGCAGGTCGGCAACGAGCGAAGCATTGCCGATGTTAGGGAGGCTGAGCAGCAGATACCCTCCGGGAGCAGCGATGCGGCGCAATTCGGCGAGGAATGACCAGGGCTCGTCGAGGTGCTCGACGATGTCGCCGCCGACGATCCAGTCGAATCGCTCGTGGATGATGGAGACGATCTCGCGGACGTCGCCGCAGTAGACGTCGTCGATGCGGCGGCGGGCGATCGCCGCCGCCTTTGGGTCGAGCTCGATGCCGATGACGCGGCACTTCTGCCGCTTCTTGAGCGCTTCGCCGAGGGGAGCTTCGCCGCAACCGAACTCGAGGATCGACTTCGCCTCGGGACTGATGCGGCTCAAGAGATCCATGCGCACCTGTCCTCGCAAGGAGCTCCATCGGTGGACGTAATCGTTGTCGGAGATGACCACATCACGGCCGGCGAGCACGGCTGAGATGGGCTGCTTCGATTCCGCGAGAAGGGACGTGCGGCAGAGGAAGACCGCCGGATCGGAGCCTTCCCAGGTCACATGGCGCGGCGGCGCCGGTTGCGACTGCATGGCAGCGGACATCTGCTGGAATTCGCGGAGAGTCAGATACAGGCCCGCGGGTGCGCGCTTCTGCTGCTCGTTCTGCGCCTCGTTCGAGACCGGAACCGCGGCCGCAGCCCCGTCGGTCAGACGCTCCAGCAGGCGCGCGGCCAGGTGCGCGGGAGGAACCAGGATCGGGTCGGTGACGACGAGCAGGTGCTCTTCGCCGATTTCCTTGACGATGTCGCGTGCGCATTCGTCGAGGTCGTAGAAATACAGCGCCGCGCCGCCGGCCTGCAGGAGCATCTGCGTCTGCCAGCTGGCGTAGCGCTCCTCGATGGCCGGATGATCGAAGCGCGGGTAAAGAACGGCGATTGCCATCCAGTGGCTGTTTCGCACGGCGGTGGAGGCGAAGTCAAGCGGAAGAATGCATCGGAGGAGCCTGTTGGACGTCCGGCAACGCGAATCCGTATCCAAGGTGTCGAATGTCGACTTCAGAAACTTCACCCTCCCGATCAGGCTCTGCCTCGAGGGAACAGAAGCGGCTCGTCCCCAACCCTTTCCTGCATGTCGACTCCAATCGAATCTACAACCCGCTGACGGACCGTACCCTCACCGCTGCCGATCCCGCGTGGGCAGAGCTGCGTTCATTCCTCGATTCCAGTTCGCAGATCCCTGCGGATCCCTCTCTGGAATCCGACGGCTGGATCGTGGCTGAGGGTGACCTGTCGAGACAGCATCGCCTGAAGGTCGTTTCGCTGGAGACGATGACCGCGTGCAATCAGAAGTGCTACTTCTGCCCGGTGTCTCTCCAGCCGCGCGAGGACGCCACGATGGCCGCGGAACTCTTCACGCGGATCGTCGCGGAGCTCGGCCGTTATCGAAGCACCCTGGAGGGCGTGTTCCTCCAGAGCTACAACGAGCCCACTCTGGACCGGCGATTCGTCGAACATTGCCGCGCTTTGTTCGAGGCGAAGCTTCCCGTGGCGGTCTTGAGCAACGGTTCGGGGTTCACCCCGGCGAAGGTCGACGCGCTGCTCGAGGATGGGCCGCTGCGGTATCTGTGCATCAATCTCTCGACGCTCGACAGGGAACGCTATCGTCAGGAGCGAGGAGAAGATCACCTGAATGGAGTCCTGCGAAACCTCGATTACATGAAGAATCGCGCGGTGGCCGAGGAGATGCGCATCGTCGTCCTGGGCAAGGGCGACGATGATCACGATCGCGATTTCGCGGCCATCCGCGAACGATTCGCCGGCAGCCGCTTTGCCGTCGACCGGCACCTGGTCATGGATCGCGCAGGATGGCTCGATGTCGGGTTGCGTCCGCCGCAACCGCACGTCCGGCTGGCCGGATGCGACAATCTCGGCTCCCGGCCGCTCCAGCACCTGCACATCACGCCGACCGGCAAGTGCGTGCTTTGCTGCGAGGACTACGACGAGAACTACGTCGTGGGTGACCTGACCTCGGCAACAATCTCCGAGGTGCTCGCCGGTGACGATCTCTCCCGGATGCGCCGCTGGACGTACGGGATCGAAGAAGCGCCGGACGACTTCATCTGCCGGAATTGTGTGTTCGCACGCACGCGCTGATCACCGCTTGAACTGCAGCAAGCGGTAGACGTAGGTGCCGTTCGCGTAGAGCTCGCGGTAGCGGTGTCCGCGCTCGACCAGGTCGTCCAGCATTTCCGCGGTCAGGCCGAGTTGCGTGATGAGCGAATCGCGGTAGCGCGGGATCCGCTGCATGTAGTAGTCGATGGTGGGTGCGGCCATCTTCGAGACGTCGATCTCCTCGATCTTGCGGAAGCCATGGCTTGCCGCCGCCTCGAGGAATCCGTCGAAATCGTGGAGCGCTCCGGAGGGGTCGACGCGGCCGACCGCGAATTCATCCAGCACGATCACGTGCCTGGTGATGGCCGCGGCGGCGTTGAAAAGCGCGTCGGAGTCGATGTACTGCGACGATTCCTGAAAGAGCACGGCATCGTACGGCGCACGTCCGGTGAAGCCTTCGAACGCGGCGCAGGCGACGACGACCTGATCCCCGTATCGCTGTTCCACTGCCACGATCTGTTCTTCGTCGGGCGTGATCCCCTCGGCGTCGTAGCCGAGGCGGCGCAGCGTGGCGACCGTCGTGCCCAGTCCGACACCGACATCGAGAATGCGCGCCGGCGGCGGCGGAAGGCGCTCCAGCAGCATGGCCGTGGAGCGCTCCTGGGCGTGCAGAATCGGCTCGTTTTCGCGCTCGAACAGGCCATAATGGAGGTACCGCGCGGCTCCTTCCTCGTGGCTGAGGATATGCAGGAACGCGTTGAGCGGAAAGTAGAAATCGCGATAAACGACCGCTTCGGCCATGCGCGGCATTCTATCGACGAAAAGAGCGACGATGCGTAAATCAACGCTGGTCTTCCTCGCCATCATCCTTGCCGCATCCGCTTGCCGAAAGAACGGGACCACAGCATCAACGCTGCGTTCCTCGACCCGCACGACGGCCGTTGCGGTGAAGGACGAGCGAAATGCGAAAGTGAACAAGCTCATCGATCCGGCCATCCCGAAGTTCATCGACAAGAACGCCATCGGCGATCAGTTGGGACCGGACGGCACAGTGACCGGAGAGCTGACGACGTTTCGGGCCGGAGAGCCGGTCTACGTGACCATGCGCTTCAAGCAGTCGCCAGCAGGGCTTCAGTCGAGCGTTCACGTCCTCGATGAATCGAGAAAGCAGGTCTACACCGAGGCGAAGCCGATGAAGGGCGCCAAGGTCGTGACGTTCAAGCTCCCCCCATTGAAGCCGGGTCACTACGAAGTGAGCGGTTACTGGGGCGGCAACGTCGCCGCGGAATACCAGGTGAACGTCGAGAGGAAGACGAAACGCGATCGGGTCAAAAAGTGAGGCACGGCGAACCCTCGTGACCTCGATCAGTTCTGGCGGGGATCGTTGGCACGCCGGTAGGGCCGCAGGAATCGGAGAGTGTCGATGCGGTTGGAGAGCTCCGCTCCGACGCGTTCCGCGCGCTTCAGCAGGTCGTCGACTTCAAGCAGCTTCTGCTTCTCCTCCGACTGGAGATTCAGCGACATGATCAGCGCGTTGGTCAGCGCCTCGAGGCCAACGGTTTCGATCTCCGGCACGGGCGTCTGATTCGGCAGGTACTCGAGATATTGCCGGGAAAGGTCTGCGAGCCATTCGCGTTGCGCGTACGCTTCCTCGGCCCTGCTGACGGTCTCCGGTTGCGCGATGACGCGAGCCGTGCGGTACGGATCGCGCGAGACTTCGTCGACGATTCGGAATCGAACATCGCCGCGGATGAGGATGTTGAACCGTCCGTCCTGGAGAGTCACCGCCTGCTCGATCGCTCCGACGGTTCCGTAGGGGTAGACGGGCGGCGCGCCGTAGTAATCGGTCTGCCAGCCCGGCCGCAGCAGGACGATCCCGAAGCGCGCCTCGCCGGCCAGGGCGTCGGTGATCATCTGCCGGTAGCGTGGCTCGAAGATGTGAAGCGGCATGCGTGTGCTCGGGAAGAAAACGAGGTCCGGCAGCGGAAAAAGAGGCAGCAGAAACTCGCCTTCCCGATGAAGCGCCATCGCCGGTTACTGTAGCACCGGATGGAGAGGGCAGAAGGGCGGAGGGCGGAGGGCAGGCAAGGATAGGCGAGTACGTTGCGGCGGTTGGCCCGCGCTGCAGGGAGTTCTCTCAGGACGGCCCGACCGGCGCCCCTCCTGCGCTCTGCACTCTGCCCTCTGCGCTCTTGAAAAAGACATCGGCGAGGCGAGCGACGGCGGCGTGATCCGAGCGCGTGCGGCGCACGAGAAACCCGCCGATGGCATTTCCGCGAGCAATGCGGAGCGCGTTGTCGAGAGCCGTCGGGTGAGACAGCAGCCCGGCGATGCGCCGGCTCCAGGCGATGCGAGGACGAAACATCGCCGCATGCGCAACCGCATACTCACTCTCGATGGCCGCGCGCTGCGCGCCGTTGGCGAGGAGCCGCAACAGGAGCGGTGCCAGGAGAAGGGCGGATTGAATGGCCATGGCCATGCCGTTGCCGGTCAGCGGATCCACCACGCCCGAAGCGTCGCCGGCCATGAAGAGGCCGCCTTCGACGGGGCGGCGCGCGCGGAAAATGACCGGCTCCGATGAAAGGAAGTCGTCCTGAGCCGGCTCATACGCCGAGTACATCGTCTCGAGCGACGGCTCCTCGGCCCGGAGCATGTCGACGAACGATTCCCACCGCCCGCGATGGCCCGCCAGGCGGCTGGAGTGAACCAGCCCGCAGATGTTGGTCAGGCCGCCCTCGATGTCGTTGACACCGAGGTATCCGCGGCCGAGCGAATGCAACTCGATGACGTCGTGCTGGAGGGCGGCTGACGCTGGCTCGCGGCGGTAATGGCGCTTGAATCCGAAGTTGCGATGCGCCCGGTCGCGGACGAATGCACGCCCGAGCTGGGCGTCGAACCGGCCCCAGCGGCCCCAGGCTCCGGCGACCACGCGCGCCGCGATCGAGACATGCTCGCCGTTGCGGGAGAGGGCGACCGAGTGCGCCTCGATGCTGTCCGCAGTCCATCCCTCCCACGGCTCCGCGCCATGAGCGACGGCCTTCCGGAAGAGGAGGTCATCGAGGAGCAGTCGCGACACGCCGCGGGCCGGTTCGGGAAGCAGAAACTCGTACTGGCGATGGCGGCCGACGATCCGGCAGCGCCTGATGGTGGGAGATCCATGATGGTCGAGATCGTCGACGAGGTTGAGCCGCTCGAGCAGCGGCAGCGCGTCGTAGGAGAGAAACTCGCCGCAGACTTTGTCGCGAGGAAAAGTCGTGCGCTCGATCAGGGCGACGCGTGCGCCTCTCCATGCGAGGAGAGCGGCCAGCACGGAGCCGGCCGGGCCCGCGCCGATCACGGCGACGTCGACATTCACTTCCACAGCAGTACGCCGGTCCGGAAAGGCCACATGGCGACGATCTCGATGCGGGACGCTCCGCTTCGCGTCGCGAATGCGCGCGCCTCTTCGGGCGTGTAGCCGCGGGCGATGGATCCCGGCGCGTCGGAGCGGGTGATACGGCCGACCAGACGGAACGCGGCCATCAGCTGCACCCACAGCAGCGGCACGCGATGGCGGTTCGTGTCGCTCACGACCACTCCGCGGCGCGCAACGCGAAGCGATTCGCGGAGCATGGACGCATTCTCGTCGGGCGTGAAGTGGTGCGCGAAATGGGACGACGTGACGATGTCGGCCGCTCGTTCACGGAACGGCAGGTTCGTCGCGTCACCAACGACGAGGGCAATCTTCTGCCCGGCCTTGCGCTTCCGGCGGAGCTCGCGGCCGTAGAGCAGGTGATCGATCTTGAAGTCGAGCCCCACCCGCAGCCCGTCGCCGCTCACGCTCTCCAGCAGATCCGATGTGCCGGTGCCGAGGTCGATGATGGCGAGGCGGCTCGAGCTACGCCCGGCCAGTCGGCGCAGCAATCGCCTGTACACGCGGGTGCCGCCCATGTAGCGGTTGAATCGCCGCAGATCGCGCAGCGAGCGCTCCATGTCGGGACGGGGAGCGTCCTCTTCGTCGAGGAGCTCGGGGGCGTCGATGCGTTTGGGGACGAGCAGAGACATGTGAGCAGGGATCAACGGGTTGCGCGGTTCCGCGCTTGCGCGGTTCCGCTGTGTGCCAGCGTCGCGATCTGCAGGCAAGTCAACGGTGTTTGCATTTCAGTTCGTCCATCGAGCACCGCGGAACCGCGGAACTGCGCAACCGCGTAACCGTCTGATCACGCTTTCGCCAGCACCAGCGCCGAGTTCTTCGATCCGAAGGCGATGGTGTTGCAGACGGCCACGTCGAAGCGCGCTCTGCGGCCAATGTCCGGCACGTAGTCGAGATCGCATTCCGGATCGGGGTCTTCGAGGTTGATCGTCGGCGGCAGGACGCCGTCGCGCATGGCCATGATCGTAGCCGCGACTCCGGCCGCGCCGCAGGCCCCCTGCGGATGACCGATCATCGACTTCGTGGCCGAGCCCGCCAGCTTCGTGGCGTGTTTGCCGAAGGCGCGCTTCACGGCCCGTGTCTCGATGCGGTCGTTCAGGTCCGTCGAAGTGCCGTGGTAGTTCAGGTACCCGATATCGCTGCTGTCGAGGTTCGCGTCCCTGATCGCCAGGAGCATGGCGCGAGCGGGCTCCTCTCCCGATTCGTCGAGGCGCACGCGGTGGTACGCGTCGCAGGTCGATCCATAGCCGGCCACTTCCGCGTAGATGCGTGCGCCGCGGGCACGGGCCGTCTCTTCACGCTCCATGACGAACATCCAGGCACCTTCGCCGAGAACGAACCCGTCGCGATCGCGGGAGAAGGGACGCGACGCCGCCTCCGGATTCGTGTTGTAAGCCGTCGACACGATGCGCATGATGCAGAAGCCGGTCATCACCCCCTCGGTGATCGTGGCGTCGGCGCCTCCGGTGATCACGTAGTCAGCCACGCCGAGCTTGAGGTTGCGGTAGGCGTAGCCGATCGCATCGGTCGAAGAGGTGCAGCCGGTGGAGATCAGGTGCGAGAACCCGTGGAAATCGTAGGCCATCGAGATCTCCGAGGCGATCGTGCCGATCGTGCCGGAGGGGATGGCGTAGACGGAGGCCTGCTTGACGGCGCCCTTGTACCAGAGCTCGTACATGCGCTCGCTGAACTCGATGGCGCCGCCGCCCGAGCCGAGCATCACCCCGATCGAGCGGCGCGTTTCCAGGTCCATTGCCCGCGGGTCGAGCCCGGCGTCGCGGAGGGCCTCGTCCGTGGCGGCCACAGCCATCGGCACCACGCGGGAGACGTGCTTCATGTCCTTCGCGTCGACCCACTGGCCGGGATCGAAGCCGCTGTTGATCTCGGCGGCAACCTGACAGGGAAGGGAGGCGGCGTCGAACTGCGAGATCCGGCGGATACCGCTGCGCCCGCTTCGCAGCGCTTCGAAATAGCATTCGCGCCCCAGGCCATTGGGACTGACGGCGCCGATTCCGGTAATGACGATCCGGGAGCTCATGTCCGATTAGAGTCGCTGAGGAGTCGATCGTAGCATTGAGGTCCTGGCTATGGGCTCTTGGAAGCCGAAAGTTCCCAGGAGCCAGGCCGAGAGCCGACGGCCAGCAGCCGATCGCTCCTACAGTCCTCCATCCAAAAAGATGTACGGCATATATCCTTAGTTCAGTCAACGCATCCGCCGCCGTGTTAGCCTGTCGGTTGATCCATCATGACTGCTCTGAACATTCGTCTTTTCGGCGGCTTCTCACTGGCTGATGCACGCGGCAATCCCGTTGTGCTGACGGGCAGGCGTGTTCAGGCATTCGCCATTTATCTGGCGCTCGAGATCGGCCGCCGTCCCTCGCTCCGCAAGGCGTCCAAACTGCTTTTTGGCTCCGAGGGCGAGGACGGGCGCATTCGCGACGTGGAACGCGACCTGAAGCAGGCGCTCAGCGAGATTCCCGGTGTCGTGGTCGCGACCGCGGATGGGGTCGCGTTCGATCGTGATCTGGTCAGCGTCGACACGCGCTCGTTCGACGACATGCTCGATTCACCGTCGCTGACGGCCGTCCGCGCCGCGGCCGAACTCTACCGGGGCACTGTGGCCGAGGGTTTCTCGATTGCCAGCGCCGCCTTCGACGAGTGGCTGACCCAGAAGCGGCTGGCCTACTGGCAGGGAGCGGTGACCGTCTTCGGGCGCCTTCTCGCTGCTCAGGTCAAGGCCGAATGGTGGGAGAGCGCCGTCGACACCGCCAGCCGCCTGCTGGCGCTCGACCCGACTCAGGAAGTGGTGCACCGCACGCTGATGCGCCTGCAGCTGGAGCAGGGGCGTCCGGACTCGGCATTGCGCCGGTACGAGGAATGCGCCGAGATCCTCCGCCGCGAGTTCGGTCGGGAGCCGAGCCCGGAGACGCAGCGCGTTCGTGAAGAGATCGTCGGTGCGCTGCAGATTGCGCCCGCTCCGCGCGAGGTGACCCGAAAGCCCCACGACGCACCGGTGCTCGTGCTCTTGGTCGAGGACGACGCCGTCTCCGCGACGCTCGTGGAAGGGTTTCTCCAGGAAGCGGGCTACGAGGTGGTCCTGGTCGCGGATGGCGCCGATGCCCTGATGGAGATCGCCCGACGCACGTTCGACCTGCTGGTCATGGACATCAATATCCCCACGCTCAACGGACTGCGCCTGTTCGAGATCATGGTGCAGAAGGGAATCGAGACGCCGGCGGTGTTCATCACCGGAATCCCGGGGCCGGAAGTGGAGGCGCGCAGCCTCGAGCTGGGGGCGGCCGATTTCCTGCGCAAACCCATCCGCAAAGAAGTCCTTCTGCCGCACATCCGCTCGATCCTGCAGCGTAAGCAGCGCGGCCAGGCGGGCGCGGAGTAACATCCCCCGGCGATGACGGCGATCGCTCTTCAGCCCGATGAAGTCGAGCGGCACCGTCGCGAGAACGCTGCGCGGCTCTCCCTCTTCGAGATTCCAGCCCTTCGTGCCACGGGCCTTTTCTTCCTCTCCATCGGCATTCTTCTCAACAACCGGTACTTCCTTCACGATCTGTCGCTCACGGCCTGGTTGAACGCGACGGTGGTGATGGGCGCGTATTGCGCCGTCTCGTGGGTCGCCATCGTGATCGCCTGGCGCAAAGGCCGGGACCTCACGCTCTTCTTCCTGATCGCGGACATGATCGTCTGGACCTACGCGATCTACGCGTCGGGCGCGGAGCAGAGCCGGCTCTATTTCATCCTGCTGCTGCGCGTCGCCGATCAGACGCAGACCACGTTCCGCCGTTGCCTGGCATTCGTGGGGTTGGGCATCGTCTGCTACTCGGGCATGGTGGCCTGGGCGGCCTTCGTGGATGGCCGGGCCGTCGACGCCGGCGGTTCGGCGGTCAAACTGATCTTCATCGCCGTCTCCGGCCTCTACATCGCCCTGGCTGCGCGAACAGCCGAAAGGCGGCGCCTTCAGGTCCGCACGGCCATCCACATGTCGCACGATCTGATCCGGCAGCTGGAGGAACGCTCGGTGGATCTCCGTGAGGCTCGAGCCAAAGCGGAAGAGGCCAACGCCGCCAAGAGCGAGTTTCTGGCGAACATGTCCCACGAGATGCGGACGCCGCTCCACGGCGTGATCGGAATGCTGCAACTGGCGCATGACGGCGAGATGTCGGGCGAGCGGGCGCGCCACATCGACCTGGCTCGCCAATCGGCGGAGTCGCTGCTCGGGACCATCGACGACGTGCTGGAATTCTCGAAGATCGAGGCCCGCAAGCTCGATCTGGAGCCGGTCTATTTCTCGGTGCGGGAGCTCCTGCAGGAAACGATGAAGCCGCTCGGCGTGACGGCCGCGGCCAAGGGCCTGGTCATCAGCTGCGTCATCGATTCCGACGTTCCGGACGCAATCTGGACCGATCCGCTGCGGCTTCGGCAGATCGTCACCAACCTGGTGGGGAACGCCATCAAGTTCACTCAGTCGGGCGAGATCTCGGTGCGCATCCGATGCGAGAGGTTGGAAGAGAATCGGCTTCTGTTGCGCGGTGAGGTCGAGGACACCGGCATCGGCGTCGATCCCTCACTGCAGCGGCTGATCTTCGAGCCTTTTACGCAGGTCGACTCGTCGCGCACCCGCCGGTATGCGGGCACCGGCCTGGGCCTGTCCATCGTGGCCCGTCTCGTCGAGGCCATGGGCGGGTCGATCGATGTCGAGAGCAGCGAGCAGAAGGGAAGCCGCTTTGCGTT
The DNA here is from genome assembly GCA_021781455.1 of Acidobacteriota bacterium. Classification (GTDB taxonomy): domain Bacteria; phylum Acidobacteriota; class Thermoanaerobaculia; order Gp7-AA8; family Gp7-AA8; genus JAJXWV01. The sequence goes on along the minus strand of JAJXWV010000026.1, from coordinate 71,431 downwards.
CTCGATCGCCGCGGAGACGGACCGCTTCGCCGCGCCGGAGCGGCCGCAATGGGAGAAGGGTCTGGCCGGCAGGCGCGTGCTCGTCGTCGATCACCACGACCGCGAGCGGGGCGCCGTCGAGCAGATGCTGACGGCGCACGGGATGAGGGTGGACACGGCGGCCTGGTTCGACGAGGCACCCGAGCAGCCCTACGAGGTGGTCGTGGCGACCGAGCCGCGCAACCGCTACCGGGCCGTGGTGGTGATCCGCTCGCCGCTCGAGCACGACCCCACGGGCGAGTCGTTGTCCCGGCCGGTCGAGGAACACGAGCTCATCGAAGCCGTCGGCGCCGCGCTCGGGCTGATCACTCCGGAGCGGTTGCGAGTCGTGCGCATGTCATCACGCCTGGCTGCCAGAAGGCTGCGCGTTCTGGTGGTGGAGGATCATCCCATCGGCCAGGAATTCGCGGTGGAGGCGTTGCGGCGAATGGGCCACAGCGCGGTCATCGCCGCCAATGGCTCCGAGGCGGTGTCCCTGGCGGATCGAGAGCACTTCGACGCCATCCTGATGGACGTGCAGATGCCGGGCATGGACGGCCTGGAAGCGACCCGCCACATCCGGGCGCGCGAGGGTGGCGCGCGCATACCGATCATCGCCATGACCGCGCACACGCGGCCGGAGGAGCGCACCCGCTGCCTGGAAGCGGGGATGGATGCGGTGCTCACCAAACCGATCGACCGCCGCGAGCTGGCGGATATGCTCCGCGATATCGCGCCGGAAGAACGCACGGTTCTCGATTCCGTAGGCGGCAACACGAAGCTCCTGGCGCGTGTCAGGGCGGCGTTCGCGGAACAGACGCCACTTCTCGTCGCCGCGATCGAGGAAGCGATCGAGCAGGCCGACGCGGAGGCGCTGTGCCGCCACGCTCACAAGCTGAAGGGTTCGGTGAGCCACTTCGAAGGCGAGGCGATGAACCTCGCGGCACGCCTGGAGAACAGCGGCCGGACGGGCGATTTCGCCGCCGCCCGCGCCCTGATGCCGCAGCTGGAAGAAGCGCTTCGGGAGCTGGGCGCGCGCCTCGCGGCGGCCGGTTAGTCCTGCTGCTTTGCGCCGTTGGAGTTCTTCAGGTAGAACGAGAGCGACTCCAGGTTGATGCGCAGGTCGACGCTGCGCACCTTGACGCCGCTCCGCAGCCGGAGTTGCGCCGGCGCGAAATTCAGGATGGCATTGACGCCGGCAGCGGCGAGCTCGTCGTGCACCTGTTGGGCGCTCTCCGGCGTCACGGCGATCACTCCGATGGCGACCTGCTGATCGCGCACCACGTCCCGCATCCTGGAGACATCGATGACCGGAACTCCACTGCGCGACGTCCGGCCGAACTTCTCCGGGTCGTTGTCGAGGAGCGCCACGATGTGGAAACCGTTGCTGTTGAAGCCGCGGTAGTCGGCCAGAGCCAGGCCGAGGTTTCCCGCTCCGACGATGACAGCGTTGCGCGTCCCGTCGATGCCAAGCTCGTGAACGAGCTGCTGCTTGAGATGCGAGACGTCGTAGCCGACGCCGCGCGTGCCGAACTCGCCCAGGCACGCCAGGTCCTTGCGGATCTGCGACGAGTTCAGATGAAACCGCTCCGCGAGCTCGTGCGAGGAGACGGTCTTCTGGTTGATCGACTGCAGATACGTCAGGCAGCGCAGGTACACCGAGAGCCGGCTCGTCGTGACTTCCGAGATATCGCGCTCTGTCATTTTGGCCGGCATCGCCGTTGGTTACTGCTGCAGGAGCGCCCTCGCGGCCGCTCCAGCCACGTTGAACAGCGGCGTCGGGTAAATACCGATCACCAGGATGAAGATCATGGAAATCGCCAGCGCACCGACCGAGAACACGTCGCCGATCGTCTCCACGACCATTCCCTCGGCCGGTTCCTTCATGTAGAGGTAGTAGACGACGCGAAGGTAGTAGTAGACCGAAGTGATGCTGGCCAGGATGCCGATCAGAGCAATGGTGGTGTGGCCGTACAGGATGGCCGATTTGAAGATGTAGAACTTGGCGATGAATCCCGCCGTGGGCGGCAGGCCGGAGAGTGAGAACATGCAGATGGCCAGGGCCAGCCCGAAGTACGGGCGTCGGAAGCCGAGCCCGGCGATGTCGTCCAGGGTCTGCGGGTCGTTCTGGTTCTTCACCAGCAGCGAGATCACGCCGAAGGCACCGATGTTCATCAGCGCGTAGACGATAGTGTAGACGGCGACCGCGGCGATGTTGTCGTCACGCATCGTCAGCAGGGCGATGGTCATGTACCCGACATGAGCGATGCCGGAGTAGGCCAGCATGCGCTTGAGGTCGCGCTGCACGATGGCCACGACGTTGCCAACGATCATCGACAGCACCGAGAGCACGGCCACCAAGTGCATCCACGGCACCTTCGACAGCAGCGGCGTCATGGCCGTGAACAGCCGCACGAGCACGATGAGGGTGGCCGCCTTCGGGGCCACGGAGAGCCAGCCTGCGACCGGAGTGGGGGCGCCCTGATAGACGTCCGGAGCCCAGGGATGGAACGGCGCGAGGGCGAGCTTGAAGCCGAAGCCGGCCATGATCAGCACGAAAGCCACGGTCAAGAGGGGATTCGATCCGTCGGCCGTCGCGAAGTAACGCGCCATGACCGTGATGTTCGTCGACTGCGTCGCTCCGTAGAACAGCGCCGTGCCATAGAGAACGAACCCCGTGGCGAACGCACCCATGAGGAAGTACTTCAGGCTGGCTTCGTTCGAGATCGGAAGCCGGCGCGCGTAGCCGACCAGCACGAAGATGCAGATCGACAGCGTCTCCAGGCCGAGGATGATGATCAGGAGGTCGAGGCCCTTGGCCATCAACATCATGCCGACGGTGCCCCAGAGCAGCAGGGCGTAGAACTCGCCGCCCTCGTTGCCTTCGCGGTCGAGATAATCGCGGGCGAAGAGCGTGGCCAGCATCGCCGCCAGAAAGAAGGTGATGTCGAAGAGGTGCGTGATGCCGGAGATCTCGTAGGTGCCGCCGAAAAAGGTGCCGCCGATGACGAGCCTCTCCGACCAGGCACCGACGATCAGGACGATCAGTGCCAGCGGCGCCAGCGCCCCTTTCGCTTTCGGAGCGAAGGCGTCCCACAGGATGAGGAGCATTCCGCCGAGGCAGAGGATGATCTCCGGCAGGATGGCGTTCATCCAGCCCGGCTCGACCAGAGGAGTGAGCGTCATCGCGCACCTCCGGCGATCGAGGCGCCGTGCTGCAGGGCGTGCCTGACATGCTGAGCGGGCGAGACCCCGGAGGGGCGTGGCGCGGCAAAGGATTCATCGCGAAGTCTCGCTGAGCGTTCCCTAGCACGCAGGTTCTCCGTGACCATGACCTTCCCCGGCTGCTCCTGCTTCACTGTTGCGATCAGTTGCGTGACACTGGGCGACATCCGTCTGAGGAACGTGCTCGGATGCACGCCGATCCAGACCATGAGGACGACGAGAGGCACGAGGGCCGCCACTTCGTGCCAGGCGATGTCGTGCACTTTCGTGTTCTCTTCGTTCGTGATCGGGCCGTAGAACACCTTCTGGATCAGCCACAGCAGATAGATGGCCGCCAGAATGACGCCGATCGCGGCGATGACGGCGTATACCGGATAGGTCTGGAAGGTGCCGGCCAGGATCAGGAACTCGCCGACGAATCCGTTGAGGCCGGGCAAACCGACCGACGAGAGCATGGCGATCACGAAGAAGGTCGCGTACACCGGCATCGTGGCTGCCAGCCCGCCGTAATCAGCGAGCAGACGCGTGTGGCGCCTCTCGTAGATCACGCCGACGAGAAGGAAGAGCGCGCCGGTGGAGAGGCCGTGGTTGACCATCTGCAGGATCGATCCTTCGATCGAGGTCTGATTGAGGGCGAAGAGGCCCATGACGCAGAAGCCGAGGTGCGAGACCGAGGAGTAGGCGACGAGCTTCTTCATGTCCGGCTGCACCCAGGCCACGAGCGCGCCGTAAAGGATGCCGATGACGCTCAACGTCAGAAGTAGGTGCGCCCAGCGCAACGACGCCCCCGGGAACATCGGCAGCACGATCCGGACGAATCCGTACGTGCCCATCTTCAGCATGACTGCGGCAAGGATGATCGAGCCGCCGGTGGGAGCCTCGACGTGGGCGTCAGGCAGCCAGGTGTGTAGCGGGAAGAGCGGCACCTTGATGGCGAAGGCCAGTGAGAAGGCGAAGAAAAGGATCGTGGCTACGCGCGGAGCGAGCGAGACGCCGTAGAGGTCGAGGATGGCGAAGCTGGCCGGCATCTGCTCGGAGTACTTGAACCCGACGTAGATGATGCCGAGCAGCATCAGCAGCGACCCGGTGATGGTGAAGAGGAAGAACTTGATCGCGGCGTAGACGCGGTTCGCGCCGCCCCACACGCCGATCACCAGGTACATCGGCAGCAGCGTCAGCTCGAAGAAGACGTAGAAGAGCACCAGGTCCATGGCCAGGAAGAAGCCGATCATGGCCGCTTCCATGACCAGGAAGGAGATCACGTACTCCTTGGGGTACTTGTGGATGGCTTTCCACGAGGAGAGCAGGACGATCGGAGTCAGCAGCGTGGTCAGCAGGACCAGCCACAGCGAGATGCCGTCGACGCCGAGGCTGTAGCTGATGCCCCATTGCGGGATCCAGGCGTGATGCTCGACGAGCTGGAAGCCGGGAGCGTCGGTGAAGTTCGGCAGGATGCCGAGGGAGATCGCGAAGATCGCCAGCGAAACGACGAGGCCGGCACCCTTGATCGCATTCGCCGCGCTCCGCGGAAAGAAAGCGAGCACGACGGCCGCGATGATCGGAAGCCAGACGATGGTGCTGAGTAATGGCATTATTAAACCTCAGATCGCAGACCGCAGACCGCAGACCGCAGTTCGTTCTCCTGCGGTCTGCGATCTGCGGTCTGCGGTCTCACGTGAAGATCCAGATGAAGACGACCACCCCGGCGAACAGCATCAGCGCGTAATTGCGCACGTTCCCGGTCTGGAAGAAGCGCAGCAGATCGCCGATCCCGGCCACGATGTAGCCGAGCATGGCCGCGATCCCGTCGATGATGCCGTCGACGATGCGCCAGAAGAAGATCGACAGCTGCTTGAGCGGGCCGACGACCGTGGCTCCGTAAAACTCGTCGACGTACCACTTGTTCTCGACTGCGCGGGCAAGCCCTGGCACACGCTGTTCGATGGCGCGATCGGTGTCGAGCTGCTTGTCCTTGTACATCGACCGGGCCACCCACCAGCCCGCTAGGGCGATGAGCGTCGAGACGATCATGACCGTCCACTCGCTGCCGGCCGGAATCTCGATGAGATGGTGTGCACCGGGGATCTCCGGCACGGCCCCGGCCAGCCAGCTGCCGATGAAGTTCGGCGCGTGGAAGATCTCGGGCAATCCGAGGAGCCCGCCGAAGATCGCCAGGATGGCCAGGATCCACAGCGGCACGACCATCGACGAGGGCGACTCGTGCAGGTGATGCTCCTGCTCGTGCGTTCCCCGGAACTTGCCGTCGAAGGTGAGGTAGAGCAGCCGGTACATGTAGAACGCCGTGCAGAACGCGGCGATGGTCCCGAGCGCCCAGACGATCTTTCCGACCGTCGGGAAGTACGGCGTGGCCCAGGCCGAGGCCAGGATCTCGTCCTTCGAGAAGAAGCCCGAGGCCAGAGGAAGCCCGGCGATGGCGTAGGTGGCGATGGCAAAGGTGCGGTAGGTGTGCGGGATCTTCGTCTTCAACCCGCCCATGGAGCGCATGTCCTGCTCGCCGCTCATGGCGTGAATGACCGAGCCGGATCCGAGAAAGAGGCAGGCCTTGAAGAACGCGTGGGTGACCAGGTGGAACACGCCCGCGCTGAAGGCGCCGACGCCCACGCCGATGAACATGAATCCCAGCTGCGAGATCGTGGAGTAGGCGAGGACTTTCTTGATGTCCCACTGCCGCAGGGCGATGGTGGCCGCGAAGAGAGCCGTGGCGCCGCCGATGACCGCCACGACCATCATGGCGTCGGGTGCCAGCCGATAGAGGACGTTCGAGCGCGCCACCATGTACACGCCGGCCGTGACCATCGTGGCCGCGTGGATGAGAGCGGACACGGGAGTCGGGCCGGCCATGGCGTCGGGCAGCCAGACGTAAAGCGGGATCTGCGCGGACTTGCCAGTGGCCCCGAGGAACAGGAGCAGGCAGATGGCCGTGAGCAGCCACGGCTCGACGCCGCCTCCCGCCGCGAGCTGCGAGACGCGCGCGAAGTCCACCGATCCGAAGTAGGCGAACATCAGGAACATCGCGATCAGGAACCCGAAATCGCCGATGCGATTGAGGACGAACGCCTTCGTGCCCGCGGCAGGAGCGTAATCGGTCTTGTAGTAGAAGCCGATCAGCAGGTACGAACAGAGCCCGACTCCCTCCCATCCGACGAACATCACCAGGTAGCTGCTCCCCAGCACCAGGATCAGCATCTCGGACAGGAAGAGGTTCAGGTAGGCGAAATAGCGGAAGTACCCGGTGTCGTCGTGCATGTAGCCGACGGAGTAGACGTGGATCAGGAATCCGACCCAGGTCACGACGAGCAGCATGACCACGGAGAGGGGATCGAGCTGGAAGGCCACGTCGGCGCCGACGTTGCCGGAGCTGAACCAGTTGTAGACGAGGTCGACGTAGCGCTCGCCGTGGGGGTAGAGCGCGTGGTACTGGAAGACGGCCACCGTGCCGAAGATGGCGGCCAGCAGCGAGCCAAGGATGGCGACGGCGCTGACGAACGACTTGCCGGCGCGCTTGCCGAACAGTCCGTTCACCACGAAGCCGGCGAACGGTGCGGCGGGAATCAGCCAGAGTGCGTTGAGCATCTGCGGGGTGAGTCCTGAGTCCTGAGTCCTGAGTCCTGAGTAAAGCCGTTCTACTCAGGACTCAGGACTCAGCACTCAGGACTCGTATCTCCTCACGTTTTCTTCGCAGAACGTGAGGAGGTTCTCCCCGCGTCTGCGTCTAGTGTTCGTCCCGGGCGCGATCCTGGTAATCGTCGGAGGAAGCCGGATCGAGCTCCCAACGGTGTTCGTCCCGGCTCCGTTCCTTCTCTCCCGCCTTCAGCTCCTCATCGTCGGCGTAGGTGACTCCGAGCGCCTCGCCCATTTCCTCGACGTTGTTCTGTTCCGGAGTGGGCATGCTCCCGGACACGGTCTCGTCGCCAGCCGACTCGGCCATGTCCCAGCTTGCGTCTACGTCGCCGCCGGAGAGAGAAGGATCGGTTGCCGTGTTCTCCCGCAGCCGCTCGGCGAGCTTCGCCGACCCGGCCGCCACATTCGGCACCGGAGGTTCGATCCGGTCGTCGATGCCATCCCGATTCCGGTCCCGCTTCTCGTCTTCTTCCCAGTCAATGAGCTTTTCGGTCTTGTCCATCGCTTCGATCTCCTGCATCGAAGCAATGCGACCCCTACGCCAGTGCTGAGTACTGAGTGCTGAGTACTGAGTCCGCCACAAACCACTCAGTACTCAGTACTCAGCACTCAGTACTCAGCACTCGTTTCTACCAGTGCATCAGATTCGCTTCGTCGACATCGATCGTCTCGCGGTGATGGAACAGCGAGATGAAGATGGCGAGCCCGACCGCGGCTTCTGCGGCCGCGATCGCCATGATGAAAAACACGAAGATGAGCCCGTGGAGCTGATTGAACTGGCGGGCGTAGGCCAGGAACGTCAGGTTCACCGCGTTCACCATCAGCTCGATGGACATGAAGATGGTGATGCCGTTTCTGCGGGTCAGCACCCCGCACACTCCGATGGAGAACAGAATCGCGCCGAGGATCAGGAACCACGTGGTCGGAATCATCGGCTCACCTCCGCTTTGCCCGCCGGCTCCTCGGTCGTTTCCGTGCCGATGCCGGTCCGATGACCGATGGCGCGGCCGCTGAGAAGCAGAGCGCCGACGATGGCGGCCAGCAGAAGGATCGACACCATCTCGAAGGGGAAGACGTAGGCCTGGAAGAGAGCCAGGCCGATCGACCGCGCGTCGGCGTGGAACGGCCCGGCGGGCATCGTGTACACGGCGTACTTCCCGATGTAGTAGACGATCGTGATCAGGAATGCCGCCGCTCCGGTGTAGCCGAGGAACTGCTGGACCGGACGCGTGGAAGGCTCGTGACGGTGCTGAAGGTTCAGCAGCATGATCACGAACAGGAACAGCACCATGATCGCGCCGGCGTAGACGATGACCTGCAGCGCCGCCAGGAAGGGTGCCTCCAGCAGGACGTACATCACGGCCAGCGAGAAGAACGACACCACCAGGGAAAGCGCCCCCACCACCGGGTTGCGGTGCAGGATGACCACGAGCGCGAAGATGATCGCCATGGCGGCGAAGACGAAGAAGACCAGGTACTCGAACATGATTACGCGGTTCCGCGGTTTCGCGGTTCCGCGGTGGCGACGTGCGCTGGTGTCCTTGAATCACACCGCGCAACCCCGTAACCGCGCAACCGCGCAACCGTCATCGGTTTCAAATCCAGCCCTTCGCAATGAACCCCGCCACGATCACGAGGTTCACGATGGCCAGCGGCAGGAACACCTTCCAGCCGAGGCGCATGAGGATGTCGTACTTGAGCCGCGGGATCGTCCAGCGGACCCAGACGAAGACGAACAACATGATGCAGATCTTGATCAGGAACGCGATCGCCGACAGCAGGAAACCGAGGAACGTCGGCGGGACGTGATACCAGGGAATGCCCCATCCGCCGAAGAACAGCGTCACGATGACCGCCGACATGGTGGCCATCGACATGTACTCGGACATGAAGAACAGCGCGAACTTCATCGACGAATACTCGGTGTGATACCCGGCCACCAGCTCGGCTTCCGCCTCCGCAAAATCGAAGGGGAGGCGGTTCGTTTCGGCGAATGCGGCGGCGATGAAGACGACCATGCTCAGCCACATGCCGGGCGAGAAGCAGTTCCAGGCCGGCACCCTGATCGTGTCGAAAAGCACGAACGAGCCGGCCTGTGTCCACACGACGTCGCTGAGGCGGAGCGAGCCGGTCACGAGCAGGACTCCCAGCGCCGCCATGGCCAGCGAGAGCTCGTACGAGATCATCTGCGCCGAGGAGCGGATGGCTCCGAACATGGAGTACTTGTTGGCCGAAGACCACCCCGCCGTGGTCACGCCGTAGACGCTCAGCGAAGCCAGCGCGAAGACCACCAGGATCCCGGCGTTCACGTCGGCGATGATCGGCTCGAACAGACGGCCGCCGGTGAACAGGACGTGGCCGCCGATGGTCATCTGAGGAATCACGAAAGGCCGGCCCCACGGCACGACGGCGATGGTCGTCAACGCGGGGAGAAGGCCGAAGGCGGGCGCCAGCGTGTACAGCAGCTTGTTCGCCTGGGCCGGGATGATGTCTTCCTTCGTCAGGAACTTCAGCGCGTCGGCAAACGGCTGCAGGAGCCCGAACGGTCCCACCCGGTTCGGTCCGGGCCGGTCCTGGATCATGCCGGCGCCGCGGCGCTCGACCCAGGCCATGACCGGAGTCACGCTGAGCACGAACGAGAGCACGATTGCGATTTTTACGATCGAAAGGACGATGTCGGTTGCGTCGAATGCCATCGATTCGTCCTCTATGCGTTCTGCACGACGTACTCGCCGACCGCGTCTTCGGACGGCACGAGGTTCTGGAGCGCCGGGACGCTCTCTCTCATTTCATCGAACAGGTCGAACACATCGATCGACTTGAAGTCTTCAGCCTGTGGGAACAGCCGCGCGCCGATCCTGCGGAGGATCTCGAGGTCACCGACTGCCTGCCCCTTCGGCGCGTAGGCCTGATGGATTCGCTGCACACGGTTCTGAAGATTCGTGAACGTCCCTTCCTTCTCGGCGTGGATGGCGCCGGGGAGGAGCACGTCGGCGGCGTCGGACAGCGGATGGCCCGCATCCCACGAGTGCACGATGAGGAACTTGGCCTTGCGGAGATTGGCCACGACGGCGGGGTCGCTGGCGCGTTCGCTGAATGCGGAGTCGACGATGTAGAGGACGTCGATTCCGTCGGCGCCCCTGGTCATCAGCTCCTCGACGGTGCGGGACGTCTTCTCGCCAATCCCGACGCTCTTCACGCCGCGAAGGTTCGGCGCGCCCTGGGCTCCGACGAGCCACTCGGTGCGCGACTTCATCTTGATCGGGCCGATCGGGTCGGCCATGACGTCGACGGTGGCTGCTTTCAGATGGTCGACGAAGAGCTTCTTCGCCAGCCAGGCCTCTTCGTTGGTGTGATTGGCCGAAGCGATGACGGCGATCCTGTCGCCAGTCGTGCCGCGCACCGCCTTCTCGATGGCGTCGAGGGCTTCGACCCATGTGGCGATGCCGAGGTATTCATCGTCAGTGCGCACCTTGGGCACGACCACGCGGTCGGTGTCGTAGCGCTCGTACGAGAAGCGGCCGTAGTCGCAGAGCCAGTGATCGTTCACCTCGGGATTCACGCGCGGCCGGTAGCGGAAGATCTGCCCGTTGCGCTGGCCGATGAAGATGTTGCACCCGATGTCGCAGCCGTTGCAGATGGAATCGGTGGACTCGAGGTTCCAGACGCGCGATTCGAAACGGAACTCACGCGTCGTCAGCGCGCCGGTGGGACAGACGTCGGTCACGCACGCGCTCATCCAGTTGTCGAGCGGCACGCCGGGAAACACGCCGACCTCGGTCGACGCGCCGCGCTTGAAGAATGCCAGTTCGTCGGTTCCGGTGACCTCCGCGCAGAAGCGGATGCAGCGCGTGCAGTGGATGCAGCGGTTCATGTTCTGCACGACGTGCGGCCCGATGGCCGTGCGGTCCATGCCCGGATAGGTGCGCTTGGTGTCGGTAAAGCGCGAGACCACGCTGCCGTAATTGAAGGCGTAGTCCTGCAGCGGGCACTCGCCGGCTTTGTCGCAGATCGGGCAGTCGAGCGGGTGGTTGATGAGCAGGAACTCCATCTGGCCTCTGCGCGCCTTGTCGACCTTCTCGCTCCAGACGTGGATCTTCATGCCGTCGCGAACGGTGGTGCCGCAGCCGACCTGAAGCTTCGGCATGCCTTCGATCTCCACCAGGCACATCCGGCACTGGCCGACGACGCTGAGAGAGGGGTGATAGCAGAAGTGGGGGACGTGGATGTCGGCCGCTTTGGCGGCTTCGATCACATTGATCCCTTCTTGAACTTCGACTTCGATTCCGTCGATCGTAACTTTGGCCATAAAGGAGTTTCTGGGCTGCACTCAACGGACCAAGGCAGGTCCGTGCTCGACGAGGGGAAGGCCTTCGGTGAAGCGATTCACGGATGAGCCCGTGAAAAGTTTCACAAGCAAGCGCGGATCATAGTGATTCAAATCTGGAGCGTCAACGAAAACAAGCGGGTAGCAGGCAGCGTGTAGCGGGTCGGGGCAGCGCGCGGAATCGCCTCGCTTTTCAGTGACGATCCGCACCCTCGAATCATGCCTCCTACCCGCTACCCGCTGCTCGCTACCCGCTGATCAGAGTGGTACCTTACGCCGCGATGAAAAAAGACATCCTCTTCACGATCGCCGGTGCCCTGGCCATCGCTGCGATCTGCTTCGGTCTGGCCAGTCTGATCCCGCAGACACCGGTTCCTCCGTCGCCGCCGCTGACCACCACTGCGGCCGAACAGCCGCGCCCGGTCGTCGGCAACGTGATCATGCGCGTGAACGGCCAGCCCGTGACGCAGAAGGAATTCGACCTCTTCGTCTCGACTCTTCCCGAGCAGATGCAGCCGTTCGCCGGCACTCCCGTCGGACGGAAGAAGATCGGCGAGCAACTGGCGCGACTGATCGTCCTTCAGCAGGAAGCGAAGAAGCTCGGAGCGCAGGCCGACCCCGACGTCCAGGCCCGCCTCAGCATCGGCGAGGCCAACGTCGCCGCCCAGTGGGCCGCCGAAAAACTGGCAGGGACGCCCAGCGACGCTCAGCTTCGCGCCGAGTACAACAAGCACCAGAACGAATACGCAGGCTTCGAGCTGAGCCACATCCTCATCGCCTACCAGGGTGGGGAGATTCCGCCGAAGAACGGGAAGGCTCTTTCTCCGGAACAGGCCATGAAGAAGGCCGAGCAGGTCGAGACACAGCTGCGCTCGGGCGCCAGTTTCGGATCTCTGGCCGCGGCCGTCTCGGATGATGCTGCCTCGGGAGCTCAGGGCGGAAGCCTCGGCAACGTGAGCCCGTCGCAGCTGCCGCCCGACATCGTGCAGGCCATCGCCAGCCTCAAGCCGGGCGAGATCTCGAAGCCTGTCCAGAGCCGCTTCGGCATCCACATCTTCAAGATGGGCAAGCAGACCACGCAGCCGTTCGAGCAATTGAAGCCGGCGCTGCAGCGTCAGGCGCAGCAGGCGGCGATCACCCTCGCCATCGACAAGCTGCAGAAGGGCGCCGACATCCAGTACGACCCCAAGTTCTTCAATGCCGCAGCGCCGGTTCCGGTGCCGCAGGCGCCGCCGCAGCGGGAACCAAACGGATAACGGATAAGGAAGGCCGAGTAGGGACGCGCAGCAGCGCGTCCCTTACGCTCGCCGGGCCGCCACTTCGAATCACAGTTCTGCGCGTGATCCGTTACCCGCCGCGTGCGGCGACAGTGGTACCGTACGCCGCCATGAAAAAACACATCCTCATCGCGATCGCGGGCACCCTGGCAGTCTGCATAGTGGCAGCCGCTGCTGCGATCCACTTCGGTTTCGCAACGATCAAGACGCGCAACTCCGTTGCCGGGCTGCGCGTCATTCCCGGTAACGTGATGCTGCGCGTCAACGGACAGCCGGTCACCGAGCGCGAATTCGCGCTGTACGTTTCCACGCTTCCCGAGCAGATGCAGCCGTATGCGGCGACGCCTGGCGGACGCAAACAGGTCGCCGAGCAGCTGGCACGCCTGCTGGTCCTGCAGCAGGAAGCGCAGAAGCTCGGTGCGCAAACGGACGGCGAGGTGCTGGCCCGCCTCAACCTCAGCGACGCCAACGTGGTGGCACAGTGGGCCGCCGAGAAACTCGCCGGGACGCCGACCGATGCGCAGCTGCGCGCCGAGTACGACAAGCATCGCGACGAATTCGCCTCCTTCGATCTCAGCCAGATCGTCGTGGCGTACCAGGGCGGGCAGATTCCGGCGAAGGACGGCAGGCCGCTGCCGCCCGAACAGGCCATGGCGAAAGCATCCCGAATCGAGGCCCAGCTCCGCGCCGGCGCGAATTTCGGCGCGATCGCCGCCTCCGTCTCCGACGACGCCGCCTCGGGAGCCCAGGGCGGACAGCTCGGCAACGTCAATGCTTCGCAGCTTCCTCCCGACCTCCAGCCGGCCATCATCAGCTTGAAACCGGGCGAGGTGTCCCAGCCGATCCAGAGCCGGTTCGGTGTTCACATCTTCAAGGTCGGACAGAAGACTGCCCAGTCGTTCGAAGAAGTGAAACCGGCTCTGCAGCGCCAGGTCCAGCAGGCGACAGTCACCGCCAGTGTGGAGAAGCTGCAGAAGAGCGCGAAGATCGATTACGACCCGAAGTTCTTCGGCGCCGCGTTGGCGATTCCGACAGTACCGACGGCGACGCAATAGCTAGTGAAGTGCTGAGTACTGAGTGCTGAGTACTGAGTCGAGAATGCGAGCGGCCGATTCTAACGATCCCTCAGCCGCTCGTCACAAGAGTCTCGAACTCACAGCTCAGCGAATGAACTCAGTACTCAGCACTCAGTACTCAGCACTCGTTTCAGCGGGGGTAGCCAGTGAAGCTTCTCGTTCTCGGTGCGGGCCGCATGGGCCACGGCGCCGCGTTTGATTTTGCGCAGCAGAGCGACGTCGAGCAAGTGACCGTGGCGGACGTCGACGGCGGACGGGCGAAGGACGTGGCCGCGAAAATCGGCGCGAAGGCACGAGCCGTGGCCCTCGACGTCAGCAATCACAGCGCGGCCGTCGACCTGATGCGCGGCCACGCCGCCGTGCTCAGCTGCGTGGTCTACAAGCTCAACGAGCAGCTGGCGGGCTGCGCGATCGAGGCGGGAACCAGTTTCTGCGACCTCGGCGGCAACAACGACGTCGTGGCTAAGGAGCTCGCCCTCGACGCCGATGCGCGCCGTCGCGGAGTCAGCGTCATTCCGGACTGCGGGCTCGCTCCCGGCATGGTGGCGGTCCTCGCAGCGCATGGAATCAACCGCTTCGAAAAGGTTGATGACGTGAAGATCCGCGTGGGCGGTCTTCCGCAGAATCCCCAGCCGCCGCTCGGCTATCAGCTCATCTTCTCCGTCGAGGGCCTGATCAACGAATACATCGAGCCGGCCCGCGTGCTTCGCGACGGCCGGATCGTCGAAGTCGAGTCGATGACCGAGCTCGAAGCACTCGATTTCCCGGCGCCGTTCGGAACGATGGAAGCGTTCCAGACCTCAGGCGGAACGTCGACACTTCCGCAGACCTATCAGGGCCGCGTTCGCAACCTCGATTACAAGACCATCCGTTTTCCCGGACATTGCGAGAAGTTCAAGACCATGATCGACCTCGGCCTCTGCAGCAGCTCGCCGATCAGTGTCGACGGACTGCGGATCGCGCCGCGGCGCGTGATGGCCGAGCTCCTCATGCGCAATCTGCCCCACGACGGGCACGACGTGGTTCTGGTGCGCGTCGAGTTCAGCGGCGGAGGGAAACGGCTGCGTTACGACATCATCGACTCGTTCGATGCGAAGAACGGCCTCAGTTCGATGATGCGCACGACGGCGTTCCCCGCTGCGATCGTGGCGTTGATGATGGCGCGCGGTCAGATCGAGAAGAAGGGTGCGTTGCCCCAGGAGCGCTGCGTTCCGCCCGAGCTGTTCATGACGGAACTGGCGAAGCGCCGGATCGATGTTCGCGAATCGTGGGTGTGAAAGACAACCAGGGAGATAGCTGACCGATGCACCTGATCTTTCGCTGGATCCTCAACACCCTGGCGCTCTTCATCGTGGTCACGCTCGTGCCGCACTTCCACTACGGGTCCATCGTCAACCTGGCCATCGCCGCGGCGATCCTGGGACTCCTCAACGCCGTCGTGAAGCCGATCCTCTTCCTGCTGACTCTGCCTCT
Source organism: Acidobacteriota bacterium (assembly GCA_021781455.1). Taxonomy (GTDB): domain Bacteria; phylum Acidobacteriota; class Thermoanaerobaculia; order Gp7-AA8; family Gp7-AA8; genus JAJXWV01. Next base: position 56,393 of record JAJXWV010000026.1, on the reverse strand, counting down.
GACGATCGTCACCCTCGGCCTTTTCCTGATCGTGCTGAATGCGCTGATGCTCGAGATCACCGCCTCGTTCGCGCCCGGATTCACGATCGACGGCTTCGGATGGGCGATCGTCGGTGCCATCGTGCTGGCCCTCGTGTCGATGGTCACGAATCGCATCGGCAGCCGGGAGAGACGCGAGTAGACGTGCCGGTAACGCTTTGACTACACTTGCAAAAGTTTATGAACATCATCAAGAACCGCGTGGATGCCGTCACGGTCCTCGACATTCAGGGCGTCATCAAGCTCGGTGAGAGCGCCCGTGAGTTTTCGAGCTATCTCGAGCAAGTGCTCAACGAAGAGACCGGTCCGGTCATGATCAACTTCGAGGCCATCAACTACATGGACTCGACCGGCCTCGGCGAGCTGATCGGATATCTCCAGAAATTCGAGGACCGCCAGCGGAAGATGGCGCTGGTCAAGCCTTCGCACCGGATTCTGGCTCTCCTCAAGATCACCAAACTCGACACCGTCTTCAAGATTTTCGATTCACGCGAAGCGGCAATGGCCTATCTGACCGACGGCGCCGCCTGAGAACGCGTGTCATCCTGAGCCGGCGGCACGCGCTCGTGTTACCCGCAGTTGTCACCCGCCTGGTTTGCCATTAGCATGTGCCGCCGTCTATGACCCACACGTTTGTTCCGATCCTCCTGATGCTGCTCTTCGCCGTCGTCGTGGCCGGGACGATCCTCGGCCTGAACTCGGTGATCGGCCGCCACCAGCGCAATCCCTCGAAGCTCGCGCCCTATGAGAGCGGAGTGCCTCTGCTCGACCAGAACCGCAAGCGCATGAACGTCCGCTTCTACCAGATCGCCATGCTCTTCATCCTGTTCGACATCGAAGCAGCGTTCCTCTACCCCTGGGCCGTCATCTATCGCGGCGCTTCGCACGGTCCGAGCGGCCTCTTCCTCTTCACCGAGATGCTGCTCTTCATCGCACTGCTCGGCGTCGGATACGTGTACGTGTGGAAGAAGAAGGCTTTCGACTGGAAATAGTCCTGAGTGCTGAGTCCTGAGTCCTGAGTGACCTAACTCAGACTCAGGACTCAGGACTCAGGACTCAGGACTTATTAATGGCTGAACTTCACCCCGACAATCCCTACGCGAAGGACCGCTTCGCCGATCCCGCAAAGAGCGTCGAGTTTCCGCCCGAGGCGAAGAAGAAATTCGACTACATCCTGACGAGGTATCCGAGCAAGGAAGCGGCGCTGCTGCCGACTCTCCATCTCGTCCAGGAGACGTGGGGCTGGATCTCGCCCGAGGCGGTGCACTACGTGTCGTCGCTGCTCGACCTGTCGCCCGCCAACGTCTTCGGTGTCGTGTCGTTCTACAACATGTACAACCAGAAGCCGGTCGGGAAATACCACCTGCAGGTCTGCACCAATCTGAGCTGCATGATCCGCAACGCGTACGACATCTACGACGATCTCTGCGACAAGCTGAAGATCGAGCCGGGCCAGACCACGCCGGACGGCCTGTTCACAGTGACCGAGGTCGAGTGCCTCGGCTCCTGCGGCACGGCCCCGGTCGTGCAGGTCAACAACGACTACCACGAAGAGATGGACGTTCAGAAGATGGAGTCGCTGCTCGAAAAGCTGAAATAGAGTTCCTCGGAGTTCCTCGGAGTTCCTCGGAGTTCCTCGGTTCCTCGGTGCCAGGAAGCCCGAGGAACCCCGAGGAACCCGAGGAACCCGAGGAACCCGAGGAACCGGCACAGAAACCATGCAACCGATCAAGATCCTCACTGCCAACATCGACAAGCCGAACTCGACGTCCGTCGACACATACGTCGCTTCGGGTGGATACGAGGACGCGCGCAAGGCGCTGACCACGATGACGCCTGACCAGGTGGTGCAGCTGGTCAAGGATTCGGAATTGCGTGGGCGCGGCGGCGCGGGATTTCCGACCGGTGCGAAGTGGGGATTCGTTCCCAAGAACGCGCCCCGGCCGACCTATCTGCTGTGCAACGCGGACGAGTCGGAGCCCGGAACCTTCAAGGACCGCGTGCTCATCGAGAAGGATCCGCATCTCCTGATCGAGGGGATGATCATCGCCGGATACGCGATCAGCTCGAACCCGATGGCGTACATCTACATCCGCGGCGAGTTTCATTACGGCGCGACGGTGCTCGAAAAAGCACTGCAGGAAGCGCGCGCCAGGGGTTTCCTGGGCAAGGGCATCTTCGGCAGCAACTTCGACTTCGACATCACCGTCGCCCGCGGCGCCGGCGCGTACATCTGCGGCGAGGAAACGGGGCTCATCGAATCGATCGAAGGCCATCGCGGACAGCCGCGCGTGAAGCCGCCGTTCCCGGCGGTCGTCGGCGCGTTCGGCGGACCGACGGTCGTGCAGAACGTGGAGACGCTGTCCTGCGTGCCGCTCATCGTGAAGAACGGCGCAGACTGGTTCAAGTCGTTCGGCAGCCCGAAGAACACGGGCCCGAAGCTCTATTGCGTTTCGGGTGCGGTGAAGAAGCCGGGTGTCTACGAGTTCCCGATGGGAGTCAACCTGAAGGAACTGATCTACGAGCACTGCGGCGGCGTCACCGGCGACCGGAAGCTGAAAGCCGTCATCCCGGGCGGCGGATCGGCGCCGATGCTGCTGCCCGAGGAGATCGATATCCCCCTGAACTTCGACGCGCTCATGAAGGCCGGCTCGATGCTCGGGTCTGCGGGCATCATCGTCATCGACGAATCGATGTGCATCGTCGACGCGGCGTGGCGGCTGGCGAAGTTCTTCGCGCACGAATCGTGCGGACAGTGCACGCCGTGCCGCGAGGGGACGAACTGGATCGAGACGGTCATGGATCGCATCGAGCGCGGTGGGGGGATTCCGGCAGACATCGACCTGCTCAAGGACATGCCGGAGAACATCGCGGGGCGCTCGCTCTGTGCGTTAGGCGACGCGGCGTGCGGTCCGGCGCTTTCGTCGATCAACAAGTTCACCGACGAGTTCCGGTACCACATCGAGCACAAGAGCTGCCTGCCGGGGACGAAGCGCTACCGGCGCCTGGACCGGCCGTCGCACGCGCACTGAGTCGCGAGCGTCCGGCGATCGGTAGGGACGCGCAGCAGCGCGTCCGCAGCTTCGGTTCTTAGGCCCCGCCCAAATTGCGGACACGCTTCTCGCGTCCCTGCAATTCGCCCACCGATCACATCCGGTTGAGCGCGCATGGCGTTACGCTTTTCCGCTGAGGAGATCGCCGATGAAGACTCTCTTATCGGTCAGCCTTTGCGCGGTGCTGCTCGTGGGATGTGGCGGGGACACCAGGACGAACGCGCGCATCGACGAGATGCAGGTCAAGATCGATGTGCTCAATCAGCGCGTCAAAGCGGTCGAAGACGATCTGCTGGCAGCGAGGAAAGAGATCGTCCAGCAGCAGCAGGCGGTGCAGCAGATGAGCGACCGCATGCGCGACATGGACAACTACTTCAACAAGCTCCAGGTCGCGCAGACGACGACGTCGCGATGACGAGGGGAGCGCCGGCAGCCTGCCGGCCGGTGCGCGGGCTGCCAGCACGCGCGGTGATTCGAGTAGCGGCGGCGCGGGCCGCCGCCGCACCGGCCGGCTGGCAGCCGGCGCTCCATCGGCTCATGCGCTGATCTTGTCGGCCAGCGCGATGAGCAGCGCTCCCGCGCCGGTCGGCGTGCCGTCGTGCCAAGCGCTGCCGTGCATGCAGGCCAGCGTCAGCGGAGCGAGCGCGATCATCCGATCGAAGATCTTCCGCGAGTTGCGGCTGCCGCTGACGTAGTCGCCCATGACCGCCGAGGATCCGGCGCGGAAGGCCTCGCTCGAACCGAGGATGTCCCCGGCGGTGAGTGCCGGAGTCTGATGGCCGCCCTGCGTGAAGAGATCGCCGCAGAAAAACGTGCGCGTGTGCCGATCGAAGAGGTATCCGGTTTCCCAGTTGTGGGGCAGGTGAGGAGCGTCGATCCATTCGAGCTCCCGGCTGCCGATGGAGAGCGCCTCGCCATCGGCCATGGCGCGCGCCGGCCGCGAGGCCATGTCGTTGATGGAGACCTGCGCCGCCACGCGGCTGCACAGCGGGACCGCCTCCGGCGCGATGGCCAGGAAATCGTTGAGGCCCCCGCATTCGTCGGCCTCGACGTGCGAGAAAGAGATGTAGCGCAGCCTCTCCGCCGGCAGAACCGTATTGATCGCTTCGCGCACCAGCGGGAACATGCGCCGCGGTCCGGCGTGGAAGATCGTCGGAGCGGCGTCGGCGATCAGGTACTGATTGAACGAGAAGCCGCCCGGCATGACCGTTGGAGGAACAGGCGTGCTGATGCGGTAGATCCCGTCCGCGATCTCGTCGATGGTGGTGCCGGACTGCGGGTTGGTGATCATCGCGGGCTCCTTTTTCGAAGAGCGCAGAGCGGAGAGGGCAGAGCGCGGGTGAGTGCGCGCCGGTCATGCGATTCCTGTTGGAACGAATGGAATTGTGCTCGCGGCCACACATCCATGCAACCTGCGCTCCGCGCTCCGCGCTCTGCCCTCTGCGCTCCGGGATTCGATAGACTCCCCGCCCCGGAGGGCCTCATGACCGCGAAACGGATCTTCCTCGTGCTCTCGATTCTCGTGCTCGCCTCGACCGCCACCGCCCAGATGCGCACCGAGAAGCCGCCTCTTCACGGCGCTCACTGGATGGCCATCACGGGCAAGCCCCTCGCCGCCACCGCGGGCGCCATGATCTTCGACCGCGGCGGAAATGCCATCGACGCGGCCATGGCCATGCTGGCCGCCACCTGCACGATGTGGGACACGCTGAGCTGGGGCGGCGAGACCCAGGCCCTCATCTACAACCCGCAGACCAAGAAGGTCATCGGCATCGATGCTCTCGGCGTCGCCCCGACAGGTGCGACCCCGGAGTTCTTCCACAGCAAGGGCATGAAGTATCCGCCGGAGTACGGTCCTCTGGCCGCGGTCACGCCCGGCACGCCCGGCGGCCTGATGGTCATGGAGGCGGAGTACGGAAAGCTGTCGCTGAAGGACGTGCTCGCGCCGGCCATCCAGATGGCGGACGGCTATCCGATCGAAGCGCAGCTCGTGAACACCATCGAATCGCAGAAGGCGCGCATCAAGCAGTGGCCCTACTCGCGGAAGACGTTCCTCGTGCACGAGTCGAATGGCGCCAATGCGGCCGCCGCGCCGGCGACCACATCGGGGGGACCGACGCCCGCGCAGGATCGCGCCGTGGCCGCTCCGGTCGGCGGACACCACGAAGGCCCGTATCCCGGTGAGATGTTCCGGCAGCCCGATCTCGCGGCGACGCTGCGAAAGCTCGTCGAGACCGAGCAGGACGCTCTGAAGCACGGGAAGAGCCGCAAAGAGGCGATTTACGCTGCCTACGACCGATTCTACAAGGGCGACATCGCGAAGGAGATCGTCCGCAGCGTTCAGGAACAGGGCGGGCTCTTCACCGCTGACGATCTCGCGAAATGGCAGGTGCGCATCGAGGAGCCGCTCTCGACCAACTACCGCGGCATCGAGGTCTACAAGCTCCGCGAGTGGACTCAGGGACCGGCCATGCTGGCGTCGCTGAACATCCTCGAGAACTTCGACCTGAAGTCGATGGGCTTCAACACGTCGCGCTACATCAACACCGTCTACCAGGCCATGAGCCTCGCCTTTGCCGACCGCGATTTCTACTACGGCGACATCTATTTCCCGCCGGTCGAGCCGATTCGCGGGTTGATGTCGAAGGAGTACGCCCGCGAGCGGGCCAAGCTGATCAACCCGGATCACAACGAGCCGCGCCTCGGTCCCGGCGATCCGTATCCGTTCCAGGGCGAGACCAACCCGTACAAAGACCTGCTCAAGAGCTGGTGGTCGACCGCGAACATCACGCGTCCCGCTTCGTCATCCGGATCGTGGATTCGACCCGCTGCGGCACAGACCGCGGAGTTCGCGCCGCGGGCGACCGCCGCGGAGACTCGGGCCACGGGAAACCAGAGCGACAGCTACCTCGAGACTTTTTACGCCGGCACGACCTCGGTCGAAGCTGCCGACGCAGACGGCTGGGTGATCTCCGTGACTCCGAGCGGCGGCTGGGTCCCGGCGGTCATCGCCGGGCACAGCGGCGTCGGACTGAGCGAGAGGATGCAGAGTTTCGTCACCGATCCGGCCGAGGGTCCGTTCAACGTGGTGGAGCCAGGGAAGCGTCCGCGAGTGACACTGACGCCGACGCTGGCCTTCAAGGGCGGCAAGCCGTTCCTCTGTTTTTCGGTGCAGGGCGGCGACAGCCAGGATCAGAACCTGCTGCAGTTCTTTCTCGACATCGTCGAATTCGGTTTCACGGTGCAGGAAGCGACCGAGGCGCCGAACTTCAACAGCTTCCAGATGCGAAGCTCGTTCGGAAATCACGACATCGCGCCGGGACGCATCCTCCTGAACGACGACACCCCGCCGTACGTCCGCAGTGAGCTGCGGCGGATGGGCTTCAGTCAGATCTTCGAGGCCCGAACCTCGGGACCGATCAACGCGATCCTGTTCGATCAGGCCCACGGCACGATGTGGGGAGGCTCGAGCAACCACGGCGAGGACTACGGAATCGGGTGGTGACGGATCGGTGACGCCGTGTCACCCCTCGCACGTCTTCTCACTCGTACGGCTACGATGTTGCCCCATCTCGACCTGAGGAGGCTCGTGTTGATTCGACGCAGTGCGATCGTGTCCGTTTTCCTGATCATCGCCGGATGTGCCGCGGTCAGCCAGCAGAAGGCGATGCCCGCCCAGCCGGACAACCTCGAGTTCCACAACCTGCGCGTTCTCTCGCCGAACATCACGCACGACGAGCTCATCGCCACGATGCGCGGCATTTCCCGCTCCCTCGGCACGCGCTGCGAGCACTGCCATGTGCAGACGGCCACCGAGCCGCGGCCGGAGTTCGATTTTCCGAATGACGCCAAGCCGGAGAAGCGGACTGCCCGCACGATGCTTCTGATGACTCGCGCCATCAACACGGAGTACATCAGCAAGGTCAACGCGCACGGAGAAGCGGCCGGAGAAGCGGTCACCTGCTTCACCTGCCATCGCGGCCACACCGTTCCCGAGGTGATGCCGGCCGGTCCAGCGCCGCAGCGTCCGGGCGCGGCGCCCGCCGCGCCGAATGCGGCACCGCCGGCGACTCCGCCTGTGTCGCGATGAGTGGGATCGACTTCGGGGTCACCGAGTCACCGGGTCACCGGGTGACTTGGTGACACGGTGACCCGGTCACCCCATCTGCAGTCGCCCGCCCGTTTTCTCCGTATATAGCCATTGATGACTGCGATCATCGAGGCTGCCGGTGATCCGGACGAGACCCTCCGATCCGCACAACGGGGAGATCACGACGCGTTCAGCCGGTTGATCGACGAGCACGAGGCGATGGTTTTCTCGATCGCCCTGCACTTCTTCGGTGATCGGGACAGAGCCGATGAGATCGCGCAGGACGTCTTCGTCCGCCTTTACCGTTCGCTGGCCGCCATCGAGTCGTCCTCGCACCTCGTTTTCTGGCTTCGGCAGGTGACGTCGCGCCGCTGCATCGACGAGAAGCGGCGCTTCCGGTTGCGCGCGGTTCCCCTCGACGAAGCGGATGCGCGCGCCGTGGAGTCGCCCGAGCCCGACCTGCTGCTCGAGCGCCGGCTGCGCGAGCTCGTCGTCGAGCTGCCCGACGCCCAGCGCATCGCCATCACGCTTCGTTACCAGGAAGACCTCGATCCCGCCGAGATCTGCCGGATCCTCGGCATCCCGCTGCGGACCGTGAAGAGCCACCTTTACCGCGCGCTGCAGGCGCTGCGGAAGAAACTCGGAGACTGCTGATGCACCTGGAACGCAACCTCGAACGCGCGCTTCACCGCGCAGACCCGGCGCCGGGTCTCGCCGATCGCGTGCTCAAACGGCTCGAACCGGCGCCGCCGCGGCAGGTCCGCGCCCGGCGATGGCAGGCCGTCGCTGCGGCCCTGGTGCTGGTGGTGCTGGGTGGCGGCTGGGTGGCGCGCCACGAGATGGAACGCCGCGCCGGTGAACGCGCCCGCGATCAGGCGCTGCTCGCGCTGCGTATTGCCGGCGCCAAGGTTCGCTTCGCACAGGAGCAGGTGCGCGGCATCGGATCCCACACGAATGGTTGAAAGGACAAGATCATGAAGAGAATCGCACTGACCATCGCCATGGCCCTGCTGCTCACGCCCGCAGCATTCGCCCAGAGGTTGAGAATCGATCTTCCGGCGGACCTGGCCGCGCGCGCCGCCGAAAGCGTCGACGTGACCCTCGACGGGCCGATGCTGAAGCTCGCTTCGAAGTTCATGAATGACGACAGCGACGCCGACGCGCGCGCCGTTCGCGAGATGGTGAGCGGACTGCAGGGCATCTACGTCCGCAGTTACGAGTTCGACAAGGAAGGGGAGTACGACCGCTCCATTCTCAACGGGTTGCGCTCACAGCTCGGCCCGTCGTGGAAGAAGATCGTGACCGTGCAGAGCCGCAACAAGGAAAACGTCGAGATCTACGTCGACACCCGCGAAGGCAGCAACAAGGTGGCCGGCCTGGTCATCCTCTCCGCTGAACCAAAAGAGCTGACGATCGTAAACCTGGTTGGGCCCGTCGATCTCGACCGGCTCTCGTCGCTCGAAGGGCAGTTCGGGATCCCGAGAATGAGCGGCAGGGGAAAGGGGAAGAACCATGACTAGGAGTCGCATCATCACCCTCGTGCTGGCCGCCCTTCTTTTCGTCATTCCGGCGGCCAGGGCCCGGGCTGAGTTCGCGGACGTGGTGCGCGCGATCGAGGCGAAGGGCGGCCACCACAGGACGGCCATCCCGCTGTTCGGTCTGGTGCGCATGGTGATCTGGTTCGCTCATCCCGACGGCGTTCACGACCTCGAGCTGGCAACCTGGGAAGACAAGCACTTCTCGATCGATGCGCGCGAGATCGAGCCGCTGCTGCACGCCAAGGAGGGAGCGGACTACCGGCCGATGGTGGCCACTCATTCGCGCAACGGCGAATGGACCTACATCTACGCCCGCCCGGGCCGGAGCAATCTGATGGACATGCTCCTCGTCACGCACGATCGCTCCGACACGGTCGTCGTGCGCGTGCTCCTCGATCCGAAGCGCCTCAGCGAGGAGATCAATCGCGATCACCACGGAAATCATCTCCAGGTTGCCTGGCGATGAGGGATGGGAGCGGGCTGAGGTCTGGCGGTAGGGACGCGCAGCCAGCGCGTCCGCAGCTTTGGTCGTCGTGCCCTCGCCCACGAGAGAGCGGACGCGCAGCTGCGCGTCCCTACTGGATCGGGATGAGGGACAACTGCGTGACGTTCATCCTTCATCGTTCCTCATGTCTCACCCGTTCGTAGGTGATCCTCCACGCGCGCCGATCGCGGATTCCGTCGTAGAATCGCCGCACACCCGGAATCATGGCTCGCCACGAACAGCGCGACGACTCCTACGATCTGCTGAACCAGTATCTGCAGGAGATTTCTCGCATACCGCGTCTCACCCCCGAGCGCGAACGCGAGCTCGGCCGCCGTGTGCAGCAGAACGACAAGACGGCCATCGAAGAGCTCGTGAAGGCGAATCTCCGATTCGTCGTGTCCTATGCGAAGCGCTACCGCAACGCCCACGTCCTGTTCCTCGATCTGATCAACGAAGGAAACATCGGCCTGATCCACGCGGCCAAGAAGTACGATCCCGACAAGAACGTCAAGTTCATCACGTACGCGGTGTGGTGGATCCGTCAGGCCATTCTTCACGCGCTTTCCGAGCAGGGAGGCGCCTTCCGTCTTCCGCCGAAGCGCGCCAACCTGATGTACAGGCTGGAGAAGGCCATCGCCGCAGCCATGACGGATGGCAATCACATGCCGACGCCGGACGAGCTGGCGAAGGAGCTCGGCGTCACGGTCAAGGAAGTGCAGACCCTTCTGCAGGCGAACAGCGACAACTTCTCGCTGAACACGGAGCTCGACGACGAATCGCACACGGAGCTGGCGGACGTGATCGAGCAGACGACGATTCCGTCGGCCGAAGACGAGATGGCGGAGGCGTCGCGGCGCGAGGAGCTGCTCGCGCAGATGTCGGTCCTCTCGCCGAAAGAACGGCTGGTGCTGACCCTGCGCCACGGAGTCAGTGACAACGTGCCGAAACGCGTCGACGAGGTGGCCCAGTTCCTCAATCGCGACGCCGAGAACGTCGGCGAGATCGTACGGCGCGCCAAGCAGACCATCTGCGAGAAGCTCCTCATCGACGAGAGCGAGCTGGCTGTCCTTCTGCTTTACACGAACCCGAACCCGAAGGCCTGGCCGCATTTCTGGTACGACCTCGGCGACCTGACGCCCGGCATGTCTCCGAACCTGAGCAAGCCGCGCATGGAGTACCTCCGCTCCCTTCGCCAGCACGGTGCCGTGCAGACGGCCGTCGACGAGCTCTCGCTCGAGGAAAAGACGATCGTGAAGCTGCGCTACGGCATCCTCCAGGACGACGAGCTCACGCTTCGCGACATCGGCGAGATCCTCGGCCTCTCCCGCGAGCGCGTCCGCCAGATCGAGTCGCGCGCCGAGGCCAAATGCCGGCGCAGCGTGCGCCGCGAGCGGTAGTTCCCAATGAGGCAAGAATCGAAGGGCGATCCTGTCATTCCGAGCGTTCGCGAGGAATCTGGGCGGGCGGGTGGCGCGCGATCGGTACTGCAACTGCCTGTGGCCGGACCCGTGCGCCGCCCATTCCCCCAGATTCCTCGCGAACGCTCGGAATGAGAAGCATGCTGCACCCGAATTCGACAGCGTTATGATCTGTCGGGTCCGAGCACTATCTTGCCGTCGAAACCGGGTCCGTCGATGCGGAGTGTGCGCTGGCGCGCGTCCACTCTCCACGACGCCCTTACACGTTCATCAATCAACGCGCGCTGTGCCCGAAGTCGAAAGTGGAACGGCTTGTCAAGGAGATAGACGATGAAGAATCTCGCGAAGTCCGCCCTGTTCGTTTGTGCCACGACCACGATCCTGGCGGGCACCGCGCTGGCCGCGACCGACCCGGCGGCGTTGCATGCGAAAGTCCAGGCCAAGGTCAAGGAGCTTCAGTGGATGAGCACCGACCCCAGGGTTGTCGCGGCCGTCAGGCAGCACAATGCAAATCCGCCTGCTGCAACCAGGAACATGACCGAGGCGAAGTGGAAGAGCCTGCCCGTCCTCGATCCGATCGTCCGCGGTCTGAGCAAGAATGACCTCGCCGAGTATCTCAAGAGCAAGCGAGACCCCGCGATTTCCGAGCTCTTCGTCTCCGGTGCGGACGGGACGAAGGTGGCCATCTTCAACAAGACGACGAACTGGTCCCACAAAGGGAAGGCCAAGCACGAAGTGCCGATGAAGGGAAAGGTCTATACGGGGCCGGTCGAGCTCGATGAATCGACGGGAGTGGAGCAGATCCAGATCGGCCTGCCGGTCCTGGATGCCGGTAAACCGATCGGCTCCATCGTGGCCGGTTTCGAGGTTTCCAAGCTCAAATAGAACGGACCTGGGGACGAAGCGTCCCTGGAAACGGAATCGAGGCCCCGCCTGATGGGCACACGACTTAGCATCAGACTCAAGCTTGCATTGATTCTCGCGGCAGCCGCTCTCGGCATGATCGGCTGCATCGGCGCGTTCGCGTTTCTCCTCCGCTCCTCTCAGAACACGCTGGCGCAGATCAATGCGGAATCGAAGTCTCAGTTCGAGTCGGCATTCGGCGCCATTCAGCAGGCGGCGACAATCCAGGACCTGACGCTGAAGCTCGTTCGCGAGAAGGACTTGGACAACATCGAGTCGCTGATGAAGCGGAGTCAGGAGGCGACCGGCGCTCTCGGCAAGCAGCTGGAGTCCGGCGGGAAGGGCGGGCCGGTGGTGGCGGCGTTCACCGCCTTCGCCAGGGCGAACGACCACGTGCGGGAGTCGGTGATGGTGGCCGAGGGCGCCACCGCCCACTCCAGATTCATCGACGAATCGACACCGGCGTACCAGGCCTTGCTCGACGCCATCCAGCAACAGCAGCAGCAATCCCGCATACAACGGGAAGAGGAGTCGGCCCGGGCAGCGGCGAGTCTGCAGGCCACGGCGCGTGTGGTGATGGCCGGCGTGGTCGTCCTGCTCGTCATCATCGTTCTCCTCGGTGGTCTGATGGCGCGGAACATTTCTCGCTCACTCGGCAGGATCGTGGACAAAGTGCGGGTCGTGGCAGGCGGAGACCTCCGCGTGTCGCTCGACGAGGGCGAGGGGGGATCTCTGACGAACGGCGCAGACGACGAGATCAGCGATCTCTATCGCGCCTTCAACGACATGCTCACGAATCTGCGCGACCTGCAGGGTCGCGTGGCCGCCGCATTCCATGAGCTGGAGAGCGCCATCGGCGACGTCTCCGCCGTGGCTGCGGGCCTGCAGACGGGAGCCGACAAGCAGTCCCAGTCGGTCGACGAGATCGCCGCGTTCATCTCCCGGGTGAACGAGCAGGCCGGCGGCGTCGTGCGCAGCATGGAAAGCCAGGCCAGCAAGTCCGAGGAAACATCCACCTCGATCATGGAGATGATCGCCTCCATCGAGGAAGTCTCGAGGAATGCCGACTCGCTCTCGGCCTCGGTCGAGGACACCGGGTCGTCGGTCATCGAGGTTCTGAACTCGAACAAGGAAGTCTCCCGCAACGTCGAAGCGCTCAACATGCTGATCTCGAAGGCGTCGGTGGGCGTCGCCCAGATCGACAAGAGCATCAAGGAAGTGGAGTCGCTCGCTCAGGACTCTCAGCACATCTCCAACGAGGTCAAGGACGATGCCGAGAAAGAGGGCAGCGTCGTCATTCAGGCGGCCATCGGAGAGATGACCAGGATCCGGACCGCAGTCGTGGCGCTCTCCGAGACCGTGTCCAGACTCTCCGCCAGTGTGGGCAATATCGGCGACATCCTGGTGGTGATCGACCATGTCACCACCCAGACGAACCTTCTCGCCCTCAACGCCGCGATCATCGCGGCCCAGGCCGGCGAGCACGGCCGATCGTTTGCGGTCGTTGCGGATGAGATCCGGGAGCTTGCCGAGCGCACGACCTCCTCCACCCAGGAGATCTCGCGCGTGATCTCCGGGATTCAGACCGAAACCGGGAACGTGAAGGCCCTGGTGCGCGAAGGGATCGAGCGTGTCGACGTGGGCGTGCAGTCGGTGAACCGCACCGATCAGGCATTGAAGCACATCATCGCCAGCGCCGACCGGGCCCTGCTCATGAGCTCGCGGATGGCGCACGCGACGAGCGAGCAGGCCGCCGGCAGTCGCGAGGTGGCGCGCTCCATCCAGGACGTTTTGGATCTGTCGACCGAGATCTCGCGAGCCACCGTGCAGCAGGCCCAGGGCAGCGAGACCATCATCCGCGCCGTGGAGAGCATGCGCGAGCTCGCCGAGCACGTCCGCCGGGCCATGGGAGAGCAGACCGGCACCGTCAAGGTGATCTCCAGGGCGAGCATTGACTCCAACCATCTGACCCAGGAGGTCAGCAAGGCTTCGCAGGAGAGCAAGCAGCTCGTGGAACGCGCGGTGAGCGAGGCCTCCAGCATCCGGACGGCCGCCCGCGAGACGCTGACGTTCGTGTCGCGCATGAAGCAGATCGTGGAGAGCTTCGATGCCCTCGCCGGCCATCTGAAAAAGACGCTGTCGCAGTTCCAGACCCGCTGAGGGGTGACTATGCGGGCTCTGGCGTTTTTGCCCTTCTCCCCGCCGCAGCGGGGAGAAGGTGCCGAAGGCGGAGGGGTCTCCTTTTGAACGAGACCCCTCACCCCGGCCCTCTGCCCGCTGCGGCGGGGAGAAGGGGGAACGATCGAATGTTTCTTCTCTCCAGTGTCGCGCCTGCGCGATTCGAGTGCTCGGGATGACAGGCGTCTTCAGGCCGTCGCGGTCGTCCGGCGCATGCGTGCCAGCAGCAGAAGCGCGCACCCGTAGACGGCCAGAGAGACGAACAGCGTGGCCGCGCGGCCGCTCATGAAGTCGTCCACGATGAACTTCGCCGCGCCGATGCCGAGAATCGGGTAGACGAGCAGCGAGGCATCCGCGAAGATCGGCAGGCGCGACACGTACGCCAGCGCGACCGCTGCGATCGCGATCATCGCACTGCGCACGGCCGACGAGGCCGCTGCGTCCGTTCTGCCGATGCGGAGCACGATCAGCGTGGCGCCCGCGATCACGACGAGAGAGGCCAGCGCGAAGAGCACGACCCGGCCGATTCGCCACGTCCTCGAGGTGGTGTCGCGCACCAGCAGGGCTGTGACCGCGGCGATGGCGATCCCGACCGTGGCCACGCCGGGTGCGATCGCGATCGGTGGGCGCGTTCCCATCCCGGTGATCGCGCCGATCGCTCCGCCGAGGAGTCCCGTGGCGATCGCTCCGGCAATGCTGTAGACGATCGCATGCACGACGAACTGCGAGGTCGCCAGCGCCCGCGCCGCGAAAATGCTCACGGTCGCGAACACGATCCAGATCATGCCGGCCTTCGTCGGCGTCGCCGCCATCGCCGTCGCGAAGAGTGTGCAGGCGATGGCCAGGCCGCCGAAGTAGTACGGCGCGACGATGTCTTCCGGCGTCTGTCGCAGCGCCGTGAAGTACGCGCCGCCGGCAACCGTGGCGATCGCCATCATGACCGGGAGCATCAGCGAGTGCGACTGCGCGGCGATCCAGGCCGCTCCGCTGAGCACGAACGTGATCGTGCCGAACGCCTGGGCCACGTCGTACCAGGTGATGTCCTCTCGCGCGATGAGGTTCTTCGCGGCGATTGCGCCGAGGTACGCGAACGCGGAGATCAGGAGAGCCACTGCCGCGAAGTCCATCGGTTCATTTCCGCGGTTCACGGCCATGAGCTGCAGCGCGACCGCGGCGATCCACGCCGGCGCTAGCGCCGGCCAGCGGACGAACCACCTCTTCGCCGACGCGATGTGCCATGTCAGCGCGCCGGAGATCGAGAAGGCGATGAGCGGAACCGTCGGGTCCTGTGCCGCCAGCGCCAGCCCGCCGGCACACATGATCGAGCCGAGGCAGGAGATCCACGCGGCCGTTGCGAAATTGTGGCGCCAGGCGACGGCGAGAAGCGCGGTCGATGTGGCCAGCATGAGGAAGCAGGCCATCTCGATCGTGAAGGTTTCGAAGCGCGCGGTTGCCTCCCAGATCAGCGGATAGGCGACCAGCGCGGCGACCATCGACGAGGCCGTGGCCGCGTGGACCTCGTGACGTGACGACTGTCGATGTGTCAGGTAGATCCAGAAGGCGGCGTAGAGGAGACCGACGACGAGACCCGCGAGGTGGGGGATGACCCCTGATTCGGTCAGGGCGCGCAGGAGGTAGGCGCCCCCCAGGCCGATCAGGCTTCGGCCGGCGAGGGCGATGTCGGTGCGGGTATCCGGAACTGCGAATGCGGCGGCTTTCGCCGGTTCCGCGGCGGGGACTTCGATCCGCGGGAGGGGGGCAGCGTCCGACTGCTCGATTCTGGCAAGGCGATCCTCAATCGCGCGAAGCCGTGCGTCGAGCTGCTCAACCCGGTTTTCCAGATCGACTGCTACGGCCATAGACGCTCTCCGTCGACTCTACGTGCAACCGCTCGTTTCAAGGTGGCGCGACGAAACTCGCCAAAGCTTGGCGATGTGATGTGCGTGGATCACGGATACCTTGAGCGGTCCAAAGCCTCTGTGCGTCGTCTCACCAGAACACGTGAGTCCAGGCACACGTGATGGTTCTAGCCTCAGCGTTTCATAACGCATCTGCCCGTAGACCGAACCAATCCGAAAGGACGCCCCACCAACATGGAAGCTTTCGCCCCCGATCGCCGGCGGTTCATCAACTGGTTCCTCGGTTCCGCCTTTGGCGCCCTGGCCGCCTCAGTGCTCTACCCCGTCCTCCGGTACATCAGTCCGCCGAGGGTCCCCGAGGCATCGACAAACCAGATCGAAGCCGGCCCTGCGAACGATCCCGCGCTGATGGACAAAGGATTCAAGATCGTCCGTTTCGGTGCCGAGCCGGTCATCCTGATCCGGCTCTCGGATACGGAGTTCAAGGCGTTCTCGGCGACCTGTACCCACCTGGACTGCATCGTCGGCTTCCAGAAGGACAAGATCCGGATCTACTGTAACTGCCACGGCGGCCAGTACGACATGAACGGACGCAATGTCGGCGGTCCTCCGCCGCGGCCGCTCACTCCTTTCAAGGTGAACCTCGTGTCGAAGGGCGCGGGCCAGCCTCCCACCGTCGTGATCTCGAAGGTCTAGCCATGAAAACGAAGGCAAAGTCCATTTACAACTGGCTCGACGACCGGCTCGGTCTTTCCACGATGACCGAGTTCGCTTCCCACAAGACCGTCCCGGTTCACCGCTACAGCGTCCTGTACTACCTCGGCGGAATGACCCTATTCTTCTTCCTGGTGCAGGTCTGCACCGGCATCCTGCTGATGCTGTATTACCGGCCGTCCGCCGAAGAAGCGTTCGAATCGGTCGAGTTCATCATGACCGTGGTGCCGTTCGGCTGGATGATCCGATCGATCCATTCCTGGTCGGCGAACCTGATGGTCTTCTTCGCATTTGCGCACCTGACCAGCGTGTATTTCTTGAAGTCCTATCGTCCCCCCCGCGAGCTCACCTGGGTCACCGGCGCGCTCGTGTTCTTCCTGATCCTCGGATTCGGGTTTTCCGGTTATCTGCTGCCCTGGAACCAGCTGGCGTTCTTCGCGACGAAGGTCGGAACCGACATCGCCGGCGTCGTCCCGATCATCGGGCCATGGACCCTGCGCTTCTTGCGCGGCGGTGACCGCGTCAGCGGTGGAACGCTGTCGCGTTTCTACGGATGGCACGTAGCCATCCTGCCGGCCATCACGTCGCTCCTGCTCGGCGCGCATCTCCTGCTCGTTCAGATCAAGGGCATGAGCGTTCCCCCGCAGTTCGAAGGCAAGCCCATGCGCAAGCCGATGAGGTTCTTTCCGAACTTCGCCATGCGCGACCTGTGGGCCTGGATCGTCGGCCTCGGTGTGCTGGCGGCACTGGCGGCGCTCTTCCCGTGGGAGCTCGGCGACAAGGCCGATGCCTTTGCCCCGGCGTACGAGAACATCCGTCCGGAGTGGTACTACATCTTCATGTTCCAGACCCTGAAGTTCGTGCCGGGCGGCGAGTTCTGGCACATCGAGTACGAAGCCATTCCCATCCTGCTGTTCGGCCTGGGCGGTCTGATCCTCACGATCGTTCCGTTCCTCGATCGCGGTGTGGTCAAACGCGCCAGGAGCCCTCTGTTCGACCTCGGCGGCGTGCTGGCGCTGATCTTCATCATCGGCATGACCTGCTGGGGCTACCGCTCGCTCCTGCCGCTCTACATCGTCCTGGCTACGGCCGTCCTTCTCCTGATCATGGCCTTCGTCACGAGGCCGTCCGAGAATCCGCCGGATGACCGCGGAGGCTCGGGACGGCTGACGACCACCATCGCTGCCATAGGCGCGATCGTTCTGCTGCTCGTGGTTGCCGGCAGCGCCTTTGCGGCGCCACCTGCGAAAACCTCCTGCGTCACCTGCCACAACTCCGACATGTTCGACGCCGCCGCGAAGGCCAAGCTGAAGAACATCGGCGACGACGTTCACGTGCAGGTCGGCCTGTCCTGCCAGGATTGCCACGGCGGCAACCCCGACCCGAAGCTGGCCGAAGATCCGTCGGCGATGGATCCGAAGTACAAGGCCAGTCCTTTCGTCGGAAAGCCGACGCGCGCTCAGATGCCGGAGTTCTGCGGCAAATGCCACTCGTCGGCCGCTTACATGAAGCGCTTCAACCCCTCTGCTCGTGTCGACGTGGTCAGCGAGTACAAGACCAGCGTCCACGGCCAGCAGCTGGCCAAGGGCGACGGCAACGTCGCGGTCTGCACCGACTGCCACGGCGTGCACGGCATCATGAGGAAGGAGAACCCGGCCTCGCCTGTCTACCCGACGCACGTCGCGGAGACCTGCAGCCGGTGCCACTCCGATCCGAAGCGGATGGCGTCCTACAAGGATGCTTACGGCCGTCCGCTGCCGGTCGATCAGTACGAGCGCTGGCGCCGCAGCGTGCATGCGAACGCCATGTTCACCAAGGGCGACCTCACCGCGCCGACGTGCAACACCTGCCATGGAAATCACGGCGCCACACCTCCGGGCGTGGAGAGCGTCGCGCTGATCTGCGGCCAGTGCCACGCCCGTGAGGCGGAGCTCTTCGCCAAAACCGCGAAGCACGATGGCTTCGTCAGGCACAACGAGTTTCTCGCCGGCGGTGCGACCTGCGACAACTGCCACGAGGGCATCGCTCCCGATGTCGTGGCGAACACGCATTACCTCAGCGATTGCGTGGCCTGCCACGAGAATCACGGCGTGATGCGCCCGACCGTGGCCCTTCTCGGACCGCTGCCGAGTGTTCCCTGTGCTTTCTGCCACGAGGGCTCGGGTCCGGTCGCGGTCTCCGAGCCGAAGCAAAAGCGTGAGCACTATCAGCGGCTGCGCAATCAGCTCCTGGCGACCGCCGACAAGCTGCACCTCCAGGGCGACGCTCGCTTCGACTGGATGGTCGACCGCGCCCAGACCCTTCCCACGCACGTCATCGAGGAGGGTGGCGGCAAGACCACGCTGCGGCCGGAGTTCGCGCGCCTGTTCGAGAAGTTCCGGATCGGAAAGACTCACTATTCCTTCGTCGACCCCGCTTCCGGGAAGCCGGTGAACGTCGCGGTGCGCCGCTGCACCAACTGCCACGTCGACCCGAAAACCAGCGGCGCGATCACTGCGGCGGGGTTCGTGAGCAGCATGGAGCAGGTCACTTCGGTGTCGGCTCGTGCCGAGCGCACTCTGCTCACTGCCCAGCGCGGGGGCGTGGAAGTGCGCAAAGCGCGCGCCGAGCTCGATGACGCAGTCGACAATCAAATCGAAATGCAGGTGCTGTTGCACACCTTCAGCACCGCCGGTCAGTACTCGGACAAACAGAAGGAAGCGATGAATCACGCCATCGCCGCCCTGAATGCGGGCAAGTCCTCTCTGGCCGAGCTCACGTATCGCCGCCGCGGACTCGGCGCCGCCCTCGGCATCATCATCCTGGTGCTCTTCGGCCTGGCTGTGAAGATCAGGCAGATCGGAAATTAGCGAATCACGAAGCGTGTCTTTGACTCGCAGCCGGCCGCGGGCTCTCCCGCGGCCGGCTTTTTTTCGTCTACCATAGCCGACGTGCCCGATCCGCAGACCCTGCCCATGGGACGCCTCGACGCCTTCGACGTCGGGCCCAAGAAGCTGACCGTCCAGACCGAGTTCTTCACCAAACCCGGGTGGCGAGTGGAGACGAAGATCTATCTCGGCGGAGCGCTGAAAAAGGTCTATACGGCCGACCTCGCTGCCACTCCGGAACCGGAGCTGCAGAAATCGCTCAACGAGTTTCATCAGGCGAAGATCGACGAGATCCTGGCGGGCCTGCGGCAGATGAAGCAATGACGGCCCCCGCCACCGATCGAGGCCTTCGCGTTCGCGGCCTGAAGAAGACCTTCCGCTCGTTCGGCGTGGAGCAGCCTGTGCTCAAGGGCATCGACGTCGATGTCGCGCCCGGTGAGGTCGTCGGTCTCATCGGCCCGAACGGCGCCGGTAAGACCACGCTGATGTCCTGCATCCTCGGATTTCTCTTTCCGACGGACGGCGAGGTCACGATCGACGGTCTGCGCAGCGATGACCTGACCATTCGCGAGCGCACCGGCTTCGTGCCCGAACGAATGAACTTCGACAGGGGAGTCAATGGCCGCGCGTTCCTGCAGTACATGGCGCGGCTGGCGAAGGTCGAGGAGCCCGAGGATCGCGTGGAGGCATTGCTCGAGCGGCTCGACATCGCAGACGCTGCGGAGCGGCCGCTCTCGCAGTACTCGCGCGGGATGCTGCAGAGGATCGGCCTCTGCCAGGCGCTGCTCGCCACTCCCGATTTTCTTTTCCTCGACGAGCCCACATCGGGGCTCGACCCGAACGGCGTGATGCTCGTGCGCGAGGTCATCGACGAGGAGCGGCGCCGTGGTGCGACCGTCCTGCTGAATTCTCATCAGCTCAGCGAGATCGAGAAGGTCTGCGATCGCGTCCTGTTTCTGTCGAAGGGCGTGATCAGCGACGACCAGGCGCTGCGGTCAACCGTCTCGATCCCGATCGCCGTGACGCTGTTGCCCGGAAGCTTCGACGCCGATGCCGTGGCCGCCGCCGTGGGCGCACGGCCGGAGCACAACGTGGTGCAGGTTACGGTCGAGCGGGAGGCCGCAATCGCTGACATCGTGCGCCGGCTCGTCGAAACGGGAGCCGGCGTTCTCGACGTGCGCCGCCGAACGGCGGACCTGGAAGAGCTTTTCCGGAGGGAGCGATGAGCCGCGTCGTGTTCGCAGAGACGTTCCGGCGGAACGTCTCCAGTCCTCTTTTTCTCGCTTTTGCCGGCCTCGTCGTTCTGGTTGCCTCAATCGCCGGCGCGATGAACGCCGATCCCGTCTGGCAGAGCCTCGCGTCACTCCTGGTCATCGGTGTCGGCGCGCAGTTGATCGGTCCGGAGTTCTCCTCCGGCACACTGCAGCTGATCATGGCCAAGCCCGTGAACCGCTCGACCTATCTCCTCTCCCGATTCGCGGGTGTCCTGGTCGCGGCATGGGCGGCGATGAGTGTGGCACTGCTGTTCGATCTCGGCGGCCGCGCGCTGATCTTCACCGGCCCGTCCGAGTGGAAGGCAACGCTCCAGTCCGCGGGAGGCGAGGCGCTCCACGCGGTGATGGCGTGCGCGCTGCTGGCCCTGTTCGGGAGCATCAGCCGGTCGTATTTCAACGTGGTGATCTATTTCGTCCTGAACATCGCGCTCAGCCTGACCATCGGCGGACTGAAAGCGGTGACCGGCGGAATCGGGCAGGCGTTCGAGTGGCTGCGACATCTCCTGGTCACATACCCCCAGATCATCCGGACGATCGAGGCGATTCACGAAAATATCTTTCCGGACGTGCCGCGGGAGATCGATGTCCGTTGGGTGGCTCTGGTGATTTCGAATGCCGCCATCGTTCTCTTCCTGGCCTGTCTGATGTTCCGCCGGCGTGAGGTGCCCTATGGAGCAGACTGATCGCTCCGTAAACCAGCGGGATGTGCCGCGCTGGTTGCCGCTGGCAGTGGTGCTCCTCGTTGTTGTTCGTGTGCTGACGATCATTTTCCTGAAGAGCGAAGGTGCCGAGCTCGTCAAGTGGGTCGCTCTGGCGAAGGCACCGCAGCAGGCCAGGACGTCGGGCAAGCCGATCATGTACGAGTTCTCGGCCGACTGGTGTGGCCCGTGCCGATCGATGGATGCTGCAGTCTTTCGTGATCGAGACTCCGCCACCCGGATCAACGATCTCGTGGTTCCGGTTCGCGTCGTCGACCGGAGGCAGGAAGAGGGGAGAAATCCATCGGACATCGAAGCGCTGCAACGGCGCTACGAAGTGCGCGCCTTTCCGACCGTCGTGATCGCCGATGCGCAGGGACAGGCGCTCGAACGGATGGAAGGTTTTCGCGGCCGCCCGGCATTTTTCGAGGTCCTGAGCAGTGCGCAGCGGAAGGCGCCGCGCCGCAGGCGTTGAATGCGACTCGAACATCTCACGGGCGAAGAAGAGGATTTCTGGCGCGGCGAGTTCGCCCGTGAGAACTGGATTTTCGGCGCCCTCACCCTCAGCGTGACCCTTCCTGAGTTCGCGGGCGGCACGCCCCTGCTGCGCCAGATGCACTTCGGCTACTACCTCCAGCCGCTGCACCTGAATGCCGACGACCGCGAAGACCTCCCGCGCAAGCTGGCGTGGGTGCTCGCGCACCGGAAGCCGCCCCTCGATTTCCTCGAGCTCAGCGGGGCCGGACTGCGAATCCCTCACGCCTTTCCTCAGGGCTTCACGCTGTCGAGCGTGCTTCGGATCGCCCTGCAGGAGATGAAGCGCATTCCCCTTCGCGACGAGAGCGCGCGCGCCGCCGAGCCGGAGAAACAGGAATAGGTGAAAGCCCAGCCTGTCCTCCGCCACCTGCGACCCGCCACCTGCGACCCGCCACCTGCGACCTCTCTTCAGGCATGACTTTCGAGAACCGCGTGTTGTCCACTCTGCTTCGACCATCCCCGGCCGGGATTCACGGCTGACGACTCCGCACTAGAATGTCTCCCCCGATGACGCCGACCCGACGCCTTCTCCACTACTTCGGACGCTACAAGCGCTCGCTGTTTCTGGGCGGCCTGTGCGTCATCGGCTCGGCATTCTTCTCGCTGCTCAAGCCGGCCATCGTCGGCAATGCCGTCGATACGCTGGCCCACGCCTTCAGCAGAGGAGTGCTGATCCGCTACGGCGCCCAGCTCGTCGGCGCCGCACTCGTGGAAGGGACATTTCTCTATCTCCAGCGCTGGGTCATCATCGGCGCCTCGCGGCAGATCGAATACGACATGCGGAACGACTTCTACGGGCACATGCAGAAGCTTCCGCTCGAGTTCTACCAGGAGCAGCGCACCGGCGATCTGATGTCGCGTGCCACGAACGACCTGGCCTCGGTGCGCATGCTCATCGGCCCCGCGGTCATGCACTCGGCATCGTCGCTGCTGATCGTCATCGGCGCGTTCGCGATGATGATGCGCATCGACCGGGAGATGGCGCTGATCTCGCTGATCGCGGTGCCGGTGGTGGCCGGCCTGGTGAAATTCTTCGGCCAGCGCATCCACGTCCGCTTCAGGTCCGTGCAGGATTACTTCGGCGACATCTCCGCCCGCGTCCAGGAGAACCTGGCTGGCGTCCGCGTGGTTCGCGCGTTCACGCAGGAGCGGAACGAGGTGGAGATGTTCAAGCGGATGAACCGCGAGTACGTCGACCGCAACCGCTCGCTGATCCGCCTGACGGCCACCTTCTATCCGATGCTCCACGCCATGATCGGCGTGATGTTCGTGATCATGTTCTACCTCGGCAGCCGGCGCATTCTCGCGGGCCGCCTGACCATCGGCGAGTTCGTGGCCTTTCAGTTCTATCTCGGCCGCATGGTCTGGCCCCTGATCGCCTTCGGCTGGGTCATCAATCTCGTGCAGCGCGGCATGGCCTCGATGCAGCGCCTGCACGACGTCTGGTCCATCGAGCCCGAGGTGTCCAACGAAGAGGGGAAACGCCTGGAGGGGGAGATCGCCGGAGAGCTCGAGGTGCGCGACCTGACCTTCACCTATCCGACCGTCGCTGCGGTCGGCACGGTCGTGAAAGCCGGCGAGCCATCGCGGCGCCACACGGTCCTCCGCAACGTCAACTTCAAAGTCGGGCGCGGCGAGACCGTCGGCATCGTCGGTCGGACCGGCAGCGGAAAGTCGACCCTGCTGGCCCTCATCACGCGCACGTTTGAGCCGCCTCCGGGCACGATCTTCTTCGACGGCCGTCCCATCGAGTCCATTCCGCTTCGGCAGATGCGGGATCTCATCGGCATGGTGCCGCAGGAGACGTTCCTCTTCTCGGAATCGATCGGCGAGAACATTCGCTTCGGACGCGCCGATGCCACGGTCGAAGAGGTGGCGCGTGCCGCGGACCTGGCGGGACTGACGGCCGACGTTTCCACCTTTCCGGAGGGCCTGGAGACGATGATCGGCGAACGGGGCATCACGCTGTCGGGCGGCCAGAAGCAGCGCACGGCCATCGCCCGCGCCCTGGTGCGCGATCCGATCGTGCTGATCCTCGACGACTCGCTGAGCGCCGTCGACACCGCCACCGAAGAGCGGATTCTCAACGCCCTGCGCACCATCCGGAAGGGGAGGACGGTGCTCATCGTTTCGCACCGCGTCTCCTCGGTGAAGGATGCCGACCACATCATCGTCCTCGACGAAGGGCGGGTCGTGGAGCGAGGCACACACGAAGCTCTGCTCGTCCACGACGGTTATTACGCCGACCTGTATCGCCGGCAGACGATCGAGGACGAGATCGAGGAGATTGCGTGAAGAGTGCTGAGTACTGAGTACTGAGTACTGAGTCTCGCTCACTCAGTACTCAGCACTCAGTACTCAGCACTGAAAAAGTCATGGCTGATATCGAGAAACACGAAGACGAAGGCGCCAAGGCTTTCGACCCGCGGCTGGCGCGGCGGCTGATGACCTATCTCCGCCCGTACCGTCTCCGGGCCGGGCTGTCGGTGTTTCTGGTGATCCTCTCCTCGGCTCTGGAGATCATCGGACCGGCCATCATCGCCGTGGGCATCGATCTCTTCGTGAAGCCGCTGCAGGGCTCGCATCCGATCGGATTGAGCAGGCGGGTGGCCGACCTGATCCACCTCTTCGGCTGGAGCACCGACCCGATCCGCGGCATCGACGTGGCGGCGATGCTCTATCTGGCCACGCTCGTGGCCGGGTTCGCGGTGCTCTATTCGCAGATGGTGCTGATGAATCTGATGGGGCAGTACATCATGTACGACCTCCGCAAACAGATCTTCGGCCATCTGCAGAAGCTCGACATCCAGTTCTTCGACCGCAACCCCGTGGGGCGGTTGATGACGCGCGTGACTACCGACGTCGACGCCCTCAACGACATGTTCACCGCGGGATTCGTGTCGATGTTCGGCGACGTGTTCGTGCTGGCCGGCATCATCGGAGTCCTGTTCTGGATGAACTGGCGGCTGGCGCTGGTGCTGTTCTCGATCACCCCCTTCATCGTCATCGTCTCGATGTGGTTCCGGCGCGGAGCGCGCATCACCTATCGCCAGGTAAGGGCGCGGATCGCCGCCATCAACGCGTTCCTGCAGGAGCACATCTCCGGCGTCTCGACGGTGCAACTGTTCAACCGGGAAGAGAAGGAGGCCGGGAAATTCGAGGTGCTCAACGCGCGGCATCGCCAGGCCAACATCGACTCGATCTTCTACTACGCCGTCTTCTATCCGGTCATCGAGCTGATCGAGTCGTTCGGGATCGCCCTGATCGTCTGGTACGGCGGCGGTCAGGTCATCCAGGGAACGCTTTCCGTCGGCGCGCTGGTGGCCTTCTTCCAGTACGCCCAGCGCTTCTACGAGCCGATCTCCGACCTTTCGGAAAAGTACAACATCCTCCAGGCCGCCATGGCGGCGAGCGAGCGCATCTTCAAACTGCTCGACACTCCCGTGGTCATCTCGAACGACGAAGGCCTTCCGATCGAGACGCTCGAGCAGATCGAGTTCCGGAACGTCTGGTTCGCGTACAACGACGAGGATTGGGTGCTGAAGGACGTCTCCTTCGTGGTCAACCGCGGCGAGCGCGTGGCCCTGGTCGGGCACACCGGCGCGGGAAAAACCACCGTGACGTCGCTGCTCCTCCGTTTCTACGACATCCAGCGCGGCGAAATCCTGATCAACGGCGTCGACGTCCGCCGCTACAACCTCGGCGCGCTGCGGCGCATCTTTGCCGTCGTGCAGCAGGATTTCTTTCTCTTCACCGGCAGCGTCGCCCAGAACATCTCGCTGGGCGAATCGGCCGTCAGCGAGGAGGCGCTCAAGTCTGCAGCCGTGCGTGTGCAGGCGGATCGGTTCATCGCCCGCCTGCCGGAGGGCTACGAATCTCAGGTCCGCGAGCGCGGCGCCGGATTCTCGGTCGGCGAAAAACAGCTGCTGTCGTTCGCCCGCGCGCTGGCCTTCAATCCGCCGGTGCTGATTCTCGACGAAGCCACCTCGTCGATCGACACCGAGACCGAGCATCTCATTCAGGAAGCCATCCAGACACTTCTCACCGGGAGGACTTCGATCGTCATCGCCCACCGGCTCTCGACGATCCGCTCCGCCGACATGATCCTGGTCTTCCATCACGGCGAGATCCGCGAGCGCGGCACTCACGAGGAGCTGATGCAGGCCGGCGGCCTCTATCGCCGGCTCTACGAGATTCAATATCGCGAGGCGGCCGTCGCTTAGAGAAGTGCTGAGTACTGAGTGCTGAGTACTGAGTGCTTTTGTGAAAATACCGGGGCTTGACTCAGTACTCAGCACTCAGGACTCAGCACTCTTCTTCGGCATGTCGCTTGCGAGGAGCGTTGGGAACTGCCTGATTGAGCGTGTCAGTCTGGTTACGCGCGGCCTGAACGTTTTTTATTTGACATCCGTAACAAGCAACGCTACCTTGCGGACATTCGTCCAATCGGGCAGCAACAAGGAACACCCAATGGGTGGAAGAGGAGGGGGATGATGACCGTAAGGTTCTACCCCGGAAGTAAGAAGCAGAAAACCAGCCTGGTGGCCGGTTTCCTCGATCAGTTTCACGTCGACCACGAAATGGTCGTCGCAGATCACTTGAAAACCAGCGCGTTTCACCACGTCGGCACTGACCCAGCCGTCGAGGTGGATGGCGACCTGTTCGTCGATCCAAACGTCGACGCCCTCAAGAAGATCTTCCACGTGAGCTGATCGACCTGCTTCCAGAGCTTTCGAATCGACAAGCGCCGGCCAGAAGGCCGGCGCTTTTTCTTTAGTCCTGAGTGCTGAGTCCTGAGTCACCTTGCTCTCAGGACTCAGGACTCAGGACTCTTCAAGCTCTTCGGAACATCTGTTCCGCTTCGCGCTCGACGCTGCTGCGGATCCGCGGCTCGAATGGTTTCGCGATCAGAGGGAGCTTGCCGTCGACGATGACGTCGGTATCGGTGATCTCCAGGGTTCCCTTGCCGTTGAAGCCCTTCGCCTTGAACGAGAAATCGAGGTGGTCGCCGTTCCACTGCTTCTCGAGATCACTGGCGTAATGGCCGTACTGCCGCTGCAGATCGTCGAGCCTCTGCTCGACGAGCTTCTTCGCTTCGGCGCGGGTCGTGTTGTGGGGCACTGCAATACGCATTCGGTTTCTCCTGGATGTGTTTTATCACGAGGTTGCGCGGTTCCGCGGTTCCGCGGTGACTTCATCGCCCGATCGAGCCATCGGCGCTCTACACCCCGTAGTAACACCGCGCAACCGCGGAACCGCGCAACCTCGCAACCAGGGCCGCATCCAACTCGCCACAGGGGCGCACCTTTGACCGCCCCGATGTTCCGAGGTAGCCTCGGTCGGGGATTTCCTTTCACCGGGTCGCGAAAGCACCATGCTCTCGAAAGTATGGAGTGCCGCGACGCTCGGCATCGATGCGGTTCGCATTGTCATTGAGGTCGACTGCGGCGGGTATTCGCAGCAGCCCGGGTTCACTCTGGTCGGCCTTCCCGACGCCTCGGTTCGCGAGGCGTATTCGCGCGTTCGCTCCGCGCTTGCCAACTGCGGCTACTACCTCCCGCCGCGCCACATCACGGTGAATCTCTCGCCGGCGGACGTGAAGAAGGAAGGGCCGGGATTCGACCTGCCGATGGCGGTGGGAATCCTTCACGCGGCAGAGTTCCTCACCGACGAGGATGTCGCCGGCCGCGTCTTCGTCGGCGAGTTGTCGCTCGATGGCGGCGTCGCCCCCGTCCGTGGGGCGCTCCCCATCTCCGCGGCCTTCGGCGGCGACCGGTCGGTTCGCGAGCTGATCGTCCCGGCCGGCAACGCCAATGAAGCGGCGGCCGTGGAGGACGTGCGTGTCATCGGCGTGAAGTACCTGACCGGAGTCATCGCGCACATCAGGGGCGAATCGGTGATTGCGCCGACGCAGCCGACCAACGAATCGGGCGAACTGCTCGGAGAGGTCGCCGATTTCTCCGAAGTGCGGGGACAGTCGCAGGCGAAGCGTGCCCTCGAGGTCGCAGCGGCCGGCGGGCACAACGTGATGATGATCGGGCCGCCGGGATCGGGAAAGACGATGCTGGCGAAGCGCCTTCCGTCGATCCTGCCGCGGCTCTCTCTCGCGGAGTCGATCGTCACGACGAAGATCCATTCGGTGGCCGGGACGCTGCCGCCGGGCAGCGGACTGATTTCGCGCCGCCCGTTCCGCGCGCCGCACCACACGATCTCGATGGCCGGCCTGGTGGGCGGCGGATCGAATCCGAAGCCCGGCGAGGTCAGCCTCGCGCACTCCGGCGTGCTGTTTCTCGACGAGCTGACCGAGTTCCGGCGCGATACGCTGGAAGTCCTGCGCCAGCCGCTCGAAGACGGAGCGGTGACGATCGCCCGGGCGCTGCGGACGCTGACGTTCCCCTCGCGCGTCACGCTGGCCACCGCGCTCAATCCCTGTCCGTGCGGCTTCTACAACGACCATCGCCGGCAGTGCACCTGCACCGAGCAGCAGATCGCGCGCTATCTCGCCAAGATCTCCGGTCCGCTGCTCGATCGCATCGACCTGCAGGTGGAGGTGGCGGCCCTGTCGAGCGACGAGATCATGTCGATGGAAGCGGGGGAGCCGTCCGCTTCGATCCGCCAGCGTGTGGAGGGAGCGCGAGCGATCCAGCGCGAGAGGTTCCGCCGGAATGCCATCGAGTGCAATGCCGAGATGACCTCACGTCACCTGCGCCGCCACTGCGAGCTCGACGCCTCCTCGCGGCAACTCCTGACCCGCGCCATCGAGCGGCTGGCGCTCTCGGCCCGGGCGCACGATCGCATCCTCAAAGTGGCGCGGACGATTGCGGATCTGACCGGCGCCGAGCGCATCGACAGCGCCCACATTTCCGAGGCCGTGCAGTACCGGGCGCTGGACCGTTCGTACTTCCGTGGGTGAAGCGGGCTCAGCAGGAAAAATTTGCCATTCCTGCCGGTCCGCCGGGCAGGGCCTGGGCCGGGGCCTTCGTAATAACAATATTGAATGCAGAAGCTTACGGGAAATCAGCACGCAATTTGCGACGATTGGTGCGGGCAGGCGCGGCTGCCGGGCCGCAAATCCAGAATAATTATTGTGACGAAGGAGTTGTTTTTCCACGAAACCATTGCGATTAATTGTTGACAAAAACCTGCGGGATTTTATGATCGTATCGCTTAGCCAGCAGGGTTCGTGATGGGTGAGGAGTCGGAGCATGGCATTTGAGAAATGGGAGCCGCAGCCGGAATTCGGTCGCTTTCCCGCATCGGCCACAATTGTTCAATCGCGACTGATCCGCCTGCCCTCGCCCGTGGCGTCGATGCTCAGGCTGCGCGGTAAGACCAGCGCGAATCTCTACTACGACAAGAAGCGCAAGCTCATCGGAATCCGTCCGCTCGACAAGAAGGAAGAGGGAGCGGCGAAAATCCGTCAGTCTGATAAATCGACATCCCTTCACGTACCGAGTTTCTTTCGCTCTTACGAGATCGACGTCCCGGGCATCAAGCGCTTCCACTGCTGGTACGACGAGAAGGAGCGCATGGCCATGATCGACATCTCCCGGCCATCGCCGCGCGGACGTCCGTCGGGAACATAATCGACACACAATTTCGAAAGAGAAAACACGCCGGCGGTGCCGGCGTTTTTGTTTTTGGGTCTTCCGAGATTTCCGTGGGTGAGATGGGATTTGGCTTTGACAGTTGGGTTCATGGCTACTGAGTCGATGGTTTGCGGAGACCCCACACCAGCCGTCTGTCGTCCCAGTCACAGTGGGGCTTTGTCGAGGCGGCGGAGCCGCCGACATCATTTACAGTAGCGGCGGCCGTCAGGCCGCCGTCCGATCGGCCCGACCCAGCGTCCGAGCGCGCGCAGCGTGCGACAGATCCCAGGTCCGTTTCCCCCCCTTCTGTCGGGCACTTCGTGCCCTCGTACCCTGGCGATCGCTTGCTCCGGCGGCCTGACGGCCGCCGCTAAATTCTTACGGCGGCGCCGCCGCCTTGAATCTCGCCGCGGCGCGAGTCCGCTCTTCGAGGTTTCGCCGGACCCACTGAATATCCTGAGGAGCCTTGTTTTTCGGTACTGCGTTCCCCTGGTGAAAGAAAAAGGGCCGGCTCATCGCCGGCCCTTTTCGGTTCGTTGAAGCGAAAGATCAGTTGTGCGTAGCCCGGTGCCGCCTCGGAGCGCTCGTCGGCAGCGTGAACATGGTCGTCATCGCCTTGACCGCTTCCGCGCTGACCTGCCACGGCATGCTCGAGAAGAACGGCAGGCCGGAGCTCGTGGCGTTATTCATGCTGAACTGGCTGATGCTGGCCAGCGGGATGTGGGTGCCGTAGCCGCTGTTGATGGCCTTGATGTACTCGTTGGCGAACAGCGTGTACCCGATGTCCGTCAGGTGAACGCCGTCAAGACCGAAGAAACCACCGGTGATGTAGTCGCCCGTGATGCTGAGCGGCCCGACGAACTCCTGCTTGCTGCCGACGCGATTGAAAAGGCCAGTGATGTCGGCGACCGGAATGTTCCGCGACTGCGCGGCCTGCGCGATCGCGCTGTTGTACGCCGTGATCTGCGTCTGAATCGCGCTCGCCTCGGTGGGAGTGATGACATCGGAAGCCGGCAGAGGCTTGCCGGCGTTCGGCAAGTGGTTAAACGGAGGGATACCAGCGAGAGCCGGCGGGATGCCCTTCCCGCTGGCGATATCGGTCGAAGCGGCCAGCGTGACGAAGCTGCCTGCTGGAATCGGACCGATGTTGCCGTCGCCGAGGTCAGTGATCATCGTGATGGGCTTTCCGTCAGGGCCGAGAACGGGACTCCTCGTCGCCGGATTGATGATGTACGGCGAGACGGTATTCAGGAACGGGATTCCCGTGAAAGTGTTCGGCAGCGTCCCGACGACAATGCCGGCATTCGGTGCGCCGGCGATGAGCTTGTCGAGCATCGCGCCGTACCGCGCGGTGAAGTCGGCCGTCGAGGTCAGTCCCAGCGACGTCCCCTGAGAGACGGATCCGAGAAAGTCGTTGCCGCCGATCCAGATGGCGATGAAGGTTGGATGGCTGGCGATGGTCTGGTCGACTTCCGTTCCGAGGCCGCGCAGGATCACCTGTCCAAGACCGGAAGCCTGCTCACGACCAGTGAAGAGCATTGTGGCGCCGACCGTGAATCCGGGGACGGCGAGGTCGTTGTACGGACGGCCGAAGGTCAGCATCAGCGGCGCGGCCTGACCGAACGCCGGAACGATCGATGGCGGATAGCTGACTACATCGTTCAACTGCAACTCGCCGACTCCCGGTATGGAGCTGAGGCCCGGAAACGACACCAGAGGAATGGCGAAGCAGTTGTCGGTCGCCGATGCGGTCGGCGGGCAGATCGTGAGTCCTGCCTGTTTCGCAACGACGGCCGGCCAGCTGTATACCTGATGATTGACGTTGAGCGCGCCGTTCTCCCAGCCCGCTCCGTAGCTGTCGCCGATCGCGTAGAAGCGACTGAAGTCTGCGGTGCCGTGCGCGGCAAAGCCTGGGACTGCAATCAGCGCCACCAGTGAGAGTGCCGCTGCGAATTTGACGAGTCTGCTGTTCATCTGAGGGTTCTCCTTTGCTGGTCCCTAGAACTTGTAGCCGAAGTTCAGGCTGATCAGGTTCGCGTCCGTCTTATACGTCCCGTTGAAGTTGTCGGAGCTGATGCCCTCGGTGCTGCGGGTCTTGAAGTGGAGGAGGAACTCGGTCACGTCGACGACGAAGGGGCCCTTGTGGTAGCCGACGCCGAAGCTGGCGCCGATGCGGTCGGCGTCCGGAAGGAGCGGACCGACGACATCGGTCGGCTCCGGGTTCTTGTCGTAGAGCGCGCCGAGACGGACGTCCCAGTGATCGGTGACGGGGCGGTTGCCACCGACGCGGTACGACCAGGCGCTTTTCCAGTTCTCCGCCTTGTGCAGGTCGTTGGCCGGTGTCTGGGAGAAGTAGACGTCGAGGTTCTTGAAACGGCTCCAGCCCATGCGGTTGACGTCGGCCTCGATGTCCCACTTGCCGATCGCTGAGGTGGCCACGCCGAGGGTGAGGCTGTCTGGGAAGTCGATGGAGGTGGTGAGGCTCTGGTTAGGCGGCAGGCCGGCCTTGACGATGGCGTTGAACTGCTGCTCCTGGGGCGTGCAGGCCGAGGGGTTCGCGCACGCCGAGATCTGCGTGAAGGTTGCCGTGCCGGTGTAGTTGACCTTGATGTGGCTTCGGTAGGCGGCGCCGATGCGCAGAGTGCCGGTCGGCTTGAAGAGCAGACCGACGTTGTAGCCCCAGGCGTTGTTCCAGTCGCTGTTGAGAAAAGCGTTGGCAACATCGACGACGCGGCCGGTGAAGGGGTTGATGGCCGGGTTGTTACGGTTGAGAACGATGTGCGAGCGGCGGTACTCGGCGCCCACACCCACCGCGATGCGGCCGTCGCTGGTCTGGAAGGCGATGGCGGGCTCGACAGATACCGTCTTCACGTTGGTATCACGCGCGACGAAACGGCCTACCCACGGCTCCTGCCAGTTGGTGCGCAGACCGAAGTTTGAGAACGTGCCCAGACCGACGGTGACGTTGCTTCCCACCGGCAGGATGAAGTACGCGTTAGGCGGAACGAACGTGTGCCTGCGGTAGTTGCCGCTTGTGCCGCTGGTCCATGGATCGTTCGGATCACCTTTGAACGAGTTCGAGAAGGTGATGCCCGTCCCGCCGACCAGCAGCTCCGCGCGGCGCTGCTGCGCGATGCCGGCGACGTTGTAGAAGATCGCGCTCGGGTCGTCGGCCGTTGCGGCAAATGCACCGCCCATGGCCACTGCTTTTGCGCCTTGTTCGAAGATGGAAAAGCCGGCACCGAAAGCTGTGCTGCTCACCACCAGAATCAGGATCGAAATCAGGAACAGGAGTCGGTTGAGCGAACGCAAAGTACCCTCCTAAGCATTGCCGTCTCTATGAAATAGGCCCTGAAGAATGGGGCGCATGATAGCACAGGCATTTTTGCGGTCCGCTGGCGTTTAGCAGTGTGGAAATCGTTGCAATTCTCAGTGGAGAGCTTGATGAAACGGATCGTTTTAGCAGTCGCTCTGATCGCCCTTGCCCAGGCCGCGTTTGCAGGTCTCTCGTACAACTTCGAAAGCGTGACCACCGGCATTCGCGAGTCGACGATCTCCGGATCTGCGGCCGCCGACGGCACCAGCTTCCGGATGAATATCCGCCGCGGCGACGGCTTCACCTTCAGCGACGGCTCCTTCGTCATTTCGCACGACGGAGGGCGGACGCTCCTCGTCGCCGACCCCGCCACGAAGACCTACTACGAGCTGGCCCTCGCCGACGCCACCGGAAGCGCTGCGTCCATGTTCAAACAGCTGGGCTTCCTCAAGTTCAAGATCTCCGACCCGAAGGTGACAGCCCGCGACCTCGGCAAAGGGGAAGTCATCGAAGGCTATCCGACGCACCGAAGCCGGGTGGCCAGCACCTACACGATGTCGATCAACGCCATGGGAACGCCGTTGAAGATTGGCGTGCAGATGACGACGGAGAGCTGGCTCACCGACTCGATCCCGGCGGAGCTGACGAACTTCCTCCAGAAGCAGAGCATCACCACCGGGATCGCCGAAATCGACAAGCTGGTCTCCGCCCAGTCGACGGCAAAGGGTTTCCCGCTCAAGCAGGTGACGACGTTCAGGATGATCCAGAACGGGCATGTCATCGACTCGAAGACCACGACCACAATCCATGACGTGGCGAAGAAACAGTTTCCCGATTCACAGTTCGTTCTCCCCGCCTCCTACAAGAAGACCGACAACCCCGTCGAAAAGATGATGAAGGCGTTAGGCGGGAAGTAGGCGCGAGGCTCGAGACGGGGACTCAGCCGGTCAAGCGCGATCCAGCAGCTCGCGCAGGATCTCGTTCGCCAGGTCTGCTTTCGCTTTGCCGCGCGTTTCCTTCATCAGCTGACCGACCAGAAAACCGAAGACCTGCGCCTTGCCGGCGCGGTACTGCTCGGCCTGGACCCGGTTCGCTTCCAGAACGCGCTCGGCGGCAACGCGGATCGCGGAAGGATCGGAGATCTGCGCCAGGCCGCGGCGTTCGACGATGAGGGCGGGAGCGTCCCCGGTGGTCGACATCTCTTCGAACACTTCCTTCGCCGATTTACCGCCAATTGCGCCGCTCTCGACGAGGCCGATCAGCTTGGCCAGCATCTCCGGCGTGACGACGTAGTCGCTGAGATCGATCCTGCGGTCGTTGAGCACGCGCAGGACCTCATTGCGCACCCAGTTCGCGGCGAGGCGTGGCTGACCGGAAGCTTCCGCCGTCGCTTCGAAGTACTCCGCGAGCTCCCGCGTGGCCACGATGGCATCCGCGTCGATGGCCGGGATGTTCCATTCGCTCTGATATCGCTTGCTGCGCGCCGATGGCAGTGGCGGCAGCACCGCGCGCACGGAGCCGACCCACGCCTCGTCCACTTCGAGCGTCAGCAGATCGGGCTCCGGAAAATAGCGGTAGTCGTGCGCCTCTTCCTTGCTTCGCATCGGGCGCGTCTCGTCGGCGGCCGGATCGTAGAGCCGCGTCTCCTGGACGATCGCCCCTCCCGACTCGAGCACCGAGATCTGCCGCTCGATCTCGTGCTCGATGGCCCGGGCGACGTAGCGGAACGAGTTCACGTTCTTGACCTCGGTCCGCGTGCCGAGGGGTTCGCCGGAACGGTGGACGGAGACGTTGGCGTCGCAACGGAGCGAGCCTTCTTCCATGTTCCCGTCGCAGGCGTCGACGAACATCAGGATCTGGCGCAGCCGCGAGAAATAAGCGGCGGCCTCCTCGGACGACCGGATGTCGGGCTCGGAGACGATCTCGACGAGAGGCGTTCCGGCGCGGTTGAGATCGACGCGCGTGACGGCCGCGTCGTGGAGCAGCTTGCCGGCGTCCTCTTCCATGTGGATGCGGTGGATGCGAATCGTCTTTCCGCCGATCTCCACGCTTCCGTTCGTGGCCAGCGGCCGATCGAACTGCGAGATCTGATAACCCTTTGGCAGGTCGGGATAGAAGTAGTTCTTGCGCGCGAACACGGACTGCGGATGGATTTCGCACCCGGTGGCCAGCGCCACGCGCATCGCCAGATCCACGGCCTTGCGATTGAGAACCGGCAGCGCGCCGGGATAACCGAGGCACACCGGACAGACGTGCGTATTCGGCGGTGCGCCGAAGGCGGTCGAGCAGCCGCAGAAGATTTTCGTCTGCGTCAGCAGTCGGGCGTGGACTTCGAGTCCGATGACGGGTTCCCAGGACATCGCGGGCTGATTCTAGATTGCGGATAGAGATTGTGCTGTATTCGCCGGGGTCACCGGGTCACCAAGTCACCGAGTTACCGGGTGGGCGGGACCCAGTGACCTGGCAACCTGATGACCCGGCGACCGTCCCCCACAATCGTTTGCCATCGCCTCATGAACCGCTTGCTCCTCCTCTTCGCCTTCGCTTCGCTCACCGCGGCGCTCTCTGCCCAGACTCTCGATGAGCGCATCGACCGCGAGCTGCCGTCGCTGATCGCGACCCTACAAAGGTCTGCACGCGGCTCCCGAGCTGTCGATGCAGGAGGTGAAAACCTCGGCGCTGCTCGCCGCGCGTCTTCGCCAGCTCGGATACGAGGTCACCGATCACGTCGGCAAGTACGACCAGCCGAATGCGACCTGCTACGGCGTCGTCACGGTGATGAGGAACGGCAACGGGCCCACGGTTCTGGTGCGCACGGATATGGACGCGCTCCCGATCACCGAAGCTACGGGCCTGCCGTACGCCAGCACGGTGCGCGCGAAGAACGCCACCGGCGATGAAGTGGGCGTCATGCACGCCTGCGGTCACGACATCCACATGACGACGCTCCTCGGCACCGCGAAGATACTGGCCGAGCTGAAGTCGCAATGGCACGGCACGATCATTCTGCTGCTGGATCTGATGCGGTAGAACGTTTGAATCTTCACCACAGAGACACAGAGCAGGCTCGCTCCACTCGCGCACCGAAGATGGCCTCATAGGTCCCCTCGCCCCGCGGCGCGATGCATCAACCACTCGGATCGAAGGTCCGCGGGGCGAGGGGATGCGCGAGGTCGTTCGTCGGGGAGCACGGGGCGAGGGGACCGGTCGCCCGATCGTTTGAAACTTTAGACGGAGGCTGATCAGACGGAGGACATCGACTCCTCGCGCTCGGCTTCTCTGACCGGACCGCCTCTCCTCAGGTTTGACAGGCAGCGCAGCACTTCGGCGACGCTCCAGGCCTGAGCGGCGCAGCCGCGCGCGCGGAATGGCGGCATTCGGCGTCGAAGACCTCGGCGATGGTGCCGATACAGGACCCTCCCAGCTGCTTCCTGAACGGCTCGAGAAACGCGGAGACGGAGTCGTTGTCGCCGGGGTGCACTCTCAGCCACGCGTCGATGAACGGTCCGATGAGCCAGGCCCAGACGGTGCCCTGGTGGTAAGCGGCATCGCGTGCACGGCGGTCGCCGTCGTACGCCGCCTTGTACTCGGGATTGTCGCGCGACAGCGATCGCAGTCCGTACGGCGTCAGCAAGGCGTCCTTGACGACCTGCAGGACTCGATTCCAGCGCGACTGCTCCAGGATCGGGAAATCGAGCGAGACGGCGAAGATCTGGTTCGGGCGCAGGCAGGTGTCGTTCCCGCCGCCTTCCTTGTCGACGACATCGTAAAGATATTGACCTTCTTCGTACCAGAAGCAGCGGTTGAAGGACTCGTAGGCCTGTCGGGCGTGCTCGTCCATCCGCCGGGCGTTCTTCTCATCGCCGCGATCGCGCAGAAAGCTCTCCAGGATTCGCAGGGCGTTGTACCAGAGGGCGTTGATCTCGACGGCCTTGCCGCGCCGCGGCGTGACCACCCACTCCTCGACCTTAGCGTCCATCCAGGTGAGCTGGTATCCGTGCTCGCCCTGCGACAGCAGACCGTCTTTCGGATCGACCCGGATGTTGAAGTTCGTTCCCGCCAGATGGTGGTCGACGATCTCGACGAGCCGCGGCAGGATGACCTTCAGCGTCTCCCTGTCGGTCGACGATTGAACGTAGCGGTAGAGCGCGTGGAAAAACCACAGCGTCGCGTCGGCCGTGTGGTACAGGCCGTTCTGCTCGCCTTCCGGAAACATGTTGGGGATCAGTCCGTTGTTGATGTAGGAGGCGAAGGTGCGGAGAATGCGCCCCGCTTCCCGATGCCGCCCGGTGTCGAGTGTCAGCCCCTCCAGGCTGATCATCGTGTCCCGCCCCCAGTCGGTGAACCAGTGATAACCCGCGATGATGGTGCGCGGGCTCTCGCCTGCGGCATAGGCCCGGGCCTCGTCGACGATGCGCGTGTGCGGGTGAATGAGGAACTGATCCGCGGCAAGCACGAGCTGGGCGAGGGAATCGTCGTCGGCTTTGTCGCCGGCGATTTGCAGCAGCTTGGACCGGCGCGAATCTTCCGCCTCGAAGGCCTCCTCGACGGTCAGAGTCGATCGGTTCACCACGCCGCCAGCCGGCCTGGACGGGATGCTGTTCATTGATTCCCATCGAGCGCGACCCGTGCCGATGTTGTGCCCGATCGAGAGGCCCCGGTAGGCAGGAAGTTGTCATCCGAGCAGTCGAATCGCGGAGGCGCGAGACCGGAGAGAAAGAAACGTTCGATCGTTCCCCCTCTCCCCGCTGCGGCGAGGAAAAGGGCCACGAACGCCAAAGCCGCACAAATACTGGGAGTTTCTTGGCAGCCGGCGGAGCGCGGCGAGAAATCCCCCGATTCAGCGCGCAACTGCGACCGCCCGGAGTTAGCGGGGGATTCCTCGCCGTCTGCGCGGCTCGGGATGACAGTGCGCTACCGCTTCCCGGCCGTCTTCTTCGTGTACGCCCTGACCGCCTTCTCCAGGGTCGCGCCTTTCAGGAACTTCTCGCGGCGGTAGCCCACGCCGTCGTAGACGTAAACCGTGACTCCGGCCGATTCCTCGAGGAAGAAGTAGGTTCCGAGGGCGGTGGCCTTGAAGGTCACGCGGCGCGCCCCACTGTTCGAGAGGGAGGAGAGAAACATCGCGTCTGAATGCGGAATCGACTCGGGCGCAACCGGTTTTGGCGCAGCAGCAAGCAGAGAAGCGGCGGTGAACACAGCGGCAGCGATCACTCTGTACTTCATGGATTCGATTGTATGCTCCGCATGAATGGAAGTCCTCGTCGACGGCGCCGCCGTTTCCGCCCCCACGTTCCTCTTCGCGCATGGTGCCGGAGGGGCGATGGACACACTCTTCATGACCGCGATTGCGCGCGGAATCGCGGATCGCGGGGTGCGGGTGATCCGATTCGAATTTCCGTACATGGCCGCCAGGCGAGCGGGAAAGAAGACCGGCGCGCCCGACCGCGAACCGGTGCTTCTCGACGCCTGGCGCGAGATGGTCGCAAAGTACGCCCCCGCTTCCCAGCTCGTGATCGGCGGGAAGTCGCTGGGCGGCCGCATGGCCAGCATGGTCGCGGACGAGCTCGGTGTCGCCGGCGTCCTCTGCTTCGGCTACCCGTTTCATCCGCCGGGTCAGCCCCAGAAGCTGCGGACCCGGCACCTGGAATCTCTCGCCACCCCCGCGCTTGTCATTCAAGGCACACGGGATCCCCTCGGCAATGAGTCGGAAGTGCCGCGTTACCGCCTGTCGCAATCGATCACGGTGGAATGGCTTTCGGACGGCGATCACTCGTTCAAGCCGCGCGTGCGCTCCGGGACGACCGAGCAGGAGAACTTGAAGCACGCGGTCGAGCTCGCCTCCGAGTTCGTCCTTTCCGTCACCTCGCGCGCCGCTACGGCACCTTTCGCTCGCCGCTGATCCCGCCTGCGGCCTCGGCTTTTTCTTGCCGTGGCGACAGATTTGCTGTAATACATACTTACGGCAATGCACAGAAAAGCTCTGGTCGTTGAGGACGATGCCATCACCCGTGAGGCGCTCGTCGCTGTTCTCGAGAACGAGGGCTGTACCGTAGACGCGGCCGCCGACGGGCAGCTCGGTATGGGCCTGCTCTCATCCGAGCACTACGATGTCGTGCTGCTGGACCTCGTGCTTCCGAAGATCAGCGGGACCGACATCATGGAGCAACTGCTGTGCACGAATCCTCAGGTGCTGTCGACGATCATCGTCGTCACGGGGCTGAACGTTCGCGAGATCCGGAAGCTCTTTCCCGAGGTCTGCGACGCGTTGGGCAAGCCGCTGATTCCGACGCGGCTGTTGCGGGCCATCCGGCAGTGCTTCGCGAGCGGCGCCCGCGGAATCATCAGCGGCTGCGCGTAACGTCCCTCCTGCAGCACTCAATGCGAAATCACCTCCGCTTGGGAGAGAATAGCGCTCGCAATTGAAATCGCGCTGGCGGCGCAGCGGACTGTCGATCTGCCGATGCGCCGGCTGCTTCGAGCCGCCGGAGGGGGGTCATCAGTGAGGAGCATCGCCACGGTCGCCTGTTTGTCATTCCTTCTCATCGGATCTCTCCTCGCCCAGACGCCCGCCACCCCGGCGGCAGCGCAGCCTGCTGTGCCGACCCCCGATCAGCTGCTCCAGCGCGGAAAAGACAACTATCGCTCCGGCCACTACGCAGAAGCCGTCGACGACCTGCGGACGGCCGCGGCGGCGTTCCTCAGTCCGGAACAGAAGCAGCAGTATGTCGACACGGGCAAGCTCGATACGCTGCCGCAGGTCGAGCAATCACTCGTCTACCTGGCGCTTGCCTACTCGAAGCTCGGCAAGGATGCCGAGGCGCGGGACACGGTGATGAGGCTGGCCAACGCGGAGCGCATCATGCCGACATTCGCGGCGCTGCCGCTCGACTCCGATGCGGCCGATTTTCCGCAGCTCGCCGCGAGGCTCGTCCCGGCCCTGACACTGCCCGCGAACGCACAACTCGCACGTGGAGGCGCAGCGCCGGGCACTCCAACAGCTGTCGCTCAGGTTGCTCCGCCACCTCCGCCGGCGAACGCCACTCCGGCGGTTGCGACGCCACCTCCCACGGCTCAGGCGGCAGTTGCTTCGCCCGCTCCGACCGTCGCTCCGCCGGAGACGGCAACCGCTCCCGCCACTGCAGCGGCGATCGCGCCCGCTCCGCCTCAGCCGGCATTGACCGCTGCCGATCGCACGGAAATGCTGCGGCTCGTCGACGAGCGTGTCGCGGAGGCTCGCGCGGAGATCGAGCGCGAGGCCGACGCGAAGATTGCCGCGGTTCAGAAGGAGGCCGATGCGCGCGTTGCTGCCGAGCGCGCTGCTGCGGAGAAGGCCGCCGACGAAAGGATCGCTGCGGATCGCGCCGCCATTCAGCGCGACGCCGACGCGAAGATTGCCGAGGCGCGTGCTGCTGCCCAGCGCGACGCCGACGCGAAGATCGCCGCCGAGCGCGCCGCGGCCGAGCAGGAGGCTCGCCAAAAGGCTGAAGTGGCAGCGGCCGCCGAGCGCCGGACCATGCTGACCGGCATCCGCCAGGCCGAATCGCTCGCCCAGAGCGGAAGCCTCTCCGAGGCCAATCGTGCCTATGTCCGGCTGGCCCACGCGGCCGACTCGCCCCGCGAAGTCATCGGCGCCTCGGCAGTCGGTCTCTACCGCACCGGCGACTACTCCGATGCCGTGAGCGCCTTCAAACGCCTCGGTACCTTCGCTCGTGGCGAGGAGGACCTTCGCTACTACTACGCCGTTTCGCTGTTCGAGATCGGACGCTTCGACGACGCGAAACACGAGCTGTCCTGTGCGTTGCCCTACATCCAGGCCACGGCAGATGTGGAGCGCTATCGCGAGATGATCGAGGGGATGCCCTCGCAGACGATGCTGCCATGAGCGTGGCAGGCCGCGGCTCGAAGCCGTTGGCACTGCACAATGAGCTGTTCGTTTAGTAAGCTACGCGGGAGCGAGGACGATGCTTCGCAGCCGCCTGGGTCCAGACTGCTCCTCGAATCGAACCGACATGACGAATCGCGTGTTACGCGTACTGCTCACGGCGTTCTTGCTCGTCGCATCGGCGATCGCTGCGGACGCGCAGCTGAACCCGACCGTCACTGTTCTGCCCACGCCGACCGCACCCGTCCCTGCGAACTGCGATCAATCGCTGGCGCCGCCGGCAGTGCCGCGCATCCAGGTCGCTGAGATCCCCGAACCGCCGAAGCGCCACGCCAACGCGGCCCCTCCGACCGCATCGGTGAAGGCGCAGCTCAAGGATGTGCAGAACGCGGCCGACCGCGGCGATCGCGACGGATTCCGCGATGCTCTCGCCCGCGTGAAGGCCACCGTGGCCGCGTACCCGGCGGGAGGGGAGAAGGATGCGGCCACGCAGGTCATCCGAGTGTATGACGACCTCGATCGCATCTGGACGTACCAGATGGAATCGCGGACCGGTGCGTTCTTCGATTCGACGACAGTCCCTGCGCAGATCATGCGCGGCTATCCCGGCTTCGATCGCGCCATCGCCGATCAGACTTTCGTCGACGCGCGCGGAACGCGTTTCTATCCGACGTCCGAGACTCGCGATTTTCTCGTCCGCGAAACGGCGCAGCGCCTGAAGAACCTCGGAGTCTCCGTGGTGACCCGCGCGCCCCGCCCGCCGCGCGTTCTGCCGCGGCTCGCCACGACGCGGCCGAAAGCCGAACCGCAGGCCGCCGAGAAGAGGGAAGCCAAAGAAACGACGTCAGCGGCGAAACCCAAACCGCCTCTGCACCGGACGACCGCGCAGGAACACCACGCCGGGACGAAGATCGCCGAGGCTCACCAGAAGGCGCCGGCACCGCGGAAGAGCAGCCATCAAATCGAAAGAAGGAGCGCGAAGGCGGCACAGAAGACGAGCGAGAAGCCTGTGCGGAAATCTTCAGTGAAGCCGGTGGAGAAGCCCGCACCGAAGGCTGTTGCCGAAAAGGCGAAGCCGGCACCGACTTCGTCGAACGCGCCGAGCAGCCCGTCGCCGGCGGCATCGACAACTTCGTCGACCACCCCAGCGGCTCCGGATGAGACGACCTCGGCGAGCGCAGCGTCCGCTCCAATCGCCAGCGCGGCCGCCACGACCTCCGCGGCGTCGGCGATT
This sequence comes from Acidobacteriota bacterium, assembly GCA_021781455.1. Classification (GTDB taxonomy): domain Bacteria; phylum Acidobacteriota; class Thermoanaerobaculia; order Gp7-AA8; family Gp7-AA8; genus JAJXWV01. The sequence continues at coordinate 14,714 of JAJXWV010000026.1, read as the reverse complement.
TCGACCACAGCCACCGAGACGACGTCCTCCACGGCGCCGGCGACGACGGAAACGACCGCGTCGGCAGCCACGACCGACACGACCAGCACCGCCGCGAAGGGACGGACCCAGGGCAAGGGCGTGATCCTGCCGATCATCCTGATCGTCGTCGGCATCGGCGTCCTGATCGTGCTGTTCAGGGCCTCGAGTTAGGACGCTTGTCATTCCGAGCGTGAGCGAGAAATCTGGGAGTGTGGGTGGCAGGCAGAACGTTCTGAAAACCGCTCAGTCAGGCGCCCCCCCGACCGCCCAGATCACTCGCTCACGCTTCCAAGAAACTCCCACTGCTTATGAGGGTTCTGGCGTTCGTTGCCCTTCCCCCCGCCGCAGCGGGGAGAAGGTGCCGAAGGCGTACAAGGGGTCTCCTTTTGAACCAGAACGAGACCCCTCACCCCGGCCCTCTCCCCGCTGCGGCGGGGAGAGGGGGAACGATCGAACGTTTCTTCTCTCCGGTATCGCGCCTGCGCGATTCGAACGCTCGGAATGACAAGACGTGAACTCACAAACGCGCGAAGTTTCCATCGTCATCAACCCTCGCGAGACAGGCTTCGTGCGCCTCGACTTGACGGAGGTCTTCGGCAACGGCCATCCGGTGGTGCTCGAGATCGGCTCGGGCAAGGGCCGTTTCCTGATCACCTCGGCGATGGAGCGGCCGCAGGTGAACTTCATCGGCATCGAGAAGTCGCTCCACTACCACCGCCTCATCAGCGAGCGCGTGCTCAAGCGCCATCTGACGAATGTGCGGCTCATCAACCATGACGCGTTTGCGGTGATGCGAGACATGCTTCCCACCGCTTCGGTCAGCGAGCTGCACGTCTATTTTCCTGATCCTTGGCCGCGCAAACGCGAGCAGAAGCGGCGGATCATCCGCCCGGAAGCGCTCGCCGAAATGCGCCGCGTCCTCATCGACGGCGGTTCCGGCATCTATGTGACCGATCACCGCGAGTACTTCGAAGCGGCGGCGCCTGTGATCGCAGAGTACTTCCGCTCCGAGCCGCGCATCCCCACAGCCGACGAGCCGCCGCGGACGAACTACGAGGCCAAGTACCGGGCCGAGGGACGGGAGATTTACGAGGTGCGGTTCTGGAAGTAGATCGCAGATGGCAGTCGCAGATCGCAGGTACTCCCGCAGCCCGGCGCGGCACACCTGCCATCTGCGATCTGCCATCTGCGATCTGTACAATGCCTCCATGCGCATCCTCGGGGTCGATCCAGGGTCGGTGACGACCGGATTCGGAGTCATCGACTACGAGCGGGGCCGCCTGTCGCTGGTGGAGCAGGGCTCGATCGGGACGCGCCGCGGGTCCGAGCTCTCGGAACGGCTGGAGCGCATCCACGCGGAGCTCCTCGTGGTGATCCGTCGAACCAACCCTGCGGCGATTGCAGTGGAGACACCGTTTGCCGGTCAGAACGTAAAGAGCCTGATCCAGCTGGCGCACGCCCGGGGCGTCATCCTGCTTGCCGCACGCGCCTGCGGCGTTGAACTGTTCGAGTACTCGCCGCGCTCTGTGAAGAGCGCCATCGTCGGATTCGGCGGTGCGGAGAAGGAGCAGGTGGCGACGATGGTGCGCCGCCTCGTTCCCCAATGCGCCACGATGAAGATGTCGGCCGATGCCTCCGACGCCCTGGCCATCGCCATCTGCCACGCGCACTCGGCCGGGATGACGGCCCGGATGCAAATTCGTCGTTAACACGGAATCCCGCGGTCCGGCCGGTTCGCAGATCCGCAGATAATGAGCCCGCGATGAGTTCGACGCTGCCTGATGAAGAGACGCTCGAGTCGGAAGTCCGGGCGCAGGCGCAGGTCAGCGCATTGAGGCGAACGTTCAGCGCGCTTTCGTACCGGGATTTCCGCCTCCTCTGGATCGGCGCGTTCACGTCGACCTGCGGAACGTTCATGCAGGCCGTCGCCCAGGGTTTTCTGGTCTACCAGATGACGAACTCCGCACTGCTGCTCGGTCTGGACGGATTTCTCGCCACCGGACCGATGCTGCTCTTCTCCCTCTTCGGCGGCGTGATCGCCGATCGCGTCGAGCGGCGACGGGTGATGATGGCCTCGCAGATTCTGCAGGGCTCTTTCGCGCTGATCCTGGCCATCCTCATCTGGTCGCACGCCGTCAAGATCTGGCACATCCTCCTGCTGTCGTTTCTCACGGGAAGTGCGCAGTCGATGAGCGGACCTGCGTACGCGTCCCTTCTGCCGCTGCTGGTCAGGCGCGAAGACGTGCCGAACGCGGTGGCGATGAACTCGATGCAGTTCAACCTCGCACGCGTGATCGGGCCGGCCCTCGGTGGCGTCGTGTTTGCGTGGTGGGGAGCGGCATCGTGCTTCGCTCTGAATGCCCTGTCGTTCGTCGCGGTGATGGTCGCGCTGATGCTGATGCGCATGCCTCACGCGCGGCCGGCTTCCGAGAACCGGAGCATCGTCGCGGAGATGCGCGAGGGCTTCCGGTTCGTGCTGGCGCGACCGAAGCTGCAGTTGCTGACGGTGCTTGCCTTTGCCGGCACTTTCCTCGGGCAACCGCTCTTCCAGATGCTCCCCGTCGTGGCAAACAACTTTCACCTGGGCATGAAGGGGCTCTCGTATCTGGTGTCCACCTACGGCGTCGGCTCTGTCATGGGGGCCTTGTTCGTGGCATTCACCGGATACGCGAAGAGGAAGGGACGGCTCGCCCTGTTCCTGCAGCTCGCGTATGCGCTGCTGCTCATCGCGTTCGGTCTGTCCACTCACATTCCGGTCACGTTCGTGACGGCGTTCTTCGCCGGCGCGTGCGTCGTCGGCGTCGTCTCGCTCTATAGCTCGCTCGTCCAGCTCGCGGTGGCCGACTCGATGCGCGGCCGGGTCATGTCGATTTTCATGCTGGCGTTCCGCGGCGGCATGCCGCTCGGCAGTCTGCTCGCCGGCTGGATGATTCAGCGCTACTCGCTCGCTCTGGCCCTGACGATCAACGGCATCGTTCTCGCGATCATCGCGGCGGGATTCGTGTTCCGCGGGACGGAACTCGACGAAGACGAGGGCACCGTACCGCTAAGTCAGGAAGTCGCGAGATAGGTGCAGCGGCGACCTCGCAAACTCGAGACCTCGCCACGAGTTGCTCGACCGGGCAGCCGCGGATGGGAATCGAGCGTGATATAGAATTCGGCCCGCGGTATGCACGGTACCGCGCAGTCACGACGAATGCCTGAGACGAAAGAAAACTCCGTAAGTACAATCGATCCAGCCGCCTGCGCTCCCGAGTGGACCGAGATCCTCAAGCGAATGATCTTCATCCGCCGCTTCGAGGAAGCCACCGAGCGCGAGTTCCGGCGCGGCAAGATCGGCGGCTATCTCCACGTCTACATCGGGCAGGAGGGAGTGGCCTCCGGCATCATCACGGCCACCCGCGACCGCGACGTCGTTTTCTCCGGCTATCGCGACCACGCGCATGCCATCCTTCGCGGCACCGATCCGAACCGCATCATGGCGGAGCTGTTCGGCAAAGCCTCCGGCGTTTCCAAGGGCAAGGGCGGCTCGATGCACCTGTTCGACGTCGAGCACGGCTTCTACGGCGGATACGGAATCGTCGGCGGTCACCTCACCCTCGCCGCCGGAGCTGCGTACGCGTTGCGCTATCAGGGCACGGACCGCATCTGCGTCTGCTACTTCGGCGACGGCGCCATGAACATCGGCTCCTTTCACGAAGCGATGAACATGGCCGGCCTGTGGGGAAACCAGGGCCTCTGTCCGATCCTTTTCGTCATCGAGAACAACGGATACGCGATGGGGACGTCGGTGGAGCGCCATTCCGCGCTGACCGATCTCGTGACCCGCGTCCGCGCCTACAACATCCCGGGTGAGAAGGTCGACGGCCAGGATGTCTTCGCCGTTCGCGGCGCGGCGGACCGCGTCATCGGGCAGATTCGCGAGACCGGCAAACCGTATTGCCTCGAGGCGGTCACCTACCGCTTCTCCGGACACGGTGCGGCCGACATCCTCCAGCCTTACCGGAGCAAGGATGAGGTCGAGCAGCACCGCCATCGCGATCCGATCATCATTCTTCGCAACCGACTCCGCGAGATCTGCGGAGTGACGGATGAAGACGTCAGGAAGATGGATGAGGAAGCGAACGAGCGCGTCGCCGCGGCCGTGAAGTTCGCCGAAGAGAGCCCGGTGCCCGGGGGCACGGAGCTGTTCACCGACGTCGTGGCCGAGCACGGTCCGCGACAGATCAACCAGACGGAATGAAGTCCTGAGTGCTGAGTCCTGAGTCCTGAGAGGACCGGGCACTCAGCACTCAGGACTCAGCACGCAGAACTGACATGGCCGAGAAGAGTTACCGCGACGCGATCCGCGAGGCGATGATCGAAGAGATGGACCGCGATCCGAACGTCCTGATCATGGGCGAGGACATCGGCGTCTACGAGGGGACCTTCCGCATCACCGCCGGCATGCTGAAGAAGTACGGCTCGAAGCGCGTCATCGACACGCCCATCGCCGAGGCGGGAATGGCCGGAACCGCCGTGGGAATGGCCATGCTCGGGCTGCGACCGATCGTGGAGATGATGACGATGAACTTCGCCATCGTCGCCGCCGACCAGATCCTGAACCACGCCGCGAAGGTCCGTTACTTCTCCGGCGGGCAGGTCGACGTGCCGATGGTCATCCGCGGCCCGCAGGGCGCGGGCGTCCAGCTCTCGGCGCAGCACTCCCAGACGTTCGAGGCGTTTTACGGGCACTTTCCTGGGCTCGCGGTCGTCGCGCCGGCCACGCCGGCCGACGCCAAAGGCATGCTGAAGACGGCGGTGCGCGGCAAGGATCCGGTGATCTTCCTCGAGAGCGCGGCGCTTTACGGAATGAAGGGCGAAGTGCCCGAGGATCCCGACTTCACCGTTCCTTTCGGCGAGTCGCGCGTGGCCCGCGAGGGCTCCGACGTCACCATCGTTTCTTACGGCCGCATGTTGCAGCTCTCCCTCGTCGCCGCGGAGAAGCTTTCGAAGGAAGAGGGGATCGAGGCGGAAGTGATCGACCTCCGTTCCATCCGCCCGCTCGATCTCGTACCGACTTACGCGTCGGTCGCCAGGACTCATCGCGCCGTCGTCGTTCAGGAGCAGTGGAAACCGTTCGGCGCAGCTGCGGAAATCGCCGCCAGCATCACCGAAGAAATGTTCGACGAGCTCGACGCTCCCGTGGCCCGTGTGACCGGCGAGGACGTTCCGATGCCCTACGCCCGCAATCTCGAGCTGCTGGCCACGCCGCACGAGCCGCAGATCATTGGCGCCGTCAGGCGCGTCATGTACCGCGAATGAGTAGTACTGAGTACTGAGTGCTGAGTACTGAGTGTTCAAGATTCGACTCAGTACTCAGCACTCAGTACTCAGCACTTTGAGGATTTATGGCCGAAGTGATCATGCCGAAAGTGGGCGACGCGATGACCGAGGGGAAGGTCGTCCGCTGGTACAAGAAAGCCGGCGAGGCCGTGAAGAAGGGCGAGCCGCTGCTGGAGATCGAGACCGACAAGGTCAATCTCGATGTCGAAGCAGAGCAGGACGGCACGCTCGCGGCGGTGACCGTCGAAGCGGGACAGACGGTGCCGGTCGGCAATGTGCTGGCCTCGGTTCTCGCGCCTGGCGAGAAAGCGCCTCCCGCAGCGAAAGCGGCCGCGGCGCCGAAGAAGCCTGAGGTATCAGAGCCCGAAAAGGGCCAGCAGCGTCGCCGGACCGACAAGAAGGACAGCATCAAGCACACGACCGGCGAGTACCAGGAAGCCATCGAGCAGCAGGGCCTCCGGAAAGACCGCACCGCCGCGCCGTCCGCGAATGTCGTGGCCTTGCCGGAAGGCGGACGCCGCCGCTCTTCGCCCCTGGCCCGGCGCATGGCCCGAGACCTCGGCGTTCCCCTCGAAGCGGTGCAGGGGAGCGGTCCGCAGGGGCGGGTGATCGCCAAAGACGTCCAGAACTTCCGCGGCGCGGCGGAAGCCCAACCAGCGGCTGCAGCACCGCGGGCATCTCGTGTGTCGGCCGCTCCGCTGATGTCCACGCTCCCGGCGCTCGAGGCAAAGCTGGTTCCGCTGTCAGCGATGCGGCGGACCATCGCCAAACGGCTCGCCGAGTCCACCGGTCCCATTCCTCACTTTTACCTGACCGCCGATTACGACGTGACGAACCTGCTCTCCTTCCGCGAGCAGGTCAACGCCATCGAAGGGATCAAGACCAGCGTCAACGACTACATCGTCCGCGCCGTAGCCCTGGCGCTGCACCACCATCCCTACGTCAATGCCTCGTGGGGCGACGACGGGATCAGCCTGCACGGCGAAGTGCACATCGGCATCGCCGTCTCGACGCCGGAAGGGCTGATCACGCCGGTGGTCCGCAACGCCGACCAGAAATCGATCCGCGAGATTGGCGACGAGGTGCGCGCGCTGGCCGAGAAGGCGCGCAATCGCAAGCTGCTCCCCAACGAGTACCAGGGGAGCACCTTCACCATCTCGAACCTCGGCGCCTGGGGAATCGAGGAATTCACCGCGATCATCAACCCGCCGAACGCGGCCATCCTGGCCATCGGCGCGGTTGAGTCGCGGCCCGTGGTGATCGAGCGGCAGGTCGCTGTGCGTGAGCGGATGAAGATCACGATGTCGTGCGATCACCGCGTCGTCGATGGTGCGGCCGGAGCGGAGTTCCTCAAGACCCTGCGGCAGTACCTCGAGCAGCCCCTGCGGCTGATTGTGTGAGGCAGACCACAGACCACAGACCACAGACCGCAGACCACAGACCACAGTTTCTGCGCAGACTCGGAACTCGCAACCTCGTGACCTCGCAACCGATGAATGAAACGATCGAGCAACGGACCGTCGCTCTGGTCTGCGGTCTGCGGTCCGGAACTTAATTTGCCGTTGAACCTGTTACACTATCCGCAACCCCCGCCATGCCGAGTGCATTCGAGCTGATTGGCTTAATCGTTGTTGTGCTCGCCATCTGGTTCGTCCTGAAACTCGCGAAGGTGGCGATCAAGCTGACGCTCTTCCTCGTCCTGATCGTCGTGCTTGCCGGGGTCTTCTACTTCCTCTTCATGAGGTGATTGTGAACGATCGTAAGTACAAACACCGTGGCTACCAGGATGGTGGCGGATATGGCTCGAGCAATTCGTCGAGCAGCGGCAGCAGCCCCCGGCCGCAGACGCCGCGACCGGAGCCGCGCCCGCAGCGGCTGGAAGGCGCACCGCGCGGCCGGACTGCCGGCGGGTTCGGCCCGGAAGCCTTCAAGTGCAACCAGTGCGGACAGATAAGGCAGGGCTTCAGCGTCGACGACATCGCCTTCGACGAGTTGTGCCTCAAGTGCGGCGCAGACCTGCACACCTGCGGCAATTGCCGTTTCTTCGACACGACCACGCTGTGGGAGTGCCGCGCGGAGATCAAGGTGCGCGTCACGGGGAAGCAGAAGGCCAATCAGTGCGCGCTCTTCGCGCCGAAGATCGTCAGGGATCTCGCCGCCGACAAGGCCGGCAAGCTGCAGACCCCCGATGACGCGCGCAAGGCCTTCGACGCCTTGTTCAATAAGAAGTGAGAGCGCGGATGGCAGAGCGCAGAGCGCAGGCGACCCCCACTCTGCTGCGCGCCTTCGACGATCACGCAGCTGTTGTGATTCTCTGTGCCTCTGTGGTGAATCCTCTTGCCGTCGTCGGGCATTGAACCGTCGGAGCGCAGGTCAAGTCCACCTGCCCTCTGCGCTCCGCCCTCTGCGCTCTAAGACAGTGACCGAACCTCTGGAACGATTGTTCGCTCCCTTCGCCGTCCGCCTCCTGCTCGCGGCGATCTCCGGCGTTCTCTTCGCGCTCGCGTTCCCCGACTACTCGGTGAGCTGGCTGGCGTTGGTCGCGCTGATCCCGCTCCTGATCGCACTGGTGCGCGCCCGCGGCGGGTGGGAGTCGTTCTTTCTCGGCTGGATCTCGCAGTCGATCGCCTGGATGATCATGGTGCCGTGGGTCGTCCGCGTGATGTCGTACTACGGCGGGTTGCCGTACGTCACAGGCGTGCTGCTCTTCTGCGCGATGTCGCTGTTTCTCGGGCTCTACGGCGGGATCTTCGCGGTCGCGGTCTGGCTCATCGCGCCGCGCGAGCGCTTTCCGCGCTGGCTTCTAGTGCCGCTGGCCTGGGCGGCCGTCGAATATGCGCGGACCTACCTGTTCACTGGATTTCCATGGAACCTCCTCGCGGCGTCGATCGTCGATTACGCGCCCCTGATCCAGATCGGGCGCGCCGCCGGACCGTACTTCCTGGGCTGCCTCGTGCTCCTTCCGACGATCGTGATTGCCTGGCTGCTGACGCAGCGGAGCGAGCCGATCGCGAAGGTCATCGCCGTCGGGTCCGTGGTCATCGTGATCTTCGTCTGGTGGGGAACCGGATACGTCGCGGAACGCTGGCGTACCACGCGCGATGCCGGCGATCAGACCTTCGTTGCCGCCCTGCTGCAGCCGAACATCACCCAGCAGATGCGCTGGAACGAGTCCGACGTCCTGGCCATCTATCAGCGCATGATGTCGATGACGCTCGAGGCCGCCGACCACGGCGCGGACATCATCATCTGGCCGGAGTCGACGGTCCCGCTCTCTTACGCCAGCACACCGTTTTTCAAAGAGGCGATCGAATCGGTGTCGCGCGAGCGCGGCGTCGACATCATTCTCGGGTCGGTCGCCGAGGATCCGGCGAATCCCGATCGCATATGGAACGCCGCCTTCCTGGTCAGTGGCGGCCGCACGATCGGGCACTACGACAAGATCCGGCTGGTGCCGTTCGGCGAATACGTCCCGCTGCGGAAGATGCTCTTCTTCGCCAAAAAGCTCGTGCACGCCGTCGGCGAGTTCGAGTTCGGCACCAACGACTATCCGCTGGTTGGCAAGACCGAATACGGCCCGGCCATCTGCTACGAGGTGGTCTTTCCCCAGATCACCCGGACCCAGGTGCGCCATGGAGCGGGCGTGCTCGTGACGATCACGAACGACGCCTGGTACGACGGAACCTCCGCACCCCGGCAGCACCTCAACCAGGCACGCCTGCGCGCCGTCGAGGATGATCGCGACCTGCTCCGCGCCGCCACCACCGGCATTTCCGCCTTCGTCGACCGCACCGGCCGCGTAGTGGCGGAGATCCCGATGGGCCGCGAGGGGATCATCTACGCGAAATTTTCCACCCGCCACGTCGTCACGCCTTACGTGCGATTCGGTGACTGGTTTGCGTGGATGGCCGTGGCGTTCGTGCTCGTCGCGATCGTGGTGCGGAAGCGAAAGGCGGTTGGCTCTTAGCTTCACGCTCTTGGGATTCTGCTCCCAAGAGCCAACAGCCAACAGCCAACAGCCAAGAGCCCGTTTTCTGTTCTCAATTTTCGATTTCTCGACTACCGTAGCGACCCGCAAGACATGAAAGACGAAACCGTCACACGCATCGACAACCTCCGCCCCAGACTGCTCTCGGTCCGGAGCTATCTTTGACCCCGCCTCCGCACGCCATGCGCTCGACGAGATCGAGCGCGAGATGTCCGCTCCCGGCTTCTGGGACGATCCCGAAAAAGCGCAGGACGTAGGTCGCAAGCGCAGCCGCGCCGAAAAGCGCCTGCAGGCCGGCGCCTCGCTCGACTCCAGGTCCGAGGAGCTCGACGTGTTGCTGGAACTGCAGCGGGAAGGGGAGAACGTCGAGGCCGACATCGAGACCATCGTCGGGCAGCTCGAGCAGGAGATCACCGAAGTCGAGCTGCGGATGAAGCTCTCCGGCGAGCACGATGATCGCGATGCCATCGTGGCCATTCACCCCGGAGCAGGCGGCACCGAATCGCAGGACTGGGCGGAGATGCTGCTGCGCATGTACCTTCGCTACTGCGAGCGGAAAGGGTGGTCGACGGAGATGGTCGACTACCAGAACGGCGAAGAGGCCGGCATCAAGAGCGCCACGTTCATGGTGCGCGGCGATTTTGCGTACGGCTACCTGAAGGCCGAGCGCGGCGTGCACCGCCTCGTGCGCATCTCTCCCTTCGACGCCGCCAAACGCCGGCACACGTCCTTCGCCTCGGTCTACGTCTATCCCGACATCGAAGAAGACATCGAGATCGAGATCGACGACAAGGAGCTCCGCGTCGACACCTACCGCTCCTCGGGCGCCGGCGGGCAGCACGTCAACGTCACCGACTCCGCGATTCGCATCACCCATCTGCCGACCGGGATCGTCGTGACCTGCCAGAACGAGCGCAGCCAGCACAAGAACCGCGCCACGGCCATGAAGCTGCTGAAGGCGCGCCTCTATCAGGTGGAGATCGATAAGCGGAAGGAAACACAGACCAGGATCGAAGGCGAGAAGAAGGAGATCGGCTTCGGCAGCCAGATCCGCTCCTACGTGCTGCAGCCGTATCAGATGGTGAAGGACCTGCGCACCGGCTACGAAGTCGGCGATGTCAGTCGCATCCTCGATGGTGATCTGGACGGCTTCGTCGAGGCATATCTCGCGCAGCAGGCGAAAACCACGGCAGAATAGCCGGCAGCGTGTAGGGCCCAGCCGCGCTGGGCCGCGTGGTTACGGCGCAGCGCAGCTGCGCCCTACGATGGTTCGAGCCGCTCATGAAGATCGCTTACCTCTCGCCGCTCCCGCCCGCGCGCACGGGCATCGCGCACTACTCGGCGATGCTGCTGCCGGCGCTGCAGAGGCGTCTCGACGTGACCGCGTTCGGGCAGGCGGCCGATTACGATCGCGATCGCTTCGACCTCGCCATCTACCAGCTCGGGAACAACCCGCACCACGAATGGATCTACCGCGAGGCGATGCAGCGGCCAGGCATCGCGGTCCTTCACGACATGGTTCTCCATCACCTGATCGTGGAGATGACGCTCGCGCGCGGCGACGTCGACGGGTACGTGGCGGCGCTCGAAGAGAACCACGGTGCCCCCGGTGCGGCCTGGGCGCGCGGACGCGCCGCGGGGTTGCACAGCGAGATGGGCAATTTTCTCATGCCGGCGTCCATCGCGGTTGCCAACCGCTCGCGTGCCGTGATCGTGCACAACCGCTGGGCCGCCGACCGCCTGCGATCGTTCGGCGTCGTCCCGGCGATCCACGTCGTACCGCACCCATACGTTCCCGATGAAACGCCGGTCGATCGCGCCGCCGTCCGTTCCCGGCTCGGATTCCGCAGTGACGATTGCGTCATCGGCTTCTTCGGCTTTCTCACCTCCGCGAAGCGTGCCGAGGTCATCATGGAGGCGTTCGCAAGGGCGCGTGCCAGGGACGGCCGGTTGAAGCTACTGATCGTCGGCGAGCCCGCGCCGGACATCGACCTCGACGCCTTGCGCGGCGAGGGGATCATCACGACCGGCTACGTGCCGGACCAGGAGTTCGGGTCGTATTACGCCGCCGCGGACCGCATCGTGAATCTGCGCTATCCGTCGGCAGGGGAGACGAGCGGAACGCTGATCCGCGCCTTCGACGCCGGCAAGCCGGTGGCCGTGAGCGGCTATGCGCAGTTCGCCGAATATCCGGACAGCTGTGTCGTGAAGATCCCGTTCGGCGATGGCGAGATCGACGCACTCGAGGGGTTCTTGACGGCCGACTTCGATGATCGAGCGATCGCGCGTGCGCAGCGGCAATGGCTCGACGAGAATGCGACACTCGATCTCGCTGTCGACGGCTACGCGAAAACCGTCGAATCGATCGAGGATCGTGAATCGAGATCCGCCGCAGCGGGGGAGAAGGTGGCGAAGCCGGATGAGGGGGGCGCGCATGGCATTAAAGCCTCGCTTCCGCTCTTCACGGAGCTCAAACTGGTCGGACTGGACATCGAGGGCGACGACATCCGCATCACCGTCCGCAACGTCGGCGATGCGGTCGTGCGCACGCGTACCTACGGCGAGCCGGAGTACAGGATCGTGGCCAAGCTTTTCGCGGGCAGTCGTGAGGTTCTCGACCGCTGGCTTTCCCTTCCCGGCGATCTCGTTCCCGGCGCCACGGCCACACTTACGTTTCCGGTCCTCGGCCGGAGCGGCCGCTGCTCGCTCCGCCTTTACGACGGACTGCAGGGCATTCCCACGGTCGACCCGAAGCCGTGGGCGGCGGCGGAGATCGCGTTGTGAGGCGATTCGACGATGCTGCCCTGGCGCGGCTTCGCGCCATCGCCGCAGCACGTCCAGCCATCGAGATCGACGCCCCGCAGTTTCGCCGGGCTGCGGTGCTGATCCCGCTGGTGCGTGGCGGCGACGGCGACTGGTCGCTCGTCTTCACGCAGCGCTCCGACAAGCTCGCCGCGCACGCCGGGCAGATCGCCTTTCCCGGCGGCGCAGTGGAGAGCGGCGAGACGCTCGAAGCCGCGGTCGTTCGTGAAGCCGAGGAGGAGGTGGGGATCCCGCCGCGGACGGTCGAGCTGATCGGGCGCCTCGACGACGTGATCACCAACAGCGGCTTTCTCGTGGCGCCGTTCGCCGCTGTCGTTCACGACCGCGTCGAGTACGTGCTGCAGCAGAGCGAGGTCGTGGAGGTATTCGAAGTACCGATCGAGGCGCTGCTGGAAGAGCGCAATCCGGAGGTCCGCTACGTCCCTTTCCGCACGCGCCACTATCCCGCGTACTTCTACCATTACGGGCGCTACGAGATCTGGGGCCTGACGGGTCGGATGCTCAAGGCCTTCCTCGATCTTGTGTGGCTGGCGCTGTAAGAGCCGGCGCGAGATCGTCATCGTTTGGCACACGGTTCCCGCGGGTTGGTGGCACTCGTCTCTTGTGGCTCGAAAGCGTTGTCGTGGCGCGCGCCGATCCGGCCCGGGCGGGCCGGCTACTGGCGGGGGAGCTCGCCCCGCATGATGCCGAGCGGACCGCGCAGCAGCACCGAGACGATCTCCGTCTGGCGATTCGCCCCGACCTTCCGCTGCACGCTCGCAAGCTGTGTGTGTATCGTGTTGATCGACACGCTGCGGGCAAACGCGATTTCCTTCAGCGTATGTCCTTCGCACAATGCGATCGCCAGGGCGGCCTCGGACCGAGAGAGAGAGTAGATCGCGCGTAACGTGTCCGCCGCCTGCGGAATCTCCCGATCGGTATCGGTGATCAGAACCAATACCCTGGTGGAATGCCCGATAGACAGCCGCGTGTGGATCGGCGACGCGAGAAGCGTATAGGGGCGTTTCCCGGAGGGGCGCATGAGCGCCAGCTCGAGCCCGCGGGGGCTGTCGATCGATTGCCGCAATGCCGATCCGACGAGCTCGCGGATGCTCTTTGTCGAAGCCGCGCTGCTTCCGACGTCCGGCCACCAGCCCGGCGAGGTCTACATCGACAGCACGGGTGCGCTTTACTACTTCGACGGCAGAACATGGACGAACGGTCTGGGACCGCAAGGTCCGGCAGGACCGGGGGGTCCGCCCGGGCCGACGGGGCCGGCAGGGCCGCAGGGCACCGTCTTGCTTCCGTTCACAGCAACCCTCCAGAATTCCGGCAAGGCCGTATTCGAGATCGTCAACTCGGATCCCTGGCCGGGGTCGGATTCCGTCGGCATCCGTGGCGCCGGTGGTGACAACGGATCCGGCGTGTTGGGCTTCGGCGGCACGGGCGTAAAGGGCTTTTCGCCCAACCAGGGCGGCGTTGGTGTGCGTGCTGAGGTTTCGAATTACGCGACAGGTCTTCTCGCCCTGGCGAGTGATCCGCGTGCCATTGCGGTCGATGCGCGCGGCGGACGCTCGGCGTTGTGGCTCGCGGTGCGATTCCGTTGAGATTCCTCCCCGGAAGTACCGCGGGCGCGCCGACGGACGGCGATCATGGCGCCGGCGAGTTGTATGTCGATCTGGCGGGTGCACTCTGGTATTACAACGGCTCGACGTGAACGAACGGTACAGGCCCGCAAGGGCCAGAGGGTCCGACCGGCCCGCAAGGCGGTGTTGGTCCGGCTGGTCCTAAGGGCGACACGGGCCTGCAAGGCCTGCAGGGTTCGAAAGGCGACAAGGGCGATCCGGGGTTTGTGACCCTGCCATACATGGGCACGGCAAACGTCGACAATCACCGGCGGCGGCGACTCCGAGACACGGCCAGCGAATGTTGCGGTCTACTGGATCATCAAGTACTGAACGAGCACGGTGATCGACAGGAGCTAAGCGTCGCATCATTTGTGGGGATCACTCCCAGGAGCAGAACGATCCGTGTTATCGGCGCCGAGGCCGGGAGCCTCTCTAAGTAATGCTCCAGTTAAAGCGAGCATAAGAATCGGCACAATCGTTTGAGAGGGCACTGGCAATCGCCGCGTGGCTACGTTTCATATTTCCTATGGCTCTTCCGGGTTTTCGGTGGGAGAGATGGGATTTGGCTTTGACAGCTGGGTTCAAGGCTACTGAGTCGATCGTTCTTGAGCACCCCACCCCAGCCGTCTGACGTCCAGGTCACCAGTGGGGCTTTGTCGAGGCGGCGGAGCCGCCGACAGAATTTAGCGGCGGCGTGAGGCCGCCGTGCGATCGGCCCGACCCCGCGTCCGAGCGCGCGCAGCGCGGGACAGATCCTAGGTCTGTTTCCCCGGTCTTCTGTCGGGCACTTCGTGCCCTCGTACGCTGATGCGATCGCTTGCTCCGGCGGCCTGACGGCCGCCCTGGAGTTTGGACGTCTGGTGGCTAGGCGTTAGCAGCAGCGACGAGTTGGAATGGTGTTGTGGCAAAGGGGGGCGGCGAGATTTGGGGTTCGTTGATCTGCTTGCGGA
>JAJXWV010000048.1 GCA_021781455.1 Acidobacteriota bacterium | reverse complement strand
TGCTTCCAGTGACGTACTGATCGCGTCGAGAACGATGGCGCGCAGTGTGGTTCGTTCTTTCTCGTCCAAGGGCCACCTCCGTGGACGAGGGTAGCAGATCTGCGTAGGTCTGGCAACGCCTGTAACCGACCTACATATAATTTGTCCAAACTCCAGGGCGGCCTGACGGCCGCCGCTAAATTCTTACGGCGGCTACGCCGCCTTAACTCCTACCGATCCGCGGCGGGAGTGCCCTCTTCGAAATTTTGCCGGACCCACTGAATATCCTGAAGAGCCATTCCTATTGAATCAGCATCAGTGCCTTGTGACAGAACGCGAGCCCCCTCGTTATGCCGTCGCGGCCGGCGAGTAGCACAGCGCCGAGGAGTTGCCACAGCTGATGCGCCGCACACGATTCCCTACGGTGCCTTCGCAAACACGCCCACGAACTCCTCGATGCCGTCCCAGAGGTTCTTCAGCCGAAGGTTCTCGTTCGCGCCGTGCTGGTCGTTGTCGTAGTTCACGATCGGGAGGCCCACGGCGCGCGAGTGCAGCAGGTCGAAGAAGAGATACAGCGGGACACTGCCGCCGAGGGTTGGCATTTTGATGAGCGACTGGCCGGTGATCGCCTCGATTCGCCGCTGCACTGCAAGAACCTCGGGATCATCCATCGGCGCGCGTGCCGATGGATAACCGGCCTCCCACGCCAGTTTCACGACACGTGCGTTCGTGCGGAGCGTCTTCGCGTCGGGTGTGTCGTGGACGATCGTGTATCCGAGCTTGCGAAGGTGCGCCTCGACGAGCTGCTCGACGCGCCGGGGAGTCTCGTCCGGCACGAGGCGGAAGTCGATCGAGGCCGTGGCCTCGGTCGGAATGGCATTGGCCGCCTGGGCTCCGACGTTTCCGGCGCGGATTCCGCGGACGTTCAACGCCGGGCGCGTGATTAGCTCCGCCAGCGGCCGGTCGCCTTCCGTCCGGCCTAACGACAGCTCATCGCGCAGCTGATCCTCCACGGGAGGCACTTCAGCGAGCGCTTCCTTCTCCGCCGCGGTCAGCGGCCGGACATCGTCGTACCAGCCGTCGATCAGGATCCGGCCGTTCTCGTCGCGCATCGAGTCGATGATGTGCGTCAGGGCGACCGCCGGGTTGGGCGCCCAGTTGCCGTAATGGCCGCTGTGCAGCGGACGGGTCGCGCCATACGTGGTCAGGTCGACGCCGGTCACGCCGCGGGCTCCGAAGTACAGCTGAAGGCGGCCGCTCTGATGGACGGGACCGTCGCAGATCAGCCAGAGGTCGGCACCGAGGAGGTCGCGATGGTCCGTGAGGTAGCGCTGGAGGTGAGGCGACCCGGCCTCCTCCTCTCCTTCGAAGAAGAACTTCAGGTTGAAGCCGGGCGTGCGGCCGGAAGCTCGGAGCGCGTCGAGCGCGGCCAGCATGGCCATGATCGGAGCCTTGTCGTCGCTCGCCGATCGCGCGAAGAGGCGCCACTGCGGATCGGGCGCGGCAACGGCCTCCTTCCACGGTATTTCCTTTCCGCCGCGCTCCACGAGATCCGTGCGCAGGAGCGGCGTCCATGGGTCGCCTGTCCAGCGGGATCGATCGACCGGCTGCCCGTCATAGTGCGCATAGAGCGCGATCGTCTTCGTGGCGCCGGGCGTGCGGAGCTCACCAAAGACGACGGGAGGGGCTCCTTCGACGCGAAGCAGCCGCGTCTCGATGCCGCGCCGCCGCATCATCGCTGCGAGCAGCTCCGCGTTCCGGGCGATGTTGGGCGCGTCGCTGGCCACATTCGGAATGGCCAGAAAAGCGCGCATCTCCTCGAGGATCGCCGGCGCCTGCTGGTGCTCGTACGCAGTGACGGCATCGCGCAGCGGCGGTTGAGCGGAGGATGGACTCGCGATGAGCAGAAGAAGGAAAGGCCACGATCGTTTCACGCTCCAATTATCGCCTGTTGGCCCCCCACCGTAGGGACGCGCAGCAGCACGTCCGCAACCCCGGGGGTGGGCGGCGACGAGAGCTGCGGACGCGCTGCTGCGCATCCCTACCGTCCCGATCAGCCGCAAAACTCCCGGCGAGCGCAGCGGTATCGCACAACAGAGATACCGTGAGTTTCCACGCCGCCCATGATCACGGTCAGGACGAGGACTGCAGGTCCATGGCTGATGGCCGTGGGCATCATCACCGGGGATTGGTCGATCTTCGCTTCCATGACAGCTCCTTCGCTGTGGTTCGAGCGAAAGATACGGAGAGCGGCCGCGGTCGTCCTCGTGTGGGCGGCGAATGGTGGTCAGTGACCGGTGAACGGTTCTGACACTTGTCATTCCTCGCTCCGCTCGGGATGACAAAATTGCAAGACTGGGGGCAGGGATGCCCGCAGTCCTATCCCTTCCCGAATGCGTCGGTGGCTTCGATCAACGCGCTCCGGATTCCCACTTCCTTCATGCTGTGGCCGGAGTCGGGGATGATGACGAGCTTCGCTTTCGGCCACGCCTTGTGCAGGTCCCACGCGCTCATGATCGGGCAGACGACGTCGTAGCGACCCTGCACGATGACGGCCGGCAGGTGCGCGATCTTTGGCACGTCGTCGAGGAGCTGGGTGTCGGTGCGGAACCAGCCGCCGTGCACGAAGTAGTGGCACTCGATGCGTGCGAAGGCATCCGCGAACTCCTCTCCGCCCATGTGCTCGATCAGCTCGGGATCGGTGAAGAGCTTGCTCGTGCTCCCTTCCCAGATCGACCACGCTTTCGCTGCGGTCGCGCGTGTCTCGGCATCGGGTGAGGTTAGTCGCCGGTAGTAGGCGCTCATGAAGTCGAAGCGCTCGACCGGCGGAATCGGCTCGATGTACTTGTCCCAGGCGTCGGGGAAGATCGCGTTCGCTCCTTCCTGGTAGAACCACAGCAGCTCCTTGCGGCGCAGCAGGAAGATGCCGCGCAGGATCAGGCCGAGGCAGCGGTCGGGATGAGACTCGGAATAGGCGAGGGCCAGGGTGCTGCCCCAGCTGCCGCCGAAGACGAACCACTTGTCGATGCCGAGGTGAGTGCGGATGCGCTCGGCATCGGCGACGAGGTCCCAGGTGGTGTTCTCGCGCAGCTCGGCGAAGGGGGTGCTCTTGCCGCAGCCGCGCTGGTCGAAGAGGATGACGTGCCACAGCTTGGGATCGAAATAGCTCCGGTACTCGGGATCGAGGCCGCCGCCGGGGCCGCCGTGGAAGAGGACGACCTTCTTGCCGGCGGGATTGCCGACCTGCTCGTAGTAGATCTTGTGGATGGGGGAAACCTGGAGGAAGCCGCTGTCGAACGGTTCGATGGCCGGATAAAGCTCGCGCATTCAGTCTCTCTTTCCTGGGCGCAGGGCATTGTACCGTTGAGGGTCGCGAGGCCACGAGCAGCCTCTGCGCAGGGACGCGCAGCAGCGCGTCCGCAACCCCGGAGGGGGGAGACGACGAGAGCTGCGGACGCGCTGCTGCGCGTCCCTGCGACCCTAAACAGCCTGTTTGTGCTCGGTCTCGTCAGGCGATACCGATCACTGCCGCATGTAAAGCCGACGACGCGTGGCACGGCCCGCCAGAATCTGGCACAGATCGGCGTTCCCTCTCTGCGAATCGGGGGATACGGTCCAACGATTCGTTTCCACCCAGGCAGAGGGAAGGAAGTCCGGATCGAATGGAGAGGGACAGGCTTCGCCGTCGCGTGACGCGGCTCGGCGCCGCGTTTGCGCTCGTCGCCGGCTCCGCAGGGGCCGCCGCACTTTTCCCGAACCCGCTGCACATCGTCCGCACCATCGAGGACCCGATCGCGCAGACGACCGTCACAGTCGACGAATACTGCTCCGGCAATCGCGTGGTGAGCATGCGCGGTGCCGATCGCGTCGTCATCATCGATTACGCAGCATCGGAATTGATCGAGATCGACCGAACGGCCTTGGTCTGGAGCCGTACCTCTCTCGCAGATCTCGCGAACGCCCGCTCCGCTCGTGTGAGCGGCACGTCGGTCGCGCCGGTTCCGCATGCCCGCGGCGCACGTCTCTCGGCCGCCGGGCATCCGCTGGAGGTCTTCGAAACGGACGACGAGACGAGCGGCGTCAAGCGGCACGTCGAGGTGGCCGTCGATCGTACGGTGCCGCTCACTCGTGACGCGCTCGAAGCGCTGATCGGCGCCGCCTATCCGGCTGCACACACGGACATTCACGACGTGATCCTGGCCGCGTCGGCTGATCGCGTCGCATCGGCCACGGTCAACGGTGCATCGAGCAGCGCATCCACCTTCGGCCTGCCGGCCGAAGTGATCGTGACGTTCACGGTCGACGGAGAGACGCTGACCAGCCGCGACGCGGTGATCCGAGTCGACAGCCAGACGATCCCGCCCGACGCGCTGCTGATGCCGGTTGGCGGCAGCAGGGTCGAGTCGCGCCTGCTGCGGCTGGCCAAGGAATCGGACGCGCTCGACCACCCGAAGGGCCGTCGCTGAGGCGGATGAACGATGTCCGCCGGCGGCACATCGAGGTATCGGCACCTTTTCGCGATCGTTGTCGCTTTCCTCTGTGCCGCAGCCGTCACCGCACAGACGCTCGTCGAGGTTCACGAGAATTTCCAGAGCTTCGGCGCGCAGGCGAAGCCGCCGGGGTGGAGCGAGTCGTCTCCGTCGCAGTTCTCGACCTGGCCGGATCCGTTTGATCCGCACAACACCGTCTACGGCCTGAAGGGCTCGCTCGACCAAGGAATGACGCCGCCGTCCGGCCGCTTCGCGACGCTGACGACGAAGGAGTTCAGCGGCAGGGGGCGCTTCGACTATCGCGGGCGCTTTCTCCGAACCGCTGCCGGCGCACTCGTCGGGTTCACGTTCTTCTCGTCGCAGCCCGATTCAGACGTGTACTACCTCGTCGGGTTGTGGAAGCAGCCTGCGGCACTTCAGCCGACGATGCAGTTTTACAGGTCCGTCGGAGGCGGCCGCCGCCGGGCGGTGCGGACGGAGAGTTGTCCGCCATCCGCGTCGCCTGCGGGCACTGTCGACAGCGGCTTCACGCCCGACGCGAATCGCTGGACTCGCTTCTTCATCACGGTGGAAGACGTCGGCTGCGCGACGACGATCCGCGCCCGCTTCTGGGCCGATGGGACCGCCGAGCCGGCGGAGTTTTCCATCGCCGTGCGCGACGCGTCGCCGGCGCGACTGACAGCCGGCCGGATCGGGATCTGGTCTGCGGCCGGCGAGGTCTACGTCGACGATCTCTACGCCAGATCGCCCGCCGACACGTCCACTCCGGCGATCGAGTTCCGCGAATCGGGAGCAAGCCTCGATGCGAGCACTCCGGCCGTGTTCGGTCGCGACGCGCGGATCGAGATCACCGTGTCATCGGATTCGCCGGCGACGATCTCGGCGACGCTCGACGGAGCGAATTACGAATCGCTCGCTCCGATCAGCGGCGAAGGCCGTCACGTCCTCCACGCTCATGCCGAGACCGCCTCGGGAAAAGCGGCCGATGCGGAGCTCGTCATCGTCATCGACAAAAGCCCGCCGCGGGTGACAGTCACCGAGTCGGGCGCGGCGCTCACGAGCGGAAGCGCGTTCTCCCGAGACGTGCTGCCGGTGATCACGGCGATCGATCACACGACTCCCACAATCACCGCGACTCTCGACGACAAGCCGTACACGCCCGGCACGGTGATCTCGGCGGAGGGACGGCACTCGCTGTCGATTCGCGCCGAAGACGCGGTGGGATTCGTGACGAGCATCGGGCCGATCGAGCTCGCCATCGACAGGACGCCGCCGCAGGTTTCGGTCACCGACTCCGAAAAACCGATCGCCGCGTTCATCGGCCACGACGTCGTGCTCGTGATCAGCGCGGTCGATCACACGACGGTTAACGTCAGCGCGACGGTCGACGGCGTGCCGTACGTTTCGGGAACGGTGATCGCGCTCGAGGGGAAGCACGCGCTGGCCATTCGCGCGGAAGATGCCGTCGGCCTGGTGACGAACGCAGCCTTCGAATTTACGATCGACAAAACTCCGCCAGAGATCGTCGTCACCGAATCCGGCAGGCCGCTCGTCAGCGGCGCACTGTTCAGCCGCGACGTCGCGCCGGAGATCACGGCGACGGACCTCACGCCGCTGAAGATCACAGCGACGCTCGATACGACTCCGTGCAGCGCCGGGACAGCGATTAGTGCCGAGGGAAAGCACGTGCTGGCGGTCCGGGCGGAGGATGCGGTCGGTCTCGTGGCGACGGCTGCGTTCGAGCTGACGATCGACAAGAGCCCGCCGGAGATCGTGTTTAGCGAGTCGGGCAAGCCGGTAGCGAGCGGCGCGTTCTTCGGTCGCGATGTCGTCCTCGACATCAGTGCGAAGGATGTAACTGCAGTGACCGTCGCGGCCTCACTCGACGGAGCGACCTACGTTCTGGGGAGTGCGATTGCGACGGAGGGGAAGCACGCGCTGGCCATTCGCGCGGAAGATGCCGTCGGCCTGGTGACGAACGCAGCCTTCGAATTTACGATCGACAAAACTCCGCCAGAGATCGTCGTCACCGAATCCGGCAGGCCGCTCG
>JAJXWV010000057.1 GCA_021781455.1 Acidobacteriota bacterium | reverse complement strand
CCGCAAGCAGATCAACGAACCCCAAATCTCGCCGCCCCCCTTTGCCACAACACCATTCCAACTCGTCGCTGCTGCTAACGCCTAGCCACCAGACGTCCAAACTCCAGGGCGGCCTGACGGCCGCCGCAAAATTGTTTCGTCGGCTACGACGCCTGTTTTTGCCCTGACCGAAGAGTCGGGATCCTCCTGGTTGTGCGGGCCTCGTTTCGCCGAGTGCCCCGGTCGGCTACGAACAAAGCCGGCGAAGCCGGCGACATCATTTAGCGGCGGCCGTGAGGCCGCCGGACCGGGACACGCAGTAAATGATCGAGGGCGCGTAGCGTCCGACAGCATTTGGGTTGCGGGCGAGCGCAGCGAGCCTGCTCTGTGCTCTCTGTGCCTCTGTGGTGGGGGCGCAAGCCCACGAGCTATCAGCCGTGAAATCCGCTCTCGTGGCCTAACGCCGCGAGCCGACGACTGCCCGTAGATGCCGCAACCGCACATCCAGCTCTTCGGGCGTCATGCCGGCGTACTTGGGCGGGAGCAGGCGCCGGCTGGAAGCCTCGAAAACGGCCAGCAGTTCCATGTATTCGAGCAGCTCGGTGTCGCGGCTCGGGAAGTAGTCTGCGGCGGCGCGCGTGAACCGCTCGGCAGTGACTGAGGCGGCGTTGTCGCGCGCGGCATCGTCGTTGGCCATCAGGATGACGGCTTCGACGTCGGCGTTGGAGTATCCGACGAGCCGGTTCGAGAAATCGCCGCGGATCGACTCGAACTTCACGTCCGTGACGATGCGGTTCTTCCGCACCAGAGCCCTGGCCACGTTCTCCACTTCCTCGGCGGTCTGCGAATAGAGGAACGGGATCTTTCGGTCGAGGCGCCCGGCACGCTTGAGGTCCACGTCGAGCTTGTCCGGACGGTTCGTCATCACCAGGAAGAGAATCCGGCCCCGGTTCGACGTGTCCGACATGAACTCCTTGATCCTGGCGATCACTCGCGAGGAGGTACCGCCGTCGCCCTCGCCATCGGTGTTGCCGAAGGCCCGATCGCCCTCGTCGACGATCACCACCACCTGCCCGATGGCGCGGACGACGTTGAGGATCTTTTCGAGGTTCCCCTCCGTCGCGCCGACCCATTTCGAGCGGAAGTTCTTGAGCTTGATCGTGGTCAGGCCGCATTCCTTGGCGAAGGCCTCGGCCACGAAGGTCTTGCCCGTTCCCATCGGTCCGGTGAAGAGAATGCCCATGGGGACGCGCGCCGTCTGCGCCTCGCGAATGCTCTGGGCGATCACCATGAGGTCCTTCTTGACCTCGTCCATCCCGCCGACGACCTCGAAGCCGTGCTCAGGCTCGAGGAACTCGACGAGCCCGAAGCACTCTCGCGCCAGGATCTCCCGCTTGCGGCGGGCGATGAGCACATCCGCTTCGCGGCGGCCGCGCTCCTGCAGGTCATCGCCCGCGGGGACCGGCGTCCCTCCAGGAGCGAGCAGTTTCGTGATCTCGTCGGGCGTGAGGCCGGCGGTGAGGGCAGCCAGTTTCTTCGCGCGCTGCTGCGCGTCGGGGCCGGTGAGAATCCTGGCGATGAACGCCTCGCGCTCCCGCGCCTCCTCTTCGCTCGTCGGCGGCGGCGTGAGGATGGACAGGATCTGGATCGCCTTCAGGCCGGCCGTGATCTCCGTGTAGCGCTCGATGTCCTTGTCGCTGAGCCGCGGATCGGCCGTGCGCGCCGCGGTCTTCCTCGTTTCCAGGTCGGGCATGGGCACTTCCACCACGGCGACCTTCGGATTGGAGACGAGCTTCGGCGCCAGCTCGCTGAGATTCTCGGAGATCAGCAGGACGACGTTGTCGCTCCGCTCGATCTCCGGGAGAAACGACCAGCGGTGCAGTGTCACGACAGCGGCGCGGTCGCTCTCGCTCTGGAAGTTCGGATCGCCGGCCGGGGCGATGGACTCGGCGTACTCGAGAATGACCGCGCCACGGCTGCTGCCGATGAGCATGCGCTCGAGTGCGCCGAGGATCCGCGGCTTCTCGGTCCCGAGCACGAGGTCCTCGAGATTCTCGACGTCCTTGCCGCGCTTCAGGAACCGGACGCCGGTGGCCACGTTGTAAACGGCGATCGTCTCCTTGGACTCGCGCAGGAGCACGTTCCCCAGAAAATCGGTGAGCGTCAGGACCCGGCCGTCGCACAGCACGACGTCGTAGACGTTGCCGTGGACGATGAAGATGGAGGCTTCGCCACGGAGATAGCGGCGCCGGAGATCGTCGGCCCAGTCAGGTAGCAGGCGGGCACTCGGCATCCTTCGCTATACCTCCACCGCGTTGAGGATCTTCTCGGTGTCGATGGCCGTCTGCTTGATCGACTCGACGCCGTCGAGCAGGTCGTCGAGCTGGCCGGAGAGCTGGTTCGGAGACTCCATGGTCACGATCTGGTCGGAGATCAGCTGGAACGAGTTCTCGATCAGATCGAGCTGGCCGCGGGCCACGCCCAGGTAGTCGCGGATCTCGCGAAGCTTCTCGATGCGCTTGAGGATGACGGCCAGGTTCTTCTTCGCGATGTCGCGTTCGGCGTCGGGGGTCTTGGGCGCGTCGGTGAGCTGCTGCCAGCGCAGGCGGTCGCGATCGAGGGAGCTGATGTCGACCGATTGCAGATAGCGCTGGTAACGCGAGCACGTCAGCGTCAGCTCGAGGAACGACTGGATGAGCCGGTGCATCTTCGCCAGCTCGGTCCGGAGCAGCTCACCGGTGAAAGACGGGTTCGTAGCGGCCAGGTGATTGATCTGCTGCTGCTTGTTCACGAGCTCTTCCACGCGTCCGCGTTCCTGGTCGGTGATGTCCTTCATCTTCTCGGCGCGTTCTTCCTGCTCGACCGCCAGGCGGATCTTCTCCAGCCGCGGGTCCCACAGCAGGCGCCGGAGAGCGGAGGAGTCGGGCGCATGGAGAAGCCAGAGCGCCTCACCGCCGACCGCGAGCAGTGCCGGAATGGGATTCATCGTCAGGACCGATGCGGCGAGGCCTCCAACGAGCAGGGAGAGGTTGTAAGGATTGTTGAAGGCGAGCTTCAGGTAGGGCCGCTTCTCGAAGACCGCGTCCTTCACCGCGTCGGTGGCCGTCTCGCGGATCGCCTTCGAGACCGAGCTCTCCGGCTTCTGCGGAGTCGCTCGCGGAATCATCGTCGGCGGTTTCGAGGCAGTGCCCACAGTGCCATTCTCCCACGGACCACACAGGCTCCGTGCGGCAGGTCGGTCATGAGGAAGGCGCGTACAGAAGGTCGAGCAACTGCTTTTCAATGGCCCGGAACTCCGGAGCCGACTTCAGGGAAATGTCCCGATTGGTGAAGAACGGGACGTCGACCCGATGCAGGATGTGAGTGGGACGGCCGGCCAGCACGTAGATCGTGTCCGCGAGGTAGACGGCTTCCGAGACGTCGTGCGTGACGAACAGGATCGTGTTGTCTTCGGTCCGAGAGACGTCGAGGAGAAGACTCTGCATGCCCCATCGCGTCTGCGGGTCGAGCGCGCCGAAAGGCTCGTCCATCAGCACGACCTTCGGCTTGTTGATCAGCGTTCGGGCAATGGCCACGCGCTGCTTCATCCCGCCGGAGAGGTCCTTCGGATAGCGATCGGCGAACTCCGCCAGCCCGACCGACTGCAGGTACTTTTCGGACATCTCGTGCCGGCGACCCGCAGGTATGCCCTGCAGCTTCAGCCCGTACTCGACGTTGTCGCGCACCGTCAGCCAGGCGAACGACGTGTAGGTCTGGAAGACCATTCCGCGATCGCGACCGACAGTGGTGACAGGAACGCCGTCGAGAAGAATCTCGCCTCTCGTCGGCGGCAGCAGGCCGGCCACAGCCTTCAGGATCGTCGATTTTCCGCAGCCGGACGGGCCGAGGAAGACCACGATCTCGCCCACTCCCGGCTTGTCGAGGATGTCGAGCGAGACCTCCTTGACCGCTTCGGTTGCGCGGCCATGGCGGTCGACGTAAGTGATCCCGAGGTCGTGGATGCGGAGCTTCGGGACCTTCTCGGTGAGCTGCGGCTTGTACGTGCCCTTCGCCTGTTCGCGCCCGACGTCGACGGCGACGGTGCCCGGCTCTCCCTGCTTTTCGGCCTGAGCTTCGCGCTTGTCGGTCATGCTTCGACCTCACGCCACCGGAAGAGGATGGCCGAAATCGTCCGGATGATCTGGTCCGTGATCAAACCGATCCCGCCGATGACGATCAGCCCGGCGAACGACCACGACGACTTCTGATGCGTGCGCGCCAGCTCCACCATGTATCCGAGACCGCTCGGATTCACGGCCTCGGCCAGGATGACGTACGTCCATGAAATGGCGTTCATCACCCGGAACGAGTCGAAGATCTCGGGCAGGGCGGCCGGCACGAGGATCGTCCGTACGACCTGCAGCCTGGAGGCGCCCAGCGTCAGCCCGGTCTGTACCAGCTCCTCGGGCACGGTGCGGATCGCGGATACGACCACAGGCAGCAGGTAGACAAAGACGCCCAGGAAGAGGAAGGCCACCTTCTGGCTTTCGTAGATGCCGAACCAGAGGATCAGCAGGGGGATGAATGCCGAGATCGGCATGTAGCGCAGCGGCGACATGATCGGTTCGAAGATCTGGTGGATCGGCGTAAAGGCGCCCATCAGGATCCCGAGCGGAAGCGCCAGGGCCGACGCCAGCGCGAACGCGAGCACGATTCGCCGCGTGGAGATCAGGATCGCTCCCGCCAGGTCGTACTGGAAAAACAGCTGCAGCGTCCCGCGGACGACTTCGCTCGGCGAAGGGAGGAAGTCCTCCGGAGCGAGGCCGCCGTAGCTCGCGCCGCACCAGAGGGCCAGCACGAGGATCGGCATGACGAAGCCGAGCCCGAGAGCCATGCTCCGGGGCAACGGCTGGCGGATGGACCAGATGGAAGCTTTCATTTGAGCGGGTAGCAAGTAGCGGGTAGCGGGTAGCGGGTAGGGGAGGGCGGGCCTACCCGCTACTCGCTACCCGCTACCCGCTTGGTCAGGCTACTTCGAAGCGAGTACGACCTTGATATCCGTCCGCCGATTCAGCTGGCGTCCGGCCTCGGTGGCGTTGTCGGCGACAGGGTTCGCGGCTCCGTGGCCAATGGTCTGGAAGCGCACCGCGTCGATGTTCGGGAACGTCTTCAGGATGTAATTTTTGACCGCCAGCGCCCGCCGCTCGGAGAGCGTGAGATTCTTGGCCGCCGATCCGGTGATGTCCGTGTTTCCTTCGACGCGGAGATAGGTGTTGCCGAACGACGTCATGGTGTCGCCCAGCGCGTCGAGGACGAAGAACGAGCCCGGCATGATTTCGTCCGAGCCAGGCGTGAAGTGGATCTGGATCTGCTTGTTGATGATGGCGCGATCGCTGGTCGAAGGAGCCTTCGCGGCGAGCTTCGGCTCTTCGACCTTCTGACCGGGGTATTCGGGGGCCAGAGAGGAGACGAAGCGCGAGTCGGCGTAGTTGGCCGCCTCCACGGGACGCGTGACCAGGCCCTTCTTGCGCCAGATGATGAAGGCGGTGTCGAAGAGCGTCTCGAAGTGCGCCTTGCCGCCGGTCAGGCCGTAGAACTGGGCGTTATCGGCATACGGGGTGAGCTTCAGACCGGAGAGCATGCCGGAGACGGTGTCGGCGTCGAGCTTGAGAGCCTTCCCGACGACGTTGTACGCCATCGTGGGGTCGTTCTTGATCATGTCGATGCCCGCAAACCATCCCTGGACGAAGTCGCGGATCGTCTCGGGCGCCTTATCGATGACGTCCTGACGGGCGATGAGCGTGTCGGCGATGATGTTGGTGGCTGCGGTCGTCGAGACGAGCACATGGGCCTCGTCGCCGCGCGCCGTCACTGCCGCGGAAAGATCCGGTTCCCAGGTCACGGCGGCGTCGACCTGTTTGGCCTTGAACATGGCCGCCGCGGCGGGAGCGTCCTGCGTGAAGACGATGTTCTTCTCCACGGTCGCACGGTCATCGGCCGAAAGGCCGGACTGGGAGAGCAGATAGAGGAGCAGGAAGTGCGAGGGCGTGAACTGCGTGCAGGCGATCTTGTGGCCCTTGAGGTCTTCGATCGACTTGATCGAGGCCAGCGAGACGATGCCGTCGCCGCCCCGCGACCAGTCCTGCATGATGATCGACTTGGCCGGCTGGTTCTGCTCGGCGAGGATGGAAGCCTCACGCGCCCAGTTGTCGACCGTGTCCCACATGATGTCGACGTCGCCCTTGCGGAACGCCGCCAGCTTGGCGGCCGGGTCCTCGATCAGGACGAACTTCACGTCCATTCCGAACTTGCGGCGATACATCGAGCCGTCGTTCGGATCGAGGCCGTTGTTGAAGACGATGCCGGGCGCGTGACCGGCCCAGGTGTTGATGGCCACCACGAGCGGGCGATCGAGCTTGCCGGTCGTGGAGAGGCTCACCGGCGAAACGCCTGTCGATCCGGCGTTGCGGCCTGGATCGGCGGGTGCATTCTTGAGAGCATCGAAATCGTGGGACGACACGGCGCCTGCGGCGGCTCCGCCAACGGCTGCGGCCTTGTCGGCTCCGGTGGCCCACTTACGAATGTCGCTTCCCTTGCGCTGGTAGACGGCGTAGCCGACGACCACTACCACGACGAGCGTGATGAAGAACTTGGCGAACGGAGTGAGACGCATGGTCATACCCCCCCTTGGTTGTTAATTTGGACCTTGGACGGATTCGGAGTGCTGAGTACTGAGTGCTGAGTACTGAGTCGGAAGCGGCAGGCCTTGCGACCCACTCAGTACTCAGCACTCAGTACTCAGCACTTCGTGTGGACCTACATGGTCTTCTGCGCCTGCTGCTGGGCGGCAGCACGGCGCGCTTTGATGGCTTCGAGCTCCTGCTTGGCCTGCACGTCGCCGACCTGGTTCCTGAGAGAGGCCAGGCGTGCGTCGAGTGAGGAGCCCGCCAGCTCCTGGGTCAGATTCGCTTCAGCGATGGTGTTCTTGATGTGGTTGCGGACGTTGTCGAGAGCGCGCACTTCCTCGTCGACCGACAGGCCGTCGAGCTGTTCCTGGATCTTCAGCCGCGCCTGCGCCGACTGCATCTTGGCGAGCATCGAATCGCGCTCCGCTTTGAGCTTGCGGATCTCCGACTGTACGCCGATCAGCGAAGTCTTGGCGGATTCCGCATCGGCATGAGCCGATCCCATGTCGGTTCTCAGCTCGGCGGCGTCGGCGGCAAGCTGGTTCTTTTTCTGGATCAGCACCAGGGCCAGGTCGTCCTGATTCGTCTCAACGGCGGTATTGAGCTCCGCCTCGGCCTGGGCCAGATCGGCCGTCGTCTTCTTGTAGCGCTCGTCGAGGTCTTCGCGCCGGCGGATGATCGCCGCCGTGGCGCTCTTGAGCTTCGCGTACTTGGTCACCATCGAGTTGATGGCGTTCTCGTAGGCGATCTCGGGATGCTCTTTTTCGATGTCCGAGATCCAGAGGGAAAGGAAGCCGCGCCAGAGATTCCCTATTCGCGTAAACATGCCCATGGTGTTGTCCCCTTAGATACGTAGGATCAGCCGTTCGGTTGCGGCTCCTGGAGCTTGGGCGATTCGCGCACCACACGGCCCACAGCCTCCTGACCAAAGAACTCCAGGACCTTCTGGATCTCCAGTTTCCGGGCGTTGCAGGAGTGCATGACCGTGTTCTGTTCCTCGACCCGTTGCTGCATGACGGTGCGGAGGTTGGCGATCTCGTCTTCGTATTTCTTGATGCGGTCCTGGGCTTCGACCGCGACTTTTTCGACGTCGGCTGCGCCGGCGCGAATGTACGCCTCGAGCGCCTGCAGCTCCTGGGCGCTCGATTCGATGATCTGGTCGACTGGGACCGCGAAGGCCTTCAGCGATGCAGTCACGATCTGCTTCTTCGCAGCCGGATCGGTGTTCGCGGGCAGCGAATTGAGCAGGTCGAGAGTGCGGCCGACGCGCTGGCGGGCCTCGCCGTCGATTCCTGCCGCTTCGAAGACCTTGTCGAACTCGACGTTGCCGCCGGTGGGGGGCGGCGGGGGAGTGGAGAAGACGTTGAGCGGCGGACCGGCGACCGGGAGGCGCGCGGTGGCGGCATCGGTGCGATCGGATTCGGCTGCGGCTTCACCGGACTGATCCTGAACGACGAACCAGCCGATGACTTTGTGACTCCAGCTATTCCGCTCAGTCATAGGAATTTGCGCGGATTCTAACACCGGGTGTCAGGTGCCGGCTCCCGGCTGTCAGGCGCTGATCGCGTATCGCTCAATACTTCCTCGTCGGACGACTTGTGATAACCCGCCCACCACCCAGTCGGGTGTCGGGTGTCAGGCCACGCAGCCGGGTGTCGGGTCTCGGGTCTCGGGTGTCAGGAGGCGATCGCGCACGGACACCCAACACCCGACACCCCGATACCCCGACACACCGGCCGGGTGGAAGGGCCCCCCGGCTAGAATGGTTTGCCTCCGCGAATGAAGATCTACCTGATCGGTTTCATGGGAGCCGGCAAGACCACGGTCGGTCGCGAGCTTGCGAACCGGGTGGAGGCGCCGTTTTTCGATCTCGACGACCTCATCGAGTCCGCGGAGAAGATGTCGATCAAGGATCTCTTCGCGCAGCGCGGGGAACCGTACTTCCGGAAGCGTGAGCGCGACATCCTCCATTCCACGCGACATCTCGGCAGCGCCATCATCGCCACCGGCGGCGGCACCTTCACGTTCGAGGAGAACATCCAGTTCATTCAGTCGGAAGGGATGTCGGTGTATCTCTCCGCTCCCTATTCGCTGCTGCGCGCCCGCTGCGGCGACAAGGGGAGCGAGCGTCCGCTGTTCCGGGACGACGCGGCCGCACACGAGCTCTACTCCCAGCGCGTGAAGTTCTACAAGACCGCCGACCTCACCATCGAAGTCCGCGAGCAGGAGACGCCTGCCGAGATCGCCGAGAGGCTCATGCTCGAGCTCCCCAAGGCCGTGCTCGAGGGCGCGCGCGGGGCCTGGAGGCGCGGGTGAGGGCGCTCCTCGTCAGCGACCTTCATTCGAACATCGAGGCACTGAAGACGGTCATGAGCCGCGTCCGCCGGAAGAAGTTCGGCCGCGTGATCTGCCTCGGCGACTTCGTCGGCTACGGTGCCCAGCCGAACCAGGTCCTGGACATGATGCGCACCGTCCGCGGCCCCAAGCTCTACATCCGCGGCAATCACGACCGCGTGGCCGCCGGGTTCGAGGACGGCTTCGGGTTCAACAGCGCCGCCAAGCACGCGGCCATCTGGACGCGCGAGCACCTCAGCCCGCCGAATCGCCGCTTTCTGAAGGACCTCGCCGTCGGCCCGATCCGCATCGGCGACATCGTGCTCTGCCATGGCTCGCCGCTCGACGAGGACGAGTATGTCTTTCACGAGGCGCATGCCGCGCAGATCTTCGCGCAGCACGACGCGCCGGTCATCCTCTACGGCCACACCCATCTGCCGGTGGTCTTCTCCTGCGATGAGCGTGGCCGCATTGGCGACGAGATCATCCGCGACGGTGGGAGCGTTCGCCTCCGCCGCGGCATTCGTTATCTGATCAATCCCGGATCCGTCGGCCAGCCGCGCGATCGCAACCCCGAGGCCTCGTTCGCAATCTTCGATTCCGAAAGGATGACGGTGCAGTTTCTTCGCGTTCCTTACGACATCGAAAAATCGCAGGCCGCGATCCTCCGGGCAGGCTTCCCGCGAGTCCTCGCCGATCGCCTCGCACAGGGGACGTAGTCGTTAAATTGAAAATTGAAAATTGAAAATTGAGAACATTTTCAATTTTCAATTTTCAATTTTCAATTTCGGTTCTCCCCCGTCCGCCCTGTAACGGTGACGCAATGTCCTCCGCGGAGGAGCAATGGTGTAGACCCGCGCTGTTGCAGTCGTGCTAAGTTATTGAAGACACACGCGGAATGCTCATCCATTGGGTGGCACTTTCCACGCACCACGGGCAATCGGATCACGAGAGGTTCATCATGCGAAGACTCACCCTCCTCACCCTTCTCACCCTGGCCGCGGCGGTTCCGCTGCGCGCCGATCGGGGCCAGTCGTATTTCTCGTACGACGACGGCGGAACGATCGTGCGGCAAGCCGAGGACGGTCGCGAAATCGACGTCCGGGTCAACATGCCGGTGTTTCCGGGCGATGAAGTGATCACGAGCCGGCGCGGTCGTGCAGAGATCCGGCTGTCCGACGGCAACGTCCTGGCACTCGATCGCTCGACTGACGTTCGTTTTCGGTCGATCCTCGACAGCTACGAGGGCAATGCTTCGCAGACGATCGCCGAGCTTCGCTACGGTCACGTCATCGTCCAGCGCACCTCTTACGGGCAGGAGCTGGTTCGGCTCGACACCGACAACGCCAGTTACATCGCCAGCGACGAAGGCATCTACGCGGTCGAGAGCGACCGCGGCCGCGACCGAGTCGTGGTGTTCGGCGGCGACGTCGAGGTACGGACGCCGCAGCGTACGTCGCGCATTCGCTCCGGCGAGGAGGGGAACATCGACGAGAACGGCATGTACGGCCTGGTCCGAGACTCGGTCAATGCCGATGAGTTCGAGCGATGGTTCCTCCGCCGCGCCGACCGCTACGGGAGCGGGTCGAGCCGCTATCTCGACAGCTCGCTCGCCTATGCCGACTACGACCTCGCCCAGAACGGCTCCTGGATCTACGTCGGCGGATTCAGCAGCTGGGCGTGGCGGCCGCGCGTGGCGGCCGGCTGGCGCCCCTACTTCTACGGCGAATGGATGCACGGTCTCGGCGGCGACCTGGTGTGGGTTTCCTACGAGCCGTGGGGCTGGGTGCCCTATCACTACGGCCGTTGGGCCTTCGACTCGATGTATGGCTGGGTGTGGGTCCCCGGCAGCGGTTATTCGCCGGCCTGGGTGTACTGGATGTACGGACCGGGCTACATCGGCTGGGCGCCCGCCGGATGGTGGGATTGCTTCGGCTCGTACTACAGCTGGGCCTACCGGCCGTACTCTCACAACCCGTGGGATCGCTACGGCGGCTGGTATGGCAACATTCCGGGCCGCGACATCGATTACCGGCCGTGGACGTTCGTCGATCCGAATCACATGGTCGGGCAGCGTGTCGATCGTGGGGCACTGACGGTCAACATCATTCGCGAGCGGTTGCGCCGCGGCGGCGGCGTGGCCACGGTCTCGCCGGTGCCGGCGCGATTCACGCGCGGTGAGCTGAGAGATCCGGCAAACGCAGTCAACGCCATCGTGCGCCGTGGTGGTAGTGGCGGCGGTGGTGCTCCTGCCGACATGACGCCGTTCATCCGGCGCGATCCCAATCTCTCCGTCGCCGTGCGCGATCGAGTCATTCGGAATCGGCCGCCGGCAAACAGTGCGCCGCCGGTCACCGGCCTCGCTCCGATCGGCGGAGGACCGCTGGCGCCCATCGGCGGCGGCAACATCGCTCCGATCGGCGGCAACGAGGGGCGCATCAATCGTGATCCGGTTCAGGGTCGATGGGATCGCGGCGGCAGCACCACGACGCCCGCTCCGTCGACCGGCAGCAGCAGCGGCGGTGTGATCCGTCGCGGCGAGTCGCCATCTCCGAGCGGGAACAGCGGCAGCGGCACCGTCGATCGAGGTGGCGTTGTGGCCAGTCCGCCGCCCGCGCGCGAACCGGCTCCTTCGACGGCACCGCCGCCCCCGTCGTCGTGGCGTGAGCGCGTGCAGCGCCCCAGTGCGCCTGCTCCGCAGCGGCAGCAGGAAGCCGCGCCGGCAGCCGACTGGCGCGGGCGCCCGGCTGGCAGAAGCAACACTCCGCGTGCGACCGCTCCCGTCGACCGCGGCAGCGACGTCCCGCGGCGCATCATCGACCGCATCGGCGGCGCACGCGTCTATCCGAATGGAGGTAGCGCTCCGCCGCGGGTGGAGCGTTCTTCGCCTCCGCCGCGCGCCTCGGCGCCGCGGTACTCACCTCCGCCTTCTTCCTCCGCTCCGCCGCCGCGGGTCGAGCGCTCCTCGCCTCCGCCGTCGAGCGGATCGCGCGGCAGCGGCGGTGGCGGCGGTCGCAGCAGCAGTAGTGGCGGTGGCGGCGGTCACAGCAGCAGCGGTGGCGGCGAACGCGTGCGCCGCCCGTGACAAGCGGGTCGCGGGTAGCGGGTAGGGGCTCCGGGAAACCGGGGCCCTTCGTGTTTCCGAGCGGGCAGAGAGCAGATCATTTCTTCATTCTGAATTCTCCGTTCTGCGTTCTGAATTCACTTTTTTAATTCCGTAATTCTGAATTGAGACTCTTCCGGCTTTTCAGCGGCTGATGTGTCGGCGCAGAGCCGCGGAGCGGCGAATTGAAGGCGGCGTAGCCGCCGTAAGAATTTAGCGGCGGCCGTCAGGCCGCCGGAGCAAGCGATCGCATCAGCGTACGAGGGCACGAGGTGCCCGACAGAAGGCCGGGGAAACAGACCGAAGGATCTGTCGCGCGCTGCGCGCGCTCGGACGCTGGGTCGGGCCGATCGGACAGCGGCCTGACGGCCGCCGCTAAATGATGTCGGCGGCTCCGCCGCCTCGACTAAGCCCCACTGGCGACTTGGACGGCAAACGGCTGGGGTGGGGGGCTCAGCGAACGATCGACTCAGTAGCCATGAACCCAGCTGTCAAAGCCAAATCCCATCTCACCCACGGAAATCCCGGAAGACCCATTTTCTTAATTCCGTAATTCTGAATTGAGAATGAAGAAATGGAAGTCAGAACGCAGAACGCAGAATCCAGAATCCAGAATGGAGAAAGAAGATCTGAATATCCTCTCCCGCTACCCGCTACCCGCTACCCGCCACCCGCCACCCGCCACCCGCTACCCGCCACCCGCTACCCGCCACCCGCTACCCGCCACCCGCTACCCGCCACCCGCTACCCGCCACCCGCCACCCGCTACCCGCTACCCGCCACCCGCTACCCGCTACCCGCTACCCGCTACCCGCTACCCGCCGGGTACAATCCCGCCGGCACATGTCGCTACGGCTCTTTTTCGCGCTTTATCTGCTGGAGGCGGGGATCTTCTTCACGCTCGTTCCGTGGACGCGCGTCTGGATGATGAACCCGGTGCTCCACCACAACATGGTCGTGGCGGTCTGGGCCGATAATCCATTCGTGCGAGGGTTCGTGACGGGATTCGGGCTGATCCACCTCCTGGTGGGTGTGCGGGACATCGTGGCCATCGCCCGGGAGCGACGCACGGCGGGCGGGCAATAGATGCGAGCGCGCACGCGGCAGTCCGACCGGGCCCGTTTCTTCTTCCCGCTGCTTTTGAGCATCGCGCTGTTCACGCTCTACTGGTTCCTCGACAAGAACCCCAGGATCATCCCCAAGCTGGGCGATCTTCATGACGTTTTCGGGAAGAACCTCGACTTTCTTCGCTTCGTGGCCTGGATTCCGCTGATCTTCCTGATCGTCCGCGCCTTCGACACGTTCATCTTCAGCGTCATCACCGGCCGGCGACGCGGCGCGCCGGTCCCGCAGTTGTTGCGCGATCTGGTCTCGATCGTCCTCTATTTCGTCCTGTTCGGGTCGATCATCTCCGCGATCTTCAAATTCAACATCACCGGCCTTCTCACCGGCAGCGCCATCCTCGCGGCGATCGTCGGCCTGGCTCTTCAGGACACCCTCGGCAATCTCTTCGCCGGAATCTCGCTCCATCTCGAGGACAGCTTCGGCGTGGGCGACGTCGTGCGCTCAGGCGATTTCATCGGCACGATCGAAGCGGTGACCTGGCGGGCCACGCGCATCCGCACCTTCAACAACAGCATCGCCATCCTGCCGAACTCGCAGCTAGCGCGCGATCGCATCGAAGTTTTCCCGAAGCACAACCTCAACGCGCGCGTTCTGCCGATCTCCATCGACTACCACGTGCCGCCTGCCGCGGCCATCGACGTGCTCACGCAGGCGGCCTCGCACATCGACGGCGTCGCGCACGACGCTCCCTGCATCGCCCGCATCGGCTCGTTCGGTGACTCCGGCATCACGTACGAGATCAAGTACTTCACGCGCGATTACGCCGCGCGCGACCGCGTCGACGCCGCCATTCGCCGTGCCGTCTGGTATGCGCTGCGCCGAAACCAGATTTCCATCCCCTTCCCCGTCCGCTCCTTCCAGCCGTACACACCGCCGGCGGCGCAGCACGAGCTCGACCGCCAGACGATCCTCGGGCAACTGAAGGACATCGAGCTGCTTTCGCCGCTCTCCGAGCTCGAGCACCAGACCATCGCCGACGCAGCCGGCGTGCACTTCTTCGGGAAAGGGGAGGCCGTCATCCGCCGCGGCGCCGCCGGCGATTCGATGTTCGTGATCGCCAAGGGCTCCGTCTCCATTCGCGTGCCGGACGTCGAGGCGACCAACGGCACGAAGGAAGTCGCGCAGCTGCAGGAGGGAGCGGTCTTCGGCGAGATGGCTCTCCTCACCGGCGAGGTGCGCACGGCCGACGTCGTCGCCCTGACCGACGTGACCGCCATCGAGATCGACAAGCACGCCCTGCAGCCGATCATGATCGACCATCCGGATCTGGCAGATCAGCTCTCGCACAAAGTCGCGGAGCGCCGGGACAATCTCGCCAGCGCCCTCGCCGAATCCGACAAGGACGAGGAGCTGACGATCCGGTCGCGGATCCGGGCATACTTCGGACTGTGAGATTGTCATCCCGAGCGTCAGCGAGGGATCTGGGTGGAAGGGCGGCGCGATGACTTGGAGGCGGTTGGAAGAACGCAAGAATCAGGTTGGTCGCACCCCACGCCCACTCAGATTCCTCGCTCACGCTCGGGATGACAAGCTTTCATGAAAAAACTCCTCATCGTCGAAGACAAAGAGTCCCTGGCCCTGATGCTGAAGGAAACGGTCGAGGCCGAGGGGCTGGAGGCCGACGTGGCGTCGAACGGTGCGGAGGCCATGCGCACGCTCGCCGCTGGCCGGCGCTACTTCGCCGTGCTCACCGATCTGCGGCTGCCGGGCGCGGACGGCATCTCGGTCCTCAAGCAGGTGAAGGAGAGCGACCCCGATTGTGCAGTCATCGTGATGACGGCGTTCGGCACGATCGAGAATGCCGTCGAGGCGATGAAGCTCGGCGCCTTCGACTTCATCGAGAAGCCGATCGACGTCGATCGTCTGATCCTGCTGCTGCGGCGCTGCCGCGAGCATCGCGAGCTGATTCACGAGAACCTACTGCTCAAGGAAGAGTTTCAGCAGCGCTACCGGCTGCCGGCGATCATCGGTGAGTCGCCGCGGATCGTCGAGGTATCCCAGGCCATCCAGCGCGTCGCACCGACCGATTCGACGGTGCTGCTGCAGGGCGAATCGGGTACCGGCAAGGAGCTCTTCGCCCGCGCCATCCATCAGCTCTCGCCGCGTCGCGACCGTTCGTTCGTGGCCATCAACTGCGCCGCCATTCCGGACACCCTCATCGAGAACGAGCTGTTCGGCCACGAGAAGGGCTCGTTCACCGGCGCCACGGCGCGGCAGATCGGCAAGTTCGAGCTCGCCGACGGCGGGACGATTTTTCTCGACGAGATCGGAGACCTCGGAGCCGCCGTGCAGGCCAAGATCCTGCGGGCCCTCCAGGAGCGCACGTTCGAGCGCGTCGGAGGGACCGCGACGGTCGACGTCGACGTGCGCATTGTCTGCGCCACGAACCGCAACCTCACCGAAGACGTGAAGACGGCCCGCTTCCGCGAGGACCTCTTCTTCCGCATCAACGTTTTTCCCGTGACGATCCCCCCGCTGCGCGCCCGCAAACAGGACATCGACGCGCTCACCGATTTCTTCATCCAGCGTCTGGCGCGCGACCTCGGCAAGCCGGGGCTGCGCATCGGCGATGCTGCGCGGGCTCTGCTGCGATCGTACGAGTGGCCCGGCAACATCCGCGAGCTGGAGAACTGCCTCGAGCGTGCCGCCATCCTGTGCGAGCGAAAGACGATCGAAGCGCGCGACCTGCAGCTGTTCCCGAACGGGGCAGATGCCGAGGCCGCGGTGCGCGAAGCGCTCGACCTGTCGGGAACGCTCGGCGAAGCGACCGAGCGTGCGGTCCGCCTGGCCGAGAGGCTCAAGATCGCCGACGCCCTCCGCACGACTGCCACCCGCAACGACGCCGCCGAGCTCCTCGGCATCGCTCCGCGAACCCTGGCCGCGAAGATGAAGGAGCTGGGCTTGGACTAGGAGTGCGGGCGTCCCGCCCGCACCCGCGGGGCGTCTCGCCCCGCGGTGCTGCGAGGTATCAGGCGTATCCGGTCTCGTCTCGGCTCGGCAAGCGAGGAGTTGCGAGGCACCGATGGGCTGGGCCGTACCGCCGGGCGGGACGCCCGGCGGGTGCGGGCGGGACGCCCGCACTCCTTGTCAAACGATGGCTGCAATTCGCTCGGGATAGCTTTTCGCGAATTGCCAGTTTGTCAGGCCGGCCTTGGCTGGATTGTTCAAAACGTACGAAAGAATGCGAAGGAAGTGCCGGTCATCGCGAGCCAATCGATCGAAGTAGTCTTCCTGCCACAGGACTCCGCTGCGTCCGAGCACCTTATTGATCTCCTTGCTCGTGTAACTCTTCCAGCTGTGCAGAACCCGAT
Organism: Acidobacteriota bacterium; assembly: GCA_021781455.1. GTDB lineage: Bacteria > Acidobacteriota > Thermoanaerobaculia > Gp7-AA8 > Gp7-AA8 > JAJXWV01. The sequence continues at coordinate 102,502 of JAJXWV010000057.1, read as the reverse complement.
CGATGGTCGCGGCGTTCAAGCAGGAAAGGACGACGTGAACATGATTCGGCATCACGGACCATGAGTAGAGTTGGTATCGCTCATCGTTAAAGAACTCGATTGCGCCGGCGACGATGGAGGCACAGCTCGGATTGCGCAGGACACACCGGCCGAGGCCTGCATCCAGGATCTTTTCGTATTTCCGCTGAAGTGCGAGGTTCAGCGTGACTCGGTCAGCGATGGTAAAGGCCCTGCGGTCGACGGAGATCCGATGACGCTCATAATCGCGCTCTTGCCTCAGCGCCTGTTGGACCGGAAGCGGAAGAGCGTCATCGATGTGCCACGTGACGAAGTAGATTCCGTGAGTTGAGTCCCAGTGCGGCAGCCGATTTCGCTTGCGGACTGCGACGTCGCCAGAATCAAACTTTGTCACGAGCCGAGGATACCTCGGTGATCACAAGGAGTGCGGGCGTCCCGCCCGCACCCGCGGGGCGTCTCGCCCCGCGGTGCTGCGAGGGATTAGGCGTATTCGGTCTCGAAAGCAAGGAGTTGCGATGCACGGATGTGCTGGGCCGTGCCGCCGGGCGGGACGCCCGGCGGGTGCGGGCGGGACGCCCGCACTCCTTGCGGTTTCTACATGTGGTAGGGTCCCTTGGGCGCCCGCACTCCTCGCATGACCGACCGCATTCCCACATCGAAAGACGTCGTCGAGTTCCTCAACGAGCGTTTCGCCGCGCGCGGCCTGCCGTATCGCATCGACCAGATCGCAGTTCTTCCCTACGTCAGCCCGATGTGGCTCGCGAACTGGGACGTTCCACAGCTGGAGAATGCGCCCGAGCGGGAGGTCATCGAGGAAGAGATCCGTGAAGCGCGGTGGCGCTTTCCGCAGGTCGTTGAAGAGTTCTGAGCCTTCGCGATACGCGCAGTGACGTCAATCCGTCAGTGCACAAGTCCAATCGGTGGTTCAGGATGCGCTGAGTCGGATCACGATATCCAGCTTTGGTTCTTTTGGCTACAATGACGCCTCCAATCAATCGGAGGGCCTGTGGCCAACATCAACGCTTCCGCTCGCGTCACGCGACGCGTACTCGCGGTGTCCTGTCTGGGCAATGGATCAGGTGTTTCGACGAGGCTGACCGTCGGGGCGCTGTTCGCGACCGTCGTGCTCTTGCTGCTCATCCTGAGCAGTAGTTCGCTCATCGCGGCGACCTACGCGGTTCCTGAAGATCGAGAGCTGATCATGCGTTCCGACGTGATCGGAATCATGACGGCAATCGGATCGCACACTGAGCTGGCTCCCGGTGGGATTGTCCGCACCGTCTATGAAATGCAGCTCGACGAGGTGCTGAAGGGACCCGTTCAGCGCGGAGCCACGATCCAACTCGTCGAACGAGGCGGAACTTTTGGTGGCGTTGCGACGATGATCCCGGGTTCGCCGGTCTATCGGAAGGGCCGGCAGTACCTCGTTTTCGCAGAGACCAACCGGGACGGTGATCTGCAGACGTGGGGCATGCAGATTGGACGGTTCGTCTTCGACAACATCGGTGGCCGGAAGATCTTCACGCACGGCGGCTCGGAGCTTTTCGGCTTCGATCACAACGACGATCCGTACGTGGACCGCCCGCGCGATGCAGCCGGTTTCCTCGAATACATCCGGGGAATCGTCAACCAGACGATTGATCCTGCCCCGACCTATTTTCTGGAACCCGCGAAAGCCGAAGCCACTGCGGTTGTGACGTCAAACCATAAGGCTACCGTCAACTTCACCGGTACGTCTTACATCATGGCGGCAGGTAATTTCCCATTCCGATGGCAGAACCCTTCGTACAGCTTCGTGCTTTCGGGGAGTGCATCACCTCTGGACGGCACTGGCGGAGCGAACGGAGCCGTGGGCGCATGGGACGGCGCAGGCGCGGGCGTGAACGTCTCGATCTCGGGACAGGACAACACGGCAACCGCGGGCCTGACGGGAGTCGACGGCAAGAACGCCATTCTGTTCAACGATCCAAACAATGAGCTCCCCTCGGGCGCTGATGGTATCGGCGGCGTGACAAACGCCAGTTCCCAGTATTCGTACGAGGGTGGGATGGTGTGGCAGCCGTCCGAAGTGGACGTCGTGATGGGAAAGAACTCGGTTTTTTCCAATCAGTCCTGCTTCAACTCTGTGATCACGCATGAAGTCGGTCACACGCTCGCCATGCGGCACTCCGACAGGAATACGACCGACGACGGTCCTTGTGCTGCTCCCCTCGATTGTGCCTCGATCGGCTCCGCACTGATGGCCACGGTCACCGAGTGCAGCTTCAACGGCGCTCTCCAGGCGTGGGACCTGAGAGCAATTCAGACGGTCTACGGCAGCGCACCGGTCTGTACTCAGCCCTCGATCACGACTCAGCCGGTCGGCACTTCGATCAACTCGGGACAGTCGGCGACCCTTTCTGTCGCCGCATCGGGGACGACGCCTTTCTCCTACCAGTGGTACATCGGTACGCCGCCCACGACAACCAGTCCGGTCGGCGGTGCCACGTCCTCTTCGGTCAACGTCAGTCCCACGTCCACGACGTCGTACTGGGTTCGGGTCACGAACTCGTGCGGCAGCACCAACAGCAACGCAGCCACGGTGACGGTGAACGCGTCCTGCCCCGCTGTTGCGGTCGGCACCCCCACCGCGACGCAGATCAGCGGCGGGTTCCAGCTATCGGTGTCGGCTTCGACCGGCACTGGCGGTGGCACTCTCACGTACAACTGGTTCGCCGGCGGCGTGTTCGTCGGGGGCGGCAATCCGATCACCGTCAACCCATCGAGCCAGACGAGCTACACGGTCAAGGTGACCAACGGCTGCGGCAACTCTGCGACCAGCGCGCCCGTCACGGTGACGCCCAGCAGTACGTGCCCGGCCGTCACCGTCGGCACCCCCACAGCGACGAAGGTCAGTAACGGGTTCCAGCTGTCGGTGTCGGCTTCGACCGGCACCGGCGGTGGCTCTCTCACGTTCAGCTGGTTCGCCGGCAGTCTTTTCGTCGGCGGCGGCAATCCAATCGTCGTGAACCCATCGAGTCAAACGACCTATTCGGTCTTCGTGTCGAACGGCTGCGGAAATTCGGCAACGAGCCCCCCGATCACCGTGACGCCGACAGCGACATGCAATGCGCCGGCGATCGCCGCGACCTCCGCGACGCCGTCCTCGATCACGTCCGGTGGGAGCTCCACTCTCAGCGTGACGGCGACGGGAACGAGCCTCAATTACCAGTGGTACACAGGCCAGCCGGGCGACACTTCGCACCCGATCTCCGGCGGAAACAGCGCCACCGTGAACGTCTCGCCGACGCAGACCACGACCTACTGGGTGCAGGTCTCCAGCGGATGCGGCGCAGCGGCGGCGAACAGCGGAGCCATCGTGGTGACAGTCGCATCGGCGTGTGCGACGCCCACCCTGACCCAGCCTCCCGACCAGCTCGTCGGCCTCGGGCAGATTGCCTTCCTTACCGTCTCGGCAACCGGCACGGCGCCGTTGCACTACGCCTGGTTCCAGGGCTCGACCGGCGACACGTCGAAGCCGGTCGGCACCGACTCTGCGACGCTGAGAACGGACTCCCTGCGCGTGACCACCACCTTCTGGGTTCGTGTGACCAACGGCTGTGGATCGACCGCGAACAGCAGCACGATCACGATCACGGTCCGCCCATCGCGGTTTCGACCGTCAAGGCACTGACTCGGTCCGCGGAAGACAGGATCTCGCCTGTCTTCCGCGGCATCGCTCCCGGTGAGCCGGCGGAAGCGCGGTCGTCATCCTGAGAGGCTGTGCGGAAATCGAGAACTTGATCGCAAGCTCACCCCCTCATCCGCCTTCGGCACCTTCTCCCCCCCTTTGAAGTTCGCGGCGGCACCTTCTGCGAGGATCGACGCGGGGGAGAAGGGTCTCGGGTTGAACGGTTTCGCGTTGAACGGTCTCGGGTTGAACGGTCTCGGGTTGAACGGTCTCGGGTTGAACGGTCTCGCGAGACTTGACAATCGAGGACCTTCTCCCCCGCGTCACTTCAAACAGCTCGAGTCTTCGCCACAAGTAGAGCGGGGGAGAAGGTGCCGAAGGCGGATGGGGGGCGACTGTGCCCTTTCGCCGCTCCGCGGCTCGTACGCTGAGGATCCAATCTCGAATCCCACCGCTCACGCGGTGGGCTATATTCTGCCGCCGCTCCGCGGCTTGTCTCGCTTCGCGTGGCGATCCTCGCCTCGCGTGACCATCCTCGCCTCGCGTGACGATCCTTGCCTAACAATCCTCGCGTCTCGTCGTCTCGCGCAACACTCGCCGCCGCGCTACTCTTTCGCGGCCGGCTTCTTCAGGCTCGCGCGGACTTTGTCGCGATACTGCTTCGCCTTCGCGAGGGTCGGCGCGACGGCGATCGTGAGGACCTTGCGATCGCGCATCAGGATCCTGCCGTCGCAGATCGTGTCGACGACGTCGTCGCCGGTGGCCGCGTAGACGACCGCCGATTCGACGGAGTAGACCGGCTGTGTCTTCGCGTGACGGAGATCGATCACGATCACGTCCGCGCGCTTGCCGGCCTCCAGCGTGCCGATCTTGTCGTCGAGCCCGAGCACCTTCGCGCCGCCGATGGTGGCCATCTTCAGCACTTCGCGCGCGCCGAGGATCTTCGGATCGAGGTTGGCGACCTTCTGCAGGCGGGCTGCGTTCGCCATCACCTCGATCATGTCCATGTTGTTTCCGGATCCCGCGGGGCCGTCGGTGCCGAGGCCGACGTTGACGCCGGCGCGCAGCATCGCGGGAACCGGTGCGACGCCCGAGGCCAGCATCATGTTGCTGTCGGGGTTGTGTACGATGCCGGTCCCTTTCGCGGCGAAGATCCTGATCTCTTCGGGCGTGAGCCACACGCCGTGCGCGGCCACCACGTCATGTCCGAGAAATCCGATCGAGTCGAGGTACATGCCGGGCGTCATCCCGTTGTGTTTCTCGGCGATCTGCTGCAGCTCGGTCTTCGTCTCGGAGACGTGGATCAGAATCGGTGCGCCGAGCTCGGTGGCCAGCGCGCGCACCTGCTTGAGGTGATCTTCGGAGACCGTGTACGGCGCGTGCGGCGCGAGCGCCGGCGTGATCAGGCGATCGCCCTTCCACTCGTGAACGAAGCGTCGAACATCGGCGACCATGGCCTCCCAGGTCTTGTTGTCGGGCGCCGGAAAATCGATGAGGGTCTCGCCGAGAACGCCGCGCAGGCCGGCGGCCTTGGTTTGCTTCGCCACCTCCGACTCGAAGTAGTACATGTCGGCGAGCGTGGTCGTGCCGGAGCGGATCATCTCGATCTCGCCGAGGCGCGTGCCCCACTTCACGAACTCGCGGTCGACGTTCCTGGCCTCGGCCGGGAAGATGTAGTTCTGCAGCCAGTCCATGAGGTCGCGGTCGTCCGCGATCCCGCGGAAGAGCGACATGGCCACGTGGGTGTGCGCGTTGACGAAGCCCGGGAGAACCGCCATGCCATGCGCGTCGATGGTCGTCTTCGCCTTGTACTTCGCGCCGACCTCGCTGGCCCGGCCGACCGCGACGATGCTGCCGTTGCGAATGGCCACCGCGCCGTTCTCGATGTCCTCGCCGATCATCGGCATGACTGTGCCGCCGGTGATGAGGATGTCGACTGGTTGCGCGGTTGCGGGGTTGCGCGGTTCCGCGGTGGCCGTTCGAGCGGCCGCATTGAAACTGGAGATGCTGAAAACGAGGGCGACGGCGAGGAAGGCTCTGCGGATGGTCAACTCGATTTACTCCAGGCTGAAGTAGAACGGATTCGGGAAGAGCGTCGAGAGCTTGTAGTCGACGCGCTTGCCCTCGAGGTTCGTCAGCGCGATGTCGATGTCGCCGCAGAACTCCCACATCAGCTGCCGGCATGGACCGCAGGGCGTCGACGGCTCTTCGCTCTGCGTGATCACGACGATGGAGTCGAAGCTCCGCTCGCCGGCGGCGAGTGCGGAAAGAAGCGCGACGCGCTCGGCGCAGACGGTCAGGCCGTAGGTGCAGTTCTCGACATTGCAGCCGTGAAAGATCTTCCCGGTCGTCGTGCGCAGGGCCGCTCCGACCTTGAATTTCGAGAACGGGGCGACCGCGTTTTCGCGCGCCTTCCTCGCTTCATCGATGAGTCGCTGGTCGATGGGCATGGGTTCGTTAAGGTACCACACTGCTTTCACCACAGAGGCACAGAGCTGCGCCAAGATTTCTACGAGCGCCTAGCACGCCGGAGGCGTGCCAGAGGGTAGCCGGCGGTGGAGCGCAGCGACACCGCCGGATGTGAATCACCCTCCAATGCGTGCACCCCGGAGGGGTGCCAGAGGGCGCGTTCGGCCGCCGGTTATGGCACCCCTCCGGGGTGCACGCCATCGATATCGATCATCCGAATCCGGCGGTCGCCGAGCGGCGACCGCCGGCTACCGTCTGGCACCGCTCCGCGGTGCGACTCGATCTGCGGCGTTTTGGTTGCGGGCGAGCGCAGCGAGCCTGCGCTGTGCCTCTGTGGTTGTATTTCCGTGCGGCTACCGCGCTCTTTTCGCCAGCTCGGAACCGATGTCGCCCCACTCCAGGCCTTCGTCGACGAGCAGCACGGATAGGTGGAACAGCAGGTCCGCGATCTCGGACGTGATTCGCTCCTGCCCCTGTCCCTTCGCCGCGATCACGACCTCGGTGGCCTCCTCGCCGATTTTCTTCAGGATCTTGTCGCGCCCTTCCTTGAACAGGTACGTCGAGTACGAGCCCTCAGGCATCTTCGCCTTGCGATCCTTCAGCACGCGCATCAGCCGCTCGAGGTCGAGCGCCGGCCCGGGCAGGTCCGCGAAACACGATTCGGCGCCGGTATGGCACGCGGGCCCCGCCGGCTCGACTGTCACGACGAGCGCGTCGCGATCGCAGTCCGCGGCGATGTGCACCACGCGCTGCGTGTTGCCGGAGGTCGCGCCCTTGTGCCAGAGCTCGCCGCGGCTGCGGCTCCAGAACCACGTCTGGCCCGACTCGATCGTCTTCTGCAGCGATTCCTCGTTCATGTAGGCGAGCGTGAGAATCGCGCCTGTTTTCGAGTCGCGCACGATTGCGGGAATGAGGCCGTTTGTGAATTGCAGATCGTTCATATGCGTGTTGGTTGCACGGTCACGAGGTCACGAGGTCACGAGGTCACGAGGTTGCGGGCTGGGCGGGACCTCGTGACCCCGCAACCTCGCAACCTACTTTCGTACCGGAATCCCTTCGATTTCCAGATACCGCTTCACGTCCCCCACAGTCAGCACGCGATCGTGAAAGAGCGATGCTGCGAGGACCGCGCGTGCGCCGCCGGCCTCGATCGCGTCGCGGAAGTCGTCGAGCGTGCCGGCGCCGCCCGACGCGATCACGCCGATGTTCAGGACGCCGGTGGCGGCGCGCAGCAGCTCGATGTCGTAGCCCTCGCTGGTCCCGTCGCGATCGACCGACGTGAGCAGGATTTCGCCCGCTCCGAGCTCCTCGGCACGTTTGCACCAGTCGATGGCGTTGATGGCCGTGAGCTCCTTGCCGCTGCGAACCGTGGCCAGCCAATGCTCGCCCACGCGTTTCGCATCGCAAGAGAGCACGACCGCCTGCACGCCGAACTCGGCGGCGCATTCGGCAATCAGCGGCGGATTGCGCAGGGCCGCCGTGTTGATCCCCACCCGGTCGGCGCCGGCGCGGAGCATGGCCCGGAAATCCTCGACGTTGCGGATGCCGCCGCCGACGGTCAGCGGGATGAAGATCGCGTCGGCGACGCGGCGGACCGTGTCGAGCGCCGTCTGCCGATTGGAGTCCGTGGCCGAGATGTCGAGGATGACGAGCTCGTCGGCGCCTTCGGCTTCGTAGCGCGTGGCCGCTTCGACCGGATCGCCGGCGTCGCGGATGTTCGTGAAGTTGATGCCCTTCACGACACGGCCGTCGCGCACGTCGAGGCAGGGGATGACGCGCTCGGGAATCGCGTTCGGCGTCGCCACGCGAGCGCGGGCCATGTCGAGATCGATGCGCCCTTCGAGGAGCGCCTTGCCGATCACGCACCCGCTGACATTGCCGAAGCGAGCCAGGGAGACGACGTCGCCGATCGCGGAGACGCCGCCGGAAGCGATGATCTTCACCCGTGCCTTGTGGCGAACCTGGCGATAGAGCGGGAACGAGGGGCCATGCAGAGCGCCGTCGCGGCTGATGTCGGTGACCAGGACTTCTTCGATGCCGAGCGATTCGATCCGCCCGAAGACTTCCTCGATCGACGACGAGGCCTCGCGTTCCCAGCCGGCGACGCGGATCACGCCATCGCGGATGTCGATCGCCGGGATGACGCGCGAAGTGCCGAACGTCTCGACGAGCGCGGCGAGCAGGTGAGGCGAGTCGGCAGCCACCGTGCCGACCACGATCTTCTCCGCCCCGCAGTCGAGCCATCGCTTCGCGTCGTCGAGCGAACGGATCCCGCCACCGACCTGCACCCGCAGATCGCGATGCGCCAGCCGCCGCACGATCGCGGTTGCGATCGGCTTGCCGCTTCGCGATCCATCGAGATCGACGATGTGCAGACGCGAGCCGGCCGGCACGTGCAGCGACTCGAGAACCTCTTCGGGCGCGCCGTAGACCCTGGCCGTGGCGAAGTCGCCATGCGTAAGGCGGACGACGCGGTCGTTCAGGAGATCGAGCGAGGGAATGACGGCGAAGACCGCAGACGACAGACCGGGGACCGCAGTTGGCTGCGCTCCTTTGTCTGTGGTGTGCGACTTGCGGTCTGCGGTCACCGAATCTTCTCCACGAAATTGCGCAGCACGCGCAATCCTGCCGTCGATGACTTCTCCGGATGAAACTGTACGCCGAAGATCTGCCCCTGCTGCACCGCGGCGGTGAATGGCCCTCCGTAATCGGCGCGTGCGATCTCGCTGGAGACGTTCGAGGCGGCGAAGGAGTTCACGAAGTAGAAGGCAGTGCCGGTCGGGATGCCCTCGAAAAGTGGCGAATCGAATTCGCACGCGTGGTCGTCGCCGTAGGCCGCAGCTGCGCTGCGCCGGCGATCACCCGTGGTTTCGTCGTCGCGCGGCGCAGCGCAGCTGTGCCCTACGACATCCGGCGCAGCGCAGCTGTGCCCTACGATATCCGGCGCAGCGCGGCTGTGCCCTACGGTACCCGGCGCAGCGCAGCTGTGCCCTACGATACCCGGCGCAGCGCAGCTGCGCCCTACGATATCCGGCGCAGCGCAGCTGTGCCCTACGACGCTATTCCATCCGATCTGCGGGACGGGGAGCGTCCCTCCGAACTGCTTCACCTCGCCGCGGATCAGCTCGAGGCCGCGCGTGACGCCCATCTCGTAGGAGACGTCGAACAGAACCTGATGGCCAACGCAGATGCCGAGGAGGGCGGCGCCGCGGCCGACGGCATCGCGGATCGCTGTGTCGACGCGCGACTCCTCGAGCCAGCGCATGGCGGCCGTGAACGAGCCGACGCCGGGGAGCACGAGCTTCGACGCTCGCGCGATCGCTTCGGGATCGCGCGTGACGTGCAGCGACGCTCCCGCAGCGCGCAGAGCACGTGCGATGTTCGCGACATTCGCGACCGGCGAGTCGATGAGGGTTACGTCCATAGGAACTGCGGGCGGGACGCCCGCACTCCTTGTCGCATCAGATCACGCCCTTCGTGCTCGGCACGTCCGAGCCGATGATCGCCTTCGCTTCGCGTACGGCGATCGCGAAGGCCTTGAAGATCGCTTCCGCGGCGTGATGGCCGTTGCGGCCGCGGATGAGGTCGACGTGGATGTTGCAGGCGCACTTGTTCGCGAACGACTTGAAGAACTCCTCGACCAGCGCGAATGGGAAGTCCTTGTGGATCAACAACATATCCCGATCGAGCGGTACCTCGAAAACGAGATACGGCCGCCCCGCGAAATCGACGACCACGCGTGCGAGAGCCTCGTCCAGCGGCACGTAGGCGTGGCCGAAGCGGCGGATGCCGCGCTTCTCGCCTAACGCCTTCGCGAATGTCTCGCCGAGGACCAGGCCGACGTCTTCGACCGTGTGGTGATAGTCGATGTGCGTGTCACCGGTGGCAACCACGTCGAGGTCGAGCCGGCCGTGGCGCGCGATCGTGTCGAGCATGTGCGACAGGAAACCGACCGGCGTCTCGATGCGCGAGGCGCCCGTCCCGTCGATGTCCAGCGTGACGGCGACGGAGGTCTCTTTCGTGGTGCGGGTCAGGATTGCGGTTCGAGCCATGGCACTTACTCCAGTCTTGGTTCCTCGGGGTTCCTCGGGTTCCTCGGGTGGCGTCCGCCGGGTTGCACCGGCGCCTCCGAGGAACCCGAGGAACCGAGGAACCCCGAGGAACGCGTCCTCATACGATCTCCCTCAAGGCCGCCAGGAACCTGTCGTTCTCTTCCGGCGATCCGATCGAGACGCGCAAACAATTTTTCATACGCGGATACGACGACACGTCCCGCACGAGGATGCTGCGCGCGCAGAGCTCGTCGAATACTTCCTTGCTGTAGCGGAACGTGCGGAAGGCGACGAAATTCGCCTGGCTGGGGAACGGCTTGATCTGCGGGATCGTCTGCAGCGCGCGCAGGACCCGCTCGCGCTCAGCGATCGTGCGCGCTACGTTCGCATCGCGATACTGGCGATGCTCGAGCGCCGTGATGGCGATCGACTCGCTGATCACGTTCAGCGAGTAGGGGAGCTTCACTTTCCTGATTTCGCGCGCAATCTCTTCGGTCGTTGCGAGCCATCCGACCCGCAGCCCAGCCAGACTCCAGGCCTTCGAAAAGGTCGAGAACGTTACCAGGCGATTCTGGACTGGCGGCGGTTCATGTCCGGCGAAATCGCCGTACGCCCGATCGAACAGCACCGATGCGCCGGAGTCGAGCAGCTGCTGCAGGCCGCCTTCGGGCAGCACGCCGCCGGTCGGGTTGTTCGGCGAGCAGAGGATCACGACCGGGTTCTCGACCGCGGCGATCGCACGCAGCATGTCGTCGAGCGGAAGGACGCCGCTGTCGGGATCGAACTCGATCGGCACCGGGATGCCGCCGGCAACGGTCACGAGCTTTTCGTAGAGCGTGAAGGTCGGCCGCGGGAAAATCACGGGCGTTCCCGGGCCGACGTACGCGCCGATCGCAGCGCCGAGGAGCTCGTTGGAGCCGTTGCCGACGAGAATGTTCTCCCACGAGAGCCCGTACGTCCGCGCCAGGGCCGTCCGCAGCGCGATCGACTCGAAATCGGGATAGATGTTCCAGCCGCGCTGCCGGACGCGGGTCAGCACCTCGTCCTTCAGCTCCGCCGGCAGGTCATACGGCGACTCGTTCTGGTTGAGCTTGACCTCGGTCTCGCGCAGCTCGAGCGTGTACGCCGTCATCGCCGCCACGATCGAGCGGACGCGGCTCTGCTTCCCGGTGTGGGACGGGCTTTCCAGGCCGTCTTTCGTGTGGGACGGGCTTTCCAGCCCGTCCTTTTCGATTGTGCTCACGATTGTTCACCTTTCGGAGAGAGTTCTTTTTCCGGTTCTGCGCCGGGGGCCTGCTCGCGCCTTGCAGCAATCGATCGCGCGTGATTCGGCAGCCCCTCGAACACCGCGAGCAGCTCCGCTTTCGGCCCGATCTCCGCGAGATCCTCGGCGCTGAGCGAGACGACGTTCGAGCGCTTCACGAAGTCGTAGACGCCGAGCGGGGAGAAGAAGCGCGCGCTTCCGGCGGTGGGGAGGACGTGATTCGGACCGATGATGTAGTCGCCTGCCGCGCCGGGAGACGATGGTCCGCAGTAGATCGCGGCGCAATTCTCGACGCGCTGCGCGATCGCTTCGGGGTACTTCGCATGAATCGACAGGTGCTCCGGCGCGAGGCGGTCTGCAATCGCCACGGCTTCGTCGATCGACTCGACCAGCATCGTGATCACGCGCTCCGGCATCTGCCGGCCGATCGCGGCCGAAGTCGTCAGGCAGATGACCGCCGAATCGGGGCCGTGCTCGGCCTGGGCGACGAGGTCCGCGGCCACGAGGCTCGCGTCCGCATCGTCGTCGGCGATCACGATCAGCTCGGTCGGTCCCGCGGTCATGTCGATGCCGATCTGCCCGATCAGCCGCATCTTCGCCGCGGTGACGTACTGGTTGCCCGGGCCGACGATCTTGTCGACGCGCGCGAGCGACTCGGTGCCGAGGGCCAGCGCCGCGATGCCGACAGCGCCGCCCGCGCGGTAGATCTCACGGATGCCGAGCTTGCGGCAGACATAGTGCAGCTCGTCGCGATCCGCGGCCGCCGGAGTCGTGGCCACCACGAGGTCCGTCACGCCGGCGATGCGCGCGGGAACGGCGCACATGATGAGAGTCGAGATGTAGACGGCGCGTCCGCCAGGGGCGTAGATGCCGACGCGCTGCAGCGGGCGCACGCGGTGGACGACGCTGCTCGTCCCGTTGTTCCAGACGTACGGCTGCGGCAGCTGCTCGCGGTGGAACGACTCCACGCGGGCGATGGCCGTGTCGATGGCCTCGGCGAGGTCGCCGTCGATCGTGACGTCGCGCGGGGCGATCCTGATCGCACCGGGGGCGATCGAGACCTTGTCGAAGCGCGCGATCTGCTCCGCGACGAACCCGTCGCCGCCCTTGCGAACGCCGGCGATCATCTCGTCGGCCACGCGCAGCGCCTTTTCGAGACTCTCGCCGCGTCGCGCCTCGAGCGCCTCGAGCGCCGCCTTTGCTTCAGGCGAATTTGCTTTGTACATGGGCATCGTTTACTCCAGGAGTGCGGGCGTCCCGCCCGCACCCGCCGGGCGTCTCGCCCGGCGGTGTGTTCATCCTTCCGCGATGGGGCGGGACGCCCCATCGCTTGCGGGCGGGACGCCCGCACTCCTCTCCACTCGCGAGATCAGCTCGCGGATCCTTTCCCGGTCTGTTCGGTACACCGTCCGCCCCACGATCAGGCGCGGCGAAATCTCCGCGACCACGTCCTGCATCTCCAGCTTGTGCACGCGGACGGTCTCGCCGGTCTCGACGAGGTCGATGACGTGCGAGGTCAGATTGAGTACCGCCGCGAGCTCGACGGAGCCGCCGAGGGGGATGAGCTCGGCGCGGAGAGCCCGCGCGTCGAGGTAGTGGCGGGCGATGCGCGGGTATTTCGTGGCGATCGTCGCGGTCGTGCCGTTGCCGAGCCGCGGCGCACCCGGCGCGCCGATGAGCATCATCCGGCACTTCCCGAACGGGAGCTCCAACGGCTGATAGACATTCGACTCGTGCTCGAGAATCTGGTCGAGCCCCGCCACGCCGGCGTCCGCTGCGCCGTGTTCGACATACACGGGCACATCGCAATCTTTGACGAAGATCCACTCGACCTCGCCGCGTATGAACACGAGCTTGCGCGTCTTCAAGTCGTCCTCGGTCGGGATCTCGTATCCGGCCTTCGCGAAGACATCGAGCACCTTCTCCTGCAGCCGCCCTTTCGGTAGTGCGATGCGGAGCGGGTTCATCGGTTCACCTCATCCACATCATCGATCGTGAACGTGAATCCAATCGCAGCCGCCGGTGTCCCGAACCGTCCGTAAAGCGCGTCGTACCGCCCGCCCTGTGCCAGCCGCGTTCGTGCGTCGTGGCTGTAGATCCGGAAGCGGATGCCGGTGTAGTAGGCCGCCGCGGCGTCGATGTCGTCGAGGTGGAGCACGAACTCCGCGGAGTCGATGCCGCGCACTCCCGCCTCGATCTTTCGCAGCCGCTCGGCCGCCGCGGCAGTCGGCCCATAGGCGGCGACGTCGTCGAGCGTGGCCACTCCCGCGGCGAGCCTCGTGATCAGAGCCAAAGCGCGAGCATCGATCGAATCGCGAACGCTCTCGAGATCCGAGCTCCGCTTCGAGAGCAGCGCCGCGCGTACCGCGTGCGCGGCTTCAGGCGCAGAGGCCACGAGCGCCGCCGCGATGGAGGTGTCGTTGTAGACGACCAGCGGCCGGATGCCGAAATCGGCGAGGCAGCTCGCGGCGAGGAGAATCACGTCGACGTCTGCCTCGACGGAATCATCTCCGATGACCTCGGCGCCGATCTGGAAGATCTCGCGGTTGATGCCGAGGCGTGTGGCTTCGACGCGGATGACATCACCGCGGTAGAAGATGCGGAGCGGGAGGTCCTCTTTTCTCAACGCCGGCGCAAGTGCCCGCGCCACCATGGGCGTGAAGTCGGAGCGGATGGCGACGAGCTCCCCTTCGCGGTCCACGAAGCGGTAGCTCTGGCGTGCGGCGTCGCGATCGACCAGCGTCGAATACGGCTCGACGTAGTCGATGATCGGGAGCAGCACCTCCCGGAACCGCGCGCGCTCGAGCAGGCCGACGAAGCGCGACTCGATGCGCCGCCGCCGCGCGGTCTCCTCGACCAGCAGCGCCCGGACTCCTGTTGGGTATCTGAACTTTGTAGCCATCAATCAAAAAACCCCTTCCCCGCGCATGGGAGAAGGGGTTGATCCGTTGGTCAGGCTACGTACTTCCGACCGGGCGCCCCTTCCCGATGCCGGGGCGCGCACGGCACCCCTACACCAGATGATGGTGGCGGTGATGGTGCCGGGCGGAAGTGCGAAGGTTCATGAGTCGCGAAAGTCTAAGGGTCGTATTCGGCCGTGTCAACGCCGGGTGGGGCGGGGGCATTCCGGGGCCTCAGTAGGGACGCGGAGCAGCGCGTCCGCAGCTCTCGCGGACCAGCCGTGTGTCCCCGTCACTCTGAGCCGGCGGAACCGCGGGGTCGGTGGATGGCGGGAGCGGTGGAGCGCGGCGAAGAGTCTCTTACGGGGACGATTTGTCGGCTGGGGCGGATCGCGCGCGAATCTGACCGAATCCCTTGAATTCCGTCACTCTGAGCCGGCGCAACCGCGGGGACGGTGGCCGGGCGGGAGCGGTGGAGCGCGGCGAAGAGTCTCTTACGGGGACGATTAGCAGGCTGGGGCGGATCGCGCGCGACAGCTGGCTCACCGCGATCGTGCAATTTTGAGACTCTTCGCCGCGCTGCGCCGCTCCACCCAACCCGCCTTGCCCGCGGCTCCGCCGGCTCAGAGTGACGGGAAGTGCCGCCCCCGGGGTTGCCGCCGCGCTCCTGTGCGTCCCTACCCCGCCTACGCCACAGCCGCCTACGCCGTTGCCGTCCTCGGCTGTGCCGCGGCCGCTTCCCGTTCTTCCGCCTCTTCCTCCCGGATCCGGTTGTGCAGCAGCACGAACACGATCGTGAGGGGGAGGGCGACAAGGAACGTGAGCAGTCCGTACAGGGCGAGCCGCATGGGGCTCAACGTGCGCTCGACGCGCGTGATCGGCGGTCCGGTCACGCGGTACATCTCGGTCTCCGGGTAGAGCTGCTTGGAGGCGAGGTTGTAGATCTGGTTGAGGTCGACGATGGCGTCACGGACTTCCGTCACGGCGACGTCCCACTGCGATTTCAGGTCTGCCACGGCAGCGCTTCCCGCAGCGGGCGAAGAGGTCTTGAACGAGTCGATCAGCTCCTGGTCGTACTTCACCGCGGCCTGCGCGGGCACGACGTCCAGAGACGCCTGTTTGATCTGATCGGTGAGCTTCTGCCGGTATTCGCGGTCGGCATTGCGGTTCGCCAGGTCGACGATCCGGTCGAGAAAAGTGTCGGAAAGCTGAGGCATGACGGTCTCGCCGGCGCCCCGGTTCGCCGAAGGTGCTTCGAGCTGCTGGCCATGCCCTCCGGCGGTAGTGATCTGTTGCGGCTGCGATTCGTAGGTGAGCAGCGCGTTCTGGAGAGCTGTCTGGCGCATCTGCGCCGAGTTGAGCATCCGCTGGTCATACGCGAGCTGTGCCTTGACGACCTCCAGGGCCATGACGTTCGACCCGAACAGGCCTGCCGCCCGCGCGTTGCCAATCAGCGGCTCGAGGCGGAACCGGATGATCTCGCCGAGCCGCAGCTGCACTTCGGCGATCGACGTCCGACCAGCGCGGGTCCGAACCAGTTTCGCTCCCGGCATGTCCGCAACCGCCGTGGCGTTCGAGATGATCGTGTCGACGCGCTGCCGCAGCAGGAGGAGTGGGATCAGGTAGTCGTTCCCGGTGATCCTCATGTTGTCGAGGATCGACGGACCGACGATGGAGATCTGGTAATCGAGCGCCTTCTTTTCGACCGCTGCGCGCCGCGCCCACGTGCCGAGGATGTCGCTCAGCGTTTTCCGAATCACCGAGACTGGCACATCGCGCGTTTCCGGAGTCACGAGGAACTGGATGGCATACTCCGACTTGTTGATGCCAGAACGCTTCTCATCGAACTCTCGCTCGAGGCGATCCCGATCGACGGCCGTGAGCTTAGGATCTGCCAGCTTGGCTTCGTATTCGGCGGTGAGCTGTTCGAGAGCACGGTTCGACTCGAGAACGTAAATCGACCGGCTGAAGCGGTCGAATGTCGTGAAACGGGCGAGCTCGTCCGCGTTGAAGACGTCGAGCAGCACCGGCGTCGCGGTGATGTCGGCGACGCTGAACTTCAGTCCGTTCGGATACTGCCCCGACGCTCCGCCGCTGAACTCGAGCCGGAACGGCATCGAGACGATCTTCTGCTGTTTGGCGGTCAAATAAGCGTAGACGCCGATGATCAGGTACAGGAGAACGACGCTGCCCATCGTGATCGCGATGACGCCGGCGTACCTGCGGAGCACGTGTGCGATATGGCTCACCGAAATCGGTTGTTCGCCGTAGTAGTCGTCGCGCACTGCGTCTGAATGCATTTCAGCCATTGATCTGATCCTTGGAACCGAGATTTCCGACACGATCGCAATAATCACTTCGCCAGTCAAGCCGAGTCGGGTGTCATTCTGAGAGGCTGTGCAGAAATCGGCTCACGCGCTTGTCATCCCGAGCGTCAGCGAGGGATCTGGGGGGGAGGGTGGCGCGCTGAGTGAGCTGAAGCCGCTCTTGTGGCGCGCCCCGGCCCTCCCAGATTCCCTCGCTGGCGCTCGGAATGACAAGTACGCGTCCGCGCCGTTCTCGATTTCTGAACAGCCTCTTAGTCGGCGGAGCCCGCGCGGGGCGGCGTGTGGTGGCAGCGCGGC
Source organism: Acidobacteriota bacterium (assembly GCA_021781455.1). GTDB lineage: Bacteria > Acidobacteriota > Thermoanaerobaculia > Gp7-AA8 > Gp7-AA8 > JAJXWV01. Next base: position 85,505 of record JAJXWV010000057.1, on the reverse strand, counting down.
GAAGGACGACCCCGCCCGTTAGCCCGGCCGACAGAAGAGCGTGACGGGAGGGTCCCCTCGCCCCGTGCTCCCAAAAGAACGGCAACGCCAAGAGATCCGCACGGGGCGAGGGGATGAAAGCGGAGTGGGGTTGCCAATGATCACAAAACGATGTAATTCCCAAGGAAATGCGAAGATTTTCGGTACCCCACTCCCCTTGCATCCCCTCGCCCCGCGGACGTTCGATTCGTGCGATGCGTGGCATCGCGCCGCGGAGCGAGGGGACCCATCCCGCCGATTCGCGCGTGAATCTGCCAGCCCTCCCGCCCTTGCGCATTCCTCCTCCAATCCGCAGAATCCACGGCACCAATGGACCACCCCACGATTGACCAGCAGCTCGACTACCTCGCCAAGGGCACCGTCGACCTGATCGAAAGAGCCGACCTCAAGACGAAGCTTCTCCGCGGCAAGCCGTTGACCGTGAAAGTCGGCTTCGACCCGACCGCTCCCGACATCCACCTCGGGCACACCGTCGTGATCCGGAAGATGAAGCACTTCCAGCAGCACGGCCATCGCGTGATCTTCCTCATCGGCGACTTCACCGGCATGATCGGCGACCCCACGGGCAAGAAGGTCACGCGCCCCGCCCTCTCCCGCGAAGAAATCGAGCAGAACGCCGAGACGTACAAGCAGCAGGTTTACAAGATCCTCGACCCGGAGAAGACCGAGATCCGCTTCAACTCCGAATGGCTCGGCGCCCTCGGCTCCGAGGGGATGATCCGCCTCGCCGCGAAGTACACGCTGGCGCGGATCCTGGAGCGCGACGATTTCCGCAAGCGCTTCGACTCCCACCAGCCGATCGCGATTCACGAGCTCCTCTACCCGCTCGCCCAGGCCTACGACTCGGTGGCGTTGAAGTGCGACGTCGAGATGGGCGGCACCGATCAGCGCTTCAACCTGCTGGTCGGCCGCGACCTGATGCGCGAGTACGGCCTCGAGCCGCAGGTCGTCATCACGATGCCGCTCCTCGAAGGCCTCGACGGCGTCGAGAAGATGTCGAAGTCCCTCGGCAACTACATCGGAATCAACGAGGCGCCCGACCAGATCTTCGGCAAAGTCATGTCGATCTCCGACGACCTGATGTGGAAGTACTACACCCTCTGCACCGACCTGACGCCGTCGCAGATCGAAAAGCTGAAGGGCGAGGTCGGCTCAGGCGCGGTTCATCCGATGCAGGCGAAACGCGATTTGGCGAAATCGATCATCCGCGACTTCCACGACGAAGCCGCCGCCGAGACCGCCGAGGCCGAGTTCCGTCGCATCTTCAGCAACCGCGAGGCGCCGACGGAGATCGAGGAGAAGCAGCTCCCGGCATCCGACGACCCGCAGCTCCTGGCGAAAGTGATCACCGCCGCGGGCCTATGCGCGACGAACAAGGAAGCGCAGCGCCTGATCGCGCAGGGCGGCGTCACGATCGACGACACCAAAACGGACGACTCCCGCCACGCCATCGACGGGCACGTTGGCAAGTCGTATCTGCTGAAAGTCGGCAAGCGCCGCTTCGCCCGCGTGACCTTCGTCTGATCCATATGGAGTGCGGGCGTCTCGCCCGGCGGTTCCTATCAAACCGACAACCTCATGTGGAAGCCGCGTGTTCACTCCTCTATCATTCCCGCCATCATGTCCACTCACCCCGATCAGCAGGCTTCTGTCTCGCGTGGCGTTCAGCGCGAATTGCTTCAACGGATCGAGTCCCGTACGGCGAAAGTCGGTGTGATCGGCCTCGGATACGTCGGGCTGCCACTGGCATTGCTTTTTTCTGAAAACGACTTCCCGATCATTGGTTTCGATGTCGACCCGAAGAAGGTCGATGCCCTCACGCGCGGTGCCTCGTACATCAAACACATCGGCGTCGAGCGTGTGGCGAAGGCATTTCTGGAAAGGAATGCGTCGGCCACCGACGATTTTTCGCGACTTTCCGAATGCGATGCGCTGATCATCGCCGTCCCGACTCCGCTCGGTCAGCACCGCGAGCCGGATCTCACGTACATCCGCACGACCGCAGACGCGGTCGCCAGGCACCTCCGTCGCGGCCAGCTGGTTGTCCTCGAGTCCACCACGTATCCCGGCACGACGCGCGAAGAGCTGCTCAGCCGCTTCGAAGCGACGGGGATGAAATGTGGCGAAGACTTTTTCCTGGCCTTTTCGCCAGAGCGCGAGGATCCGGGCAACGAACACTTCAACACCAAGACGATCCCCAAGATCGTCGGGGGAATCGACCAGCCCTCGCTCGAGGTGGCGGTCAAGCTCTACGAGGGGGCGATCGATCGGGTCGTGCCCGTGTCGTCGGCGGAGGTTGCGGAATCGGGCAAGCTGCTGGAGAACATCTTCCGATCCGTGAACATCGCCCTCGTCAATGAGCTGAAGGTCGTCTTCGATCGGATGAACATCGATGTGTGGGAAGTGATCGAGGCGGCGAAGACAAAGCCGTTCGGGTTCATGCCGTTCTATCCAGGTCCCGGCCTGGGCGGCCACTGCATTCCTCTCGATCCGTTCTATCTGTCGTGGAAAGCCGCGGAGCATGGCGTGTGGGCGCGCTTCATCGAGCTCGCGGGGGAGATCAACACCTCGATGCCACGGTACGTGGTCGAGAAGACCGCCGCTGCACTCAACGATGCGGGCAAGAGCATGAAGGGATCGCGAGTCCTGGTGCTCGGCCTCTCGTATAAAGCCGACATCGATGACGACCGCGAGTCACCGAGCTTCGAGATTCTCGAGTTGCTGCAGGAACGCGGAGCCGACGTGGCTTACTGCGACCCGCACATCCCCGTTGCGCGGCGCGGACGAAAGCATGATCTGAATCTGACATCAATGCCGTGCACGCGCGAGTCCTTCGCCGCGTTCGACGCTATCGTGGTCTCGACCGCACACACAGCGTTCAAGGATGCCACGCTCTATCGGGACGCCAAGCTCGTGATCGATACACGCAACGCCGTGCCACGATCCGCGGTCACAACTGGACGCCTGTACAAGGCATGAGCTGACGTTGGTGGCCGACAGCTGCTCTCAGCCATCGGATAAACTCGCCGCATGATTCTCGTTACGGGAGCCGCCGGCTTCATCGGTTATCACGTCTCGCGCAAATTACTCCAAAGAGGGGACGAGGTCGTCGGATTCGACAACGTCAACGATTACTACGATCCGACGCTCAAAGAGGCTCGTCTGGAGCTTCTTCGTGCGTTTCGGAGTTTCCGATTCGTTCGCGCCGACGTATCCGATCGCAGCGCGGTCATATCGATTTTTGAGCAGCAGAAGCCCGCGCGTGTGGTGCACCTCGCCGCCCAGGCCGGAGTTAGATATTCCCTGACCAACCCGTACGCCTACATCGCGAGCAACATCGATGGCTTCATGAATGTCCTGGAGGCTTGCCGCCATCACGGGACGGAGCACCTCGTGTACGCGTCTTCCAGCTCCGTCTACGGTGGCAACACGAAACAGCCCTTCTCAGAGCACGACAACATCGATCATCCGGTGTCTCTCTACGCGGCAACGAAGAAAGCCAACGAACTGATGGCGCACACCTACGCGCATCTGTTCAGCGTGCCATCGACCGGCCTTCGCTTCTTCACCGTGTATGGTCCGTGGGGTCGCCCTGACATGGCGCTTTTCAAGTTCACGCGTGGCATGCTCGCTGGTGAACCGATCCCGGTCTTCAACAACGGCAACATGGTTCGCGACTTCACCTACATCGACGACATTGTCGAAGGAGTGGTTCGCGTGCTCGACCGGCCGCCTCAGGCCGATTCGCATTGGGATGTGCAGCATCCCGATCCGGCGACGAGCTGGGCTCCGTACCGCGTCTTCAACATCGGAAACAACGGCCCCGTGCAGCTGCTCGACTTCATCGCCGCGCTCGAGCGGCACCTCGGCGTCAAGGCAAAGCTCGAGATGATGCCGATGCAGCCGGGCGATGTCCCGTCGACGATGGCGGATGTCTCGGCGCTCGAAGAGGCGGTCGGCTTCCGCCCGAAGACCACCATCGACGAAGGCATCGCGCGGTTCGTGGAGTGGTACCGCAGCTACTACCGGGTGAGCTGAACCACAGAAGCGTAGCGCAGGCTCCGCTCCGCTCGCCCGCAACCGAAGATCGCCTCGCAGGTCCCCTCGCCCCGCGGCGCGATGCACCACCCAGTCGGATCGAACGTCCGCGGGGCGAGGGGATGCAAGGGGAGTGGGGTACCGAGTATCCGCGGATTTCTCGGGGATTGCCATGTTTTCGCGAGCAATCGCGACCCCACTCCCCTTTCATCCCCTCGCCCCGTGCGGATCAGTTCGGCCAGGTTGTTCGTCGGGGAGCACGGGGCGAGGGGACCAGACGCCGTGTCGTTTGTGCAAGGAAATCTTCGCGTGGCGCGCAGAAACTTCGAGCTATTAATAGTAGTACCGAGATCACAGCGCAGGCTCGCTCCGCTCGCCCGCAACCGAAGATCGCCCCGTACGTCCCCTCGCCCTGCGGGGCGATGCAGCACCCACTCGGATCGAACGTCCGCGGGGCGAGGGGATGCAAGGGGAGTGGGGTACCGAGGATCCGCGGATTTCTCGGGAATTGCCATGTTTTCGCGAGCAATCGCGACCCCACTCCCCTTCATCACCTCGCCCCGTGCGGATCAATTCCGCGGGGTTGTTCGTCGGGGAGCACGGGGCGAGGGGACCAGTCGCGCTGTCGTTTGTGCAAGAGCTCTGTGCTCTCTGTGCCTCTGTGGTGATCTCCGGCGCCACTGGCGAACTCCCCCAATTTGAGTAAACTCCCGCCGCCATGCCGATTCCACTGCTCGATCTCAAGCTCCAGTACGCCACCATCCGCGACGAAGTCCTCCGAGTGACCGAGGAGGTCTACGAATCGCAGTACTTCATCCTTGGGAAACGCGTCGACGACTTCGAGCGCGACTTCGCCGCCTACTGCCACTCGAAGCACGCCATCGGCGTCTCGTCCGGAACCGATGCGCTCCTCGTCGCACTGATGGTCCTCGGGATCAAGCCGGGCGATGAGGTCATCGTGCCGGCGTACTCCTTCTTCGCCACCGCCGGCGTCGTCGATCGCGTTGGTGCCACGCCAGTGTTCGTCGACATCGATCTCGCCGACTACAACATCGACCCGCAGCTCATCGAGCGGAAGATCACGAAGCGGACGAAGGCCATCATGCCGGTGCACCTCTACGGCCAGACGGCCGCGATGGGGGAGATCAACGCGATCGCAAAGAAGCACGGAATTCCGGTGATCGAGGACGCCGCCCAGGCCGTCGGCGCCGCCTACGAAGGCCGCCGCGCCGGAGCCCTCGGGCTCATCGGCTGTTTCTCATTTTTCCCGTCGAAGAATCTCGGTGCGTTCGGCGATGCCGGAGCGGTGACGACCGACGACGAGGCACTCGCGCAGAAGCTCGTCGATTACCGTGTGCATGGGGGCAGGCCGAAGTACTACCACCACTACGTCGGCGGGAACTTCCGTATCGACGCGCTCCAGGCCGCGATCCTCCACATCAAGCTGGCTCACCTCGATTCGTGGAGCGAAGGTCGCCGGCGCAACGCTGCCTCGTATGGAAAGCTGTTCGCGAAGGCCGGCCTGACCGACCGCATCGTCCTGCCGAAGGAGCTCGCCGGCCGCCATCACGTCTACAACCAGTACGTCATCCGCTTCACCGACGGACGCGAAACGCGCGAGGCGGTGATGGCGCATCTGAAAAGAGACGGAATCGGCTGCGAGGTCTACTACCCTCTGACGCTTCCTCAGCAGCCGTGTTTCAAGAACGTTCCGGGCGCGGCCGACCGCTACCCCAACTCCGAAGCCGCAGCAGACCAGACCCTGGCCATTCCCGTCTTCCCCGAGCTGAAGGAATCGCAGATGGAAGAAGTGGTCTCCGAGATCGCGAAAGCGCTGAAGACCGCTCCGGCGCACGTCTCGTAAGGAGTGCGGGCATCGGGCTGTCATCGTGAAGCACGGACTGGCGGGGAGCTCGCGTGGAAAACGAGATCATCATCTTCTGGAGCCGTTGCGCGGAAAGATTGCGTTAGTAGCTCCGCTCGCCCGCAACCGAAGACGGCCTCATAGGTCCCCTCGCCCCGCGTCGCGATGCAGCATCCACGCGGATCGAACGTCCGCGGGGCGAGGGGATGCAAGGGGAGTGGGGTACTGAAGATCCTCGGATTGCTCAGGAATTGTGATGTTTTCGCGAGCAATCGCGACCCCACTCCCCTTCATCCCCTCGCCCCGTGCGGATCAATTCCGCGAGGTTTCCGTCGGGGAGCACGGGGCGAGGGGACCGGTCGCCCTGCCGCTTTTGTAAAGAAGTCTTCGCGTTGGCGCCCAGAAACTTCGAGTTAGTAGCGCAAAGAGCACCGCGTCCGTTCGCTCCGCTCGCCCGCAATCGAAGATGGCCTCCTAGGTCCCCTCGCCCCGTGGAGCGAAGCAGCACCCACTCGGATCGAACGTCCGCGGGGCGAGGGGATGCAAGGGGAGTGGGGTACCAAAACTCCTCGGATTTCTCAGGAATTGTGATGTTTTCGTGAGCAATCGCGACCCCACTCCCCTTCATCCCCTCGCCCCGTGCGGATCAATTCCGCGAGGTTGTTCGTCAGCAGCACGGGGCGAGGGGACCCGGTCGTCCTGCCGTTTTGTAGGGATATCTTCATGTGGCGCGCAGAAACTTCGAGTTAGTAGTACAGAGATCACAGCGCCCGCTCGTTCCGCTCTCCCGCAATCGAAGATGGCCTCATAGGTCCCCTCGCCTCGCGCGGCGCGATGCAGCACCCACTCGGATCGAACGTCCGCGGGGCGAGGGGATGCAAGGGGAGTGGGGTACCGAAAATCCTCGGATTGCTCAGGAATTGCGATGTTTTTGAGCAATCGCGACCCCACTCCCCTTCATCCCCTCGCCCCGTGCGGTTCAATTCCGCGAGGCTGTTCGTCGGGAAGCACGGGGCGAGGGGACCGGTCGCCCTGCCGTTTTGCAGGGAAATCTTCGCGTGGCGCGCAGAAACTTCGAGTGAGTAGCGCAGAGAGCACAGCGCCCGCTCGTTCCGCTTGCCCGCAACCGAAGACGGCCTCATAGGTCCCCTCGCCCGCGGCGCGATGCAGCACCCACTCGGATCGAACGTCCGCGGGGCGAGGGGATGCAAGGGGAGTGGGGTACTGAAGATCCTCGGATTGCTCAGGAATTGCGATGTTTCGCGAGCAATCGCGACCCCACTCCCCTTCATCCCCTCGCCCCGTGCGTATCAATTCCGCGAGGTTGTTCGTCGGGCAGCACGGGGCGAGGGGACCGGTCGCCCTGCCGTTTTTGTAGGGAAATCTTCGTGTGGCGCGCAGAAACTCAGTCATGGATCGACAGGCCAGGCGCAGCTCGTTCGCCAGCCGCAGCGGCCTTACCTTCGATGGTTCCCCCTCTCCCCGCCGCAGCGGGGAGAGGGCCGGGGTGAGGGGTCTCGTTCTCGCTCAAAAGGAGACCCCTCATCCGCCTTCGGCACCTTCTCCCCGCTGCGGCGGGGAGAAGGGCAAGAAGTGATGGACGCGCTCGACCACTGCTGACACGATCTCCTCGTTCGGCGACCTTCTTGCCTTCGCGCCGACAGCCACGACTGCCAATCCGGCTCCTCATTTGCAGAGCACGCCAGCACCTCACCATGCGGCCTTTGCCCGATTTCCCCGATCAATCAGCCGCTCGCCGACGTCCACCTGCGATCTACGATCTAAGAGAATGATCCCCCTCCGCCACACCCTCCCCACCCGCGAGAAGCCGGTCGTCAACCGCGGCCTCGTCACCGCATGCGTGATCGTCTTCCTGATCCAGCTCTTCTCCGGACCGGCTGCCGAGACGCTGATCGCGATCTTCGGTTTCCAGCCGGCGCGCCTTCTCGACCCGGCGGCGTTCCACTACACGTGGTGGGAGGCCGCGCTGACGCTCGTCACGTCGCTGTTCCTGCACGGCGGCCTGGTGCACCTCTTCGGCAACATGATTTACCTATGGGTCTTCGGCGGTGCGGTCGAGGATGCGATCGGTCACCTGCGCTACTTCTTTTTCTTCATCCTCGCCGGCGCGATCGGCAGCCTGACGCACACGATCTTCTTCGCGACCTCGGCGATCCCCTCGATCGGCGCCTCAGGCAGCATCGCCGGAGTCCTCGGCGCGTTCCTCCTGATCCAGCCGAGGGCGCGGATCGTGACCGTGTTCCCGCTGGTCGTCTACTGGGCGATGGCGGAGATCCCGTCGATCGTCTTCATCCCGATCTGGTTCCTGATGCAGTTCGCGAACGGCTTCCTGTCGCTGGCCTCCGCCCGAGCGACCCAGGAAGTGGCCGGCATCGCCTGGTGGGCCCACGTAGGTGGCTTCCTTTTCGGTGCAGCCATCGGCGTCCTCTGGCGAATCGCCCAGAAGCGCGCCGCGCACTCGCCCGCGACGATCGCCTAGGAGTGGGGGCGTCCCGCCCGCACCCGCCGGACGTCCCGTCCGGCGGTAAGTGCAGGCCGCTTGTCATTCCGAGCACTCGAATTGCGCAGGCGCGACACCGGAGCGAAGAAACGTTCGATGGTTCCCCCTCTCCCCGCCGCAGCGGGGAGAGGGCCGGGGGTGAGGGGTCTCGTTCTCGTTCAAGCAGAGCCCCCTCATCCGCCTTCGGCACCTTCTCCCCGCTGCGGCGGGGAGAAGGGCAACGAACGCCAGAGCCCGCATAAACACTGGAAGTTTCTTGGAAGCTTTAGCGAGGAATCTGGGAATGGGCGGCGCCGGATCCAGCCACAGGCAGCTGCATTTCGATCGCGCGCCACCCGCCCGCCCAGATTCCTCGCTAACGCTCGGAATGACAGGATCACCCTTCGATTCTTGTCTGATTGGGGCGGGTCGCCGGTCAGCGGCCGCGGACGACGTCGATTCCCGACAGCAGCAAGACGATCTTTGTTCGTGCGATCTTTCCGACGCGTTCCGTGAGTGCAGCTTTATCGAGCGTGAGGACCTGCGAGACATTCGCCACGGAGTCCTTCGGCAGTCCGGTGGTTCCCGACGGGAGCAAGACGTTTCCAGGGGCGTCTGCCCACGCGAGATTGCTGGTGAGCGGGATGCAGACGACGGTCGCGATTCTGCTTCTGTTGAAGGCATCGCCCTGAACGACGACGACGGGCCTGCGAAGGCCGGGCGCTGATCCGCTCGGCATTCCGAGGTCCGCCCACCAGACCTCACCCTGCGAGATCACCACTCCACATTCTCCAGGATCCTTCGTGCCGCATCTCGAACGAAAGAATCGCTGCCGGCGACCCTGTCGCACACCTGGTCGAGCGAGGCGGTAACTTCATCCGGAGCATGTCGGGCAACGTATTCGCGCAACGCTGCGCTGAACACCTCGCTGCGCGACTTGCGTGCTCTGCGAGCCAGGCGCTCGACCTTCTCGAAAACTTCATCGGGGATTGATACGGCCGTTTTCATACCCGGAGTATAACCCGTGCGAAGCCGCTATCGCGTCCCGCGCGTCAGCTCACCCAATGAGACCAGAGTCGCGTGCAGGACGCTTGTCATTCCGAGCGTCAGCGAGGAATCTGGGGGAATGGGCGGCGCACGGATCCAGCCACAGGCAGCTGCAGTATCGATCGCGCGCCACCCGCCCGCCCAGATTCCTCGCTAACGCTCGGAATGACAGGATTTCGCAATCCGCAATCCGCAATCCGCAATCCGCAATCCGCAATCCGCAATTGCTCTCCCGCCCTGATCCCGCTTATCGTTACCCCGGTCTATGCGAAAAGGAATCATCCTTGCCGGAGGCTCCGGCACGCGGCTCTACCCGATCACCTCGGTCGTCTCGAAACAGCTTTTGCCTGTCTACGACAAACCGATGATCTATTACCCGCTGACGACTCTGATGCTGGCGGGGATCCGGGACATCCTGATCATCACCACCCCTCCGGACCAGCCGCTCTTCCAGCGCCTCCTCGGCGACGGCTCGCAGTGGGGGATTCATCTCTCCTACGCGCCCCAGCCGAATCCCGGCGGCCTCGCCCAGGCCTTCATCATCGGCCGTGATTTCGTTGGCAGCGATCCCAGCTGCCTGATCCTCGGCGACAACATCTACTACGGCCACGGCCTGACGGAATCGCTGCGCCGCGCATCGGCGCGGAACGACTGCGCCACCGTTTTCGCGTACCGCGTACACGATCCCGAGCGCTACGGCGTCGTCGAATTTGACGACGATCACCGCGCGATCTCGATCGAAGAGAAACCGAAGCAGCCGAAGTCGAACTTCGCCGTGACGGGCCTTTACTTTTACGACTCACGCGTGTGCGACCTCGCGGCAAACCTCAAGCCATCCATCCGTGGCGAGCTCGAGATCACCGATCTGAACCGTCGCTATCTCGAGAACAAGACGCTCGAAGTCGAGACTCTCGGCCGCGGCTTCGCCTGGTTCGACACAGGCACGCAGGAGTCTCTCCTGGGCGCGGCGAACTTCGTCGAGCAGGTGGAGATCAGGCAGGGACTGAAGATCGCGTGTCCTGAGGAAGTGGCGTACTCCAGTGGCCTGATCTCTGCCGAGGATCTCCGACGGAGCGCAGAGCGCCTCACAAGAAGCAGCTACGGAGCCTACCTCTCAGCGCTGCTGGAGCACTCGCCCGGTGTCATGGCGTAAATGGCCTTTGCAGTCGACTCCTACTTGACGCCATTGCGAAGATCCGTCAGGTGAGTGGCCTTGATGACCGTCGAGCCAATGGTGATGGTCGTATCCGCGTAGGTCAGCGCAGTCAGCGATAGCGTCGAACGTGCGGCATCGAGCGCGGTGCGAAGATCGATGATGTGAATCCGCTTCACCTGAGTCGATTGGGCCGTGAGTGTCGGATCGGTGAAGCTGAAGTCATTTGCGACACCGCCGTTTGCGAGCTTTCTCGCGGCGTTCACGGCAGTCCGCAACTGCGTGATGTGCACCGCCTTCAGCGCAGTCGACCCCACGACAAGCGGATCATCCGTGAAGATTACCGTCGTAGCGAGGTCGCGATTGCTGTCGGCCGACTCGTTCGTGCCATCGGCAGCTGCCGAGCGGACCTTGTACAGGTAAGCGGTGTCGGCCGAGGCCTTGTTGTCGGTAAAGGCGAGGCCGGTGGTGTTTCCGATTGATGAACCATAGCTGACGCCGTCAGCGCTGCGGTAGACGTTGTACCGACCCGGCGCAGTACCGGAGGGCGCGCTCCAGGTCAGGCCGACACTCGTTGCCGTAACAGCTGTTGCCAGGACATTCGTTGGCGGGTTGTAGGTTGTACTGCTGATGCTGACCGATTTCGAGTCAGTCACAGAGCACATGGTGGAGTTGACGACTGTGACCTTCAGCGTGACGCTTCCCGACGCGCCTGCGGTGAACGTGATTGCGTTGGTTGACGCGCCCGCGGTGATGCTGCCATTGGTGATGGTCCACGCATACGTCTGCCCGCCGACGTTGGTCACCGATGCCGAGTTCCCGGTAGAGCTGGCGACAAGCGATGCTGGAGCAGTGATCGCGGAGAGGCTGGCAGTGGTGCCGGTGACGATGTTACGGGTGCCACCATTGGCACCCGGGCCGGTGGCGCTCAGCATGTAGTCGTCCAGCTCATGATGGCTGGGCTCAGAGGCCAGGCCGAAGATGAATCGGCTCTGCGGGAAACTCCCGCTGAACACGTTATGGCAGTAGCTCATGATGGTGCCGTTGAAGACACTCTCCGAGCCTGCCACGTAGTTCGTTCCACTGAAGCAGCCGGTCCCTTCAGTGGCGTAGCAGTGATCGACGAAGTCTGATGCGCTGGTCGCCGGACTTCCATCGGTAAAGCCGGCGGCGATTCGCTCTGCGTCCGTGATGGCGACGCAGTGCGTGTGGTGGCCGGCCAGGTTGTGGCCCATCTCGTGAGCGTACTCGGCGAGAGGCCAATAGTTCTGGATGCCGGCCGGCATTCCGTAGAGAACGCTGTTCTGCGTGCTATTCGGATCAGGGATCGTGCCGAGGCCGGTGGAACCGAACAGGTTGCCCACACCGCCGCACCACGCGTACGGACCAGCCCAATGCCCTCCCTGAAGGAGGTCGGTACCGCAAACGGTCCCTTCCCACGCGATGCCGCCGGCGATGGTCTTGCCGCTGAGCATGACCACCTCGGAGGTCGTCCGGGTGGCGGTGCTGTGGTAGTAGTCGCCGAGCTCGTCGAGCCCGGTCGCGGGATCGGTCGCTGACCACGGGTCGCTCGAAGTCGTGTAGATGTTGACGTTGCCCTGCACCACGTTCGTGTGCAGATCGCGGCTGTAGATCGTGGAGACGGCTCCCGAGAGGTTCGTAATGTAGGTCGTCGCCGCGCTCGTACTGCTCCCCGCATCCGTGTAGAACTCGAAATCCGTCTGAATCTCGACGGTGATCGAGTACTGCTGTGTTCCCGTCAACGCGACGTTCGGTCGGGCCAGCGAGTCGGTTCCGGCCCTGATCGGTTCGGAGTTGACGACATCCGGCGTCATCTTGTACTTGTCGTTGACGCACTCCCACGTCTTTCCAGGCGCAATCTCGTCGTTGGGATCGGCGGTGGTGAGGAAGTGATCGTACGAGTCCACCCGCGTCTCACCTGGAGCGACATGCTCGCGCGCGCCCCCGCCGGGGCGGCGCTGTGCGGTGACCGCATACCGGTGATCCTTCGTCGCGACGAGACCGTACACATGTCCGGCAGCATCGACAGAGAAGTAAGCGAAGGACTCCGGATCGCCGTTCACCAGGCCGCGGAAGAATCGCATCGGCGGCGGATCCTGTTTTGTTACGGCGCCGCCGTCGCCATGGATGATCACCTTCGCGCCGGGCGCCCAGACCTGAAACTCCTGGAGCTCGATGATGGAGTTCCGCGCCTCGAGCAGGGGCAGTTTGTCGATCCGGATGTTCCTGGTCATGACCGTCCCGCGCAACGGTGCGAACACGTCGTCGTTGAGCTTGGTGACGGTCGCGGCGAACGAGGAGGAGGCCAGAACGAGGCCGATGCTGATCATCGCCGCGACGGCAGATCGCAAAATCCGACTTGGAGTGCTCACGGTCTGACTCCTGCGTAAGGAGTCTCCAGCCAATCGAGTACACATGCAGCGGCCTCCGAAGGTTTGGGGATCAACTAGGAAGTATAAGCCCAGCAGGAGCCCTGCATCACAGCGAGCCAGTCAGGAGCGAAGCCCGCCAGGGAAGGGAGAGTGCCAGAGCTGAGCTCCGCATCCGTGCGTGGGATTCGCGCGCCACTCAACGCCTGTGGCCATCACTTTGCACTTTGCGCACCGTCGATGGCGAGACGATTGCTCCTGGTCGCGGTTCTTCCGGCGCTCATCGACGCCTCGCTTCATGCAGCGAGCTTCGTCGTCCCTCGCGATCGCGACCTCATCCATGGCGCCGATGCGATCGTCGTCGCCTCGGCGGTCCATTCGTACACGCGCGTCAACGCCGCCGGCGCGATCGAAACGGTGACGACGCTCTCGGTCGAAGAGAGCATCAAAGGCGACATCAACACGGACACGATCGACGTCGTCGAGCCGGGTGGCATCGGCGACGATGGTCGCGGGGCGGCAATTCCCGGCGTGCCTCGGTTCCGCGACGGGAACCGGTACGTGCTGATGCTTGTCAGGACGGAAGGCGAGTGGCACGTGCTCGACATCGCGCTGGGGAATTTCGCTTTCGCGACCGCGAGGGACGGAACCGAGCTTCTCATGCGCGACAGCAGCGAGATCGTCGGATGGAATCCCGACGGTTCACCCCATCGCGAGCGAGCCCGTCTGGCGGCGGCCTTCCTCGCTTTCTCACGCATCGAGGCTGCGGGAGGGCTGGCGAAGGTGGACTACTTTGTCGACGCAGAGTCGCTGGATCTTCTCGCGCCGCCCTCGAATTCGCACCTTGGGAAGGCGGTTCCGCTGGTCGCTCCCTACACCGCGACTTCGTACACCTTCACGATCAGCGGATCACTCGGCGGGCGCTGGAACGTTTTCCCGTCGGCGGTCAACATCTACACCGTGGGCAGCGAGCCGGGAGCTCCCGGGAGCAGCACGACCGCGGTCACGACCGGGATCAGCTCATGGGACAACGATCCGAGCTCGAACGTGAACTACGTATACGCGGGCGCTGATACGAGTGGTGCGCACACGAGCGGCCTTCACTCTCCCGACGGCGAGAACACCGTGAGCTTCGAGCAGGATCTGTCGGCGTGGGGCATCACGCCCTTCACCTGTTCGTCGAACGGCTACAGCGGAACGCTGGGCATCGGCGGCATCACGAGCGCCATCGGCACACACACCGGTCCGAATGGCGAGACCTTCGCCACCACGCAGGAAGGCGACGTGATGATGAACAAGGGCCTCGCGAACTGCACGCTCCTGTTCAACAACGGCGATTTCAACTCCGCCGTCACCCATGAGCTCGGCCACACCCTCGGCTTCCGCCACTCCGACCAGACCCGCGCCGACAATCCATCGACACCGTGTTCGAGCGATCCGACACTCGAATGCTCGACGAGCGCGATCATGAAGGCCTTCATCACGACGGGGCTGAACGGAGCGCTGCAGACGTGGGATCAGCATGCCGTGCAGGCTGTGTATCCCGGCTCTTCGGTGACTGCGCCGGCGATCCCGACCGGCGTCCACGCCCACGCCACGACCTCGAAGCAGGTCGTCGTGACATGGAACGCAGTCGTCGGAGCAACCTCGTACGCGATCTTCCGCCGTGACCCCGGCGTCGCCCTGCGCCAGATCTCGACCTCGACGACCAACTCCTACACCGACAACTCCGTAGCCGCGAGCACCGCCTACCTGTACGCCGTGGCCGCCGTGAACGCCGGCGGATCCTCGCCGACCAGCGCCCTCGACCTGGCGACGACCGTCATCTTCACGGATGACCCTCTGGTGGCAGGGGTCACGATCATCAAGGCCGTCCATCTGGCTCAGTTGCGGACGGCGGTGAACGCGGTCCGCGCCCTCGACGGCCTCTCCGCCGCGACCTTCACCGACTCCGCGACGCCGGGAGTGGTCGTCAAAGCCGTCCACATCACGCAGCTCCGCTCCGACCTGGATGCGGCGACGAGCGGGTTGGGCCTGCCGAGCGGCGGCTGGACGAACGCGATCACCACGGGTTCGATCATTCGCGCCGTCGATTTCCAGGAGATCCGGAACCGGGTGAAGTGAAATCCGTGGCGACGGGCGTGCCTGCGGTCAACGGCAGGGCTCAGCGTCCGCGGTCACCCTGACGGCCGGGCAGGCTCGAGCGGCGATCCGTTTGAGGAACGACGGACGTCGATCGGCGTCGCGGTTTCCGCGTTGCCATGGAGGCTCTGCCGCGAAGGCAACGCTCACTTCACCGCTGCTCTGATCTCCTGCAGATGCGCGGCCCTGATGATCGTCGCCCCCGAGGTAATGGTCGGATCGGTGTAGGCGAGGGGCGTCATGCCCAGCGCCGCCCGTCCAGCGTCGAGGGCGGCTCGCAATTGCCGCGTGTGGATGGCACGAACGAGAGTTGTCGTGGTCACCTCCGGATCGGTGAACGGATAAGCGTCGAGCCCCGCGCTGGCGCGGAATGCATTGACCGCAGCTCGCAGCTCCGTCAGGTGGCCCCGTTTCACAGTTGTCCCTGCGGTCAACGGATCATCCGTGAACGCGATCGTCGTCGCCGGGTCGGGCGCGCTGTCGGAGGACGGCATTCCTGCACCGCTGATCGCGCGCACGACGTACAGATACGTCACGCCGGGGGAGCGCCCTGAATCCGTGAGCGTCGTTCCCGCGGGGGTGGCGATGAGCAGGAAGGGACCATGGTTCGAGCTGCGGCGCACTTCGTAGAAAAACGCCGGGCTGACAGGCAGCCATGACACGCCAATGTCTGTGGTGCTCGTCGCCGTTGCGGTCACTGCCGCCGGCGCGTCGAGGGGCGCGGTCTGCGTCACGAGGTGCCACCATCCGTCAACGACGACGAATCCCTCGCGTACGGCCGCCGTGCTGTTGGCAGCGACTGAATAGCTGACCTGGCCTTCGCCCGAACCTCCTGCGGGATCGACGGCGATCCAGGAAGCACTGCTCGAAGCCGTCCACGAGCATCCGGCAGGGGCGGCAACGGAAACTGTGTAGCCCGATGATGCCGGAGCTCCGACCAGACGGGCCGATGGCGAGAACCCGGTCGAACAGCCGCTGCGGGTCGGCGAGTACTTCCGGATCGTCACGTCGTAGCTGTAATCAGAGCTCGTTCCCACGGTGTAAATCGAGGCTCCCCGTCGAGCCAGCATGGAGCCGTCGTCGCTCCCGCTGTCTGTGTCGGCAGACAGGAGGGTTCCAGCGGTGTCGTATCGAATGAGAAGAAGCCGGTAATCGTTCCAGAACGTGTCGATGCAGCTGCTGGCCAGTACGAAGATGCTGCCGTCCGGAGCGAGGACGAGATCGCGGGGCTTGTCAGCGCCGTTGGCGCTCCCGTTGTATGCGCTCGCCCACAACTGCGTGCCGTCAGCAGCGTACTTGATCGTGACGATGTCGACTCCCATGCTGCCCGTCGAGTGATTCGGAATCTGGCCGCTGACGTACACCTGGCCGCTGTCGTCGATTGCAAGACCGGCGGGCTGATAGCCGAAATCGCTCGACGATGGAGGACCGACGTCATAGCGGCGTGTCCATGCCAGCGTCCCGTCGGCCAGGTACTTTTGCGTCACCACCCCGTACCCGCCGCCGTCCGATATCTCGCTGTATCCCACCAGATACGCGTTTCCCGCACTGTCCAACTTCAGTCGCGAGGGCCAGTCGTCGGTCCAGCCGCTTTCGCCGCAGCCGTTGTAGCGGCGGAGCCAGAGCTGCTCTCCCGAGGCGTTGTACTTGATCAGGATGATGTCGTCGTCGGTCGTGTAACCGGTCGTGGAGACGAGGGCATAAACCGATCCGTCCGCATGGACGGCCACATCACAGCCGAGGTCGTCTGCATCCGTGTAGGTCGCGACCCAGAGCTGTGTGCCGTCGCGGTCGTACTTGACGGTATAGACGTTGCGCGCAGTCGAACCATTACCGTGGCCGTGCGCGTAGATGTTGCCCACTTCGTCGACAGCCACTGCGGTGAGTGAGTCGTGGTCGTGGGCCGCATCATCGAACCTCCGCAGCCAGAGCTGCGTGCCGGCAGCATCGAATTTCACGACGACGTAGTCGAGCGAGGTCCCATCGTTTGCGTCCATCGTCCCGGCGAGGATGGGGTTGTCGGACGGATCGACGACGACGAACGCGTTGATAAATCCCTGAAGAAAGAGGGATCCGGTCGTGACGGCCGTCTTGGACCAGAGCTGTGTGCCGGTCGGGGAGTATTTGCTGAGGTAGTAAGCCTGCTGGTCGAAACCGGCGACGTACACATTCCCCGTGCTGTCGGTTGCGATCGACTGACCCCTGTCGTTGAACGAGCCCAGATTCCACGTTGCTGCCCACTCCCGGCTGAGGGGCACGGTAGCGGAAAGCGCGTGCGCGAAGAGCATGCAAACCGCGAACATCGCTGCCAGCAGCGGTTCACGGCCAGTCAGCCCGCCTGGTGTTCGCGTTGCGGGGGCATCGCCGTTGCGGCCGCGAGTGGCCGCTCGGGCGCGAGCGGTTGCCCGCGGGCGAAGTCGAGCCGCCGAGCTCACCGCGCCGAGGCGCCAGGGGCTTGCATCTCTCTCCTGCGGCGTGCGCGTCCCCTGAGAAACGAAAGACGGGAACGCAAGCGTCCACGTGGCCATTCGGCGCATAAGACCTCCGCGCAATTCGCACGTGTCCGGGGAGGACCTCGAAGTTTCGAGAATCGAAATCAGGGCGAGTGCGTGAGCAACACTTGCTCCACGTACTCGCGCTCCGCCCGTGCTCCGCGTCACCCGTCCGGGTTCCGGCAGGTCGGTACAAAGAGGGCGGAGTCTCGCCGCTCGGCTTTGGTGAAAGAGGGCAATCAGGATTGACTGACGGTGGGCGGGACGTCCAACCCGTTTCGCATCCGAACTGCGCGCCGCGCGCACGGTCTTCGCGGCCACACCCCGACTGCGCCCACGGGTTGGACGTCCCTCGTGTCCCCTACCACGCTGGAGGCGAGGTGACTACTGAAGTGACAGCAGAACGAGAATTTCTCCCTCACCACTGGCCAAAGGCTCGAGGGCTTTCCCGATGATCGTGCCCGGTTGGTGGAATGCGCGTCCGCCGATCTGCATCGGTACAGACTTCATCGCCACTCCCGTCTCGCCGCTCGTGACGAGAAGATCGCCGATGTGGATCGGCTGTTCAGTCGCGCTGGCTTTCACTCGCACGCGACCGGAGGTGGCGATCTGTGCCTTCGACGCGGCGCTCTCGCCGAGGATCAGACCGGGATTGGAAGACACGACGCCAGCCACGGTTGTGTCGTAGGCACGAGTCGCAGGCATGACCTCGTTCGACTTTTCGGGATTGAGCACGACCACGGTTCCGGGATCCATCGTCTCCGTTGCGGGCACCCACTCAGCCACGTCCTGGTACTTCGCGGCGATGTTGCCGCTGACGTTGACGTTACCGACGACGTCGAGTTTTGCCGTAGGCGTGCTGGTCCCGATGCCGACATTCCCGTTGGCGGCTATCCGGACCCGCTCCGCGGAGAAAGTACCGAACACCAACGGCTGAGCTGAATTGGTGCTGACTACAAGGGCATTTGCCCCGTATCCCGTCAGCATCTGAAGATTGGCATAGGGCAATCCTGAAAATGTAGACGTACCCGGGAAGGCGGAGCCATAGACCAGGTTGACGAATCCTGTCGAGCCAGCGTCATTAAAGACGAGAAGTCGAGAATAGCCCGTTGATGACGGTGTAGTTAAGTACGTATTGTTAGCGGCGGCGGTAACTTGAAGTTTACCACCCGGTGCCGTCGTCCCGATGCCGACGTTACCGTTGTCGAAGATTGACGAGTCTGTCAATGCAGCGCCGTTCCATTTTTGGACGTAGCTGGCGGTTTGCGCCAACGTGCGTGCCTTCGGCATTCCTAGCGTGGCCGGTGTGACCGGTGGGAACAGTTGTGTCTCCTGTGCGTTCACGGTACATATCCCTATGAGTATCAGGGTGATTGGCGCCAAGAATTGCGAGGCGCGTTTTCGTGAAGTTGTCATGACGTCATCTCCTACCGAATTGGCCGATTCTTTATTGTACATTATTGTACATATTGTACATCATTGAGAACTGCGCGGAGCGCAGGGGCTGCTCACCGACCGCGGCGTGCGGCGAGAGATCGAGGCGCTGCGAAAGCTTCTGACGGAGCTCGAGGCCGAGAACAGGGCCCTTCGTGCTGAGAACGCGGCGCGGAGCGAGAACACCGCGCTACGGAAAGCGCTTGAGCCGGAGCGACGAGCCAGGCCGCCCCGTTCTCGCGCGGGATACGGAAATCGAACCCGAAGAAGCCGGGACGGAAGTGGGAGGTTCTCGCGTGCGCCACTCGCGAAACCAAATTGCCGATCCTGCGACCAAGCATTATCAGTACCCTTGATGTGCGAATATGCGATTGAACCCAGCAGTGGCTGTGTGGGATGAAGTGTTGATCAGTTGCTCTGACGCATCGAACGTATTCACTATATTTTCGGCAGGACCGAATCGTATTAATCGATTCTACGATACCGGAGCGGCATTTGGTGATCACTTCAGACCGTCAAACGTCGTCGCCGCGTCGACCTGACCAATGGCATGGTAGGTCAGGCCTTTAGTACCGCGCCGGTCGCGTTGGAAATCTGTTCCGGATGACGCCCGTTTCCCGGCACACGAACTGCGCCCTTCGCAACGAGGAGCAGATCAATAACGCCGGCACGACGACCTTCTTGTCGATCTTCGCCGGGATCGATCGCCGCGATAATCACGTGCTGACGACGCAGGCCTTGCGGGCTCGGCGCTTTTCATGCCCGACAAGTATGAGGACTGCCTCAAGACCATTCCGCGCAATACCAGCGCTGCGCTCGACTGCACCGCCTTATCTATCTGCTCCGGCGTTTCCTGGAGAAGAGGCGGGCAATCGACGGTCCGGCGCGCAGCCTTGGATACCTCCAGCACGGGCAAGCGGTCGCGCTTATGTTGATGGCCTGGGTGACGTTGGGGTTCCTCGGGAACACCCGAACATTCATCTACTTCGCCTTCTGAAATTCTCGCCCGACAACGGACGACGGGTCAGCAGCGGGCGAATGAGACATGGGGCGCCTGCCTGAGGAGAGAAATAGATAGGTCGGACTGTAGGGCCGCAAGCGGTTGTTTTTTGAAGTGAGAGAAGAAGGAAAACCTTCACCGCGGTCAAGTGGCTCGAGGGCTTTTCCGATGATCGTGCCGGGTTTGCCGGAACGTCGACCTGCCCAAAGTCTTGCGATCGGCGCAGCGGTGTGCTTGAATACGCCACCGTTCAATGGTTGAACGCAATCCCGTCAAATGATTGATGAGACTCGTTATCGGCTCCTCCGCCTGCTGGAGGAGAAGCCGAACGCTTCGCAGCGTGAGCTGGCCCGCGCCCTCGGAATCAGTGTTGGCAAGGTCAACTATTGTCTTCATGCGCTCATCGACAAAGGATCACTGAAAATCAAGAACTTCGGCCGAAACAAGAGGAAACTGGCGTACGCCTACGTCCTGACGCCGAAGGGAATTGAAGAGAAGATCGAGCTGACACTTCGCTTTCTGAAACGGAAGGTCGCGGAGTACGACGCGCTCCTCGCGGATATCGAAGAGCTCAAGCGCGAAGTTGAGAAGTTTCGTGTGCCGGCCCGACGGCAGGTCCTCACCCGGTAGAGGTTGTGGTTGGTAGTGATGGGAGATGACTGGACTCTCTTACATGCGCGGTGTTGAGTGCACACCGAGAGGGGCGGACCTTGCTACAAGAGCGCCAGAAAAGCGCCTAAGGAGTAAACGATGAGATCGGCCATACGGGGTGTACTGATCGGTTCAGTTCTTATCTTGTTGTCGGTAGCGGCTGTCGGGCAATCGCAGGCCGGCGGGCATTTCCAGCTAATCGGAAAATACCGCGGCGTCGGTAGCGTCCTTTCGTCGGTAGTTGCTCGTGACAAGGTCTACGTCAGCTATGACACCAAGCGAGGCACCCCCGGGATCGTTGTCGCTGATCCGCAGACTGGCGGATCGGAGTTCGTCCCCAGCCCGACCCCTTCCGAGGCGCAGACCTGGGCGATGGTCGAAGGTTCCGATGGAAACATCTATACGGGCACGTGTCGGAGTGCACATCTGATGATGCTCGACGTGCATAGGCGTCGTCTCACCGACCTCGGTCGTCCGGCGCCTGAGGCGTGCATCTGGGATCTTGCCCTGGGCTCTGATGGGAAGATTTACGGCGGGACGTATCCGCACGCAAAACTCGTCCGCTACGATCCTTCGACCGGAAGTGTGGAAGATCTCGGTCGACTGGATCCGAAGGAAGAGTACGCGCGCTGGTTGGCTGCAAGTAAGGACGGCTTCATCTACGCAGGGATCGGGATGAGCCGGATGAACATCGCGGCGTACGAGATCAAGTCGGGAACTCACCGCGAGATCCTGCCGGAGCAATATCAGACAATCGGCGTCGTCACTCTGTTTCGCGGCATGGACGGGAACGTCTATGCGAAAGCGGGCGGCCAGTACTTTCGACTGTCAGGGTGGTCGGCTGAGCCGACGAACGAAGTCTCGCCGGCACGCGAATTGAGGAATCTTTCGGACGGCCGGAGGATCGCCGTACGGGGGGCGACCCTGGAAATTGTCGATACCAAGCGTGCTGTCACCGAACGGCATCCCATTGCCGTGCCCTCGGAGGAATTGCCTCTCTTCCGGCTCGGCCCCGGACCCGACGGCGAGGTCTACGCCAGTACCTCGATGCCGATCCATTTCATCCGAGTGGACGACCGGAACGGCATTGTCGAGCTTGGCGAGCTCGGGAGCGGTGAGGTGTATTCGTTCCTCCCGTGGAAGAACTACATTTTGATGGCGGCGTACGGCGGGACCGCCCCGCTCATGGCGTTCGACGTCCTGCGAGGTGTCGAAGCGGGCAATCCGCAGTTCGTAAAGATCAGCAGCACTGTCAGCGGCACAGGACCAGCGTGGCGTCCTGCGGCGATGATCGCCGGAGCCGACGGAAACGTCTGGGTCGGCGCGGTTCCCGGATACGGAAGTCTCGACGGCACGCTGACGAGGTGGAACGTCGCTTCGGGTGTTGCACAGCAGTTCGACCACATCGTCGCGAATGAAAGCATCGTCACTCTGGCGACATGGGAGCATCGCATCCTCGGTGGCACCCGCGTCACCGGCGGAGGCGGCAGCCACGCGATCGAGACTTCGGCCCGGTTATTCGTGTGGAACCCGCAGACGACGCGCACGGAATTCGAAACGGTTCCGGTTCCGGGGGCCGCGGCGCTCACGGACTTTCTGACGCTGCCTAGTGGGGAAGTGTTCGGGGTGGCGGGACGAGTGTTCTTCCTCTTCGATCCAAAGAGTCGCAGCATAACGAAGCGCGGGCAACTCCCCCTCCACAGTGACGTCATCCGCAACAGTGTGGCGGTTGGCCCCGATCGGCGCATTTGGGGACTGGCCGATGAGGGGATTTTTGCCATGGACCCGAAAACGGGAAAGGCGGATGTGATTCCCGCACCCGAGAAGATCACCGGCGGTTTCGCGATGCGCGGCGATAACATCTATTACATAAGCGGCCCAGCCGTCTATCGTTACTCCATTCAGTGATGCCATGATGGCCAAGTCCCTGCCGTTCGATATTCGCCTTGCTCATCGCATCCGCGCTCGGGAGATGGATCTCGTGCTTCGGGAGGTAATCCAGCATCGAGCCCGGTTCCGGCGCATCCTCGAGATCGGCGCCGGCGATGGCTTTCAATCGCCGCATCTCGGGGCGATCGGCAAAGTGTTTCCTTTCGACGTTGTTCGACACTCGAGCGACGCGCCGCCGCGACGTTTCTTGATGGCATCAGCGGAGCGAATGCCATACGCGGACCGCTCTTTCGATCTCATTTATTCTTCCAATGTTATCGAGCACATCGAGCAACGCCAATTGGCGTTCGAGGAAATGCGCCGTGTGTCGGCGGAGGACGCCTTGTTCCTTCATGTGTTACCCACTCACATCTGGAAATTGCTCTCCGTGGCTGTCTATTACCCGCTGAAGGTGGTGGCGGTCGGCCGAAGAATCCTGCAAAAAGCGCATCTTGCGGAACTTCCGGCGGAGTCGTCGGCCGTTGTTCCGCAACGGTCATTCATGAATCATTTTTTGCCGCGGATCCATGGGACCGCGCCATCGCATACCAAAGAATTCATAGAATTTCGGATCTCATCATGGGAGCGCCTCTTTCTCGAGAACGGTTTCTCATGTTTGAGGACGATCGCGCTGCTGACATATTCGCCGCCCGAAATGCCCCTCTTTCCCCCTAACCAGTGGCTGGCACGGGCCGGGCTTCCCTCTTCAGTACTTTTTGTGCTGGCAAAGAACCACGCACGAGATATGGCAAAGGCGGTGACATGACGACAGAGAACGATGCCCCCGCTACTGTGGAGTAGTTCTGTCAGCCCGACCGGTCCGGTGAGCATCGCGTGAGGCTGGCGTCGTCGCCCACATCTTTCCTGCAGAGGAAGATCCGTTCGGCGAGCAGGCATCGAGTGGGGCGTTCGTCCTCTCTGCGTACCGCGGCGCGGCGAAGAGATGTTTTCAACGGACTTGACGGCTGTTGAACATCATCAAGTGCGAGATCTTTGGTTCGAGAAATTCGTGACACTGCTGGGCGAGCGAGTAGCGCGGCCATGAGTACGGACAACCAGCGAGGCATTCTTAGAGCGTCCGGCATTGTCACGTTTGCGTCGGTATTTCTGTACCTGTTCTGGTATCTCCGGGAATACGCTGTCAGCGCAAGGCTCGGCGCAGGTCGAGAGATGGACGCATTCCTGGTGGCGTATTCGATCCCGCTATTCATTGGTAGCACTTTCTCCGGTGTCCTGCAGATCCTGCTTGTCCCTGCGTACCTTTCTGCAAAGAAGGAGGGCGCCGACCGCAGGCAAAGATTCTGTAATGAGGTGTTCGGCGCCTTGCTCGTCGTGGTGATCATCGTGAGCGCCGCGCTGGCGATTGCGGTTCCGTGGGTCAGCCGCACGATGGGATCCGGCTTCGATGGCGCGCAAGTTCAACTCGTCATGCGGTTGACATGGATGATGCTGCCGTTGGCGGGCTTTCTCGCTTTCTTCGGGGTGGCCGGTGCGTTTCTCGTGGCGGAGCAGCAGTTTTGGGCGAACGGGATTCTTCCAGCAATTTCATCCATTGCACCCGCGCTGACGGTCTGGTTCTTCAGCCACCGGTTTGGTGTCTACTCATTTGCAGTCGGTCTAACCGTAGGATGGGGAGCGCAACTCTTCATCGCTCTGGTTCTCGTGCGCCGGCTCGGAATCGGTATGCATTTGTCCTTGCGGTGGGAACGCAGCCAGGTCGCTAATGCGATTCGATTGAGTGGGCCGCTCATCCTGGGGATCGTGGGCACCGGTCTCGTGCCAATCATTGATCGAGCGATGGCATCTGGATTGCCGACAGGGAGCATTTCGGCTCTCGGGTACGCCGAAAGACTGCTGACGCTCATCATGGCGATCTTCGCTTCTGTTCAGACCGCGGTATTCCCGTTCTTCGCCGAGCAGGCTAACCGTGGCGACATCACCTCGTTGCGCGGCGATTTTCTCAAAACAACGGGCCTCTCCCTGTTCATTGCCTTGCCTGCGACCGTTATTCTCGGGCTGTTCGGAGTTCCCGTCGTGCGGCTGCTATTCGGTCATGGGGTGTTCGACCTCGGCGCAGTCGAACTCACCGGTCAAACATTGATGGCTTACAGCCTGAGCATCGCTGCCGCTGTAGTCGGCAATATCATCGTCCGCGTCGTCAATGCGTTTCAGGACAGTTGGACCATCGGGATATTGGGAATAATGAATCCGATGGTCAAGATTCTGCTCAATGTTTTGTTGTTTCGGTTCGGTGCGGTCGGTTTCGCGCTTGCCTATTCGGGAATGACATTGTGGACAACGCTCTTGTTGATGTGGCGAGTCCGCCGGCACGTCACGCCTGTGACGGAAAGCTGGTTCTGGAAGAATGTGGCAAAGATAGGAACGGCGTTCGTCGGCATGTGGGCATTTGCGCGGCTACTACAAGGGACACCGCAGTCGCTGTCGCCGGTTTGGCTTCTATTCTTTCAGATTGGTAGCGCTTCGGCACTGTACGTTGTTATAAGCTGGATATTGCGCCTCGATTCAGCACGGTACGTCTCGCGCGCTCTTTGGGAACGTTTAGCCAAGCTCGGTCGTAAGAAAGATCTCGCCATTGATATCTGACCTTTTTCGGGCGGTCCAACGTAGGATCCTTCGCCGCCCCGGTCCTCGCTTTCTGGTGGCGCTTTACCTCGGTTTGCGCTGGCGGGCGAACGTATCGCTCCACGTAGACATTCAGTACCCATTCAGACTCTCCATCGGACGCGGGACGACCATCGGCCGGGCCAAATTGATCTGCTGGCAGCGTGTAGCGCTCGGTGAGAATTCTTTTGTTCACGACGGCGCGCTACTCGATGCTCTGGGCGGCAGCATCGTCATAGGCGACAGAACGACCATCAATCCTTATTGTGTCTTATACGGTGTCGGTGGCTTGGAGATCGGAAGCGACGTGGGAATCGCCACGCATACGGTCATCATTCCGGCAAACCACGGCATCGACGACTTGACGGTTCCGATGATGCAACAGCAGGTCCGGAAAGAAGGCGTTCGAATTGCAGATGACGTCTGGATCGGGTGCAACTGCAGCATACTCGATGGCGTGCAGATTGAGAGGGGCGCTGTGATTGCCGCCGGTGCTGTCGTCAATAGAAGTGTCCCTCGGGATGCTGTCGTCGGGGGCGTGCCCGCCAGAGTCATTCGCGTGCGCGGGCAGTCTAAACGAAAGTAGGTAGCGTATGCGCTTGACCACGAAAGCGTACTGGGACGCCCGGTACCGACCGGTAGTGCGGCCTCGGCGCGCCGTCGCTGATCCGAGGCGTTCGTATTTTGCTGATGAATTTCTGCGGGTCATCGACCCTCATCTCCGAAACGCGACAGGGGAGCGGCCGGTTCGTTTGCTGGAGATGGGCTGTGGCAATTCGACGTGGCTTCCGTATTTCGCGGTCAACCGGAACTACCGCGTCGCCGGAGTCGATTACTCCGAACAGGGATGCCGTATGGCGGAAGCCAATTTGGCCGCGACGGGCTCTGCGGGACAGATCTACTGCTGCGACTTCAACAATTTGAGGGCCGAGTTCATGGCGAGCTATGACGTAGTGCTCTCGCTCGGAGTCGTGGAGCACTTCGACAACACCGCCGAAATCGTGGGGCGGTTCGCCGCCTGCCTCGCACCGGGTGGTCTCATCATCACGCTGGTTCCGAACATGACCGGAGCCATGGGATATTTGCAGAAAGTGGTCGATCACAAGGTCTACGCCTTCCATGTTCCTCTCGATAAGGACTTACTAGCGCAGTCGCACGTCGCCAACGGCCTGACGGTGCGAACGGCCGCGTATTTCGGCTTTTTGGACCTCTCGATGATCAACATCAGCCGGCTGCCATTACAGCGTTTGCTAGGCAAAGGCCTCGGCGCGATGGAGCGACTTCACGCGACTTTGCGTCGATTGAGCAACGTGCGGCCGCAATCCGAAAGTTGGTCATCTTTCGTGGTTGTCGTTGCCGAAAAAGCGAACTGAACGGTATGTGCGGCATTTCCGGTATATGGAATTACGGTAGCAAAGCTTCTGTCGATCGCGCGTCGTTGCGCGGTATGAGCGATACTCTCTCTCATCGCGGACCCGACGACAGCGGTGAGCACTTCGATGACGTGTGCGGCCTGGGCTTGGCCTTCCGGAGATTGTCGATCATCGACCTCTCCCCAGCCGGTCATCAGCCAATGTGCAACGAGGATGGCGCGATCTGGGTCGTCTTCAATGGCGAAATCTACAACTTTCGGGATTTGCGTCGGAGTCTCGAGAGCGCAGGTCATAAATTTCGCTCTCGCAGCGACGCCGAAGTCATCGTACATAACTACGAAGATAGAGGCGCCGAGTGCATTGCCGACTTGAATGGCATGTTTGCTCTCGCAATTTGGGATGCCAGGATTTCGAGGCTGACACTGTCCCGCGATCGAGTCGGGAAAAAGCCGTTGTATTACTACGATGATGGTCGGCGATTTCTTTTCGCGTCCGAACTGAAGGCGATTCTCGCCGATCCATCGGTGCCGCGGGAAATTGACTACGAGGCACTGGGTGAGTACCTGGCGCTGGGGTACGTGCCGTCGCCTCGCACGATCTTCAAGGGCATCCGCAAACTTCCGGCGGGACACTTTCTCGTTCTCGAGCGCGGCGTCTCGAATGTTCGCCGTTACTGGGATTGGCTGCCGGCATTTCGTAACAACGGCAGCTATACGGAAGGCGATTGGATAACTCAGATACGTGCTCTTCTCAAGACGGTCGTAAGGGACCGTCTCAGCAGCGACGTGCCGCTCGGCGCTTTCCTGAGCGGCGGCGTCGACTCGAGCGCAGTCGTCGCTACGATGGCGGAGTTGTCGGATCATCCCGTAAAGACTTTCTCGATAGGCTTTCGCGATGAGCGTTTCAATGAGCTGCGATGGGCTCGCGAGGTGGCGGAACGCTTCGGCACCGAACATCACGAATGGATCGTGGAGCCCGATGCGGTGCGCGAGCTCATGCCGCGGCTGGCGTTGCACTTTGATGAGCCGTTCGGCGATTCATCGGCCATTCCAACGTACTACGTTGCTGAAATGGCCAAGCGGCATGTCACCGTCGTTTTGTCTGGCGATGGCGGGGACGAAGCGTTCGGCGGATACGACCGGTACTCAGAAGCGCTGCGTGAGAGATATGTAGATATGATCCCGCTCGCGCTTCGTCGGTCGATTCTTGCGCTTCCCTCGGCGTTGATTCCAGTTGGAGTCAAGGGCCATGCTCTCACACGACGTTACCAATTGACCGCGGAGGAACGTTACATTTCCCGGATGCGGCAGGTTCCTTCGGAAATGGTTCCTGAACTGTTGACGTGCGACGCTTTGCAGCAGGCGGGCGTGGGAAGCACTGCTATTCTCGAACAATTCATGAGGCGCAGCGAGGGACTCGATGATCTGTCGCGCTTGCAGTACGTCGACGCGATGACGTACCTCCCCGAGGACATCCTCGTCAAGGTCGATCGTGCCACGATGGCTCACTCTTTGGAGGCGCGATGTCCTCTTCTAGATCATCGTTTCATGGAATTGGCAGCAGGCATTCCGTCCGATTATCGACTGCGTGACGGAAGCGGAAAATTCATCTTCAAGCGCGCACTACGCGGCCTGATCCCCGACACGGTTCTCGATCGGCCGAAGATGGGGTTCGGAGTACCGTTGCGGGCCTGGTTCCGCGACGATTTGTACGAATATGCAGCGGAGGTCCTATTCGATCCGTCGGTGGGCAGAAGAGGTGTGTGGCGTCACGATGCCCTTAGATTGCTGCTGCGAAACCATACGCGCGGCAACCGGCGCTTACAAACAGTGATCTGGATGATTTTGATGTTTGAAACGTGGGCGCAACTATACCTCGGGAGGTAGAGCCGTTCTTGGCGCGCGCGATATGAAGAGACGCACAACACAACTTTGCCGACAGGTAGTTTCGTTTCCGGTGTGGGTATTGATACTCGTGTGGGCCATGCCTGCAACGGCAATCGGTGGGTCACAAAACATGACTGACCCGACCGTCCGCGCAGGAGGTGCTCTGCTCGGGGCTAAAAGCTCCCTGCGATCTGACCGAGGAGCCACGGGGGTCGCCCTCGCCGTGGAGCCGGCGGCACAACTGGTTGTTAATACGGCTCCGCAGGATGGGGAGGTATTTCTTACTTGGAATCCTGTTGACGGTTCCCTGGGCTACACGGTGTATTGGCGGAAAGCAGGAACCGAAAACTGGGAGAACGCAGACGTTGGGCCGCGCTTGCGTCACGCCATAACAAATCTGGACAACGGGATCGCGTATGAGTTCAAGGTTGTGGCTGACGCAGGGAGAACGGATTCGATCAGCAGTTCAATAGAAACGCAAACTCCACGGTTGCGAGACGAGTGTTCGTCTTACGACACGATATCGTTTGATCCGCCCGTCGTAGTTTTCTGTTCGCAGGCTGCGTTCACGAGCTGGATGCAGGCAAACCTTGTGAATCCGTGGGACCTGAAGTGTCGGGGGAAGGCGGTTACCGAATGGAACGAGGATGCTCCCAATTGCGTCTACACGTCAGACAACGTCGCCGGGTGGACCGGCACCCTGCCATTTCAATTCCTCCTGGATAGATCCGTTGCAAATCTCTTCAGTCCTCCGTCGGAGCTCAGACAGCCGAATGTGACGCGATCCATCGCTCGCCGTGCGATTTGGCCCGGCCGAAACCCTTTCGATGATCCGCTCTATTTTCCAGTGCAAATTTCCTCGGCGCCGGCCTATACCGGATCGGTGACCTCCTTCGTGACGGCACGCTCGTATGACATCAGCTACGCTCCTCTGTTGACCAGTCGCGTGACATGGTTCATTCCCAGTGATCCGATTCCTGGACGGTATGCCATCTACCACGGCGGCCATGGAGATTGGATCCGATCGGTCGAGACACTTGAACCCGACAACATCGACTGGCTCCTTCAGAGGGGCTGGCAGGTCATCGCCATGGACATGCCTCTCGTGGGATCGAACTCGAATGATCGGACCGGCGCGCTGAAGGATCACTCGTCCATCGGACTATTCGACGATGGACAGGACAGCCCATTGTCGCTTTTCCTGATACCAGTTAAGACGGTAACCGACATGATCGAAGAGGATGCCGGAAAGAACGAGCTGACGTTGCTCATGATGGGGACGTCGGGGGGGGGCTGGACCAGTTTTCTCTATTCGGCTCTCGACCCCCGCGTCAGCATTGCCGTCCCTCTCGTGAGCGGGCTTCCAAAGTCGCTCCGCTTGAAGAAGAGCGGCGGCGGGCTTGTTAGCGATTACGAACAGCAAGTTCCTAACCTCTATGACGTCGCGCCTTATGAAGATCTAATGCGGGCGGCGGGTTCCGTCGGATCCTTTTATTATTACGGGCTGGTAGAGGGCGTCTGGGGAGATCCCGGTGTTGACTTCGTTAAGTATTTGACTGATGGAACGCTTCTGCTGCAGAAGCACATCAGTGTGTATGTCGATCCGACGTCGACACTTCATGCAATCAGTGCGGACGGAAAGATTGCATTGGACCGGTTCCTGAAGTCATTAACTCTTGAATTCGCGTCGTCCGCTTACAAGGTCATGGAAAATGAGCGTGTGGCGACGATCAATGTCAAGCTGGACGCGCCATCTCCCGTACGGCTGAGCGTCGATTATGCGGCGACGGCCGGAACCGCGACTGCCGACGTCGATTTTACGCCGGTGGCTGGTACATTGACGTTTGAGCCCGGAGATATTGAGAAATCGTTTACGTTACCTGTATTTGCTAATCCGACGAATCAGTCCGAGCGAACCGTTTATCTTGCGCTCAAGCATGCCAGTGGCGCAATCCTGGGTCGAACTTCCCGCGCAATACTCACGATTTTTCCGCCGGGATCAAGGCGAAGAGCGATCCGCGGCGGTGTGTGAATCACGTCCGGAGCAGCTGCATGGGTTTGCTGATGCGAATTCGGATGGCCCAATTCAACTTTGCGGGCCTGTTCTACCTCGTAAATTGTCTCTTTTCGGGTGGCCCGCGTCCGTAGTGGGCATCCCAAGTCGACACTCGTCCTCAACTTTCCGGTATGGCGGAGTGCGCCGACAGATCGCAGCCAACATGTTTTTCTTCACGTGCGCGCCGCGAACAACCGCGGCGTGTAGAGCCTCCTCGTCATGCGCGCCGCGCCTGCGCGAGCGACGGAGACCCACCGGGCGTTGTGATCTATGCTGCTTCACGACATCTCCGAAACGATGAATCTCACGAGGCGCTTGCGAGTTGCGCTGGTCGTTCCGACCCTTGCAGTGGGAGGTGCCGAACACCACGTCGTCAAGTTGGCCACGTCGCTCGTGATGGACGAACGCATCGAGCCGCTCATCGTTGTCCTCTGCTCGTCAGGACGATATGAAGTCGTATCTTCACTGCCGCGCGGCATCACTGTTGTGGAAGGCCCCTATCCAAAACACCGTGTCGGGACGATTCGTTGGTTGGCGAGTGTGTTCAGGAGTTTCGAGGTGGACGTCGCCCACTCGTTTCTTTGGACCGCCGATCTCTGCGCCGCGGCGGCGGGAGCGATGATGCGGCAGCCCGCCATCATCTGCTCCGAGCGCGGTGATCGTAGTTTGGGCCGTCGCTGGTGGGCTGCAGCGGCGGAGAGATTGCTCACCTTTCGAGTGGCCGATCGGTTCTGTGCGAATTCAGCGTTCGGCGGCCGATTGCTCGCCGAGCTCGGCTGTCCCGTCTCGAAAATCGAGGTAATCCCGAACGGAGTCGACCTCGCGCTCATCGACAACACTCCCGTTGCGCCGCTGCGCAGGGATCTCGGGTGGCCGGAAGATGTCTTCGTCGTCGGTGTGTGTGCGAACCTTCACTGGTACAAGGGCATTGACGTCGTCCTTCGCGCTTTTGCCGGGCTGTCCTCGCCCGACGCTGTGCGTTGCGTCCTCGTCGGGGACGGCTCGGAGCGCGAGCGTCTGGTCGCACTTGCCCATGAGCTCGGGGTCGCGTCACGGGTCGCCTTTCTCGGCCGATGCGTTCCGTCTCTGTCGAAGGTTAAAGCCTTCGACGTCGCGATTTCGGCCACCACTCGGGACAGCGAACATTGCCCGAACGCCGTACTGGAGGCCATGAGTTGTCGCAAAGCGGTCATTGCCACCAGCGTCGGCGGAACTCCGGAGCTGATCACCTCCGGCGTCGATGGTCTGATCATCCCCCCCAGCGATCCGCATGCGCTCGCGTTTGCGATCGAGCGGTTGAGAAACGACGATGTCAAACGCGTCGCCATGGCCGAAGCGGCGCGGCGGCGAATCGAAGCACATTTCATGATGTCTGACATTGCGGAGCGGTTCGTTCAGCTGTGGGTGAAAGCGGCATGCTGAGCGCACGCGGTCGCACAGCGACTGTCATGGCGGTGGTTGCGGCGATAATCATCGTCGATGGCCATTTGCGAGGCGTGGTCGTTTCGAATGCGTCGGCGATTCAGGTGGTGGAGCAGGCGCTCGGGCATGATCGCGCGCGTCTGCCTTTCCTCAGCGAAGCGGTGCCGCCGCGCGGGTGGTGGCCGACGCTGGCTGCTTTCGCCGCCGACTCGCGGCCAGCGACGGAACAAGCGGTGATGCGAGCACTGTCCAGGTCGCCCGCGGCCACTTCGGCTCTGCGCGTTGACCAGTTGTTGGTTGTGTCCGCGGTCGCTCTGTCGTCGCGATGCGATGTCGCCGCCGCGGCATTGCGAATATCGGCGCAAACTTCGCACGACAGTGCGATCGGCTACGTCCGCCTCGCCCGCGCTCTGGCGCAGTCGACCTGTGATGCAAACAGTCGGCTCTCTACCGCGGCGTACCGGGCTGCTGCGAACACGAAAGGCAAATCGTTTCTCGACAAGACCAGCCGCGCAGAAGCGTGGTACAGGATTGGCCGATCCGCGGCTGTGAAAGGTGATGCCGACGGCGCCGGTGCCGCTTATCGTTCGGCGCTCTCGGTGGATCCCACTGATTCGAGCGGAGGATACGGTTGGATGTCCGCGGTGGCGTTGGCGGAAATCGAGATGCAAAAAGAGAACGTCACCGCGGCGCGGCAACTGCTGGCCGTCGCCGCGCGCATGCCGGATTTTTATCACCGCCGCGCGGAAACTGCGCGTCTGCTGGCGCAGACATTCAGCGCGACGAACGATGTCACCGCCGCGCGCCGAATCGTGAACGATGCTCTGGCGCGAGACCCCGGATACGAGCCGTTGAGAATCGCCAAGAGGCAACTGGAAGCCGGCGGCCGATGACCAAGCGGGCGGTCAGGCCTTGACCTCTCACAGGTGGCGATTTTTCGATCTGCCAATGTCAAACACTGCTGATAAACCGGTCAGGAGACGCGCGCACCAGACATGTGCGGAATAGTCGGAATCGTCGACAGTCGTCTCGCTGCGGCAGATCTCGAACCGATCGTTCGCCGCATGGCAGCCACAATCATCCATCGCGGCCCCGATGACGAGGGCTTTTACGTCCGCAACGGCATCGCCCTTGGAATGCGAAGGCTCTCCGTGATCGATCTGTTCGGAGGTAAGCAGCCAATCGCAAATGAATCACAGACCGTTCACGTGATCCAGAACGGCGAGATCTACAACTTCCGCCAGTTGCGTGAGGCTCTCGAGCAGCGGGGTCATGTCTTTGCTACCCACAGCGACACCGAAGTCATCGCCCATGAGTACGAGGAGAGAGGCGAACATGTGGCCAACTCTCTTCGGGGAATGTTCGCTCTCGCGCTCTGGGATGAAGGCCGTCAATCCTTGCTGATCGCCCGCGATCGCATTGGCAAGAAGCCTCTCTTTTACGCACACATCGGACACCGCTTCCTCTTCGCCTCGGAGATCAAGGCTCTTCTCGCCGCCGAGCCGGCACTGGCGGAGCCTAATGAACATGCCATCGGCCCGTACATGCGCTTTGGTTTCGTTCCCGAGCCGGAAACGATGTTCGCGCGCATCCGCAAGCTGCCCGCGGCGCACACACTCGTACTCTCCCGCAATGAAACTCGAATCGAGCGGTACTGGAGTCTCGACATAACTCCTCTCCCGGGGCGAACGACCGAGTCGTGGGCCGAAGAACTGGAGGAGCGGCTCACCGAAGCCGTTCGTTTGCGGCTCATCAGCGACGTTCCTCTGGGCGTCTTCCTCAGTGGCGGCCTCGATTCGAGCGCAGTGGCCGCGTACATGAAGTGTTGTGGAGTGCAACCCCTGAAAACGTTCACCATCGGCTTCGATCGCCCAGCGTGGGACGAATCGGCCGATGCGGCCCGCGTGGCGCGACATCTCGGGACCGAGCACCACGAGTTGCGACTGACTGAGGCACAACTGAGCGGGACGCTGACAGAGACTCTGCACGCCTTGATTCATTCGTTCGATGAGCCTTTCGGCGATTCCTCCGCATTACCGACGTACCACGTGTCGCGCCTCGCACGCGAGCACGTCACCGTCATCCTGAGCGGCGACGGAGGCGACGAGGTCTTTGCTGGCTACACGTCCTATCGCGGTTTTCAGTTCGCCGACCGTTACAGGAATCTCCCTTGGCCATTCATTGCACTCACTACAGCAGGCGCGGCCACTCTGGCCAGATTTTCGCCATTCGGTCGTTACGGCCTCGAAAAAATAGCCAGGGTTCTCCGAGACAGCGCGCAGAGCGTTCCGGAGCTGTATTTGCGGAAATCATCGCTCACCAGTACCGCCAATCTGCGCCGCGTCGCGCCGTCGCTCCAGCTAGCTGGCTTGAACAGTATCCCTGCTGATGCCGTGGAAGCTCTGCAAAGCTCGCTTCCCGCGGTCACCCGCGCGCAATACGCGGACCTGCGTTTCCGGCTCCTCGATGACATGCTGGTCAAAGTCGATCGTATGAGCATGGCGCATTCACTGGAAGTACGTTCGCCTCTGCTCGACCACGAGCTCATCGAATTCGTGAGCCGCATTCCTGCAGAGCTGAAGCTCCGAGGCGCCGAGACAAAGGCCCTTCTCCGACGTGTAGCGGGTCCAAAGCTGCCGGCCCAGACACTGCGGAAGCCGAAGCAGGGTTTTTCGGTGCCGTTGCGCGAATGGCTGCGGGGCGGTCTGAACGAGATGGTCAATGACTATCTTGCCGGCGACAAGCCTTCGCTGCCGGATTTCTTCGATCGCGCCGCCGTGCGCGCCATCGTGTCGGAGCATCGCCACAAACGGTGCGATCACAGTTCGCTGATCTGGCTTCTTCTGAACTATGGCGCTTGGTACGATGCCTACATCGTCAGCCACGCCTTCTCCGACACCGGTCGGCACGCCGTCGCGGCGGTGAATCTCTCGTAATGGGTGAGTCTTTCGTAATGATCGAAGTGAGTGGACGCCCGGTCATGCAGGGCATGCCGCCGCAGTTGGGCGACTCGCGCGACCTTGAGGTTGCTGCGTCTTGAGGGCCGCTGTCTGGCGCGGCGGACGAGGAAGCCGGCCGCTCAGCAGGGGCGGCCCGGTCGAGCCGGCAGTTCCCGATGCAGCGCCCGTTGCGGAAGTGGTGCCCGCTGAGCGAATGAGAGAGTTCCCTCGCGTCATATCCCTTCAGGGTTACATTTCCGAGGATCCGCCGACAACGAGCGCGTTCGTCGCGGCCCAGGAAGAATCACTGCGACGCCTCGGCGTGGAGGTGCTTCCGTTCTTTGTCCAGGGACGGCGGATCTGGAAGTATCCGCAGTCGGTTGGAAGCTTCAGGCGATTCGTGCGGGCTTCGAAGGCGGATCTCGTTCACGCTCATTTCTCCTACAACGGCGCGATCGCTCTTTGTCAGCGCAGCGTGCCGGTCGTGATGTCTCTGACCGGAGGCGACGTTCATGTTTCGCAGTATACGGATGCAGGCGCGCCAATTCAGGCGGCGTTCACGTACGTGCTAACGCAGGCAACGGCGCTGATCGCCGACCAGGTCATCGTCAAGAGCGATGTCATGCGCAGCGCCGTGTGGCGGCGGGATTCGGTGCACGTACTGCCGAACGGCGTCGATCTGGCGATGTTCAAGCCGCTTCCTCGGGCCGAGGCGCGACAACGACTGGAATTGAGCGAGGAAAAACGTTACGTCCTCTTCCCATCGTGGCCGTCGCGACCCGAAAAGGATTACCCGCTCGCCGTCGCGGCCTTTAGCGTCGCCGCGGCCGGCCGGAGCGACATGGAGCTGCTGGTCCTGGACGGCGTTCCACATTCCGACGTACCTTTGTATCTCAATGCTGTCGATGCTCTTCTCTTCACCTCGAAGTCGGAGGGCTCGCCTAACGCAATCAAAGAAGCGATGGCGTGCAATCTGCCGATCGTGAGCGTGAATGTCGGCGACGTGGCCTCCGTGGTGGAAGGCACCGCGCAATGCGTCGCGATCAGCGGCCGCTCGCCAGAGGTCCTAGGCTCGCGACTGCGCGAGATACTGGACAGAGGCGTACGATCGAACGGACGCGAGCGCGCCCTTCGTTACGACAGCACCCTCGTTGCCCACCAATTACTGTCAATTTATCGCGCCGCCATAGACGGACGTCGTGGTGTCAAAGGCCGCGCCGGAACGGAGATCATATGAAGGTTCTCGGTATACACGATGGCCACAATGCGTCCGCATGCATGATCGAGGACGGTCGCATTACGGCGGCGATCGAGCAGGAGCGGATCGTACGTGTGAAGAATTGGTGCGGCGTTCCGGATCAGGCGATCCGCTGGGTACTCGATGTGACGAACACGAAACCCGAAGAAGTCGACTGGGTCGCGCTCAACGGCCGGCACATGCCCCGTCCGCACAATCGCGAGCAGGTGATGGAAGAGTACAGTAACACCCAGAGCTTTGCCACGAGCTTGCGGCGGATGCTGAAGCTCACGCCCGCGAAGGCCATGTACCTGAAGAAGCGCCGCAACGAGCGGCTGCAGGGAGTCGCGCGCGCCGGCATCGATCCCCAGAAGGTCCATTTTGTCGAGCATCACCTGGCCCATGCCTCGGCCGCTTACTTCGGCTGGGGGAAGATGGACGAGGACGTACTGGTGCTGACGAACGACGGTGGTGGTGATTTCCTCTGTGCCACCGTCAGCCGCGGCAACGGCGGCACGATCAAGCGGCTGGCCAAAGTGCCGGATTCAGAGTCCATCGGAAATATTTACGCGATGACCACCTTCATCATGGGGATGGTCCCGCTCGAGCACGAGTTCAAGCTGATGGGCATGGCGCCTTACGCGCACGAGAAGGGGCGCGACAAGGTCTACTCGCTTCTGAGGCCGTTGATGCAATTCGACGGCAACGGCGGCCTGACCTGGCACCGCACCGACGGCTGTCCCGAGACGTACTACAGCTATCGCTTCTTCTCGCACCTCTTCGAGAGACAGAGATTCGACTCGATCTCGGCAGGCCTGCAGCAATTCACCGAGGACATGCTCGTGACCTGGGTGCGCAACTGCATGAGGCAGACCGGCCTGCGCAAGGTCGCCTTGAGCGGCGGCACGTTCATGAACGTCAAGGCCAACAAGCTGATCATGGAGTTGCCGGAACTCGATGATCTCTTCATCTTCCCCTCGCCGGGCGACGAGACGAACGCCATGGGCGCCGCGCTGTGGACCTACGAGCAGAAGCGGAAGAGCGAGCCTCGTGCCGAGCCCCTGGGCCCGTTCTATTTCGGGCCCGAAGTGGACCGGTCAGACGTGGAGGCGGCGCTGCAGAAGTATCCCGGCCGGCCGTGGGATTGCGTCGAGCACAGCGACATCGAGGCCGAAGTCGGCGCACTCCTTGCGCGCGGCGAGATCGTGGCCCGATGCAAGGGGCGCATGGAGTTCGGCGCACGCGCGCTGGGCAACCGTTCCATCCTCGCTGACCCGACCCGGCCCGAGGTGATCCGCATCATCAACGACATGATCAAGAGCCGCGATTTCTGGATGCCGTTCGCCCCGGCCATCCTGGAAGAGCGCTCAGGCGACTATCTGCGAAATCCCAAGAAGATCTTCGCGCCTTACATGATTCTGTCGTTCGACACCACGGAGCGCGCGCCGGAGTTGCAGGCCGCTCTGCATCCGTACGACCGCTCCGCACGTCCGGAGGTCGTCAGGGAGGGGTGGAATCCCGACTTTCACCGCGTTCTGAAGGAATTCGAACGCCGGACCGGGCGGGGCGTGCTCCTCAACACTTCTTTTAATCTCCACGGATTCCCGATCGTGATGACAGCCGACGATGCGCTCGACGTGTTCGATCGGTCGGGGCTGCAGCACCTCGCCGTGGGCAACTTCATGATCTCGAAAACGGCGCAGTAGAGCGCCTTTACGGTCGGCTCGCGCCCGATGGAGCCTGCGCAGCCGACCATCCAGAAATTCGCGGGCGGGCCTTAGCTCTGCTGCCCGAGCCGGGCTCGAGACGCCCTGGTCGAAGAGCGTCGTACCTCCAGTCACGATGGGCGTCGACCGATTTCGAAGGGCAGCGCCGAATCGCAAAGAGTGGCAGCGCTGCAACCGCACATGGATGGATTGATGGCGATCGCTACCGGAATGGATGACAACGCGCGAGACGATCAGCGCAGGAATGCGGTCGGCCGTATCGCCCCGGCCATTGCGATTACGGCCGTGGTGCTCGTGTCGGCAGTTGTTTTCGCGAGATTGGGCATCGACACCTCCGTCATCACTCTCGTTGTGGTGGCGGCGATCGTGCTCGTTCTGAGCACGGTGATGATGGCACCGAAAGCGGCTGTCGTAGCGACGGTGCTGCTGTTGTTCTTCGGTAATCGAAACGAGATTCCGCAGCTGATGTTCTGGGGCCGCTACGTGCCGACTGTCGGAATCGCGCTCGTGATTCTCAGCGCGTTTATGTGGCACTTGACGCACGCGGCGCCCTTACGCGGTGGCCGAATTCTCACCCTGTATGGGCTCTTCACCGCATTTGTGCTTGCGTCCGCATTCTTCAACCATTCTACAGGGCGTGACGCGGTGCTCTCTCTGGCGACGAATCTGCGGTATCCACTGTTCTTCGTCGCTCTCGTGAATCTGCGGCTGTCGACGCGCTTTCTACGCCGGATCCTCTGGTTGATGGTGGGACTGACTCTGCTTCAGGTGCCTGTCGCTCTATATCAGTTTCTCGTGGCCGGCAAGAGCAGCGATTTTCTCGTCGGAACGATGGGGCAGAACGGTCCCCTGCTCGCGGTAGTTCTCGCCAGCCAATTCATGTTGATCGCGGTTTGGCTCACCAAAAGAGGCTGGCTGCCGCTCCTCGGCGCGGCGATTCTGCTCGTTCCCGTGTTACTCGGCGATATCGAGGCAGGCGTGGTGTTTCTGCCGATTGTGATCGCCTGGGTTATCCTCAGGCACTTTGGCTGGCGTCGCCTCGGCCCGGCGGCGGTGAGGCTCGCCGGGGCAATTATTTTGCTGGTTGCGTGTGTCGTGGCGGCTGCGGTGGACATTCCGGCAGTGCGCGGATTCATGACGAAGGCTCTGCCCCGGTATACGGATGCGGACTATTACACCGATCCTGCTACGGTGAGGGATGGCTCCCTGGGCCGGTTGACAGTGTTCTATTACGCAATTCCACTCCTGGCGACGGATCCGTTTCGGCTGCTGTGGGGATACGGCCCCGAGTCGGCGCAAGGCGGCCTCATGACGGCCCACTTCGACGATGTTTCGACTACCGATGCCGTTGGTGCTGGTGTGGTGTGCAAAGAATTGAATTATCGCGGCGTCTCCTGCCGCGAGTCTCAGACCTTCAGATCGGTCATGGAGTTTGGCTTCGGCGGGCTCGTCGTCTATCTGATACCGGTGCTCCTCCTCTGGCGCGGAACCGGCCGGCAGCTGCGCCGAGGTGATCGGCATGACGTCATCATCGCGGCGGTATTCGAGGCACAGTGCGCATTCTTCGTCCTCCTGGCTCCGTGGTATATCTCGGTGTGGCGGCTCGACGCGTACAGCCTGCCGTTCTGGCTGACGGCCGCGGTGGCGTACCAACGAAGGCTGCAGCTGGAGCGCAGGTTGACAGAGCCGACGCGCGACGCTGTTTCAGCGTCCGTGCCGGTCTTTCGGAGCGGCGGATGGAACCGGAACGGCGGAGTCGTTCGGGGAGTCAGTCGAAGACTGAGCCGATCATGACTCTGCAAACAAATGACCCCGCATCAGAATTGGCACTTCCATCTGGATGGTCATCAGGTAACCACTCGATGTCGATTCCGCACCCGCCTGTCCACCCGCGCAGCGCAATCATCAGACGAATTTGCAAACAGCGCTTTAGTGTCGTCATCCTGATCACGGCAGCCGTTCTTTTGGCCTGTGACAACAAAGGGCCGGCAGATCATGCCGTCCGGGCCATGCGTCATGCGAAGCCGCGGGAACTCGCGGTTTCGCACGGCAAGGCTGCGCAACCTAACGTGGTCGTAATTCTTCTGGACACAGTTCGCGCGGATCGACTATCCGTATATGGATACGGTCGGAACACCACGCCGTTTCTCCGCGAATTTGCGCACCGCGGAGTGACGTTCACCGCCGCGTATACGCAGGGCCTCTGGACACGCACTGCGGTGCCCTCTCTCCTCACCTCGAGCTACGTCACCGAGCACGCGAACGTCTCCACCGTTCCTCCCGTTGACCAGCTTCCCGCATGTGCGCCTGACCTGCCCTCTATCTTGCATCGGGCTGGTTACCATACGGTTGCGTTTACCGGCCTCATATGGCCCGGATCTTTTTACGTCGGCTATGGCTGGCAACGCGGGTTCGATCGCGTTATCGGTGATTGGTACTCATCAACAACCTTCGATGCAGGCCCGCATGACGCGAACCTCGAGACGCTCACGCCGGAATTCGTCCGCCAGCTCGACGTGAACACCGTCAGAGCGTTCGAGGACTGGTTGTCACCCACGGCGTCACGGCCCTTTTTTGCACACTTACATCTGCTCGGGGCTCACGGACCTTATGAAGCTGCTCCGGAATATGGCGCCGGGTTGATCGACCAAAAGAACGCGAAGCGTTTTCTTAATCAATTCGCTCACTCGTACAAATGGAACAAGTCAAGAGCCGCCGAGCATCCGGATGAGCTGCAATACATCCGGGACGCATACGATGCGACTGTTCGTTTTTCCGACAGAAACGTCGAGCATGTCGTTAACGCGTTGCGGGTCAACGGACTTCTCGACAACACGATCGTGGTGGTCCTTGCCGATCACGGCGAGAACTTTCTCGAAGACGGCGTCGACATCGCATGGCTGCATGGTTCTGAGAATCCGCCGCGCGAGCCGATCACGCGGATACCGCTCATCATCAGCGGCCCTGGCGTTCCACGAGATGTCAGGATCGGTGATGACGCGATGCTGATCGACGTGGCGCCGACAATCCTTGCATCGGTGGGTATCGAGGCGCCGCGGGATATGCGCGGAATCAACCTGTTCGACTCGAGACGACTGCGCGAACGAGCCGCCTCGATTTCGGAAGGAGACTTCGTGTGCGGAGTCAAGTCCGTGAGAAGCGGCCCCTGGAAGCTTGTTCGCATCAATCCCGATAGCCTGGTCACGTATTACTCCAGAGCTCATTACGGCGGCGAAACTCTGGTCAACACGTCACTCGATCCTACCGAGACTGTTGACTTCTCGTTCAATCATCCGGAAGAGGTCAATCGGTTGCGGACGATTCTCGACCGTGAAGTGCTTCGTGGCGAGTCGGGCTGGCATGTACGGCTAGAGGACGATAGCAGTCGTGCGAATTATGAGGTGCGATTGAAGTCGGGCCAGCCGCTGAAGCGTCTTTCTGTCAACTACTTCAATCCGGAGTCCGGAATCGACCTGCCGGAGATGCAGCGCCGGTCGATTCTCGGGAACGTCCAGCAGGACGCGGTCATCAAGTCAGACGAGCCGGTGAAGTTCGCCGGCACGGCATCGCAGTCACTTCCGGACAACTCAATCGTTGCGTTCGGCGCGTGGGCGCGGGTCACCGGAGGCGCTCGGAGCTTCAAAATTCAGCTTAGCTGGAGTGGTCCCTCTGTGGCCGATGCCGTGCTGACAGGCCACGGCCCGCGGGATCAATGGACGCCTGTGTGGGGATATGCAGCGGCGAACGGCGTGCCGACTCTCGAGCTACATACGCTCCCGGGCCGCGGTCGCGTCGAATTCCGCGCGCCCTTTGTCGCACTCTTATCGCATGACACGAGCAGCCTGAAGATGGCTACGGAGATGCATCTCCCGATCCGGATCAGTTCCGGATCCGCTGACGTCGTTTTTGATACTGCGAAGAAAGATCAGCGAATCGAAGTCGAGGTGCTCAAGGACGGTCAGCCACTCGACGACCGAATGATTGTGGTCGGGACTGGGCACCGCTCGCGCAATCCTCTGCGAGCTGCACCGCACGAAGTGTTTATCGCGCCATCTGATCTACGCACCCGGAAATTCAAGCGAGGAACTGTGGCGATCTATTACAGTGGTTGCTGTCCGGGTACGGACTCTCTCGGGGACTCCGAAGCGGCGCGCGAAAACGTCCGACGATTGCGCGCCCTCGGCTATGTGCACTAAACGGTTCGGTTGCATTACGCAATTTCGCTCTTGGCGACGAACCGTGCGGGACCAGGCAAGTTGTTCGTGACATCAGACCTGGCGCAGCACGGCGCGAGCATCAACACTGGCTGCCGTGCAAACGAAATGAAATTG
Source organism: Acidobacteriota bacterium (assembly GCA_021781455.1). Taxonomy (GTDB): domain Bacteria; phylum Acidobacteriota; class Thermoanaerobaculia; order Gp7-AA8; family Gp7-AA8; genus JAJXWV01. The sequence goes on along the minus strand of JAJXWV010000057.1, from coordinate 43,233 downwards.
AGGGATTAGACGATGTGCGGCGTTTGCGGTATCTACAATTACGGTTCCGGGGCTCCTCCGGACCGTGACGTCGTCCAGGCGATGACCGACTCGATCGCGCACCGCGGCCCCGACGGAGAAGGTTCTTACTTCGATGGCGAAGTCGGGTTGGGTCATCGGCGATTGAGCATCATCGACGTAACCGGTGGGAAACAGCCGCTCACCAACGAGGACGGCAGCGTCTGGATCACGTTCAACGGCGAGATCTACAACTTCAAGGACCTCGTCGCCGATCTGGAAAAGCGCGGCCACACCTTCCGCACGCGGACGGACACGGAAGTCATCGTTCACGGGTATGAGGAGTGGGGAGACGACGTCGTCCTCAAGCTCAACGGTATCTTTGCCTTCGGCCTGTGGGACAGCAGGCGGAAGCGCCTGCTCGTCGCTCGCGACCATTTCGGCGTGAAGCCGATGTACTACGCCGACGAACGGGGGCGGTTCGTATTCGCTTCGGAAGTCAAGGCCATCCTTCAGGTCCCTGGAATCGATGGATCGTTCACCGCCGAGGCGATCGACACCGCGCTTCGCTATGGATTTCTGCCGGCGCCGCTGACGCTGTTCGGGCCGGTGAAGAAGCTCGCCGCGGGACATCGCCTGGTTGTGACGCCGAACGGCGCGGGACCGCAGGAGAAGTATTCGGTTGCGGACACGACGCTGTTGTCGGGCATTTCCGAAGAAGATCTCGCGCGCGAGCTGGCGCATCGCATCGAAACCGCTGTCGAGCGGCAGATGATGAGTGACGTCCCGATCGGTGCGCTCCTGAGCGGCGGCGTCGACTCGACCGCCGTCGTGACGCTGATGGCGCGCCACTCCGAGCGCGTTCGGACCTTCACAGTCGGCCTCCGCGGGTCGTCGGAAATCGATCGCGTCAATGAAGTCGATGCAGCGCGCAGGACCGCGAAACGCTTGGGCACGCAGCACGAAGATGTCCAAGTCGGAATGACGGAGTACATGGATTTTCTCGAGCCGTCGTACTGGCACCTTGAAGAGCCGTGTACGCCGTCGGCGCTGCTCATGTATTTCGTCTGTAAGCTGGCGCGGCAGTCGGTCAAAGTCGTTCTGACGGGGCAGGGTGCGGACGAGCCGTTCGGCGGATACGCGCGGTATGTGGGCGAAAGCTACGGCGAGATGTACCGGCGCCTGCCGCGAGCCGTCACCGAGTCTGTCGTGCCGAAGCTTCTGGGGGCTTCACACGCTCGGCTGCGCTGGCGTCGCGGTGCGTATGCGCTTGCAGAACGAAATCCGATTCGCAGATTCGAGCGCATTTACGAGGTCTTTTCGCCCGAGCAGCGCGCGGCATTGTTTCGGAGCGACGTTCTGCCGGAGGCGGGCGAGGACGTCCTTGCGCGCTGGGGCGCTGATATCGCGCAGATGCCGGCGCTCGATCAGCTCCTGCGCATCGACGTCCGTTGCGGCCTCGCAGACAATCTCCTCATCTTCGGCGACAAGATGTCGATGGCGGCGTCCGTCGAGTCGCGCGTGCCGATGCTCGACATGGACCTAATGCGCTTCGCGGAATCGATTCCCGCGAGTGTCAAAATGCGCGGGCACAAGCCGAAACGGCTGCTCAAGCGCGCGCTCGCCCGCATTGTCCCGCAGGAGGTCCTCAACGGACCGAAACTCGGTTTCGAGGTTCCGCTCGAGGCGTGGATGCGCGATCGCCTCGGCACAGACATGCGCGACCTCGTCCTGCGCGCCGGCGGGGTCGTCGACACGTTCATGCACCGCGATCCGGTCGAGGAGCTCTTCCGGAGCCACAGAGACAAGCGTGCGAACCGCTGGCGGCAGATCTTTCTTCTCGTGCAACTCGAGGCCTTACGAAACGTGTTCCGCAATTCGAGCAAGGTCACGCGCGCGCCGGACACCGTCGTGCTCTCTCGTGTCGCCTCCGCCAGCTGAACCATGAAGATCTGGATCGATCTTGCGAATTCGCCGCAGGTGCTGTTCTTTCGGCCTGTCATTGATGAATTGAAACGCCGCGGGCATGACATCTTCATCACGTCCCGCCCTTTTGCGCAGACGACGCAGCTTGCCGATCAGTTCGGCCTCACGCACACGCCGGTGGGCCGCCATGGAGGGAAGAAGCTCGCTGCGATTGCCTACCGGGTTCTGGAGCGCTCGTGGGCGCTGGCGCGCATCGCCCGCCGGGAGAAGTGCGATCTGGCGGTGAGCCATAACTCTTATGCCCAGGCGCTTGCAGCGCGGGCGCTCTTCATGCCGTTTGTCACGCTGATGGACTACGAGTTTCAGCCAGCGAACCACGTCTGCTTTCGATTGGCACAACGGGTGATCGTACCGAGGTACTTTCCGGAAGCATCGGTCAAGAAATTCGGCGGAGCCACCAAGGCCATGTACTACGACGGTCTGAAGGAGCAAATGTACCTCGCCGATTTTCAGCCCTCGTCCGGCTACCTCGATTCGATTGCAGTGCCGTCGGATCGGATCATCGTGGTGATGCGCCCGCCGGGGGAATGGGGTCTCTATCACGGTTTCCACAACCCGTTGTTCGAGAAGGTGCTCGAACATGCTGTGTCACATGAACGGGCCTTCATCATTCTGCTGCCGAGAGTGGCGTCGCAGGCGGAGTCCGTGCGGCAGCGAGGCTACGCAAACGTCTGGATTCCGCCGAATGCGCTCGACGGGCCGAACCTTCTCTATCACGCCGACCTCGTCATCAGCGGCGGCGGCACAATGAACCGCGAGGCCGCAGTTCTAGGCACGCCGACGTACTCGTTATTCAAAGGACGTCTCGCCGCTGTCGATCGGCATCTCATCGACACAGGGCGTATGACACACATCAGTGAAGACGCGCACATCTCGCGGATTCGAGTTTCGCGAAACTCCGCGCGCAATCCAATGATCAACACCTCACTCGTCGGCGAGATCGTCGACGGAATCCTGGAAACAAGGAGATCGAGTTGACTACTGCGACAGCTGTTCCCACAACAATTCCATTCGTGGACCTGAAGGCCCAGTACCGCGCCTTGAAGCCGGATATGGACGAGGCCATCCAGAGCGTGCTCGACCGGGCCGCCTTCATTCTCGGTCCCGAGACAACTAAATTTGAAAATGCCTTCGCCGCATACATCGGAGTCAAACACGCCGTCGGCGTCTGCTCCGGCACCGATGCGTTGGAGATGGCGCTGCGCGGGTGCGGGATCGCAGCCGGCGACGAGGTTCTCACCGTCGCGAACACCTATATCGCGACATGTGAAGCCATCTCGCTGGCGGGTGCGGAAGTACGCTGGGTCGACTGCGATCCGAAGACGTACAACATGGATGCCTCACAGCTCGAAAAGGCAATCACGCCGAGAACGAAGGGCATCATGCCGGTCCACCTCTACGGACAGCCGGCAGACATGGATCCGATCATGGCCGTGGCCCGCAAACACGGGCTGCGCGTCATTGAAGACTGCGCGCAGTCCCACGGTGCGCTCTACAAAGGCCGCAAGACGGGCACGTTCGGCGACGCCGCCTGTTTCAGCTTCTATCCTGGCAAGAATCTCGGCGCGTACGGTGACGCCGGAGCGGTCGTAACGAACGACGACGCGCTGGCCGACGAAGTTCGCCTGCTGCGGAATCATGGACAGCGGCAGAAGTACATTCACCTCAGGGTGGGCGCCTGTCACCGGCTCGACAACCTCCAGGCGGCGGTCCTCGGCGTGAAGCTGCCGCACCTGGATGGCTGGAACAGGAACCGCCGCCGCGTGGCGAAGTGGTACGACGAAAAACTCAAGAGCGTGCCGAACCTGGTCACGCCGTACTGCCCCGACACCGTCGAGGCTGTGTATCACCTGTACGTCGTTCAGGTGCCCAACCGCGACGAAGTGCAGAAGAGGCTCGAGGCCGACGGCATCGAGACTGGCATTCACTATCCAATTCCTCTTCACGAGCAGCCGGCCTACGCCCACCTCGGGCACAAGCCGGAGGACTTCCCGGCCTCGCACGCGCTCGGCCCGCGCATACTCTCGCTGCCGATGTTCCCGGAGATGACCGAGGAGCAGGTCGATCGCGTCGTGGAGCGGCTGAAGGCAGCGCTGCGATGACGGTCGGCATCGGTCTGATCGGGGTCGGCTACTGGGGAAAGAATCTCGTTCGTAATTTCTCTGCGGCGTCGGGTGGCGAGCTGCTGTCCGTGTGCGACCTCGATCAGCGAAATCTCGCCGCCGCCGTCGCGGCCGTTCCAGGCTTGCACGTTACGCGGTCGCTCGATGAGCTTCTCCGTGACCGGCGCATCCTCGCCGTGGCCGTCGCCACGCCAGCCGAGACGCACCGCGCGATTGTCGAGCGCTGTCTCGACGCCGGCAAAGACGTGTTCGTCGAAAAACCGCTGGCGACGTCGGCTGCCGACGCCGCCGCGCTCGTTCGGGCCGGCGAGAAGGCGAAGCGCATCGTTATGGTTGGCCACCTCTTTCTCTATGACCGGTCGGTGCAGGCGCTGCTGGAACTGCTGCGGGGCGGCCGCGTTGGCGACATTCGCTACATCACAGTGACCCGAACGAGTATGGGCGGCACCGCGCGGCTCGATACGAATATCGTGTGGGACGCGCTGATCCACGACGCCTATATCATCCCCGCGGTCGTCGGTCGACGGCCGCAACGCGTTTTGGCGATCGGCCGCGGCTATCTGAGCGAGCTGGAAGACGTCGTCTTCGCCTGTTTCGACTTCGGCGACGGCACGGTGGCGGAGTGTTACGCGAGCTGGTACGCGCTCGAGAAAGCGCGGCAGTTGACGGTGGTCGGATCGGACGCGGTCGTGCGCCTCGACGAATTCGCCGACCCGAAGCTGGTGCTCTACCGGCGCCGCTACGAGCAGAGCGAAGAGCGCGATCCGCGCGGCCGCCCGCGATGGAAGTGGTTGGACGACGGAGCGGAGCCGCAGGCGGTCGAGCGTGGGGAGCCGCTCCGCGCGGAATGCGAGCACTTCATTCACTGCGTCGAGACGCGCGAACGGCCACGTACCTCCGCGTCCGACGCCATGCTGGCGGTCGAGATCATCGAAGCGTGCCAGAGATCTCTCGCTGCCGACGGCAAGTGGATCGAATTGGAGGCCGTGAATGACTGAGCGATGGCAGCGGATCGCGCCAGATGTGACACTCGGCGATGACGTGCGCATTGCCGACTTCGTCAACCTCTACGGCTGCAGCATCGGGGCGCATTCGCGCGTCGGCCCCTTCGTCGAGATTCAGCGCGGCGCCGTCATCGGCGAGAGAGTCAAAGTTCAGAGCCACGCCTTCATCTGCGAAGGAGTGACCATCGAAGACGACGTTTTCATCGGCCACGGTGTGATGTTCGTCAACGATTCGTTTCCGCGGACCGAACTTGCACCCGATATCTCGGAATTCGTTGCCGAGAAGGTGCTGATCAGGCGCGGCGCCTCGATCGGCTCGAACGCGACCATCCTCGGCGGGGTTACGGTCGGCGCGCGCGCCATGGTCGGTGCCGGCGCCGTCGTCACGCACGACGTGCCGGACCGCACCGTGGTGGTGGGCAATCCGGCGCGCGTGCTTCGTACGATCAATGACAATCTCTGAGGTCCCGGCGGCGACTGGCGGCCGGCGGGCGTACGACGTGATCAAGCGCGTGCTCGATGTCACGATTTCGGGCGCGATCATCGCGATGACGTCTCCGCTCTGGATTGCGATCGGGATCGCGATCCGGGTGACGTCGCGTGGGCCGATCTTGTTTCGGCAGACGGAAGCGATCGGCAGGAATGGCGGAAAGTTCACGCTCTACAAGTTCCGGACCATGCGCAGCGACGCCACCGACGCCACTCATCGTGAGGCGATCGCGAAGTTCGTCGCGGGCCAATCCCTCGCGACCGACGAGAGAGAAGGCGCCGTCTACAAGATCGTCCGCGATCCGCGGGTGACGACGATTGGACGGGTCCTACGCAAAACTGGCCTCGATGAGCTGCCACAATTCATCAACGTCTTGTGCGGCGAGATGTCAATCGTCGGCCCGCGGCCGCCGGTGAGCTATGAATACGAGCGTTACGACGGCCGCGCCCGGCAACGCCTCGCCGTCCGTCCGGGCATCACGGGGCTTTATCAGGTGCTGGCACGCAGCCAGGTCTCGTTCGACAAAATGATCGATATTGATCTCGACTACGTCGCACGGCGCTCGCTGGCGCTCGATGTCTCGATCATGCTGCGCACTCCATGGGTGATGCTGACGGGGCGGGGCGCGTACTGATGCGCGTGCGAAAGGCGATGGTCCTCTGCGGCGGGAAAGCAACGCGTCTCGCCGCGCTCACCAGCGATCGTCCGAAGCCGATGCTCGAAATCGGCGGACGGCCGCTCGTCGAGCACACCATCCTTCAGCTCGCCGCCGCTGGTGTCGAGCAGATCGGGATGAACCTGTACCAACATCCCGATGCCGTGCAACATCACTTCGGTGACGGCTCGCGTTTCGGCGTCGCCATGTGCTACTCGATCGAGCCCGAGCCCTTCGGCACGGCCGGTGCGCTGCGCGTGTTCGGCGGAATGCTCGACGAGCCATTCTTCGTGGCGTATGGCGACAATCTCACGACCTGCGATTTCGCGGCGCTGGCGCGCGCGCACGAGGAGCATCGCGGCATCGCCACGATCGCCCTCTTCTGGCGCGATGATGTTACAAAGCACAGCGCGGTCGAACTGCAGCGCGACATGCGCATCACACGCTTCATTGAGAAACCGAAACCCGAAGAAGCGCCCAGTCACTGGATCAGTGCCGGCATGATGGTGCTCGAACCCGCGGTCCTGGAATATGTGCCGGACGATGGATTCGCGGATCTCGGCTTTCACGTGTTTCCCGCGTTGGTTGCCGGTGGTGAGAAACTGTATGGCTACACGATGGGCGACTCTGAAGGTCTATGGTGGATCGACACGCCGGAAGACTACGCGCGAGTGAGTCGGCAGTGGAGCGCGGGGTTCATGTCTTGAAGGCCATCGGTCGCATCGTTCAATTTGCAGCACGATTTTTTGTTGGGCGGATCCTCCTTCGAATTGCCGTGCGCGCTGTCGCTCGGCCACAATTTGTCGGGGCTGTCGGAGTCGTGGTGAACGCGGAAGGTAAGGTTCTCATCGCACAGCACGCATACCGTACCGATTTCTCGTGGGGCCTTCCTGGCGGCTGGGTCGAACCGGGAGAAAACCCCGCCAAAACGGTTGAACGTGAGCTCGCTGAGGAACTGAATCTCAAAATTGCCGTGGAGCGGCTTGTCATGTGTGACATCGTCCCGGCTGTTGCGCGAAGTATTGCGCCGCGCCACCTTGGCCTCGCGTTCCGCTGCCGTCTCATCAGCGGTGAGGTGCGCACGTCGCACGAGATCGTTGGTGTGGATTGGGTCGATGCCCGCAGGATTCCGTACGACGTTGCGCCCTTTCAGGGGCGTGCGATTGCCGCGGCTGTAGAGGAGAACGGTCGATTGTGATTCCCCTGATTCAGATCATCGTTGGCGCAAGGCCGAACTTCATGAAAGCGGCGCCGGTTGTCGACGAGATTCGTCGCCGTCATTCTGATTGGCGGATCGAAGTCGTCCACACCGGACAGCACTACGACGAGAAGATGTCCGATTTGTTCTTCCGTCAGCTCGGGATGCCTGAGCCCTTGGTGAACCTCGGCGTCGGCTCCGGGAGCGCCGCGGTACAGACGGCGAGGATCATGGTCGCGCTCGAAGAGCGGTTCGCCGGCGAGCGTCCCGATCTCGTCATCGTTTTCGGAGACGTGAACTCGACACTCGCCGCCGCGCTCGTGACGAGCAAGCTCGGCGTGAAGCTCGCTCACGTCGAGGCAGGTCTGCGCAGCTTCGATCGGACAATGCCCGAGGAGGTCAACCGCATTCTCACGGATGCCGTGTCCGATTTTCTCTTCGTCACGGAAGAATCGGGCGTTAAGAACCTGCGCAGCGAGGGCGTTGCCCCAGGAACGATCTTCCTCGTGGGGAACACGATGATCGACACGCTGTTGAAGCACAGCGAGCGCGCTTTCGCTCTGGACATGCCGGCGAGGCTGGGAATCCCGCGCGGCCGGTATGTCGTCGTGACCTTGCACCGACCCGCCAATGTCGATGATCCGCAGAACCTCCGCCGGTTTGTAACAGCTTTCCTCAAGCTTGCCGATCATGACATTCCGATCGTTTTTCCAGTGCATCCGAGGACTGCGGCGCGCTTGAGTGAATTCGGCGTAGCTGAACAACTCGCGAGTCGGCCGTTGATCCGGCTGGTCGACCCGCTCGGATATCTGGAGTTTCTCGGCACAATGCGCTCGGCCGGTGCAATCCTTACTGATTCCGGCGGCATTCAGGAAGAAGCGACAATCCTTCGCGTTCCCTGCCTGACTCTTCGGCACAACACGGAGCGGCCGTCGACGCTGGCTGGGGGAGCAAATCAGCTCGTAGGCGATGATCCGCAGAGAATCGTTCGCGAGTGTCTGGCTATCATCGGTGGAGAGCGACACGTCGTACATACGCCGCCGCCGCTCTGGGACGGCATGGCCGCTCAACGCATTTGCGACGTTCTGGAAGCGGAGTTGGCGAACGAGGAGCGCAACGCGTCTTCGGCCACAGCACGGTCATCCCGGCTTGACCCAGTCTGAACTAACCGCGATATCGACAACGGATGATCCCTCGACGCTTTTTCTGGCTTTCCGATCTTGCGGTTATAGCGATCGCGTTTGCTTTGACGTACGCCGTGTGGCCTGAGGTCTATCGGTGGATAGGCATAAGCCCCCGGCTCATGTCAATTGCGCTCCGGCTGCACGCTTCATTTGCCGGAATGGCTGCGCTTCCGTCGATCAGACACATGTCGTGGATTCTTGCCCTCGGTGCACCGGCAACGGTGTTTTTTCTCTCGGTGTTTAACGCGCATGCGCCCCTGCTGGAGCAATCGCTTACACGGATTATCGTGGCCACGTTCGGAGCTCCGCTGTTTTCGTCGGCACTGCTCGCTTTTGTGCAATTCACACTTCAGCGCGGAGACATCAGTCGGCTGTTCATATATGCCTTTACAGTCGTCAGTTTCTTCGGCCTTTGCACTCTCCGGCTCGCACTGCGGTCATACATGGTCCAACGGCGCGACGCCGGCCAGTACGCGAAGCACGTGCTGCTCGTCGGTCGACCCGACGCGATCCTGATGCTGCTTGCGCACTTCCACGACAGCGTATCGCTCAAGGAGTACCGCATCGAAGGCTATCTCGCCAAGGAAACCGAGGCGGAGACGCGGCGAAAACTCGATGATCAACAGGTCGAATGTCTCGGCGGCATTTCAGAACTCGGTGACATCCTCATCCGCCGGCCTGTGCATGAAGTCGTAGCGGTGCAGTCGGACAACGCGACGGAATGGTTGCGCAAGGTCATCGAAGACTGTGACGCACTCGGTGTGCTTCTTCGCATCGTTCCTCAGGACCTCCTCTTCGGGAAAACACGCACTCTGAGGACTCTCTATCCTTTTCAAATCCTCCATCTTCCGGCTGTCGTCCTTGCGCCGCCCCACTTCGATTCGGACGCGCTCTTTTTCAAGCGCGTCCTGGACATCGTTGTCTCAGGAACCCTGCTGGCACTACTATCACCGTTGTTTCTCATTGTAGCGATCATGATCAAGTTGACGGACCGAAAATCGGAGGTCTTTTACCGATGGAATGTTGTCGGGCGGAACGGTGCCCGGTTCACGGGATACAAGTTCACGACGATGTACTCCGATGCGGACGAGCGCCGGAAGGAGCTTCTCGACAAGAACGAGATGACTGGGCCGGTATTTAAGATCAGGAACGATCCGCGCGTGACGCCGCTCGGACGCTTCCTCCGCAAGTACAGTCTCAACGAGCTCCCGCAACTCTGGAGCGTTCTCAGAGGTGACATGTCGCTGGTCGGTCCGCGGCCTGCTTTTCCTCATGAGCTCGAGGGATACGGGTTCTGGCACAAGAGAAAGCTGAGCATCCGACCCGGTATGACGTGCCTCTGGCAGGTACGCGGTCGCAACAAGATCTCGAACTTCGACGAATGGGTGAAGATGGACCTCGAGTACATCGACAACTGGTCGTTGTGGCTCGATTTCAAGATTCTTGTGCGGACAGCATGGGCAGTCGTGGCGGGCACAGGGTCGTGATAACGTGCCGCGCCGCTTTTCCCGTTCCTTGGAAAGAGCGCTGATCTTGGCCAAGAAAGCATGAAGGCATTCATCACCGGCGCCGCCGGGTTCATCGGCAGTAATCTCTCCGACCGCCTCCTCTCGGACGGGCATGAGGTCGTCGGGTACGACGATTTCTCCACCGGGCAGGAGCGGTTTCTCGAATACGCACGACCCCGCCATGCGTTTCGGCTTTGCCGGGGCGACGTACTCGACTTGGCGCGCCTCACGGAAGCGATGCGCGGCTGTGATACGGTTTTCCACTTCGCAGCGAACGCTGACGTTCGCTTCGGTCTCGAACATCCCCGGAAAGATCTCGAGCAGAACACGATCGCAACGTTCAACGTGCTCGAGGCGATGCGCGCGAACGGCATCGAACGGATCGCGTTCTCGTCCACGGGATCGGTCTACGGCGAGCCCGAGGTGCATCCCACGCCCGAGGACGTTGCATTCCCAGTTCAGACGTCGCTGTATGGCGCTTCGAAGCTCGCCTGTGAAGGGCTGATTCAGGCGTATTGCGAGGGATTCGGTTTCGAAGGGTTCATCTTGCGCTTCGTCTCGATCCTCGGCGAGCGGTATTCGCACGGACACGTGTTCGATTTTTGCAGGCGGTTGCGTGAGAACCCGAACGATTTGCAGGTTCTCGGCAATGGGCTGCAGAGGAAGTCGTATCTGTACGTGCAGGACTGCATCGACGCGATCCTTCTGGCGATACAGCACCCCGCGAAGAGAGCGCAGATTTTCAATCTGGGCACCGATGAGTATTGCCAGGTGAACGACTCGATCGGCTGGATCACCAGCCATCTCGGTGTCAAGCCCAGGCTTGCCTACACGGGCGGTGAGCGCGGCTGGGTCGGCGACAGCCCATTCATCTTTCTTGACTGTACGAAGATCCGCGCGCTCGGCTGGAGACCGAAGCTGTCGATCCGCGAAGGGATCATCCGTACGCTCGATTACCTGAAATCGAGTCAATGGCTTCTGGAGTCGCGCACGTGAAGGTCTGCGTAGTCGGCCTGTGGCACCTCGGAACCGTGACCGCCGCGTGTCTCGCTTCCCGCGGACACGAGGTGGTTGGCTATGACGCGAACCTCGAAACGACCTCACGCCTTGAGAACGCTGAGCCGCCGATTTCCGAGCCGGGGCTGCCGGAGCTCCTCAGGGAAGCCACCGGTGCCGGCAGGTTGCGGTTCACGTCCGATGCAACGCTCGCACTCGGCGATGCCGAGGTCGTCTGGGTCGCTTTCGATACGCCCGTTGATGACGACGATCGCGCCGACGTCGATTTCGTCATTCGCTCGGTCGAGCGGTTGCTGCCGCGAATGCATCGGGGGGCGCTCGTATTGATCTCGTCACAGGTACCGGTCGGCTCGACCAAGAGGCTGGAGCAGGCGGCGGCGTCGGCCGGCCGAACTGATCTCTCGTTTGTCTATTCGCCGGAAAATCTCCGCCTCGGCAAAGCGATAGAGGTTTTCACAAACCCGGATCGAGTCGTCGTCGGCGTCCGCAAAGAGTCGGATCGTGCGAGCATCGAGCAGTTGCTTGCGCCGTTCACGAGCCGGATCGAATGGATGTCCGTTGAGTCGGCGGAGATGACGAAGCATGCTCTCAATGCGTTCCTCGCGACCTCCGTGGCATTCATCAACGAGATCGCCACGATCTGCGAGCATGTCGGCGCGGATGCCAAAGAAGTCGAGCGCGGCCTGAAATCCGAGATACGGATCGGACCAGGCGCTTATCTCGGTCCCGGCGGCGCTTTCGCTGGCGGAACACTCGCTCGCGATGTTGTTTTTCTATCCGCGACGGGTCGCAAGGCTGGAGTACCGACGAACCTCATCGACGGAATCAAGTCGAGCAACGACGCTCACCGTGGCTGGGCGAAGCGACGACTGCAGGAATTGCTCGGAGAGCTTCGCGGCCAGCGCATCGCCGTCTGGGGCCTCACGTACAAGCCGGGGACGGACACGTTGCGGCGTTCGTCGGCAGTCGAGCTGTGTCGAGCGCTCGCGCAAGGCGGCGCGAAAGTGATCGCGCACGATCCGGCGGTAAAGGCGCTGCCCTCCGATCTGGCTGCTTCGATCTGCCTCGCATCTGATCCGATCGCGGCCCTCAAAGATGCAGTCGCGCTCGTCGTCATGACCGAATGGCCGGAATACCGCCAGATCGACGGGGCAGCGATGGTCGAGGCGCTCGACGGAAGATTGGTTCTCGATGCGAACCGTTTCCTGGCGAAGCAGCTCGAAGACAATCCGCGAATCACATACGCCACGGTTGGAAAGGCTGTCTGATGTCGTATGACCTGTCCGGACGTGCAGCAGTCATCACGGGCGCGAGCCAGGGCCTCGGTCGGGCGATCGCGCGTGCGTACGTCGCGGCCGGCGCGCGTGTCGCGATCTGCGGTCGCGACGTTGGGGCTCTGGCCGAAACGCACCGCGACCTCGAAACTTTGGCGCCAGAGCGCAATCGCGTCATTAGTGAAGTCGCCGACGTCGCTCAAGAATCGGACGTCCAGCGCCTCGTCAATCGCGCGCTCGAGGAGTTCGGCCGCATCGACATCCTCGTCAACAACGCCGGCATCTACGGCCCGCTCGGTACGATCGAAGAGATCGACTGGGCCGCATGGGTTCGTGCCATCGAAATCAATCTCCTCGGATCGGTGATGCTCTGCCGCACTCTGCTGCCGCATTTCAAGAAGAACCGCTACGGGAAGATCGTTCAGCTCTCCGGAGGCGGCGCGACCAATCCATTGCCGCGCATCAGTGCCTATGCCGTCTCGAAGGCGGCGATCGTTCGATTCGCAGAGACGCTGGCCGAGGAAGTGCGTGAGTATTCGATCGACGTGAATTCGATCGCGCCCGGCGCGCTGAATACGCGTCTGCTGGACGAGGTGCTCGAGGCGGGTCCTGAGCGGGTCGGCAAGAACTTCTACGACCGTTCGCTGAAGCAGAAGGAGAGCGGCGGAGCAGGTCTCGATCGCGGTGCTGAGCTGGCTGTCTTTCTCGGATCGGCGGCAAGTGACGGGGTCACTGGCAAGCTGATCAGCGCCGTGTGGGATCCGTGGCCGGAGTTCAATCAGCACGCAACCGACCTGCAGAAAACGGACATCTACACGTTGCGCCGCATCGTGCCGAAGGATCGCGGGCTGAAGTGGGGTGTGGATTGATGCGCGTCGCCATCATCGGCTGCGGGCTCATCGGGCAGAAGCGAGCAAAGGCGCTCGCCTCAGGTCAGCTTACGGTTGCCTGTGATGCGAAGGCTGATCGTGCCGAGGCTCTAGCACAAACCACCGGAGTTGCTTCCTGCTCCGACTGGCGCGAGGCCGTGCAGCGCAAGGACGTCGATGTTGTCGTCGTCGCGACAACAAACGAGTCTTTGGCGCAAGTCGCTCTTGGCGCAATCGATGCCGACAAACACATCTTGATTGAGAAGCCCGCCGGCAGATGCGTCGGCGAGATCGATCGACTCATTAATGCGGCAGCAAGGCATGACGTTCGCGTCCGTGTCGGGTTCAATCACCGTTATCATCCGGCTTTGCTCAAGGCGCGCGAGATCGTCGACCGAGGAGACGTCGGCGATCTGATGTTCATTCGCGCTCGTTACGGCCACGGCGGGCGCATCGGCTATGACAAGGAGTGGCGCGCGAATCCGGAGCTCTCCGGCGGCGGCGAGCTGATCGATCAGGGGGTTCACGTCATCGACCTCTCGCGGTGGTTTCTTGGCGATTTCACGAAAGTCGAAGGACATGCCGCGACGTACTTCTGGGATATGCCAGTCGACGACAATGCTTTTCTTCTTCTACGGACCGCAGAAGACAAGACCGCGTTTCTGCATGTGAGCTGTACGGAGTGGAAGAATGTCTTTTCGCTCGAAATCTACGGGCAGACCGGGAAACTCGCCATCGACGGGTTGGGCGGCAGTTACGGTGTAGAGAAACTGACCTTCTATCGCATGCTGCCGGAGATGGGCCCGCCGGAGACCACCGCGTGGGAGTTTCCGCGTGGCGACAACTCGTGGGCTCTCGAATTCGCGGAATTCCTCGAGGACATCGATGAGAAGCGCACGCCTTCGGCAGGCCTGGCGGAGGCGCGTGCTGCGCTCGAAGTCGTAGAAAAGATCTATAAGGCGTCCGGATATGATCATCGCTCGTAGCCCGCTGAGGATCACACTCGGTGGCGGTGGCACCGACCTGCCGTCCTATTACCGCGATCACGGCGGATTTCTCGTAGCGGCCGCAATCGACAAGTACGTCTATGTCACCGTGATGCGGCCGTTCGTAGAAGGTATTTTTCTCAAGTACTCACAACTCGAGCATGTCCGCGAGCCGCAGGAGATCGAGCACCCGATCATCCGTGAGGCCATCCGGATGCTCGAGTTCCGCACGCCGCAGGTCGAGATCACCACGTTGGCCGACATTCCGGCCGGAACGGGTCTGGGATCGTCCGGCAGCTTTACGACGGCGCTGCTGAAGGCGCTCTATGCGCACCGGCGGCGGACGATTCGCTCGAGCGATCTGGCGCGGCTGGCTTGTGAGATTGAGATCGATCGTCTCAATGAGCCGATCGGGAAGCAGGATCAGTACATCGCCGCGTATGGGGGGATTACTTGCTTTCGATTCAACCCGGACGAGTCTGTCGACGCAGAGCCGCTAGCCATTCCGTTCGAGACGATGGCTGACCTCGAAGACAACCTGCTGCTGTTTTTCAGCGGGTTTTCGCGCAGTGCGGGCAGCATCCTGAAGGATCAGAAGGTACGGAGTCAGAGCGGCGATTCGGACATGATCGCGAATCTGCATTACGTCAAGGAGCTCGCGGTCCGTAGTGAGCGAGCTCTGGTCACGGGCAAGATCAGGGAGTTCGGCGCGCTCATGCACGAGCACTGGGAACACAAGAAGCGCCGCAGCGGAGGGATGTCGAATCCTCAGATTGACGAATGGTACGAGCTCGGAATGAACAACGGCGCGATTGGCGGCAAGCTCGTCGGCGCCGGGGGCGGCGGGTTCCTGATGTTCTATGCCGAGGATCGGAATCGGCTGCGGCATGCAATGTGCCGCGCGGGGCTGGAAGAAGTGCGGTTCCGCTTCGACTTCGAGGGGACGAAGATTCTGTTGTCATGACGGGGAGTCACCACAGAGGCACTGAGAAAAACATAGAAAGCAAAAAGATCTCTGTGCTCTGTGGTTTCAATCATGGGTCTTTCAGTGGCGATTCTGGCGGGGGGGTTGGCGACACGGATGCGGCCGGCGACCGAGAGGGTGCCGAAGTCGTTGCTGGAGGTCGCTGGGAAACCATTTGCCGTTCAGCAGGTGGAGCTACTCCGGAGGAACGGCCTGCGCGACGTCGTCTTCTGCGTCGGGTATCTGGGCGAACTCATCGAAGAGGTCCTCGGCGATGGCTCGGCGTTTGGCATGCGAATTGGCTACAGCCATGACGGGCCGGACCTCCTCGGTACCGGCGGTGCACTTCAACGCGCTCTCCCTCTTTTGGGTGAGGCCTTCTTCGTCATGTACGGCGATTCGTATCTCGAGTGCGACTATGCAGCCGTTCAATGGGAGTTCCTCCGTTCCGGCAGGCTCGGCCTGATGACTGTCTTCGAAAATCGCGGGGCCTGGGACAGTAGCAATGTCGAGCTCCGCGACAGTCGGATTGTTTGTTATGACAAGGTGAACCGCACTCCGGAGATGCGTTACATCGATTGGGGGCTCGGTATGTTGCGAGCTCAGGCATTTTCCGGTTACCCTGCCGGCCAACCGTTCGATCTTTCAGCCCTCTACCAGGATTTGCTGGCTCGGCACGAGCTCGCGGCATTCGAGGTGAAGCAACGGTTTTTCGAAATTGGATCGCCGGAAGGGCTGGCGGAGACGAGCGAATATCTCTTGAAGAAGGCGTCTAAATGAGTTTCCAGCGCACGACATCGAACCGCCGGGCGGGACGCCCGGCGGAGGCGGGCGAGACACCCGCACTCCTATGGGCGAACCAATGACATACGCAGAACAGCACCTTGCAGAAGCGAGTGAAGTGATTTCGAAGATCGATGCGGATGCGATCGAGCGAATTGCGGAGCTTCTGAGGTCATTGCGCGAGCGGCAGGGCCGGCTGTTCTTTCTCGGTGTCGGGGGAAGTGCCGGTAACTGCTCGCATGCGGTCAATGACTTCCGGAAGATCGTCGGCATCGAGGCCTATGCACCAACGGACAATGTGTCGGAGCTGACCGCTCGCACAAACGATGAAGGGTGGGAGACCGTGTTCGTCGAGTGGCTCAAGACGAGCCGCCTTTCAAAGAACGACATGATCTTCATCTTCTCGGTCGGCGGCGGGAATCTCGAGAAGAATGTGAGCCCGAATCTCGTGCGCGCGCTCCAGCATGCGAAGCAGGTGGGCGCGCAGGTGGTCGGCGTCGTCGGACGGGATGGTGGGTATACCGCGAAGGTCGCGGATGCCTGCGTCATCGTCCCGACTGTGAATCCCGAAACGATTACGCCGCATTCAGAGGCGTTCCAGGCGGTGATCTGGCATCTTCTGGTGTCGCATCCCTCACTGAAGGCGAAGCAGACCAAATGGGAGTCGACGGTTGAACCGAGCCGTGTTTCTTGATCGCGACGGGGTCGTCAACCGCGCCATCGTGCGCGACGGCAAGCCGTATCCTCCCGCTTCTGTTCGAGAGCTGGAGATCGTCGACGACGCTCCCAAGGCGCTCTGCCGGCTGCGCGACGCAGGACTGATGCTGATCGTGGTGACGAATCAGCCTGATGTCGCGCGCGGGACACAGAAACGTGCAGCAGTGGAGGCGATCCACGAGCGCCTCGCTTCAGAGCTGCCGGTCGATGACATCCTCGCCTGCTATCACGACGACAGTGCCCACTGCTTCTGCCGTAAGCCGAATCCCGGCAGCCTTCTCGAGGCTGCAGCGCGGCACCGGATCGATCTGACGAAGTCGTTCATGGTCGGAGACCGGTGGCGCGACATCGAGGCGGGGCAGCGCGCCGGCTGTACGGCGCTCTTCATCGACTACGACTACTCGGAACGGAAGCCGGAGCCGCCGTACCTCGAGGTGCGGTCTCTTACGGAAGCGGCGGACGTCATCCTGCAGCGCATTGAAACGGAGAAACGATGAAAAAGCTCAGCGATCTCAAGGTGAAGCTCTTTGCTGACGGAGCGGACAAGGCCGGAATGCTGGAGATGTACCGCAAGCCTTTCGTCAAGGGGTTCACGACGAATCCCACTCTCATGCGTAAGGCGGGAGTGAGCGACTACCGTGGGTTCGCCGAGGAGATCCTGGCTGCGATTCCCGACAAACCGATCTCGTTCGAGGTCTTTTCTGACGACTTCGACGAGATGGAGCTGCATGCTAAAGAGATCGCCAAGTGGGGCGACAACGTGTACGTGAAGATTCCGGTCACGAACACGAAGCGCGAACCGGCTTATGCACTAGTGAAGAGGCTCTCGCATGCCGGGGTGAAGGTGAATGTTACGGCCATGATGCCGCTGGATCAGGTACGGCACGTCGCCGAGAGTCTCCGCGGAGGGGCGCCGAGTTGTGTCTCGGTGTTCGCCGGTCGTATCGCGGACACGGGCGTCGACCCGGTGCCGATCATGGCCGAGGCTGTTCGGATCCTTGCCGATGTGCCGACTGCCGAGTTGATCTGGGCGAGCCCTCGCGAGCTTCTGAACGTCTTCCAGGCCGATTCGGTCGGCTGCCACATCATCACGGCAACGAACGACATCCTCAAGAAGCTTGATCTCATCGGAAAGGACCTGGGAGAGTATTCGCTCGACACGGTGAAGATGTTCTTCAACGACGCGACGCAGGCGGGATACAAGCTCCAGAATGCTAGTGTAAACCGGTGAACCTGTCGGAAACTCCAGTAGAGAGCTCGACGGCGGCTGCCCACAAGGCAGCCGCTTTTGTTGTGCGGTGGCAGTTGTTATGGGTCGCGCTGCTGTCGCCGCTGTTTCTCTTCCCGCCGCTCGGGCGGCCTGTTCTATTGCTGATCCTTCTGCTTGTGGTCGTCTGGGTCATCGCTCTCATACGCCGACTCGATCCGCTGCCTCTAACTCCTCTGAATGGTGCTCTCGCCTTGATGACTGT
The DNA here is from genome assembly GCA_021781455.1 of Acidobacteriota bacterium. GTDB lineage: Bacteria > Acidobacteriota > Thermoanaerobaculia > Gp7-AA8 > Gp7-AA8 > JAJXWV01. The sequence goes on along the minus strand of JAJXWV010000057.1, from coordinate 25,006 downwards.
GATGGTCCTGGTCAGCCTCTGGGCGACGTTCGATATCGAATTCAGTGCCGCAAAAGTCCTCGGCGTCATCCTCGGGATCGCTGTGTTCTTCGGCGTCGTCGCCGCAATACGAGGAGGCTTTCGAACCGACATCGCTCTCGACCTGTTCATCGCGGCGGGAACTGCGTTGGCGATTGTCGGATTGCTGGGAACGAACTGGATCGGGAAGGTCCCCGTTGTGGAGAAAATCACGGCGAGACTTCCCGCCGTCATCCGTGGCGTGCCCGGACAGGCAGAGGGATTCCAGCCGAACGCTGTCGCCGGCGCGCTCGTGATGTTCATTCCTCTGCAACTCGCGTTTGTGGTTGCTTCCAGAGCAAATACGACCTTGCTGCGGCGTCTGCTGCACGTTATCGCCCTGCTGATCATCGGCGGCACGTTGCTGCTGACGCAGTCGCGAAGCGGGTGGATCGCATTGGCCGTTGGTCTCGGCGCCTGGGCGATCTGGAACAGCCGTCGATCTCGTTTCGCGCTCCTTGGAGTTGTTCTCGTTGCGGCAGTTGTGCTCGCGACGTCGTGGACGCGGCTGGAACCCCTTCTGAGCCGGGCCGCAGGCAGCGGGATTCGGGAAGACACCGCCGGCCGGATGGAACTGTGGTCACGGGCGATCTACGGGATCGAGGATTTCCCCATCACAGGAATGGGGATGAACGCGTTCCGCAAGGTCATGCCGGTGTTTTATCCGACGTTTCTCAGTTCGCCCGACACGGACATAGCCCATGCGCACAACCACTTGCTGCAGGCTGCACTCGACCTCGGTCTCCCAGGACTGATCGCATATCTCGCGCTCTGGTTCGGCGCGGCGGGATTGCTCACGATAACCATCCACCGCAGTACGGATCCTGATCAGAGACGAATCGTCAGCGGGCTCGCGGCCGGCATGATCGCGTACTTCGTCTTCGGGACTGCTGACACGATCGCGCTCGGGGCCAAAGTCGGAATCTTCTTCTGGATCGCGCTGGCGTTGATCGTGGCGGTGTACGACTCTACGCGGGGTGGAGACGGAGCTCACCACAGAGGCACAGAGATCACAGAGGTATGAAGAGACCTCTCAGAAACTCTGTGCTCTCTGTACTACTAAGCAGATGATTCTTCGCGTGGTGCGCAGATTTCCTTGCGCAGGTGACAGTGCGACCGGTCCCCTCGCCCCGCGGACCTTCGATCCGAGCGGTTGGTGCATCGCGCCGCGGGGCGAGGGGACCTATGCGGCCATCTTCGGTTGCGGGCGAGCGCAGCGAGCCTGCGCTGTGTCTCTGTGGTGCATAAGTTGCGATTCCTGGGCGACCGAGGGATCCTCGGGGGATGAACGAGGTTACGGGGCAGGTCATCGGGGCGGCGATCGAGGTGCATCGGGCGCTCGGGCCGGGACTCCTGGAGTCGGCGTATGAGTAGTGCTTCTGCAGGGAGCTGAGTCTGCGGCACATGCCATACGCCAGGCAGCTTCCACTTCCGGTCGACTACAAGGGAGTGAGGGTCGACTGCTCCTATCGGGTCGATCTCCTCGTGGCTTCTTCGGTCGCGGTCGAGATAAAGCTGTTTCTGCTCTCGAGCCGATTCACGAGGCGCAGTTGCTGACATACATGAAGCTCGGTCAATGGAAGCTCGGGCTGCTGATCAACTTCAACGTCCCGGCGCTCAAGTGCGGGATTCGGAGAATGATTCTTTAACTACTTTGAACCACAGAGACACAGAGTGCACAGAGATTTCTGTGATCTCTGTGCCTCTGTGGTGAGGTGTCTCTCGTGATTGATTGGTGGCTCGTCGGTCGGAATGCAATCTGGATCGTCGGGGCGGCGATCGTGCTGGCAGCGTGGAGCTACTATCACTGGCTCGCGGCGACCGGCGTTACGCCCCGAGCGGAAGTATTCCAGCGGCGCGGATGGGTTCTCTCGTCTGGAATCGGCGGGTCACTGTTCTGTATTGGATTTGCGACTTCGGGCCGGTGGTGGGAGGTGATCGCGTGGGCCCTGCTGGCGCTCTTTGCCCTCGCTCGAGCGTGGCGGGGTCTCCATAGCATTCGATGGAATCTGCAACCGTAGAACAGTTCGACTGGCGTTCCCGCGTTCGCAGCGCGACGCCGCACATTGTGATCGGTGCGCTCATCGGCAGCGCGGCGCTGCTTCTCGCTGTGCGCGGAGTCGATTGGCGTTCCGTCGGTGCGGCGCTTCTGCACACCGATCCCGCGATGGCCCTCGTTGCGCTCGGATCGGTTCTGCTGAGTCTCATTCTGAGCGTCATTCGATGGTCGCTATTGTTCGCCCCTGAACACCGCGATCGCGAATGGATGCCGCTGGCCGGCGCGATTCTGATCGGACAGACGGTCAATACGGCTCTTCCTGGTCGTGTCGGTGAGCTCGCACGGATGTATCTGGTGGGACGGCGCGAAGGCCTGAGCAAGGCGCACGTGATGGCCACGATCGTCGTCGAAAAGGTGGCCGACCTGGCGATGTTTGCTGTGTCGATCGGTCTGCTCGTGGTGGCCATGTCTCTGCCGGAGTGGATGGCTCGCTCGGGTGTAGCGTTCGTCTGGACGGCCGCCGTGCTCGTCGTCGCCACGCTGGCGCTGACCTTCTGGCATGACGGCATTCTTCACCTCATCGAACGCGCCGCACTCCGGCTGCCGAGCCGGTGGGCGAGAAGGGTCGTTCGGTTTGCCGAGGCAGCATTGAGTGCGTTGCGGTCGCTGCGCGACTGGCGTCGCGGCCTTCTCATCTGGATACTCTCCGCGGCTGTGCTTGTCGTCTCGATTCTGACGAACTATCTCGTCTTCCTTGCCATGGGTTTGCGCCTCGGTCCGATCGCAGCGCTCTTTCTAGCAGTCGTTCTTCGGATTGGAGCGGCGCCCCCGTCGCTTCCCGGCAAGATCGGCCTGTTCCACTACCTGGTCGTGCTCGCGCTGTCGCTGTTTGGCATCGACAAGACGACGGCCCTCAGTTACGCGTTTGTCCTCTACGCCGTGGCGGTGCTGCCGGTGATCATCGGCGGGACAGTGTCCGCGTTCGCTTTCCGCTGGTCACCGCCCGCTGTCGAATCCGAGGAGTGACGACCGGTGGACATCTGGCTCGTCAATCCGTATGGGCCGATTCCAGGTGAGGGATGGCGCGATTACCGGTTCACCCTCGTCGGCCGTGCTCTCGCGAAACGCGGCCACAACGTGAGGTGGTGGACGGCCGCGTTCGCGCACCAGACGAAAGAATTCCGCTCGCATGACTGGGCCTCCCACTCGGCAGGCGAGCGATTCACGATCGAGCTGGTGCCGACGCCCTCGTATTCGCGGAACGTCGGAGCAGGGCGGCTCTGGTTCGAGCTCATGTTCTCGAGGCGGGTCTTCGATCGAGCGAAGAGACTCGACCGTCCGGATCTGATCATCGCCGCCGATCCGCCGCAGTTCTGCGGTGCAGCCGGCCGCCGGCTGGCGGGGCACTTCGACGCCCCTCTGCTTATCGATTGTCTCGATCTCTGGCCGGAGCTGTTCGTGAAGGCGGCGCCCGCCCTGGCGCGCCCTTTCGTGAGAATCGCGGCGTTGCCTCTCTTCAGATTGAGGCGGCGAAACGTCGATGCAGCAGATCTCGTGATTGCCGTCGCGGAGACCTACCGCCGCGCGATCACTGGGTCGTCGAGCGTCCGTTCGACGACGATTCCGATCGGCGTGGACGTTCGGGCGCTCGCCGTCGTGTCGGAGCGAGATTCGAAGCGCATTCGCGTCATCTATGCCGGGTCGCTCGGTGAGGCATACGACCTCGATACGGTGCTCGAGGCCGCGAGCATGCTGCGCCATGAGGGAATCGATTTCGTGATCGCCGGCCGCGGCCCCGCCGAAGAGCGCCTGCGCAATCGGATCGGGAGCTCGGGGCTGACGAATGTCACGATGGTTGGTCACGTGAGCGAGGCAGAGCTTCCGCGTCTGTACGGGGCTGCGGACATCGCTCTCGCGCCTTACATTGCGTCGTCGACCGTCGCGTTGCCTTTGAAACTGTTCGACTACCTGGCAGCAGGACTTCCCGTCGTGACGTCGCTTAGCGGTGAAGCGCTGCAGGTGCTCGAGACTGCGGGCGCTGGCCTGCAGTACCGTGCCGGAGACGCGGCTTCGCTCACGGCAGTCGTCCGGCTCCTCGCCGGCGATCGTGAAAAGCTCAAAGCGATGGCCATCGCAGCGCGCGCCGCCGCCGATCAATTTGACTCCGCGGCTTTATACGAGCGCTACGCAGCCGCCGTGGAGTCAGTTGTTGATTCGAGATCCTTCTCCCCCGCCGCAGCGGAGGAGAATGTGCCGAAGGCGGATGAGGGGGCAGAGTCGATCGAAGTCCGGCCGATGATACGGCGAGATCTCGCCGATGTCGTCGCAGTGCACGAGGCTGCGTTCCCGAATTTCTTTCTTTCTACGCTTGGCCGAGGCTTTCTCGGGGAGTTCTATGGTTCTCTCGTCGACTGGCCGGAGGGGGTCGCGATCGTCGCTGTCATTGGCGACCGTATTGTCGGCTTCGCGGCTGGATCAACCGTATCGAAAGCCTTCTATCGCCGGCTGTTCGTCAGGCGGTCGATCGCAATCGGCCTGAGGCTCCTGCCCGTGTTTTTGCGAAAACCGGCTACGCTTTTTCGAGTCATGCGAAGGGCCGTTCAACGAACCGGCAGCGGCTCTGAGCCGAACGGAGCCGAACTCATGTCTATTGCAGTTGCGCCGGGCGAGCAGCATCACGGGATTGGCCGTACTCTACTCGATGGGTTCGTCGCGCGAATTGCCGAGGCGCAGCAGCAATCCTTGTGGTTGACCACCGACGCCGTCGACAATGAGGGTGTGAAGCGCTTCTACGAAATGGCGGGATTCGCAAAGAGTCGAACCTTTACGACTGCCGAGGGGCGGCGCCTGGATGAGTACCGACGTGAGCTTTGACGAGCCGTTTGTGGCATTCGCCCGACCCGACATCGGACGCGAGGAGATTGACGCCGTTCGCGAGGTGCTCGAGTCGGGCTGGTTGACGACCGGTGAGCGTGCGCATGATTTCGAGCGGGAGTTCGCCGCATTTGTCGGTGCCCGGCACGCGGTCGCTCTGAATTCCGGAACCGCAGCGCTTCATCTTGCGCTCGAGGCGATCGGCCTTGGGCGCGACGACGAAGTCATCGTTCCGGCATATACGTTTACCGCCACTGCCGAGGTCGTCCTGTACTTCGGTGCGAAGCCGGTTCTCGTCGACGTCGACGCTCGAACGCTCAATATCGATCCTGCCGCTGTCGAGCGCGCCATGTCCGCGAGAACGAGAGCGATTATCCCGGTGCACTTCGGGGGACTCGCTGCCGATCTGGAGCGCATCAGTGCGATCGCACGGCGCGCCGGAATCGCCGTGATCGAGGATGCCGCGCACGCCATTCCGACGCGCTATGGCGGCAGGTTGATCGGCTCCGCCAGCGATTTCACATGCTTCAGTTTCTATGCGACGAAGACCATCACGACTGGTGAAGGGGGAATGCTCTGCACCGACGACGACGCGCACGCGGAGCGTTGCCGGATCATGGCTCTCCATGGGATCAATCGTGATGCGTGGAAACGCTACCGGGCCGAGGGCTCGTGGTTCTACGAGGTGGTTGCTCCGGGATTCAAGTACAACATGACGGACCTCGCGGCGGCGCTAGGCCTCGTGCAGCTGCGGAAGGTTCGTCGAATGCGCGACCGGCGTCAGGAAATCGCGATGCTGTACAACGGCGCATTAGGGCAGAATGCGCATTATGAGATTCCATCGTTCGGCGATCCTGAAGCGCACGCTTGGCATCTCTATCCGCTGCGCCTGAACCTCGCTCGCTTTCGGATCGACCGCAGCCAGTTCATCGACGAGCTCCGCGCGCGCGGCATCGGCACGAGCGTTCATTTCATTCCTCTGCACCTGCACCCGTTTTACCGAGAGCGGTTTGGTTACCGGCCGGAGGACTTTCCGGTCAGCTTTGCCGAGTACCAACGAGAGGTCTCTCTGCCGATCTACTCGTTGATGACCGACAGGGAGATCCAGAAAGTCATTGCCGCCGTTTTGGACACAGGGCGCCAGTTTTCCGCCTGATCAGTGATGAAGCGCGCGTTCGACCTCGTCGCCTCGTGTCTCGCGCTTCTCCTGCTGTCGCCGTTTCTCGCTGCGGTTGCTGTCGCAATCAAGCTCACGTCCCGCGGCCCGGTACTGTTTCGGGGACGCCGAGTTGGCCTTGGTGGCACGCCGTTCACAATCTATAAGTTTCGAACAATGCGAGAAGGTGCGACTGCGGGCGGCGCGATTACGCGTTTGAACGATCCTCGTGTCACACGCCTTGGACGCGTACTGAGGCGCCTCAAGATCGATGAGCTGCCGCAGTTGATCAACGTTGTCCGCGGCGAGATGAGCATTGTCGGCCCGCGACCGGAGGATGAGTCGTATGTGGCCCTCTACTCGGAAGAGCAAAGAAAAGTGCTCACAATGCGGCCCGGAATCACGAGCGTCGCATCGGTCGCCTATTCGGACGAGGAGCGGCTGCTCGGGAGCGACGACTGGCACGAGCGCTACGTGAACGAAATCATGCCCGCCAAACTCCGCCTGGAGCTCGAATACCTCGGTCGGCAGTCGTTCGCCAGCGATCTCCGAATTGTGCTGCGGACCCTCAAGTCTCTTTTTTTCACCACAGAGACACGCGGAACACCGAGAACCCAGTGACCTCTGTGGTGATTGATCAGGTTCCTGCGAGGTAAGGGAAATCGCGCTGCAGGGTCCGCGTGAGCTCGGCCTGGACGTCTGTCGGAAGGTCCTCCAGATACTGACGGCTGAAGCGCACCGCGAGCAAGAGGTGCTGGAGCGCTTCGGGTCGCCGCTTCAAGTTCAACTCGACACTGCCGAGCGAATAGTAGATCTCCGGCCGGCGGTCGTACTTGAGCGCAGTCTCGTAGGTACGGGCCGCCTCCTCATTGAGGCCGAGCGCGCGGCAATTCGCTCCTTTGAGCAGGTAGAGGTCGATGTCGAGCGGATTGCCCTGGATGCAGCGGTCGAGCGCCTGCAGGTTCGATCTGGCTATCGGGGCGAGGCGGTACTTTCCCCCGGTTTGCGCCATGATCATGGTCTTCTCAAACAAGTCGTTCTTGCGGACATTGCAGACATACGGCCAGTAGCACATCCGCTCGAAGACGACGAGGCCGAGGACTACGGCTGCGATCGTCATCACCGCGGCAGCCCAGCGCGGCATTCCGGCGCTGATCGCTCTACCGACACCCGCTGGACTGGGCATCTCTGCCGCCGGTCCCCAGCTCACGCAGAGAGCGCTGACGAAAATCAGCATCAGCAGTGGTGCCGAAACGTGAAGCGGGAACTGCGCCATGAAGAGAACGGCAAGAGCAACCCCAAGCGGCAGAGCGAGCGTTCGCACGAGGGCATCGCGGTCGGACTCGTCGGTACCTCGAAACGAGCTTCGCGCGATGGTGAACAGCGCGATGACGAGCAGAAAGCCTCCGACGACACCGGTTTCGGCAACGCTCTGCAGATATTCGTCGTGAACCTCCCCGAAGTTGAATGCCGAGGCATAGGCTCGGGCGAGACGAGGATGCGCGCGTTCCACTTCCAGCTTGTAGGGGAAGAACTCCCAGCGGAACGCTCCCGGTCCCACTCCGAAAATCGGGTGCCGGACGGCCATATTTGCTGCGGCGAGAAATGGTGTAACGCGGCCGGAAAACGCTTCCGCATAGTCATGGCGCTTGATCGATGCGCTGACGTTCATGACGCGCTGGCGAATGGGAGCGTAACCGACGACGAGCACGAATCCAGCAACCAGGGTCGCGGCTGCGAGGCCCAGACCGAGCCGGCGCGAGCGCATGAAACCCATGACGATCAGAGCAGCGGCGCAGGCAATGATTCCCGTCAATTGTCCGGTAGCGACCGCAAGGAGCAGCGGAGCAGTGGCAATGGTCCAAAGCCATCTGTGTTTTCCTTGCGACAGCGCAAGAGCCACGGCCACGATGGCGGGGACGACCAGAAAGCTTGACACGTCGTCAGGATTGCCAACGAGAGCCGTGTACGTGAAGTGCTCGGGAACGTCTGGCGGGAAGGTGATCGGGTTCCACACGTGGAATCGCTGAAGCAGGAAGACTGCGGCGTTGATCAATGCAGGCATGAGACACCAGGCCATCGCCGCTGCGCTCCGCGTCCGTCCCGTGATATCGACAGCGATCGCGAAAGCAGCGGCGGCCGCAACCCACACGAGCGCATTCAGACTCAACGGGTGGTTCGCGCTGAAGAGCGTGGTGATCGCTGACCATGAGACGACAGCGAGCGCGATGACCGGCACGGTTCGCAGGCGATGACCATCCTCATGTGCGGCGACTTTGCAGAAGGTCGCCAGCGCTCCGGCAATCACGAGCAGGATGGCGGCGGCGATGAATAGGACGTCCTTCGGCTGCCGGAAGCCGTCTTTGCCGTCGGTGCCGACAAAGATCGGCACGATGATCAGCGCAGCGATGATGATGAACCACGATGCTCTTGAGATGAGCCGTGGGCGCGATGACACGTCAACCGGATGATCGGGTGCTCGCTTCGTCATGTCCTGGGGCCGTCGCCCGGCCTCAGCCTACGCCTTCTGCGGGCCGAAGGTCGCTGACAGGAGCGAGCTTCGGGCGAAGCGTCGGGACGTCTGGTGTCGCAGTGCCGTACTCAGGAATGAGCTCTTTGAGGATCGCGCCGAGTGCGGCCGAGTCGACGCCCGCTGCGGCCTTGACGCGGCGATACCAGGCGGCGGCGGTTGCTGCATCCGGCTGGACGGTCCTGATCATCCGAACGTGCGGATGCTGCGTCGGCGAGACAGTTTCACCAGCGCCGCTGATCGTCTCCTCGACCTTTTCACCCGGACGGAGTCCTGTGTAGACGATCGGGATCTCGTCGAGAGAACGGTTCGAGAGGTGGATCAGGTCTCGTGCGAGCTCGGCAATGCGGATCGGCTCGCCCATGTCGAGCATGTAAACGCGCCCCGGCTCGCCGATGGCGACGGCCTGAAGGATCAGTGAGATCGCCTCCGAGGAACGAAGGAAATACCTCTTGGCATCCGGATGTGTGACGGTCACCGGACCGCCGGCCGCGATCTGATCGAGGAAGAGAGGAACGACGCTTCCGGAGGAGCCGATCACGTTGCCGAAACGGACTACCGTGACGCGGAGGTTCGTGGTTTCGGCGAGCTCCAGCAGCGCAATCTCAGCCGCCCGTTTGCTCGCGCCCATCGCGCTGATCGGACTGATCGCCTTATCGGTCGAAATGAGCACGAAATGCTCGACGTCCGCCGCCGCACAAACCTCTGCGAAAGAGCGAGCTACGACGCAGTTGTTGCGAACGTATTCGGCGCGATTCCGTTCACCCAGCGGCACGTGTTTGTGAGCCGCCGCGTGGACCACGATCGCTGGGCGAATAGTCGTCACCAGCTTGTCTGCATCGGCGCAGTCGACGAGATGCGGAACTACACGCGGGCTCATCTCGGGAGAAGCCGCGGTGACGCGCTGGCAGCACTGGTAAAGAGCGAGCTCAGAACGCTCGAAGAGATGCAGCTCCGAAGGTTCGTACTTGAGGACCTGCATCACCAGCTCGGAGCCGATGCTCCCGCCTGCGCCGGTGACAACGACCCGCCGGCCGCGGAAGAGATCGCGCACTGAGCCGTCGCTGATCACGATTTCCTCGCGGCGGATCAGGTCGTCCGCATCCACCGGCCGGAGGTTCGCCATCTGGGCCTTGCCGGTGGCCAGCTGATCGAGTCCCGGAATGGTGCGGAAAGGGAGACCCGCCGCCGCAAGCTGGTGAACGATCTCGCGCATGCGCCGGCCGCTGGCGTTGGGGATTGCGATCAGAGCTTCCTGGGCCTGCTTCTCAGCGGCAATGCGCGCGATTGCCCTGATCGGCCCATGAATGGCAATACCGCGAATGTGCGATCCCCACTTCGCCCGCTGGTCGTCGACGAAGCCGACAGCCGTCAGGCCCAGGTGCGGCCGATGTTCGATTTCTCTGGCCAGCGTCTCTCCCGCATCTCCGGCGCCGATGATCAGGACACGCTTCTTCGTCTCCGGAATCTCTCTGCCATTTCGGAAGCGATCGCGGCCGATGCGGACGAGAACGCGCGCGCCGAAAAGGGTAAGCAGCGCAAATGCCCAGTCGACGACGAGAGCGCCGCGGGAGGAGGCCATGAACGGAAGCGCCATGTGCATGGCTCGGCCGATATATGAAAAAACGCCGAGGGAGATCGAAGCGGCGGAGATTCCGAACACGAGGCGGATCACGTCATTGATTCCGACGTATCTCCACCATCCCTGGTAAAAGCGGAAGAAGAACCCGAAGAGAAGCTGTACGCCGACCACTACGGGAAGCGTCGCCATCAGAGTCGCGCGATAGCCGGAGGGAAGCGCGAACTCGAAACGAACGAGGTTTGCAAACACAAAACAGGCCGTGAAGACGACTGCGTGCAGCCCGAAGAGGAGGATCACGCGTGCTCGCGCGAGCCTCGTCACGATCTGCTCGAATGTTGACGTACCTGCATCCATAGTCAGGAACCTTCCGCCTCACACACCCCACAAACTACGTGCGTTGAGCTCGGAAAGCGAAAATTATAATAAGCGTTGTCGGCAGCTACAATAACTCATTTGCGCGATGGCGAGCAGCCGGTATTGCCTGAAATCGATTTCAGAAGACGATCTCATCGGGTTCTCGGAGCATGTGCGGGCGCTCACCGAGCAAGAAGCGCTAGCGGTCCTCGAGAATCCGTAAATCACGCCGGCCATCATCCAGAGACTCGCCCGGGTGGAGCGGCTCGCGGCGTACTAATTGGTTCGGCTGCGCATGGTCCCTCATCGGCTCACGCCGCAGGCGTTTGCCGTCAAATTCGTCCACTGCCTCTACTGGTTCGACCTCGTGCGGCTGTCGGTCGAGGTCACGGTGCCGGCTCCGGTGCGGCGTGCCATCGACACGCAGCTCGTGTCTCTCGGAGATGTCGCCGCTCCGCGGCTCGAACGCTGGATCGCGTACCGATCTTCCCAACGCTGACGCATTGGGCTACATAGATGTCGCCGCTCCGCGGCTGGAGTGGCGTTTTTCGACATTTCTTCGGACCACTGCGAATCCTGAAGACCCATGAATCCTGAAGACCCATGATTGATGAACCGATGAATCGGTTCATCAGGTGTCGTCGATCGATCCACCGCCCGGGCCGGGCCTACGGGGCGGGGGATCCTTCGCCGCGCTCCACCGCTGCCGCCCACCCACCACCCCCGCGGTTCCGCCGGCTCAGGATGACACGCACGCTGCGCAGCGGCGGCACTTTCGGGACTCCGCAATCCTGCAATTTTGAGATTCTTCGCCGCGCTGCGCCGCTCCACCCAACCGCCTTGCCCGCGGCTTCGCCGGCTCAGAGTGACGGGAGGGGTGTTCGCGACTCCGCCAAGGAGGGCAGGCTGGAAAGCCTGCCCCACACCGCCGCTCAGAATGACACGACCGCGGCTCCCGGATGTGACGAGAGTACGGCACTACGTCCACAACGTCGCGAGAGGCAAATCGACCGCATCGAAGGGTTCCGCGCGCACGATTTCGTCCTCACCGTGGCTGGCCAGAAGGAGCCACCGCGCATTCTCGAGACGGTAGACCTCGAGTGTTTTCAGCGCAGGGTCGATGAGCCGCAACTGCGCCACGCCGTTGGTGGCGTACTTTGGCATCTTCAGGACGCGATCGAGCCTCCCCGTCGACGGGGAAACGACCTCGCAGACCCAGTCCGGCGCGAGCTCAAAGTAAGGCGCATCCGGATACACAGGCATGCGCTCGCGGCGCCATCCGGCGAGGTCCGGGACGAGAATGTCGCTGCCGAAGTGTAGCTCCGGCTCGTCGATGATCCACCAACCGCCCGGACCGCCTTCGCCGAAATCGAATGGCGGCGCCAGTTTTCCTCCCAGAGCTGACGAGGCGCGCGCATGAGGACTCCCCGGCCGCGGGTTCGTGAAAAGCTCCCCGTCGATGATCTCCGCCACGAGATGATCCGGGACCTTCATCAGATCCTCGTACGTCGCAGGTTTCTGCACGGGCTTGGCCATGGTGCGAATTCGCGCGCGGGGTCCGCCGCTCGACGACCTCAATCCGGCGTAAGCGCTGCCGGCAGCTACAATAATTCAATTGCGCGATGGCGAGCAGCCGGTATGGCCTGAAGTCGGTTTCACGGGACGATCTCGTCGAGTTCGTCTCGGAGAATGTGTGGGCGCTTACCGAGGAAGAGGCGCTCGCGGTCCTCGAGAATCCGTACGTCACGCCGGCCATCATTCAGAAGATCGCGCATGTCGAGCGGCTGGCGGCGTATTACTCGGTGCGGCTGCGGATGGTCGCGCATCGGCTCACGCCGATGGCGTGGCGGTGATTGGATTGATGATTTGAGATATCCGAGATCATAAATCTGGTTACTGGACCGTCGCGTGAACATACTCGAAGAGAGCCACCACGCGCTCGAAGAAACCGTCGCGGACCTCCAAACGCGCGTCCAGCGGCTCGAATCCGGCACGCACTGACTTCCCCTCGCGCCGAGGCTGCTGCGACCGATGATAGAGGACGAATGTTGAAATTGAACATTGAACACGGGTAGCGCGAGATCGTTCCGCCGGGCGGGACGCCCGGCGGGTGCGGGCGAGACGCCCGCACTCCTTCGCGGAGCTCGGATGATCTGTACGATGTCGGGAGAATGTTCATTCCTGCGGGCTTTATTATGGAGATCATCGCGGGCTGGCCGATATGACGAAACGAAGTGCGAGGCGAATGAGCTCGGAAGAGGAGATTGACCAGCGGGTCATCGCAGACGCCGAAAACGAGAAGGCGTGGGAAAAACCCACACGAGTGCGCAGGGCGAAGTCCGCCGCCCTTCAGATTCCGGGTGAGCTGGCGGCCCGAGTAGCCTTTGTCGCGAAGTTACATCGAGAGAGAAGTGCCGACGCGTGGATCAGGCGAGTGATCGAAGAGCGGGTGGCGTTCGAGGAAACGATTTTCGTTCGGGTGAAGCGCGAGCTTGGCACTCGGTGACCTGCGTTTTCGCCGTCCCCTTTCGCTCCACCCAACCACCGACCCCGTGGTGCTCGCGGTTCATCATGGCGCGCGCGGCTCCAGGACGTGACGAGAGAGTGCGGCCTACGTCCACAGCGTCGCGAGAGGCAGATCGACCGCGTCGAAGGGTTCCGCGCGCACGATTTCGTCCTCACCGTGGCTGGCCAGAAGGAGCCACCGCGCATTCTCGAGACGGTAGACCTCGAGGGTTTTCAGCGCCGGGTCGATGAGCCACAGGTGCGCCACACCGTTGGCGGCGTACCTTGGCATCTTGAGGACGCGGTCGAGCCTGCCCGTCGACGGGGAAACGACCTCGCAGACCCAGTCCGGGGGGAGCTCGCAATACGCGGCGTCGGGATAGACAGGCATCCGTTCCCGGCGCCAGCCGCCGAGATCAGGAACGAGGATGTCCCGACCCAGATGGAGCTCCGGCTCGTCGATGATCCACCAACCGCCCGGACCGCCTTCGCCGAAATCGAAAGGGGGCGCGAGTCTTCCCCCGAGAGCTGACGAGGCGCGCGCGTGACGCATCGCCGGCCGCGGGTTCGTGAAGAGCTCCCCGTCGATGATCTCCGCAACGAGATGATCGGGGACCTTCATCAGATCCTCGTAAATCGCGGGTTTCTGCACGGGCTTGGCCATGGCGCAATCTCAATCCGACGCGAGCGTTGCCGACAGCTACAATAACTCACTTGCGCGATGGCGAGCAGCCGGTATGGCCTGAAGTCGGTTTCACGGGACGATCTGGTCGGGTTCGTCTCGGAGAATGTGCGGGCGCTCACAGAGGAAGAGGCGCTGGCGGTGCTCGAGAATCCGTACATCACGCCGGCGCTCATCCAGAAGATGGCCCAGGTGGAGCGGCTCGCGGCGTACTACTCGGTGCGGCTGCGGATGGTCGCCCATCGGCTGACGCCGATGGCGTATGCGGTCAAATTCGTCCACTACCTCTACTGGTTCGATCTGGTGCGGCTGTCGGTCGAGGTCACGGTGCCGGCTCCGGTGCGGCGGGCCATCGACACGCAGCTCGTGGCGCGGGCGGGGGAGCTGACGGCCGGCGAGCGGATCGCTTCGGCGCGGCGCTGCTCGTCGGCGCTCATCAAGGTGTTCCTGTTCGACAACGATCCGCGCGTGTTCGAGGCGCTGCTCGTCAACCAGCGGCTCCGCGAGGATGATCTGCTGCACCTCGCTTCGTCGACACGGGCGACGCCGGAGAAGCTGGTGCTGCTCGGGTCGGACATGAAGTGGTCGTCGCGGTATGCGATCCGGAAGGCGCTGGTGCTCAATCCGCTCACGCCGCGGGCGACAGCGGCGGCGCAGTTGCGGTACCTGCCTCGTCGCGACCTGCGTAAGATCTTTGCGAATCCTTCGACGTCGATCTATCTGCGGAGATGCATCGAGAGGATCGAGGAGAACTCGCGGGAGCGGAAGCGAGTGGAGGGATTGGATTGAGGATTTGAGATTGATGATTGATGAACCGATGAGTCGGATCAGTCGTCGTCGATTGATCCACCGCCCGGGCCGGGCCTACGGGGCGGGGGATCCTTCGCCGCGCTTTGCCGCTTCCGCCCACCCACCACCCCCGCGGCGCCGCCGGCTCAGGATGACACGACCTCGGGCGACGGCGGCGGCACAGTTGCGGTACCTGCCTCATCGCGACCTGCGGAAGATCTATACGAATCCGTCGACGTCGATCTATCTGCGGAGGTGCATCGAGAGGTTGGAGGAGAACTCGCAGGAGCGGAAGAGGGTGGAGTGATTGGATTGATGATTTGAGATTGATGATTTGTGAACCGATGAGGGGGATCGGGTGTCATCGATTGATCCACCGCCCGGGCCGGGCCTAAGGGGCGGGAGATCCTTCGCCGCGCTCCCCCGGTGTGACGCTGGCTTTCCAGGCCGCCAAGGAGGGCAGGCTGGAAAGCCTGCCCCACACCGGCGACGATCTCTGACGCAGGCTTCGCGCGAACCGGTGAGGGGCGTGGCGCTCGCGGGATCTCGAATGTCAGCGCGAGTGGCGAGCCCCTCACCCACATCGTGTGGGCCGTTCGATCTCGCGAGATCGCCCTCTCCCGCCGGGAGAGGGGAACATGCTGGTCGCGATTTGCGCGAGAGCCAGGCTGTCGTGTGGACGCGTTCATTCGGTCTAAAATGAAGCCATGGTCGACGACGAGCTGAAGCGATTGCTGGACTCGATGCGCCAGGAGAACTCGGCGGCGCACGAGGGCACTCGCCGCCATTTTGAGGTCGCGATGGAGGCGACGAAACACGAGGTCCGCCTCGTCGCCGAGTCCGTCGCGCACGTGAGCGAAGAGCTGCAGCGCGAGGCAAACGCCATCCGCCAGGAAATGAGTCGTGGATTCGCGGAAACCCAGGCGATGATCAAGTTCTCTCACGCCGAGCTGGACCGCCGCTTGAGCACACTCGAAGAGAGCCACAACACGCTGGAAGAAACGGTCGCGGACCTTCAGACACGCGTCCAGCGGCTGGAATCCGGCACGCACTGACCTTCCCTCGAGAGAGTGACTGCGAGCATCAAGGCGGTCCCCACTCAGCGCGCCTTCGTTCGCGAGTTTCGGATGAAGCGAACGATCTCTTCGCCCGCGAGATCAGTCCGGACACCGGGGACATCGAGAGGAGATTCGGTCTGCTTCTGAGTGTACATTTCGTGCGGCGGCGAGCATTCCACGGTCCAAACTAACAAGCGGCGAGTGATGCCTGCGCGCACACGCCACGACGTAGCCGTCGTACGGAAGGTCAGTGCGTGCCGGATTCGAGGCGCTCGACGCGGGTTTGAAGATCGGCCACGCTGTCATGGACGGTGCGCTGGCTCTCCTCAAGAGTACTCACGCGGCGGTCGAGCTCGGCGTGAGAGAACTTGATCATCGCCTGTGTCTCGGTGGCGGTACGGTCGATTTTCGTGTCGAGCGCGGTAAACGCGCGCCGGACTTCCTCGGTGAGCTGCGTTACCGATTCGGCGACGAGTCGGATGTCGTGTTTCGTGCTTTCCGTTACGACGTCGAAGTGGCGGTGCAGTTCGTCGGCCGTCGCATCGAGTTTGTTTTCGACGCGTTCCACATTGTTTTCGAGCGCGTCGAAATGACGGCGAGTGTCCTCGTGCGCGGCCGAGGTTTCCTGGCGCATCGCGTCGAGCAGACCTCTCAGATCGTCGTCATCCATCGCTTCATTGTAATGCTGCCAATGGGCCCGGACTGCTTTCAAGGCCGCCAAAGAGGGCAGGCTGGAAAGCCTGCCCTACACCGCCGGGGCAGAGTGACGGGAGGGGGGAAGTGACATCGGTGCGTGCGAATCCGAGCCGTTCTTCGATAGGCTGAATCCATGGACAGATCGGCGGATGTGATCGTGGTGGGCGGCGGGATCGTGGGGCTGGCGGTCGCGTATCGATTGGCGACGCAGCAGCGGGCGCGGAATGTCATCGTGCTCGAGAAGGAAGCGAGCGTCTGCTCGCATCAGTCGGGGCGCAACTCCGGGGTCTTGCACTCCGGGATCTACTACAAGCCGGGATCGCTCAAGGCCGCGCTCTGCGTCAAGGGGCGGAAGCAGATGGAGGAGTTCTGCGAGAGCGAGGGCGTGAGGTGGAAGCGCTGCGGGAAGGTGATCGCGGCGGTCAATGATCGCGAGGCGGCGGCGCTCGCGGGGCTCGTCGAGCGGGGGAAGGCGAATGGGGTCGACTGCGTCGCCATCAATCGCGATGAATTGCGCGAGCTCGAGCCGCATTGCGGAGGACTCTCCGGCATTCACGTGCGCGATACCGGCGTCGCCGATTTCAAGGGCGTTTGCGACCGGCTCGTGGCGCGCATTCGCGAGAAGGGGAGTGACATCGTCACCAGCGCCGCGGTCGTGAAGGTCGAATCGAATACCGACGGCGTACACGTCGCGACCACGGCCGGGCGGGTCAGCGGCAAGTTCCTCATCAATTGCGCGGGGCTGCAGAGCGATCGCGTGGCGCGGCTCACGGGCGATGAGGCACCGGTCGAGATCGTTCCGTTCCGCGGCGAGTACTACACGCTGCGGCGGCCCGAGCTCTGCCGCACGCTCATCTATCCTGTTCCCGATCCCGCCTTCCCATTCCTCGGCGTCCACTTCACGCGCGGCTTCGACGAGCACGTGCACTGCGGCCCCAACGCGGTGCTGGCGTTCGCGCGGGAGGGGTACACGCGCGGCATCATCAGCCTTCGCGACCTGCGGGAAATCTTCGCGTTCCGAGGATTCCGGCGAATGGCGTGGAAGCACTGGCGGATGGGTTTCGGGGAGCAGTGGCGA
This sequence comes from Acidobacteriota bacterium, assembly GCA_021781455.1. GTDB lineage: Bacteria > Acidobacteriota > Thermoanaerobaculia > Gp7-AA8 > Gp7-AA8 > JAJXWV01. The sequence continues at coordinate 7,646 of JAJXWV010000057.1, read as the reverse complement.
TCGTTCGTGAAGACGGCGTTCGTTCACTCGGCGCAGAAGCTGATGCCGGAGCTGCGGTCTTCGGATCTGGTTGCGTCTTCGGCCGGCGTGCGGGCGATGGCGGTGTCGACGGACGGCGCGATGGTCGACGACTTCATGATCTCGCGGCGGGATCGCGTGACGAATGTCTTGAACGCGCCTTCACCGGCGGCGACGGCGTCGCTGGCGATTGCGGAGGTGGTGGTGGAGAGGGCGGGATTGGGCTAGTGCGTGGTTTCGAGACGCTCCACACGGGTCTGGAGGTCGGCGACGGTTTCCTCGAGCGTGATGAGGCGGCGGTCAAGGTTGGCGTGGGAGAACTTGATCATGGCCTGAGTTTCCGCTGTGGTCGTGTCGAACTTCTTATCGGCAGCGGCAAACCCGCGTCGCATCTCGTCGGTCAGCTGGGTGACAGATTCGGCGACCAGGCGGATATTGCTGTTCGTTGCTTCAGTGGTCACATCGAAATGACGGCGAAGATTCTCGGCGGTGGAGTCGATCTTCGCATCGAGGCGTTCGGCGGTGGAGTCGAGCTTTGCGTCGAGGCGTTCGGCGGTGGAGTCGATCTTCGTATCTAGGCGTTCGGCGGTGGAGTCGAGCTTTGCGTCCAGCGCCGCGACCTGAGCACGAGTTTCGTGATGCGCTGCAGAGTTCTCCTCACGCATCGTCTCGAGCAGCTTCTTCAGATCGTCGTCCATCGACTGCATTTTATGCCGTCTGCACGTCCGCCGGCCGTCACGTGGTTCGCAGAACCCCGTCCCGCGCGGATTTGCGAGCCACCACCCGGGCCGGGCCTACGGGGGCTGGGGTCCTTCGCCGCGCTCCGCTTCCGCGATTTGCGAAGCGCCGCAGTGCCGCTCGACGCTCCGCCGGCTCAGGATGACACCACCGCGCAACAACCGAGCCACCGCGCCACCGCGTAACCGCGCAACCGCGCAACCGCGTAACCGCGCCACCGCGTAACCGCGCAACCGCGCCACCGCGTAACCGCGCAACCGCGCAACCGCGCAACCGCGCAACCGCGTAACCGCGTAACCGCGCAACCCGGTACCCACCGCACCACCCACCCGAATTGACTACAATGCCCCCAGATGCCGGACAACGATCCGCAGAGCCATTCGGAGCTCGCCTCGTTCGGCGAAGAGCTGCGGCGGGAACGCGAGATTCGAGGCATTTCCCTGAAGGAAATTGCCGACGCGACCAAGATCAGCAAGCGATTCCTCGAGGCGATCGAACGCAACGACCACAAGACGCTCCCCGCGCCCGTGTTCACGCGCGGGTTCGTCCGCGAGTACGCCCGCTACCTCGGCCTCAACGCCGAGGACATGGTGAACCGGTACAACTTCGCGGCCGCCGGCGATGACCGGATCGAGCAGAGCCTTCACCTCGACCGGCTGACTCAGCCGCAGCCGGTCATCCCTCCTCCTCCGCCGATCAAGCGCGGCATTCCGCCCGTCTACGCGCGCGTCGATCGCAACGTCTGGCTGTTCCTCGTCATCGTGGCCGTCCTCGCGGTCGCCCTCTGGTTTGCCTGGCGGCACAAGAACGCCCGGGTGGAGAACGAAGCTGCCGCGCGTGCCGTCGTCGCGCCGCGCGCTCCGCGGCCAGCCGCCGTCGCCGCCGCGACCGCCACGGCCACCCAGCCGGCCGACAACAACCTCCACCTCACCCTCGACCTCGTCGAAAATTCCTGGGTCACGCTGCAGGTCGACGGAAAGACGGTCATCAACGACGAGCTCAGGAAGGGTGACCAGCGCACCTTCGAAGCGCAGGACAATTTCACGTTCAAGACCATCGGGAATGCGGCGGGCGTGAAGGTGACGTTCAATGGAATCGAGCAGCCGCCCCTCGGACCGGACGGCAAGGTCCTTCACGATCGAATCTTCGACCGTAGCACCCTGCCGCCGCCGGTCATGGACGGGGCCGACGAAACACAGACGACCCGGACTTCCACATGAGCAGTTCAACACCCCTGGACCTCAACGCCACTTCGGTCATCGGCCTCATCGAGACCGGCGCGTACCCGCATGACATCCTGCTGAACTTCGCCCGCGGCTTCCTGCCGATCGAGCAGGGCGAAGTGGTGGCGGTGATCGCGTATCTCTGCGCCTCGACGGACGATGAGGTGGCCACGACCGCGCGGCAGACGCTCAGCGACACTCCTTCGCGCGTGGTGGTCGCCTTCGCCGAGAACGAGAGCAACTCCGCGACGAACCTCGACCTGCTGGCGCGGGCGACGAACGACAATTTCGTGCTGGAGTCGCTGGTCCGGAACAAGAGCTTTCTTGACAGCTCGGTGGCGGAGCTGGCGCGGCGCGCCGAGGCGCACGTGCAGGACATCATCGTCACGAACCAGTCGCGCATCATCCGTGCGCCGCAGATCCTCGACGCGCTGCTCGAGAATCCGCGCCTCTCGCCCGACAACCGCCGCCGGGCGATGGAAGTGCGCGAGGAGTTCTTCGACAAGAAGGCGCGGCTGCAGGCCGCCATTGCGAAGTTCGACCTCGAGGCATCCGAGGACGAGGCGCCGATGGAAGCCATCGCCGACCTCCTCGCCGCGGCCGAGGCAGAGCCTCAGCCGGACCATCCGCTGCCGGAGCTTCCCGAGCAGGAGAAGAAGGACGAGAAGGCGCAGTCGATCTGGGCGCAGATCACCCAGATGACGGTGGGCGAGAAGGTCCTGCTGGCATTCCGCGGAGACAAGACGGTGCGCTCGATCCTGATCCGCGAGCGCAACCGGCTGGTCTGCTCCTCGACCATGCGCAATCCCCGCATGACCATGACGGAGGTGGAGAACATCTCCGGCATGCGTGAGGTCGACCAGGAGGTGCTCCGGCTGATCTCACTGCGGCGCGAGTGGATGGCGAAGTACCCTGTGGTCCTGGCACTGGCGAGGAATCCGCGCACTCCGGTGGGGGTTGTCCTGCCGCTGATCAATCGTTTAACCTTGCGTGATTTGAAAGGTTTGAAGGACGACAAGGGCGTCGCTGAAATCGTCCGCACGACGGCCCGCAGGTTCTATCAGGCCCGCCAGAAGAACGCCTGAGCCCGAATGAAAATCAATTACTACGACGTTCTCGGCGTGGAGCGCTCGGCGAGCGATCAGCAGATCCGTGATCGTTTTCGCCAGCTCGCTCGCGAGAATCATCCCGACCGGTACAAGGGAGACGACAAGGCGGAAGCGGAACGCCACTTCCAGACCCTGACCGAAGCCGTCAACGTCCTGACCAACCCCGCCCGCCGCAAGCAGCACGATTCGGAGATCTCCGGCGGATCGAACAGCGGCACGGTCGACTTCGCCCAGATCGCCAAGGCCTACATGAAGAAGGGTATCGACGCCTTCAGGGCCAAGGACTTCCTGGCGGCGTACGAGAACTTCGACCTGGCGGTCAAGCACAACCAGGACGCGAAGGCATTTCACTATCTCGCGCTGGCAGCAGCGCGGATTCCGTCGATGACGCGCCAGGCCGTGCAGGCCATCGAGAGCGCCGTGCAGCGGGATCCGGTCAATCCGGCCTATCTCAAGGACGCCGGCCTGATCTGCAAGCGCGCAGGACTCAACGCCAAAGCAGAGCGATACCTCGACGAGGCGCTCAAGTGGGATCGCGACAACCTCGAGCTCCAGGCAGCGCTCGCGGAACTGCGGCAAGGACGGCCAGAGGCGGGTAAGGGGTTCACCCTGTTCAAGAAGGGGTGAAACGGGGGATGGAGCTGAAGGCATACGGTCTCACTCATGTTGGCCGGCAGCGTCAGCACAACGAGGATTCGTTTCTCGTGGAGAGCGACGCCCGGCTGTTCCTCGTCGCGGACGGGATGGGCGGCCACGCTGCCGGCGAGATCGCCTCGCGCATCGCCGTCGACTCGATCTCCGAGTTCATCCTCAATACCAAGGAAGACGACGGCACCTGGCCGCACGCCTACGACGAGCACTACAAGCGCTCCACGAACAAGCTGATGGCCGCGGTGCGCCTGGCCAACACGCGCGTGCTCGAGGCGATGCGCAAGGACGCGCGGCTGCGCGGCATGGGCACGACCATCGTGGCCTGCTTCGCCGACGCCGACACGATGTCGGTTGCGCACGTCGGCGATTCGCGCGTCTACCTCATCCGTGACAGCAAGCTCTCCCGGATCACCAGCGACCACTCCTGGGTCTTCGAGCAGGTGCAGGCCGGCATGCTGACCGAGGCCGAAGCGGAGAAGCACCCGTTGCGCAACGTCATCACCCGAGCCCTCGGCGGCGCGCTCCAGGTCAACCCGGACGCGTCCGAGGTCGAGCTGAAGCACGGCGACATGTTCCTCCTCTGCTCCGACGGCCTGACTGGCATGGTTTCGGAAGACGACATCCTTCGCCTGGTCATGACGAACGACGGCAACCTGGAGAAGGCGTGTCAGGAGCTGATCGACACCGCCAACGAGCACGGCGGCATGGACAACATCACGGCGGTGCTGATCCAGGCTGTGTGACGAAGTGCTGAGTGCTGAGTGCTGAGTGGGACCGGGACTCAGCAATCAGGACCCAGGACTCAGGACTCAGGACTCAGGACTCAGGACTCAACATGCACATTCGCATCGATTACTGCGGCGTTTGAAACTACCTGCCGAGAGCCTCCAGTCTGGCGGCTGAGATCAAGAAAGAGCTCGGAATCGAGAGCGAGATCGTGCGCGGGAGCGGCGGGGTCTTCAACGTGACCGTCGACGAGAAGCGCGTGTTCTCGAAGCACGACGAAGGGCGGTTTCCGACCGAGAAGGAAATCCTCGACAAGCTGCGCACGATGCGGGGTTAGTTCCCTCGTGTGGGACAGGCTTTCCAGCCTGTCCTCGGAGGGCAGGCTGGAAAGCCTGCCCCACACGGAACGGGGAGAAGGTGCCGAAGGCGGATGAGGGGGCGAGCCCGCGATCAAGCACTCCCCGATCACTGTCCGTCTTTCCGGAACGGACCTGCCTGCCTCCCGCCTTACAATTGCCGTGGTGCGTCCCGAGGTAGAGGAGCTTCGGCCGAAACTCAAGGAGATCCTGTACGACTGCGCGGTGGAAATCCGGGCAACGAAGGCAGCGCTCTACCTGTTTGACGGCGCCTCACGGTTCGAGCTGGTCACGGACTTCGGCTTCCGCACGGGCGGAGTGCGCCAGGCAGCCGACGAGAACGACGCGCTGATCGACCGCTGCATGAAGGGGCGCACGCCGTTCTTCGTGAACGGCCTGACCTCCGAGCCGCGCTTCTCCGAGCGCCTCTATGACGCGGGGACGGACCGGATGCTTGCGGCGCCGATGTACTTTCGCGGGCAGCTGGTCGGCGTCATCGACAGCCGCGACAAGGCCGCCAAACTGCCGTTCGATCAGAACGACATCCCGAAGATCCAGCGGATCGCCGACCGGATCCTGGCGCTGTTTACGAACAAGAACGTCTTCGGCCAGCGCTTCATCACGCTCAGCGACGCGGACGATCAGGTCACGGTCACGGTCACGTCGCCGTCGTTGAACGGCACGGCGAAAGCTGCCGCCGAGACGCAGAACGCGCCGACGATCGCGCAGACCGTGCCGCTGCCGCCGATGCCGGCCACGCCGCCGGAGCGCACCGCGCCACATCCTGCGGTCAAGACTCCGCCTCCTGCGCCGTTGCCACGCGAGGCGTCGACCTCGATGGCGTCGCTGATCATGGAGGCACACACCGCGGTGAGCCGCTTCGCCTCGCCGACTGCGGAATCGATCGGGGAAGGCGAGCTCGTCGCCGCGCGCGAAGTGCTGCGGAAGATGCTCACCATCAACGGCGTCGTGGTGGTCTCCCTCAGCGCGTTCGGCCACATGGGGGGGATTCAGGAGATCGTCTCGAAGTCGACCCTCACCGGCGAGACGCTCAACTTCCTGCAGTCGAAGCTCAGCGGCTGGCTGGCCAAGCGCGGTGAGCCGGCCGGATCGGTGAGAACCAACGCGCAGACGCCGCTCGGACTGTTGACGCCGCCCATCGCTTCGTCGGACATCCAGAAAGTCTTCACCGCGCCGGTGATCGTCGGAAACCTGAAGGGGATGTACCTGACGATCGGCTTCAACGAAGCGCCGGACCGCGCTGCGCACGAGACGCTGGCGGCGAACCTCGACGAGCTGCAGCTGGTCGTGGAAGCCTCGCTGACCCGCACTGCGCTGCAACGGGTGCGCACGCGCGCCGCCGAGAAGCTGCTCGAGCCGGACTTCACGAAGTTCCCGGTGCTCAAGCGCCACACCGATCTCGTCGTCTCGCGCGTCGACCAGTTCCTCCGCGTCCTCGGCCTTCTGCCTGCTGTCGCCGAGACGGTCAGGCTGACGGCGATCGTGCACGACGTCGGCATGCGCGTGCTCGACTACGAGCGCCTGTACCGCAAGCGCGGGCTGTCGGACGAGGAGCTGAACATCCTGCACGAGCATGTCTTCGTCGGAGCGGCGATGGTCGAGCCGTTGCTCGGCCCCGAGGTCGCCCGGGGCGTGCTCGCTCATCACGAGCGGATGGACGGCCGCGGGTATCCCAACGAGCTGCGCGGCGAGGAGATCCCGCTGGCCGCGCGCATCGTGCAGATCTGCGACGCGTACGAGACGATGATCAGCCCCGAGTCGTACCAGCCGGTGGACACGCCGGAAGTGGCGCTGGCGACGATTTACCGTGGCGCCGGAACGCAGTTCGACGGGGATCTTGCGAAAAAGTTCGTAGAGATGATGCGCAGCGCTCCGGCGCCAGTGACGACGCGGTAGCACCGGAGTGCGGGCGTCCCGCCCGCACCGGCCGGGCATCTTGCCCGGCCGTTTTCTGCGCCGCAACAAGACCGCCGGGCGGGACGCCCGGCGGGTGCGGGCGGGACGCCCGCACTCCGAGATAGACTCAAATCATGAATATCACTCGCGACGAAGCGCGCCGCATCGCCGATCTGGCGCATCTGGAATTCGACGAGGCAGGGCTCGATCGCATGGCCGCCGAGATGACGAAGATCCTGAGCTACATCGACCAGCTGCGCGAGGTCGACATCGAGGGATTCGAGGAGCACGCCGCCGGTTCTCCAACGCCGATGCGCGAAGACATCCTGCAATCGTCGACCGATCGCGAGCTCGTCGAGAAGAATGCTCCCGCATGGAGCGACGGGTTCTTCGTCGTGCCGCCGGTCATTTAGTCCTGAGTGCTGAGTCCTGAGTCCTGAGCCGCCCTGGGCCCCCGCAGGACTCAGGACTCGGGACTTTCAACTATGGAAATCCTCGATCTCCCGTTCACCGAAGCCCGCGACCAGCTATCGCCGCGCGAGTACGTGGACGCGTCTCTGGAAGCGATTCGCAGGCGCGACGGCGACGTGCACGCGTTTCTTCATGTCGACGAGGCGCTGGCGCGCGGTGGTGGCGCGATTCCGATCGCGATCAAGGACAACATCGTGACCTCCGACATGCCGACGACCTGCGCGTCGCGCATCCTCGTCGGCTTCCGCTCTCCGTTCGACGCCACGGCCGTCGAGCGCCTCCGCGGCTTCGGCGCGTCAATCGTCGGCAAGACGAACCTCGACGAGTTCGCCATGGGCTCGTCGACCGAGTTCTCCGCCTTCGGCGCGACGCGAAATCCGTGGGACCTCACGCGCGTCGCGGGCGGCTCCTCGGGCGGCTCGGCCGCGGCGGTGGCC
>JAJXWV010000060.1 GCA_021781455.1 Acidobacteriota bacterium | reverse complement strand
GGTTCGTTCTTTCTCGTCCAAGGGCCACCTCCGTGGACGAGGGTAGCAGATCTGCGTAGGTCTGGCAACGCCTGTAACCTACCTACATATAATTTGTCCAAACTCCAGGGCGGCCGTCAGGCCGCCGAACTCGCGTTGGTTCATCAGTGTCGAAGGGCGCGCAGCGCCCGACAGAATCTCTTCGCGGCGCGGAGAACTTCGAGGTTAGCAGTACACAGGTATACGGAGACTCATTGCGAATCTCTGTGTTCTCTGTGCCCTCTGTGGTGAATTGAAGGTCGCCAGGCGCGACGGCGTCCCGGAATCACGACTCCAGCCGCCAGGCGAAGTCCTCCATGAACCTCGTGGAGATGTCGCCGCGGATGAAACGCGCGTCCTCGATGATGGCCCGGTGCAGCGGGATGGAGGTCTTCACTCCCTCGATGACGAAGGAGTCGAGCGCACGCCTGGCACGGGCGATGGTCTCCTGACGGTCCTTGCCGCGGACGATGAGCTTCGCGATCAACGAATCGTAATAGGGCGGAATGACATAGTCGCGGTAGGCCGCCGTGTCGACGCGGACTCCCGGCCCACCCGGCATGTGAAACTCGCGAATCTTTCCCGGATTGGGCGCGAAAGTCACCGGATCCTCGGCGTTGATGCGGAACTCCATGGCATGGCCGCGGAGGTGAAAATCGCCGAACGGCACGGACAGCGGCTCTCCCGCCGCCACGCGGATCTGTTCCTTGACCAGATCCATGCAGGTCACTTCCTCGGTCACAGGATGCTCGACCTGGATGCGCGTGTTCATTTCCATGAAATAGAACTCGCCGTCCTGGTAGAGAAACTCGATCGTGCCGGCGTTCACGTAGCTCACGTTCTGGCACAGCTTGATCGCGGCTTCGCCCATCCGCTTGCGCAGCGCCTCGGTCACGATCGCAGAGGGTGACTCCTCGATGAGCTTCTGATGCCGCCGCTGGATCGAGCACTCGCGCTCGCCGAGCGATACCACTCTGCCGTGCGAGTCGCCGAAGACCTGGATCTCGATGTGCCGCGGATGCTCGAGGTACTTCTCGATGTAGACGTCGGCCACGCCGAAGGCGCGCTCCGCTTCGCTGCGGGCCGTCTCGTACGCGCTCTGCAGCATCGCCTCGTCGGAGCAGATGCGCATCCCGCGTCCGCCGCCGCCGGCAGAAGCTTTCAGAATGACCGGGAAACCGATCGTGCGGGACACGTCGATGGCGTCTTCCACGCTGCGCACCGGTCCGTCGCTTCCGGGAAGGATCGGCACGCCCGCGTTCTTGGCGGTCTCGCGGGCCTTGGCCTTGTCCCCCATCAGGCGGATGGCGTTAGGCGTGGGCCCGATGAAGGTGAGCTGGCACTCGCCGACGATCTCGGCGAAGTGCGGGTTCTCGGCCAGGAAGCCGTAGCCGGGGTGGATGGCGTCCGCACCGGTGATCTCCGCAGCAGCGATGATGCTGGAGATGCTGAGATAGCTCTGCTTGGCCAGCGCCGGCCCTATGCAGACGTCCTCGTCCGCGTAGCGCACGTGAAGGGCATCGCGGTCGGCCTCCGAATGCACGGCCACCGTGGCCAGTCCCATTTCCTTGCAGGCGAGAATGATGCGCAGGGCGATTTCGCCCCGGTTGGCGATCAGAACTTTGGAAATCATTCGTGTATGGTCGCGTCAGACGCGGAGGGCGAACAGCTTCTCGCCGTATTCGACCGGCTGCCCGTTTTGCGGATAGATCCGGGCCACGACGCCATCAGCGTCGCATTCGATCTCGTTCATCAGCTTCATCGCTTCGACGATGCAGATGACCTTCCCTTTCGCCACGCGATCTCCAATGTTGACGAACGGCTCGGCCTCCGGATTCGGAGAGCGGTAGAACGTCCCCACGATCGGCGAGGTGATGACGTAAAGCCCCGCTTCGCTCTCCGCCTCCCGCTGGGCCGCCGTGGGAACGGGGGCCGCAGAGCTGGCTGCCGGTAAGGCCGTCATGTTGATGGAGGACAACAACTGCGGATCATTCGATTCCGGAATGTACGAGTGGACCACCTGTGGGCGCGCGGCCTTGCCGTCAATGCGGACCTTCGTACCCGCCTGCTCCACCTCCACACCGGCAATTCCGCTGGCTGCCACTTTGTCGATGAGCTCGAGGATCTCTTTGAAATTCAACTGTCGGAACCCTTTCAGATCAGCTCGTCGCGCAGAAGATGCTTGGCTCTGGCAAGCTCAAACCGCGCCCGGCCGTAATTCCCGTCAGGACGCATGACCAGCAGGAGGAAGTACTCCTGGGTCACCGCCGAAAGGAAGGTGATGTACTTCTCGGCCACCAGCGCAAACTGCAGGACTTCGCCGGTGTTCAATTCAGCGTTGGGGCGAATGGACTTGATGAACCCGCCGAATTCCGCCCCGAGCACGTCCAGAGGAACGCCGTTGCTGTTGATCGACTCGATGGCGATGCCATCGAGTCCGATCAGGCTCACCGCTACGGCTCCCTCGACGCGGTCGCGAATGCCCTGGAGAACCTGCTTAAACACTCCCCGCCTCCCGCTTCCCCACCCTGGCCAGCCACCCTTCGAGCTTTGCCACGCGGTTGTCCTGTGACGCCGTCCGCTCCGGCACCGCGAGCTCGCCCAGCTTGCGACGCACCACTGCGTTGCCCGGATCGCGCTGGAGGATGTTCTCGTAGATCTGGCGCGCCTCCGCGACCAGTCCCTGCTTTGCGTACAGATCTGCCATCGTCAGGGTGTTCGTGATGTCTTCTTCGGCTGTCGCCAGGGCCGCGGGAATCGGTTCCTCGCGGGTGGCACCGGCCGGAGATTCTGAGGCTGGCGCAAAAATATCGGACTCATCGGCCGCCGGCGCAACGTCGGGCGGCGAAATCTCCTTCGCTGGCAACAACTCGACCGGGACCTCGGCGGCAAGCGGTGCCGGAAGAACGTGCATTCCTTCTGGTGACTCAACCTCGAAGGCAGCAGCGCTGTAGGCCGTGGGCTCTTCGAACGGGCTCTCCGCATGCGCGGCCGCCATCGGTTCCAGATCACCGCTGGCTTCCCCCGCTCGCACTTCCGCCTGCATTGACTCCGCGGCGTCCGAGAATACGCGCGACTCGCCCGTGGCCCACGGACTGGCAGGCTCCTCCGCCGCGGCGTTCGCGGTCGGTGCAGCGGCAGGAGGCACGGCTGGCGACGGCTCATGCGTCCTCGACGGGCGCCTGCCCGGCGGAAACGTGGCTGTCTCGTCGCCGAACACGGCCGGCTGAGGCGCGAACGGCGCTTCCTGCTCGGCGGACGTTTCCGCGACCGGAGGGGCCGCCTGTTCCGGCTCAAACGGTCCCGGTTCGGAAGCAAACGGCGACTCTTCCTCTTTCGCCTGCAGAGGCTCCGGCGGCGCGGCGTGCGCTTCCGGTGCGAACGGAGATTCAGCACTCTCGGGCTCGGGGGCGAATGGAGATTCGGCAGGTGGCGCAGCCGCTTCGGCAACCAGCGGCGCGGCAGGAGGATTCAACTCGTGATCGAGCTGCTCGACGATCGCGTCCACACCCTCGTCTGCGGGCAGCAGGGCCTGAACGAGCTTGTATTTCTTGATGGCCTCGACCTTCTCGCCCATGCTCAGATACGTTTCGGCCAGAAGACGAGCCGCGACGACGTTGCCGGGATCCAGCTGCAATGCCTTGTTGAGGGCCTCGGCTGCTGCGCCGTCATTCTTCTGGTCGCGCAGCACGCGTCCGAGGCTCACCCAGGCCGAGAGGTAGGACGGATGGTTGGTGAGGCCGGCGCGCAGAACCTGCTCCGCCTCGGCAAACTGACCTACCTTGCGCAGTTCCTCTGCGAGCGGATAGAAAATCCGGTTCTTCGGGTCAGTTTTCAGACGGAACCGAAGCTCTTCGATCTTCGGGTTTGTCGCCGGCTGGGCCATCGGTCAGAACCTGCATTGTTGCGTTAATCAGAGGCGTTCGCAAGCTCGCGGCGAGACCTCGAATGCCTCAGACACGAACCGCCCCGGCAGAGGGGGCGGTTCGTCGAAAATGGGCTGAGCTACGGCGCTATTGCGATGTCCCGAGCAGTGACAGAGTCTTGACTCCGGCGTTCGTGTTCAGGGTCACGGTACAGCTGTCGGTGCCGGGCGTCGTCGTCCCCTTGTAGACCGCGATGATCGGGAATATGTCGCAGGTGTTGAGTGAAACTGGCGGCAGCGTGTAGCCGAGGTTGAAATTGCTGCAGCCCGCGGTTGTAACTGAGCTGATCGTCAGTGGCGCGGCGCCGGTGTTGACGACCGTGACCGTCTGCGGCGCCGATGGCGTCACGCTTGCCGGAGTTCCCGGGGTCGGCGGAGGGCCGACTGTGGGCGCGACCGCCGGAGTGATCGTCGCGGAGAACGGCGTAAACGTCGACGGCGTCTGGAAGAGCACCGGTGTGGCAGGCGGGGTGACTGTGACCCCCTTGGTGAGCGGGTCAGAAGCGCATCCTGTCGCCGCGTCGGTGTAGACCAGGTCAAAAGCGGTCGGGATGGGCGCCGTACCACCGCCCGAGCAGACCTGCGTATCCAGTTTGAGTGTCGTCGGGATCGTGGTGCTGAAGGTGACCGTGCCGTCCGCGTTGACTGTTGCGCCCGTGATCGAAAGTCCGATGCCGCCAAGCGCCAGACGCGGGATGCCGGAGGCGCCCAGAACCGTCGCGGTGAGCGGACCTCCGAGGACGTTGTTCTGCGACACGGAGAGGATCACCGGCTTGGGAACGAAGTAATTGAACGAGTTGGTCAGGACAGCCGAGTCGCCGTTGTCCACATTCGTAATCGAGCTGTCGCCTTTGTGGTCGCCGCAATTGACCACGCTGATCGGACTGGTGATCGCGATGATCTGCGTTCCGGTCACTTTGATGGGCTGAGCAGCCATGCCTCCGATGACAATCGCCACCGGGTCGGTGAAACCGATGCCGTCGAACGTGACGCGCGTGCCCCCCGTGATCGGTCCGATCGTCGGGCCCATTGAGGTGATCTGCATCTTCGGCGTGTAGCGGAAGGCCCCCGTTGCGACCACCGAAGTGGCCGAGTTGACATTGATGATCTTCACGTCGACCGGGCCTGTAACCGCGCCCGAGCCATTGGCGGCCGTGTCGCGGGCAGTCGGCGACATGACGATGATCTGGCTGAAAGTGATGTTGATGACCTGCGCTTCCTGCGAACCGAAGAAGACCTGGGCGGGCTGCTGGAAGCCCTCACCGAAGATGGTCACGCGCGTGCCGCCGTCGATGGGACCGCTGGTCGGGCTCAGGGTCGTGATCTTCGGCGTAAGGACCGCGGCCTGGTACGTGAATGGCGTGCCGGCGCTGACCTTCTGCTCGGTGGCTGTACCGGCATTGACGAAGATGGTGATCGTGGCGGGGGCAGTCTGGCCGGTGCCGAGGTCAACCGGCGGCGAGATGACCTGAATTTGCGTGGCAGAAACCGAGATGACCTGCGCTTCCTTGGTGACGCCATTGCCGAAGTCGAAGATCGCCCGCACCGGCGAAACGAAGTTCGTGCCGGTGATGGTGACGATGTCGCCGCCCGCCGGCTTGCCGGTAACGGGCGAAATGCTCGTGATCGTCGGATTCGTGTTCGGTGGCGGCGGTTTGACCGGCTGGGTCGAGAAGGTGACCGTGGTCTTCGCGGATACGTTGTTGACCGTCGCCGTGATCGTCGCCGCTCCGGCAGTCGTTGATGTGAGGGTGACCGTAGCCACACCGTTGGCAGTCGTCCGAATGCTGCTGTTGGCGTTGGAATCGATGAACGTGCCCAGCGACGTCGCGAACTGCACAGCCGTACCGTTCGCCACCGGCTGATTGTTCTGCGTGACGGTCGCGGTCACCACGGTCGTCGAGTTGACCAGCGGATTCGCGTTCGAAGCGCTGACGCTGACGGAAGCGTTGGTCGGAGGCGTGACCCCGCCGCCCTGTCCGCCCGGCGAGGTCGGCGTACTCGTCGACTCTCCCTTGCATCCGGCGAATACGAGCACCAGAGCCACGATGGCCAGCAGGTACTTGCGCTGTCTGATCTTCGTCATGTTCAACCCCCGTCAGCTTCTCTCACACCCATAGCGCCCAGCTCGGAAGCAGTACGCTGCTAAATTCCTCAGGAGCATCCGCCGCAGTTGTAGCAGAACGTCAGTGGTACACGTGTCGACGCGGTGACTTTGTCGCCGGCCAGCGTCTCGCCGAAAAGCGTGAGCACCAGATCCATGCTGACGGTGCTCATCCCCGTGTCCGGATCGCGGCCGCCATTCGCAGGCAGGAGCGCCACGAAGGGAGCCTGCGTCAGCGCGTTCGTCTGGAAGGCGAGGAAGGTCGCGGGCGTGATGGCACCGCCCGGAGTCAGGAGCACGTCCATCGAAACGACGAACGGCGCCGGCACCTGTTTGCCGCCGTCGGTGCGCACGTAGGACACCTGATAGCTGGTGACGCGCAGCTGTTCGAACGTCGTGTTCGTCGAACCGGACGCCGGGTTCTTGATGACGGCCTGCATGTTGACCGTACCGATGCTCTGGTTGCAGTTTGGAGTTCCCGTCAGATCCAGCGTGTGGAGATTCTGAGTGGTCGAAATAATCAGCGCCACCGGTGACGCGCTGCGCGTCAGATCGTTGCCGTTGCATCCGGCCATGGCGAGAATGGCCACCGCGATGAGTCCGAACCGGATCCAGTTTTTCGTCTTCATGCCCCCTCCACGCGGATGATCCGCAGCCAGCCCTCTTTACGCCCCCCGGATGATCCGCGGCGTGATGAAGATCAACAGTTCGTCATGTGACGTCGAGATGTTGTGCGTCTTGAACAGATTCCCGATGATCGGGATGTTGTGAATGAACGGCATTCTGTCCTGCGAGTCGTTGTCCTTGACCTGATAGATACCGCCGATCACGGCGGTGCCGCCGTCACGCACCATCAGTTTCGTTCTGGCGCTGCGCGTAGACAGCGGCGTTCCCGCCGCTCCCGCGATGGCCAGACCGGTCGTCGGCTCATTCTTCTGCACGGCGATGTCCATGATGACCGTGCCGGCCTCGGTGATCTGCGGTGTGACCGACAGCCGCAGAGTGGCGTCGACGTAGGTCACGGTCGTGGTGAAGTTCACGCGGGTCTGATACGGAATCTGGAAACCGCTCTGGATCTCGGCCGCCACGTTGTCCTGCGTCGTCACGCGCGGTGCGGAGATGACTTTCACCAGACCCTCGAACTCGAAGGCGTTCAGCGCGAAGTTGAGGTTGAACGACCCCAGGACGTCCGTCAGCGTCAGTGCCAGAACCGGATTGCCAGGCCCGAAATTGAACGGACCGCCGGTGTAGCCGACGCGGTTCGGGAAGATCAGACCCGTGCCGGTACCAAGTGCCGGGTCGAGCGCTCCTTCGAATCCCCACGAGAAGCCGTACTGCTGCTGGAAGACCTTTGACGCCTCGACGATTCGCGCCTCGATCATGACCTGGCGCGTCGGGATGTCGATCGTCTCGATGAGGTTCCGGATGGTCTGCAGATACTGCGGGATCTCGCTGATGATCAGCTGATTGGTGCGCTGGTCCACGATGATGCGGGCGCGCGGCGAAGCCAGCTGCGTGATGAGCGACTGGACTTCGGTGGCTCGCGCATAGGAGAGCTTGAATCCGACCGTGGTCAGCGGCACCGACAGGCGGTTCTCTTCTTCCAGCTTGCGCTGCGCGGTCGCTTCCGCAGCGATTCGCTCCAGCTTGCCCACGCGCATGACGTTGCCATCGAGCACGTAAGTGAGGCCATTCTGGCGAAGGATCAACTCCAGCGCCTGATCCCACGGAACATCGACGAAATTGACGGTGACTGCGCCCGTGACTTCCGGATCGATGGCGATGTTCAGTCCGGTCAGTTCGGCGAACGTGCGCAGGACGTCCTTGATGTCAGCATCCTTGAGGTTCAGCGAGATTGGCTCGCCGCTGTAGACCTTCTGGCTGCCGCTGAGAGTCCGGCCGCCCGAAGTCCCCGAGAGCACCTGCGTGGCTGTCCCGCCGGGATTCACGGTCTGCGGCTCGTTGAACACGTTCTCGGCCGTGGCCGTCTGGGCGGCCGCATTCGCAGCGCTCGTCGCGCCGGCGCCGCTGGTGGTCATGGGTCCTTTGGACAGCGTTCGCTTCGAGGTGTCCGGGGCAGTCTGACCGGAGTCCGCCGTGATCTTCGCCCTCGCTCCATGCGTCGGCTCCGGGGGCATCTTCCAGTTGGCGTCTTCGGCGATCGTCGGTACCTGCGACGGGAGGTCTGCAGGCGCCGCTTTCTGCTGCGGCGCCGCCTTCTCCACCTTCGCCATTTTCGAATGCTCAGGCGCGGCAGCGGCCATCTTGACCGGTTCAGGCGTCGGCGCCTGTGAGCCGAACGAAACGCGGAGCGAATCGCTCTGCGCGGTGATGTGGTACTCGGACTTGGCTGCGAGATCGAGAACGACTCGGGTGATCGGGTCGGGAGCCCCCTTGAACTGCCCCACCCGGACGCGTTTGACGACCGAGTCGCTCACGTTGACCAATGACTTCGGAGCGGCGTTTTTCACGCCGGAAAGATCGATGACGAGACGGGCCGGATTCTCTAGAACGAAGGACTTGTAGCTGAGAGCGCCGTCTCCCGTAATCGTGACCTGAACGTTCGAGCCGCTTCCCGCGGTCTGGACGCCCCTCACTGTCCTGGCCTTCCGCGACGCCACAGGGATGGGCTCTACCGTGGCCACCGGCTCGACCACCGGCGGATGAGCATCGGCGACGACTTCGACGTGCGGAGCGTCTGCCTTCGGTTCGGCGGGCGTCTGCGGCTGCGATGCGGCCACTCCCGAAGATGGGGCAGCAGGCTCGGGAACCGTCACCACGACGGACTTGTCGCTGGCCGAGGCCTGGAGGGTGGCCGCGTGCGCGAGCCGGAACGTCACACGTGTCAGGCGGGTGCCCATCTCCACCGCTTCTTCCGCGGAGATCGAGGTCACACCGGCGGGCAGAGTAGCCGGAATGGCGACCGTGGCAGCCTTGGTGGTGGAAGCGAGATCGACCACGAACACGTCGGGCGCCGGGCTGTACGAGGTGTAGGCCGGCGTGGCGCTGGTGCGCAGAACGACGCGCGATGCGTCGACCTCGACTGCCGTGAGGGACGTCGCCGCGACCGACGGGGCGGCGGCTTTGGGCGCCTCCGCTTTCCGCCCGAACCACGACGCGTTCGCCGTGCTCAGGCTCATCACGACGACGAACGCCATCAGCAGGATTCGCTTGGCTCTTGTCATACTTCCCACCTTCACCATCTCACAGCCCTCCCACGCAGCCCCTGCACAGCAGCTATTTCTTGGTCGCCGACTCGGGCGCAAGGTCCTTCACGACCTCGCGGTACCGTTCGATTCGCGTCGGGTCATTGACCTCCTGCCGGAACACAACGGAGGAGGGCGTAATGCGAATGACTTCACCGTCGAGAACTTTGTCCCCAACTCGGATCAGATATCCCTTGTTATCGGGCCCATTGACCATGGCCACGAGGCCACCCCTGGTCTTCACCACTCCCTGAAGCTTCATCTCGTCGATGAGAAACCCCGGAGTTCCGGGAGGTCGCTGTCCCGGCTGTACGCGCGGCGTCGGCCCAATCAGCGACTGGAACGGATCGCGGCGCCCCTGCGGGTCATAGCGGTACATGTCCGCCGTGGTCGGTTCCTCGAGGATCTCCTGCAACGTCTGCTGTACGCCGCCAGAAGCGGGCGCAGTCGTAGCGGTCGTTGAGGTTGCCGCGGCCGCGGTCGTGGTGGCGGGAGCGCCGCCGGGGCGAGCCGGTGTCTGCGCGAGCACCACCGTCGCGATGGCGATGATGACCAGCAGGAGCGAAGGAGCGAGACGCGAGATTTTCATCACTCAGTCGACTCCTTTGTCGGTTTGGCTCCGCCCGGTTTGGCGGCCTTGGTCTCCGTCGCCGCAGTCGGCTCCACGTACACGAACGTCTTGGCGACGAAATCGGCCGCAATGGTCTTCTCGAGCTGCACCGGGAGCGCTTTGATCGAGATCTGCTCGACGTTCATGATGCGCGAGAAATTGCCCAGGCGGTTAAAGAGGATGGCCAGATTGTGGTAGCGGCCCTCGACCGATACTTCGATCGGCCACTCGGCATACGGGTCACCACTCTTGGGCGTGGTGAGACTCGGGAATGTCAGCTTCTTGAGCGAAAAATCCCCCTGGTCGACCAGGGCCTTGATCTTCTGGATGATCTCCTCGGTGTTGCGCGTCGAGGGCAGAATGCGGCGGAGTTTCTCGAGCTCGATCTGCAGCCTGCCCACTTCGGCACGGAACTGAGGGAGCTTCCGCTCGGCGGCCCTGCCCTGCTCGATCTTCTTGTCGAGGTCGTTGATCTGGGCTACGTCGGCCGCGATCTTGCCGTTGATCGTGGTGATCGGATACATGTAGGTTCCACCGATGATCAGGCCGGCGAAGACAGCCCCGATTAAGGCGCCCCACCAGATCGGTTTGTCATTCAGTGTGAACGCCATCGGCCGCTCCCTCTACTGCGTCGCCGGACGGGACGTCGTTGCTGCAGCCCCGCTCGTGGTCGTGCTCATGCTTCCCGCGGAGGTCGTCCCCGCGGCTCCGGGCGTGCCCGCCCCCGGAACCTTCGGCGTGTAGCTGAAGGCGAAATCCATCGTGAACGAGTACACCAGCGGCGTCACGCTCACCTGCGTGATGTCGCCGACGTTCGGCTCCTCGAAATAAGGGTCGTCCTTGATGTTCGCGATGAAGTTGGCTATCGCGTTGGGGTTGAGACCGCGGCCCAGCAATGTGATCTTCGCTGGTGCGATGTCCATCGAATCGAGCCACACCAGATCGGGAAGATCCTTGCTGATCTGGTCCATGATGTGGACCGGGCCCTTCTGGTTCTGCTTCAGCTGATTGATCAGGTCGATGCGCTTCTGCAGGTTGTCTTTCTGGGTCTGATACTGAGCGACATCCTTGATGATCGCCTCGAGCCTGTCCGCGTCCTGCTTGCGGGTGCGGACCTGCTCTTCCTTGTCCGCGAGCGTACGCTGCCTGAGCAGCCACCACCCACCAGAGACGACGAGTCCGACGACGACCAGCCCGATGACGAGGATGTTGTTGAGGTTGCCTGGCCCGCCCGCGACCGCACCCGTCACGGCTGCCGTAGGAGCCCCGGTTGCTCCTCGGACCGCCCGCCCCTCCCGCACCAAATTAATCTTGATCAAGCGTCCCCCAACTTCCGTATGGCGAGACCGACGGCGATCGCCATACTCGGCGCAATCTCGGCCAGCTCCTCGGGGTTGAATGCGCTCTCGTCGACCGTCACCTTACGGAAAGGGTCCATGATCGAGACCGGGATGCCGAACTTGTCACGGAGAATGGCGTCGAGATTCAGCACCCCCGACCCGCCCCCCGCGAGGACGATCTCGTCCACGCGATCTGCCCCCGATGTCGCCGTAAAGAAGTCGAGCGTCTTCCTCAGCTCTCCCGCGAAGTCCTCGGATACGGAGTTGAGGATCGGAATGACCTGCTGGATCGTGTAATCGCCCACGGCATGTCCGCGCTTGAGCTCCTCGGCCTGATCGAAGGAAAGGCTGAGCTCGCGCTGGATTGCGTCCGTGTACTGGTTGCCGCCGAAGGTAATGTCGCGCCAGAACAGCGAATTCGAACCGGACAGGACATTCACGTTGGTCACGGAGGCGCCGATATTGACCAGCGCCAGGACTTTGCTGTCCTCGATGTCGTAGTTCGTCTCGTAGCAATTCTGCAGGGCGAAAGCATCGACATCGACCAGGACCGCCACCTTGCCGGTCTGGCTGATCACCGACGTGTAGTCGTTGATCTTTTCCTTCTTGACCGCCACCAGGATTACGTCGATGTTTTCGCCGCCGCCGGCGGTCGACAAGGGGACGTAATCGAGGTTCACGTCATTGATGTCAAATGGGATGTACTGCTCAGCTTCCCACTGGATCGACTCCGCCAGCTCCTCCGGTGACATGGCCGGCAGGCTGATCTTCTTGATGATGACAGAGTGGCCCGAGAGAGACGTCGCATAATTGGAATTCTTGACGCTTTTCTCGGTGTTGAGCTTCGAGATCGTCTCCACGACCATGGACGAATCCATGATCGAGCCATCGACGATCGCTTCCGGAGAGAGGCGCTCGATACCGAGCCGGGCAAGCGAAAACGCTCCGCCCTTTTTCTCCTTCAGCTCGACAAGTTTGACTGCCGAGGAGCCGATATCAAGCCCGACAACATTTTTGCTCTTTGAGAAGAACACCGCTCACCCCATCCATCTCACTCACTTCTCGCTGGCTCCGGTGATGAAAGGTGGATCGAAATTACAACCTTTTATGAGAGGTGTCAACTCTACAGAATTTAGATAAGTGAAACCTCTACGCGGGTTTGCCGCGATTCGACCCCCCCGAGGTTGCACAGGTTTGAGGTCAACGCTACAATCTGCGCCTTTCGCGTTATTTGAGGAGTTTTTCAACATGGCAAAAATGTGTGAAGTCTGCGGCAAGACACCCGTCTTCGGAAACAGGGTCAGTCATGCGCACAATGTGTCGAGCCGCCGCTGGATGCCGAACCTGCAGCGCGTCCGCGCCATCGTCGATGGCAGCGTGAAGCGCATCTCGGTCTGCACCCGCTGCATCCGCTCCGGAGCCGTCAAGAAAGCCGCGCGCTAGAAACACGCGGTCTCATCCGCTCAATGTCGCCGTTGCGCGATGCCCGCAGGGCAGCGCGCAACGGCTTTTTTAGTCCTGAGTCCTGAGTCCTGAGTCGAAACTTCGGTCAGTCACTGATTCGGCATGAGGAAGAAGGGGGCTGACACATGAGGCACGAGTGCCCATGCCCGACGCCTCTCAGCACTCAGGACTCAGGACTTCTTACGCTGTGGCGTGGCGGCTGATGTTGTACTTCCGTTCGATCTGCAGCACGCCGTCGAGGCTGCCGATGGTGCGCTTCACGCGCTCGAACTGCTTGAGGTCGGCGATCTCGAGCACGAGCTCGGCAATCGCCTTCCCTTCGTTGGCGCGCGTCTCCATCTGACGGATGTTCGTCTTGAGGTTCGCGATCGCCGAGATCACGCGCGCCAGGATGCCCTGGCGGTCGTCCATGACGATCTCCAGCTCGACCGAGTACTGCGCGTGCCGCTGGTCGGCCCATTCCACCTCGATCTCGCGATCGGGGTTGAACATCAGGTTCTTGATGTTCGGGCAGTTGGCGCTGTGCACCGCTACGCCTTTGCCGCGGGTCACGTAGCCCACGATCCCCTCGCCCGGCAGCGGGTTGCAGCACTTGGCGAGATAGGTCATCAGGTCGTCGTAGCCTTTGACCTTGATTGTGGCTGACGAGCTGAACGGAAAAATCTTTCGCACCGCCTGCTGCAGCACCCCGGCAGGCTCATGGCTCTTTTCCTTGTCGTCGTCGCTGACGAAGCGCTCCACGATGCTGCGCCCGGAGACCTTTCCATAGCCGATGTCGGCGTAGAGGTCATCGAGCTTTGCCAGACCGTACTCGGACAGCACGCCGTCGAGAGCGTTCTCCGCCACCAGCTTTCGCCACTGGACGCGGTAGCGTTTCGCTTCGCGCTCGATGAGCTTGCGGCCGAGCTCGATCGAACTGTTCTTCTGCTCGGCATTGAGCCAGTGCCGGATCTTGTGCGCAGCGCGCGAGGTAGCCACCATGTTCAGCCACTCTCGGCTGGGCGTCTGCGTCGTGCCCGTCAGAATCTCCACGATGTCGCCGTTGCGCAACGGAGTGCGCAAAGCGACGAGCTTGCCGTTCACGCGGGCGCCGACGCAGCGATGGCCGACGTCCGTGTGGATGCGGTAAGCGAAATCGAGCGGCGTGGCGCCGCGAGGAAAGGCGAAGACGTCGCCCTTCGGCGTGAACGTGTAGACCTCGTCGGGATAGAGATCGATCTTCAGCGAGTTGAGGAAGACCCGGGGATCCTTGATCTCCTGCTGCCACTCCACGAGCTGCCGCAGCCAGAGGAAGTTCTTGTCGTCGGGATGAGCGCCGACACGCCCTTCCTTGTACTTCCAGTGCGCGGCGATACCCTGTTCCGCGATCAGGTCCATCTCCCGGGTCCGGATCTGCACCTCGAACGGCTGCCCTTTCTCTGCGACCACGGTGGTGTGGAGCGATTGATAGAAATTCGGCTTCGGCATGGCGATGTAGTCCTTGATCCGTCCGGGGACGGGGCGCCACATCTGATGGATGATGCCGAGGCACGCGTAGCAGTCCTTCACGCTGGGAGTGATGATGCGGAAGGCGAGATAGTCGTACAGCTGGCCGATGTCGATCTCCTGCCGGCTGAGCTTCGACCAGATCGAGTGCATGGACTTCACCCGGCCGTAGACCTCGCCTTCGATCTCGCTCTCCCGCAGCTTCCCCGTCAACGTGGCCTTGATGCGCTCGACGACGTCGCCTGATACCGCCAGCTTCTCGCTGACGGCTTTGCTGAGCTCTTCGTGCTCCCGCGGATGGAGATAGCGAAACGAGAGGTCTTCGAGCTCGTGCTTGAGCAGCCCCATGCCGAGCCGGTTGGCGATGGGCGCGTAGATCTCCATCGTCTCCTTGGCCACCGACAGCCGCCGCTCCTCGGGGAGGTACTGCAGCGTCCGCATGTTGTGGAGACGGTCGGCCAGCTTGACGAGCACGACGCGAAGATCGGAGACCATCGCCAGCAGCATTTTGCGGAAGGTCTCAGCCTGCTGCTCTTCCTTCGAGACGTAGCTGAATTTGGAGATTTTGGTGACCCCGTCGACGAGCTCGGCCACGTCTTCGCCAAACATGGTCTGCAACGTCTCTTTGGTGGTCAGGGTGTCCTCGAGCACGTCGTGAAGGAGACCGACCGCGATGGAAGTTTCGTCCAGGCGCATCTCCGAGAGGATGTAGGCGACGTTCAGCGGATGCACCAGATACGGCTCCCCCGAGCTGCGCTTCTGGCCGCGATGCTCTCGGGCTGAGAAGACGTATGCGCGTTGCAGGAGCTCCTCGTCGAAGTCCGGCTTGTAGCTTTCGACTTTGTCGAGGATTTGTTCGAAGCGGATCATGTGAGCTCTTCAGGTAACAAGACGAACGATCCTAGCAGTTCCCGACGCGAAAGCGGTCGGGCAGTTGCTCAATTGCGCAGCCCGCCATGCGGGCGGATTGGCCTCCCGCCGCGAACGTCGGAACTGGATGGCGGTGGTCTGCGTCTTGCTCCCGCCCGCTTGTGCGCGAACGGATTCAACCGTCCGCAGCCGAGGAGGTTTTTGTGTTGAAGCGCTTTTCTCAGGTTCTAGTGTTCATTGTGCTCGCCCTGGCATTTGCTGCGCCGACGTTCGCCGCGCCGACGCCTTCGAAGACTGCCGCCAACCAGAGTCTCGACTCCCGTCAGGCCGACCTGGCGGTGGTTCGCGACATCGCTGCTGATCAACAGGTCGCGCAGGTTCTCGCCACGCACGGCTTCACGCCCGATCAGGTCAACGCGAAAATCGCGCAGCTCTCACCGCAGGACCTTCATCAGCTGGCGCGGAATCTCGATCAGCTCCAGGCTGCGGGCCTGACTCAGCAGGAATGGCTCTGGATCGGCATCGGCGCCCTGGGGGCCCTGATCATCATCGTCGCGCTCAGCTGACGAGACGGGCAGCGAACGTGCGGCTTGAACTGATCTCCACACGGCACGGCACTACAAGCGCAATGGTCCGCCTCTTGCTCTTCGACGGCTTCGGGGCACTCGGCGAAACGAGGCCCGCACAACCAGGAGGATCCCGTGTCGAAGCGTTTCTCTTCAGTTCTTTTCGTTCTCGTTCTCGCGCTGGCGATCGCAGTCCCGTCGTTCGCCGCGCCGATGCCGTCCAAGACGGCGGCCAACCAGAGCCTCGATTCCCGTCAGGCCGACATCGCCGTCGTTCGCGATGTCGTCGCCAACGAGCAGGTCGCCCAGGTGCTGGCCTCGCACGGCTTCACGCCGGAGCAGGTCAACTCCCGGATCGCGCAGCTTTCGCCTCAGGACCTGCACCAGCTGGCGCAGAACCTCGATCAGGTGCAGGCCGCCGGCCTGACGAGCGCCCAGTGGACCTGGATGGGCGTCGGTGCGTTGGCCGCGATCATTCTCATCGCGGTCCTCTGATTGAGCCGGGGTGCGAGGACGAACCGGGGCGGGCGCGGTTTCGCGCCCGCCCGTTTTCAATGAAACCAGAAATCAGAAAACAGAGAACGGAGGTCGCCAGGCGCAGGTTCCCTGCCCTGCCCCTCTCTTCCGCTTTTTGTCTCCTCCTCTTCGCCTCCTGCACGACGTTGTTGACGCCGCGTTCGCAACACGCCAGCGCCACCGCATCGGTGATTCCGAACATGCCCACGCAGAAGTGGGGCATCGAATCGTGCGGGGCCGGATCCCTCTCGACCGTCCTGCAGCACTACGGCGACAAGACGTCCATGGCCGACTGGGATGCTCAGCTGCCGAAGACCCACGGCGGCGTCATGACCATCGACCTGCTCATCGCCGCGCGTAGAAAGGGATTCGACGCCAGCATCATCACCGCCGATCGCGACACCGTCCAGAACGAGCTGCGTCAGGGCCGGCCCGTGATTCTCATGCTCAAGGTCATCGACTCACTCGGCCGTTCCCACGACTTCTTCCACTACATCGTCGCCGACGGGATCGATCCGGCCGCGGGTCTCATCCGCACGCAATTCGGCGACGGCCGCGCGCGGTGGGTGCGCTTTGACCGCATCGAGAACGCCTGGGCGGGCGGCGGTCACACCGCCATCCTCATCCGTCCTCACGATCCGCTCGCCGATTCGCTGCGCACGGCGGTCGCGCTCGAGGACCAGGGAAAGTACGCCGACGCGGCGGCGAGCTATCGCCAGATCCTCGCCGCCCACCCCGACTCGTTCGTGGCCTGGACGAACCTCGGCAACGCCGAACGGCAGCTGAAGCAGACCCGCGAAGCAGAGGAGGCGTACAGAAAAGCGCTCGATCTCGATCCCGACTCGCGCGATGCCCTGAACAACCTCTCCTGGCTGCTCTACGAAGAGAAACGGCTTCCCGAGGCGGAATCGCTGGCACGGAAGGCGATTGCGCAGCCCGGCCCCGATTCGTACATGATCCTCGACACCCTGGCGCGGATCCTCGCTGCCAGAGGAGCCTGTGCCGAATCCGCGGCGGCATTCCGCGAGGCCATCGACGGAGTCCCGGCCTCGCGCCCGGAGGCCCGGCGCGAGCTGGAGAGCGCGCTGGCGGCGACGCAGAGCTCGTGCAGATCGTGACGCGCAACCGCCGTTTCCGAGTCGCTCACCGTTGCCGTCACCACACCACCGGATGTACGTTGTCGCGTCTTGAACGACCGGACCGAGCTCTCCCGCCGCGCGCAGTGGAACGCACCGGCCAACCGCCTGTCGATCGTCCGTGAAGAACGGCGGCAAAGCGGTGCGCGGATCCTCGATCTGACAGAATCAAATCCGACACGGGCCTCCATCACCTATCCGCTCGACGCGCTCAGCGAGGCGATGGAGCGCGCGGCTCGCGCACCATACGATCCCGAACCCCTCGGCCTCCGCAGCGCGCGCGAAGCGGTCGCCGGCGAGATCGGCGCCAACGCCGAAGACATCGTGATCACCGCCTCCACGAGCGAGGCCTACTCGTTCCTGTTCAAGCTCCTGACCGATCCCGGCGACGCGATCCTCACGGCCACGCCTTCGTATCCGCTGCTCGAGCACCTGGCCGCTCTCGAGCTCATCGCTTTGCGCTCGTTTCCGCTGGAGCTCCACCGCCGCTGGGAGATCGAGTCCCATCGGGTGCGCGAAGCCATCGCTCCGCGGACCCGCGCCATCGTGGTCGTCAGCCCGAACAATCCCACGGGCTCTTTCGTCACGGCCGCCGAGCAGGACGTGCTCGCCTCCTTCGACCTGCCGATCATCGCGGACGAAGTCTTCCGCCCGTACGCGTTCGAAGACGGTGCGCCCTCGATCGCCAGAGACGATGTGCTCACCTTCGCACTCGGCGGCCTTTCGAAATCGGCCGGGCTGCCGCACTACAAGCTCGGCTGGATCCGTGTGGGGGGCCCTGCGCATGCGAAACGCGAGGTCATGGCCGCGCTCGAATTGATCGCCGACAATTTCCTCTCCGTGGCCACGCCCGTGCAGCAGGCGTTGCCCGAGCTCCTGCGCATCGGGGCGACAATTCGCGAGTCGCTCCGCACGCGAACGCGCGAAAACCTCGACGCTCTCACGCGCGCCGTCGAGCTGGTTCCGGCCGTGGGCCTTCTTCCGGTCGAGGGCGGATGGACGGCCGTCCTGCGCGTGCCGCGCATCGAATCGGACGAGGATCTCGCGCTCCGCCTTCTGAACGAGCACGGAGTGCTGGTCCACCCCGGGTATTTCTTCGATTTCGATCGCGAGGGTTATCTGGTTCTCTCGCTGCTGACGAGGCCCGACGTCTTCGCGGAGGGCGTCGCGAAGATCATGGAGTCGATTCGCACGCAAACGTGCTGAGTGACTCAGGACTCAGGACTCAGGACTCAGAACTTCGGAGACTACCAGGACATGAACGCCACGAGACAACACTGGCTGCTCGACACGGAGATCACGTTCCTGAACCACGGCTCGTTCGGCGCGACTCCGATCGCGGTGCTGGCGAAGCAGGACGAGCTCCGAACGCGTATGGAACGCGAGCCGGTGCGCTTTCTGGTGCGCGAGCTCGAGCCGTTGCTCGACGACGCGCGGCGTGCGGTGGCCAATCTCGTCGGTGCCGATGAAGGCGGTCTGGCCTTCGTGCCAAACGCCACGGCCGGGGTGAATGCCGTCGTCCGTTCGCTCGATCTCGACAAGCACGATGAGTTGCTGGTCTCGACACAGGAGTACAACGCCTCGCGCAACGCGCTCGAGTTCGCGGCGCAGCTGGCCGGTGCGCGCGTCGTGCCGGTCGAGATCCCTTTTCCGATCTCCTCGACGGAGGAAGTCATCGACCGCATCCTGGAACGAGTTTCAGACCGCACCCGCCTGCTATTGATCGATCACATCACCAGCCAGACCGGGCTGATCTTCCCGGTCGAACGCCTCGTGCGCGAGATGGACGGGCGCGGCATCGACACGCTCATCGACGGAGCTCACGCACCCGGGATGATCCCGCTCGATCTTCGCGCACTGGGCGCCGCGTACTACACAGGCAATCTGCACAAATGGGTCTGCGCGCCGAAGGGAGCGGCCTTCCTCTACGTTCGCGAAAACCGGCGCGCATCCGTTCGTCCGGTGGCCATCAGCCACGGCGCGAACGCCACGCGGACCGATCGCTCGCGGTTCTTCCTCGAGTTCGACTGGACCGGCACCTTCGACCCGACGGCCTGGCTGTCGCTGCCGGAAGCGATCCGCTTCATGGCCGCGCTCGTGCCCGGAGGCTGGCCGGAAGTGATGCGGCGCAATCACGAGCTGGCCCTGCGCGGCCGGGACATTCTCGCTTCCGCGCTGGGCATCGCTCCCCCCGCGCCTGACTCGATGCTCGGCTCGATGGCCGCGTTGCCGCTCCCCGACGGCCGCGCCGACGAAGCGCCGTCGCTCTATGGCGACCCCCTGCAGGATCGCCTGCTCGACGAGTTCAGGATCGAGGTGCCGATCGTGCCGTGGCCCGCGCCGCCGAAACGCCTCATCCGCATCTCGGCTCAGCTCTACAACGAGGAACGCGATTACGAATACCTCGCATCCGCACTGAAAAAGCTGCTGTAGGTGTGGTTCACGCGCCCCTGTCATTCCGAGCGTCAGCGAGGAATCCGGGCGAACGGCGCGATCGAGTCGCGCAATGCGCACGACCCGCACACCCAGATCCCTCGCTGACGCTCGGGATGACAAGGGTGTGGCGCCCGCGAAATCTACGCCGGCTGCTCGAAATACCGCGCCAGCGCTTTGGCCAGATCTTCCTGGTTGGTCGGCTTCGCCAGATAGTCGTCCATGCCCGCGGCCAGGCACTTCTCGCGGTCGCCTTCCAGCGCGTTCGCGGTCATGGCGATGATGCGGTGGCGCGGCCTGCCGGCCTTCTCCAGCCTGCGGATCTCCAACGTGGCCTGGTAACCGTCGAGAACCGGCATCTGACAGTCCATCAGGACGATGTCGAATTTCTTCGCTTTGATGGCGTCGACTGCTTCGCTGCCGTTGGCGGCCGATTCCCCGAGGTACCCGAGCTTCTCCAGCTGGCTCATGGTGAGCTTGCGGTTCAGGAAATTGTCTTCCGCGAGGAGGACGCGCACCGATTTCTTCATTTCGAGCGTGACCTCCGCCGCTTGCGGCCGCGCTTCGGCCTGCTGCATCGCCGAACGCGCCAGCGGGATGGCGTCGTGTGCGAGGGCCACCGTGAGCGCGTCGAACAGCTCGCCCTGTCCGACCGGTTTCGACACGTACGAGTTGATCCCGCTTTCGCGAAGCTGCTGGATGTTGCCTTCGCCTCCTGTGCCGAGCAGGTGCACGAGGCTGGTGGCGCCGAGAGCCTCGTCATCGCGGACGTGGTGCGCGAATCTCGAAACCTCCATGTCCGGCAATGCGTCGAACGCCACCACGCGGATCGGATCGCCGCCGGCGGCCGCCGTGCGAATGGCCTGCAGTGCCTCGGCAGCGGTGTCGGCCAGGTCGACCCGCATCTCCCACATCTCCAGGTAATGGCGAATGATCTTCAGGCTGGTCGGCAGGTGGTCGATGAGCAGGACGCGTTTGCCGTTGAAATCGAGCTCCGAGGTGGCGATCGGCTTCCGAAGCCCGGTCGCTTTGGGGAACGGAATCGAGAACCAGAACGTGGAGCCTTTCCCGGGTGCGCTCTCGACATCGATGAGCCCGCCCATGGTCTCGACGAGCTGGCGGGCCGTGGCCAGCCCGAGGCCCATGCCCTGGTATCGACGCGTGCTGCCGGCGTCGACCTGGGAGAATTGCTCGAACAGCAGCGCCCGTTCCGACGGAGCTACCCCGATTCCGGTGTCCCGCACCTCGAAGCGCACCAGGCGATGGGAGTCGGTTTCGGTCTGCATGGAGACCTTGAGCTCCACCGTCCCCTGATCGGTGAACTTCACGGCGTTCTCGAGGAGGTTGGTGATGACCTGGCGGATCTTCGACTGGCTGCCGCGGAAGGTCAGCGGCAGGGACTTGTCGAACGAGTAGCGGATGTCGATCTCCTTCCCCAGGGCGGCGATCTTCATGACCTCCACGATCCGCTGCAGGGTCTTGTAGAGATCGAAGTCGACATTGGCGGTGGCCACGCTGCCGGCTTCGACGTTCGACACGTAGAGAATGTTGTTGACGATCGACAGAAGCTGCTCGGCACTGGTGCGGGCCTGGTGCGCATAGTCCTGTTGTTCGACCGAAAGAGGCGTGGACAGGAGCAGGTCGATCATGCCCACGATGCCGTTCATGGGCGTGCGGATCTCGTGGCTGACGTTGGTGAGGAACTGCGTCTTGAGGCGTGAAGCCTCCAGAGCGGCGTCGCGCGCACTGCCCAGGTCCGCTTCGAACTGCTTGCGGTCGGTGATGTCGCGAAAAATGATGCGCGCCAGCACGGCTGTTCCCTCGATCACGCGAGGGCGGAGAAAACCTTCCACCGTCACTCTGCGGCCGCCGGAGGTGACGAAGACGGTCTCGACGCGCTGCGACTCGCCGCTGGCGAATACGTCTTCCAGGGCCATGCGGAAGGAGTCGCGCATGTCGGGGTCGATGACCGCAGCGATGGCACGGCTGGCCATCTCTTCGCGTGAATAGCCGAGAATCTGGAAGGTGGCCTCGTTGGCGTGCAGAAGTCGGCCATCGGAGGCCAGGCTGATCACCAGGTCGTCGGTCTGCTCGAAGAAATCGCGGAAGCGCGCTTCGCTCTCCTCGAGCATTTCGCGCAGCCGGGTGATCTCCTGGCTGCTCTGCGGCTGCTTTCCACGGGCCGTCAGCCGCTGCACCACATCCCGCGCGAGCTTGCGCAGACCGTCGATCTGTTCTGCCGAGATCTGCCGCGGCGCTCGGTCGAGGACCGTCAGCGCCCCGAGAAACTGGCCGGCCGCATCGACGAGCGGGGCACCGGTGAAGAAACGGACGTGCGGCGCGCCGGTCACGAGAGGGTGCATCACGAACGACAGGTCGTTCATCGTGTCGGGAACGCAGACGACGTCGCGGCTCTGATCGATCCAGGCAGCGAATGAGGAGGCCAGGGGCAGCTCGCGGATGTTCCATCCCGCCGCCGCCTTGATCCACTCCCGGTCGGTGTCGAGAAACCCCAGCAGGGCCACAGGCGCACCGGTCAGCCTCGCCGCCTCCGCGGCAATGGCGTCGAGCTCCGGCTCGCGCTGCGACGGCTCCACTGCATACGACGACAGTATTGCTGAGCGATCGGGCGAGGCGTTATGAGCCGACACGTTCGTTTCCCCCGGGAAAATCGATGTTTTGGGACCGGCCGCACTATACCGCACCGCGGTTCCCTCGCCCACTATCGGGAACAGCTCTGATGGACCGCTTCCTGCCTTCCCAGGACAAACAAAAAGGCCGGCTTCGCGCCGGCCTTCTCCCTGTCTTTCAGAATGACTTTCTATTCGTTGGCCGCCGGCTTGCGGTTCGTGCACGAGGCCACGATGTAATCGCCGTTCATGCGGGCGATGAAGTCGACGGAGATCTGCTTGGGGCAGACCGCCTCGCACTCCTTGAACATCGTGCAGCTGCCGAAGTAGGTCTCCATGACCTCCACCATCGACAGCACGCGGTCATACCGCTCCGGCTGACCCTGCGGCAGCAGGCCGAGGTGGCTGACCTTGGCGGCCGTGAAGAGCTGCGCGGCGCCGTTCGGGCACTGAGCCACACAGGCGCCGCACTCGATGCACGCCGCGGCGTCCATGGATCGCTCCGCGATCGGTTTCGGGACTGCAATCATGTTTGCTTCGGGCGCGCTGCCGGTATTGACGGAGATGAAGCCGCCGGCCTGGATGATCTTGTCCAGCGGGCTGCGATCGACGGTGAGGTCCTTGATGACGGGAAACGCGCGGGCGCGCCACGGTTCGACGGTGATCTCATCGCCGTCGTTGAAGTGCCGCATGTGCAGCTGGCACGTGGCCGTACCTTTGGCGGGCCCGTGCGCAGTGCCGTTGATCATGATGCCGCACGAACCGCAGATACCCTCGCGGCAGTCGTGCTCGAAATGAATGGGCGTTTCGCCTTTGGCGATCAGTCCCTCATTGACGACGTCGAGCATTTCCAGGAACGACGCGTCCGGGCTGATGCCGTGGGCTTCGTAAGTGACGAGCTTTCCTTCAGCGTCGCGGGACGGCTGCCGCCAAACGTGTAATTTCAGATCCATTCAGGTTCTCCGAGACCAATTTCGAGCGTCGCCTGTTCAAAAGCGCCGTTTTGGCATACAGCCATTGAACATTCAGCATTCAGCATTTCTACCTTGAGATCCTTCGGCCGCTCCCGATGGGTCGCGGCCTCAGGATGACGCTGCGCTCGGCGCAGCGTCATTTGTAGCTCCTCGTGGCCAGCTTGATGTCTTCGTATACGAGCGGCTCCTTGTGCAGGCGCGGCTCATTGTTGTCACCCGTGTACTCCCAGGCTCCGACGTAGAGGAACTTGTCGTCATCGCGCTTGGCCTCGCCGTCGGCTGTCTGGTACTCGACACGGAAGTGGCCGCCGGCCGACTCTTCGCGATGGAGGGCGTCAACGCACATGAGCTCGGCCAGCTCGAAGAAGTCGGCGACGCGGCCGGCCCGCTCGAGCGACTGGTTCGGCTCTTCCTCGGTGCCGAGAATGCGCACGTTCTTCCAGTACTGCTCGCGCAGTGACCGGATCAGAGGAATGGCCTTCTTCAGCCCTTCCGCGCTGCGGGCCATGCCGCAATACTCCCAGAGAATCGTGCCGAGCTCCTTGTGGAAGGAGTCGACGCTTCGATCGCCATTGGCGGCCAGCAGTTTGTTGAGCCTGTCGCGAACGCCCGTCTCGGCCTCTTTGAACTCGGCACGCTTGGTGTCCACTTTCTTTCCGAACTGCGTGGCGAGGTAATCGCCGATCGTCACCGGGACGATGAAGTACCCGTCGGCAAGCCCCTGCATCAGCGCGCTGGCGCCGAGGCGGTTCGCACCATGGTCGGAGAAGTTCGCTTCGCCGATGACGTACAGCCCCGGCACGTTGGACATGAGGTTGTAATCGACCCAGAGGCCGCCCATGACGTAATGCGGCGCCGGGTAGATGCGCATCGGCGTTGCGTATGGATCTTCGTCCGTGATGTCGTGGTACATCTCGAAGAGATTTCCGTAGCGCTCCTCGATCACATTCTTGCCGAGCCGCTTGATGGCGTCTGCAAAATCCAGATAGACGCCGCGGCCGCTGAGGCCGACGCCCCGTCCTTCGTCGCAGACTTCCTTGGCGGCGCGGGAGGCGATGTCGCGCGGAGCGAGGTTGCCGTAGCTCGGGTACTTGCGCTCCAGGTAGTAATCGCGCTCGCTCTCGGGGATGTCGTTCGGCTTGCGGCCGTCGCCCTTCACCTTCGGCACCCAGATGCGGCCGTCGTTGCGAAGCGACTCCGACATCAGAGTGAGCTTGGACTGGAAGTCGCCAGTCTGCGGAATGCAGGTGGGATGGATCTGCGTGTAGCAGGGATTCGCGAAGTACGCGCCCTTCTTGTGGGCACGCCAGATGGCGGTGGCATTACAGGCCTTGGCGTTGGTGGAGAGATAGAAGGCGTTGGCGTAACCGCCCGTGCCGAGGACCACGGCATCGGCGGCATGGGACTCGATCTTGCCACTGACGAGGTCGCGGGTGACGATGCCCTTGGCCTGGCCGTCGACGATGACGATGTCGAGGACGTCGTGGCGGTTGTGCATCTTCACGCGGCCGAGGCTGATCTGCCGCTCTAACGCCTGGAACGCGCCGAGGAGCAACTGCTGGCCCGTCTGGCCGCGCGCGTAGAAAGTCCGGGAGACCTGAACACCGCCGAAGGAGCGGTTCTCGAGGAGGCCGCCGTATTCGCGGGCCAGGGGAACGCCCTGGGCAACGCACTGGTCGATGATGCAGACCGAGAGCTCGGCCAGGCGGTGGACGTTGGCCTCGCGAGAGCGGTAATCGCCGCCTTTGATCGTGTCGTAGAAGAGGCGGTAAACGCTGTCGCCGTCATTCTGATAGTTCTTGGCTGCATTGATGCCGCCCTGTGCTGCGATCGAGTGGGCGCGGCGCGGCGAGTCGTGATAGACGAAACAATCGACGTTGTAACCGAGCTCGGCCATCGTCGCTGCCGCCGATGCCCCGGCCAGTCCTGCGCCGACGACGATGATGTCGTACTTGCGCTTGTTGGAGGGGTTGACCAGCTTGTAATGCGATTTTGCGTGAGCCCATTTTTCCGCGAGCGGACCGGGCGGGATCTTGCTGTCGAGTTCCATGGACGCGTCGGCTCCTACCGGAGGATTCCCATCAGGACGGCGATCGGGAACGAGATGTTCACGCCGGCGATGATGATGGCGAATGCAGTTGCGAAGTATTTCTTCCAGATGTTGAAGCGCTGGTGATTGAGGCCCAGCGAGTTGAACATCGCCCACAGTCCATGGAAGAGGTGAAATCCGAGGGCGACGTTGGCAACGATGTAGATGGCGCTCACCCACCAGATCTGAAACCCGGCCACCACGTTGTGGTACGGATCGCCTTCAATGAAGCTCGCCGGCGCCACGTGCATGCCCCAGGTCAGATGCATCAGGTGATAGATGATGAACAGAAGGATGATCACTCCGCCCCAGCGCATCGTGCGCGAGGCGTAGCCGGCCACCACGTAGTCGCGGTCCTCGTAGTCGACCGGCCGGGCCGCCCAGTTCATCAGGGTCAGCTGCGTGGCCGCCTGGATGTGGAACCAGACGGCAGCGATCAGCAGCACGCGCACGATCCACAGGCCGACCGCGTGCGGCAGAGCCGGAGCGCCCATCGTCCGCAGCCACTGTGCGTACTCGTTGTAATGCTGGGCCCCGAGATAGAGCTTGGCGTTGCCGACCATGTGGCCGAAGACCCAGGCGAATATGAAGACACCGGTCACCGCCATGACCGCTTTCTTGCCGAGGGCAGAGCGGTAAAAACTGCCGATCCACGTCATCCGGAATTCACCTCGCGAAATGGGGTGCTGAAGGGCGCGCGCGTCGAGTAGTTGCGTGAGAGCGCCGGTCCGCTGTATCGGCTGGGCAATCTCTCACACGGGAGCGTCGGGGTCAAGAACGGTAGGGTGAGCCGCGCATAGCATTCAAGGTGATGACTGTCATGGCAGTCTCGACGGGCAGAAGAACGCCAACGCTGGCTGGACGGCAGTGAAGCACTGCTTCAGCGCTTCATGTGGCCGCCCGTTGCGCCGGCGCTCAGCGATTTCCGAAACTCCTCGCGCACATGCATCCCCGTGGGCTCGGCTTTGGGGAAGAGCTCGCGGTATCCGGCGGCGACCCTGGCAAGATAGTCGGTCGTCGCCACGCGATACTCGCGGCCGTCCTCCAGCACGTCGGGAGCGGCGATGAAGGCTTCATTGTCGGTCCCTTTTCTCGAGGCTGACAACGCCATTAGGCGCTTCACCTGATCTCCCCTCATCGTTGCGACGACGATCTGGTTGTCGTAGGGCAGCGAGGCGCGCAGCTCTTCGACCGTAAGGCGGCCCGGAGGCAGCGGCTGCCTGAAACTGCTCGCCGTCGACAGCGCCACGTCGGCATGGCTGACGGCTCGCATGAGCTCGACGACGCGGGCACCGAGCTCGGCGACGCTCATCGGGACCCGAAGCGTCGTCACGGTCACAAACAGCGGCGCGTAAGAGGGGTCGTTCTCGAGATCCTTCTCCATCGAGGCGATCCTCTCGGCGACCGCCTTGTCGACGGGCAATGAGGCGTCGACCCTGACGAGCTCACCCGTCACATCGCGCAGCCGGTGCCCGTCGAAGGTCATCTCCACACGGCTGATGTAAGTCAGGTACTGCGACGGAGACAACGACCACGTGCCGGTTCCCTCGATGCGGTGGAGAGCAGCCTTGCGATGACTGTGGCTTCCGAAGATCAGGTCGATCCCCGGAACGGAGCGAGCGAGAGCTTCATCATCCTCGGTCGATTCGTGGCCAATGAGCACCACCGCGTCCACATGCTCGCGATTGCGAAGATCGTGGACGGTTTCGCGCGCCGCGGCCAAGCGGTCGCCGAACTTGAACCCTGGAGTCCTGACCAGGGTTGGAAAATCAGACCCGGCCAGGGCGAACACGCCGATGCGAAGCCCTTTGACGTCGAAGATCGCAGAGGCCGTGTAGCCCAGCGTATTGGCGCTGAGGATCGGGTAATCGAGCTGCTCGCGGCAGGCGGCGAGGACGTCCGCACCGTAATCGGGATCGTGGTTGCCCAGAGCCATGGCGTCGACGATACCGTTGAACCACGGCCACTCGGTGCAGCGGTACTTGTCGCTCCACGCTGGCGCGCCCTTATTGACCATGTCGCCGCCACTGAAGACGAGCGCGCCGTGCCGCCGCTCGCGCTCGAGATAGCCGATGGCGCGAGCGATCCCTCCCTGGTCGGCCTTTCCTTCGCTGTAGAACGGGAGCGCGTGTGAGTGATAGTCGGAGAACTGCAGCAGGACGACGCGTGTACGGGCCAACGCAGGAACGGCCGCGAGCAGAAGGACCAGGGCGATCTTGCGCATTGGTTGAGTCTAGCCCTTAAACAAGCGATCCCCCGTGACGCGAACGTTAGGCTGGGCTGACACTTTGGTCGTGTTCGTTGGGGGACGCTTCGCCATTCGGCCCCGTGCCGCCAGATCTAGTCGCGTTGTGGTGATC
>JAJXWV010000036.1 GCA_021781455.1 Acidobacteriota bacterium | reverse complement strand
GTCGGCGCGGTTCACCCCGCGATTCCAGGCGTGATAGATGCCGTCGGGCACTTCCATTCGCAGCTGACGAGCCATGCACCGAGGCTACCTCGGTGCCGTCGAGGTTGCGTCGAATCGCGCCGGAATGCGCGAAATGATTTCGAAAACCTCCTCGGAATGGAAAGTCTCTGACTGAATCGCCTCGCTCGATCCACAATCAGTAGAGCGTCGTGGAGAGTTCACCTCCGCGATCCACCGCGGGAAGCAGACCCGACCCCGTTCATTAGCACCGACGAGCCGGCCAGCACGAGCCTCTCCTATGGCCTGACGCAGTCGCTCGGCACGACCATCGAC
The DNA here is from genome assembly GCA_021781455.1 of Acidobacteriota bacterium. Classification (GTDB taxonomy): domain Bacteria; phylum Acidobacteriota; class Thermoanaerobaculia; order Gp7-AA8; family Gp7-AA8; genus JAJXWV01. The sequence goes on along the minus strand of JAJXWV010000036.1, from coordinate 27,444 downwards.
GGAACGGCCGGCGCGTTCAACCTCGGCCACACCGTCCGCGTCACCGGCCTGACCGCATCGACCACGTACTACGTGCAGGTCACATCCGCCGACCCGGACAACAACAGCACGAGCAGCAGTGTCTTCAGCTTCACCACACTGAACGCTCCGGACACCACTCCGCCGGTGATTCTCGATCCCGGTCCGACGGTAAAGTCCAAGACCGACACGAAGATCACCGTGACGTGGAAGACCGACGAGCCGGCCTCGAGCGGTGTCTCGTTCAACGACGGCACGCACTATGACCTGGTGAATGACTTCTCGCTGGTCACAGACCACGAGATCACGCTCTCCGGGCTGACACCGTCGACGACGTACAGCATCAAGGTTTCCTCTACGGATGCCGCCGGCAACGGCCCGACCGTCAGCAGCGCCATCAGCGCCACGACGAACGCCACGCCGGATACGACGCCGCCGGTGATCTCGAACGTCACCGTCAGCGACATCACCACGAGCTCCGCGGTCGTGTCCTGGACCACCGATGAGCTGTCTAACAGCACGGTCGTCTTCGGCACGAAGTCCGAATTGCCGGATAACACAGTCGGCGATGTGAGCAACACCACCAGTCACTCCATCACTCTGAGCGGTCTGCACGACGGCACGAAGTACTTCTTCGTGGTGAAGTCGGCCGACACGTCGAACAACACCGCGGCGAGCACAGAGTCGAACTTCACGACGGAGTCGTCGTTCATCGATCAGGCACCGACGGCACCAGGTCCGATCACCGCACCGGCGACCACGAACGCGCAGTCATTCGACGTCACCTGGGGCGCGTCGACCGACGACGTGGCCGTTGCGCAATATGACGTCCTGCGCAATGACGTGGTGGTCGCCACCGTCTCGGCGAACACGACCACGTACACCGACTCCGGCCTTGCCGAGGGCCCATACACGTACCAGATCCGAGTCCGAGACAGTTACGGCCACACCGTTCTTTCGACGAGCGCCACGGTCGTGGTGGATCGCACCACACCAGCCATCAGCGCTGCGGACGTAACGAAAGAAGCCACCGGTACGCTGACGGTCGTGACATACGGCGCATCGGCGACCGACAACGTCGATTCCAGCGTGAGCGTCTCGTGCTCTCCGGCTTCGGGTTCGCAGTTCGCGCTCGGCAACACCACTGTGCAGTGCACGGCCAGCGATTCAGCCGGGAACACCGGCAATGCGTCGTTCACCGTGAAGGTGCAGGACACCACGGCACCGGCCGTGAACGTCCCACCGACCCTCACGAAGGAAGCGACCGGTCCGGCCGGCGCCGCGGCGACGTTCACTGCCTCCGGCGTCGACCTCGTCGACGGCAGTGTCAGCGCGACCTGCACGCCGGCGTCGGGCGCTACCTTCGCTCTCGGCAGCACGACGGTCACGTGCAGCTCCACCGATTTGTCCGGCAATGCGGGCTCGGCGACGTTCGCGGTGGATGTCGTCGACACCACGGCTCCGACGTTGAACCTTCCGGCGAACATCATTGCCGAGGCGACCGCTCCAACGGGCGCGGACGTGACGTTTGCGGGATCAGGCTCGGATCTCGTCAGCGGTACCGTCGCAGCGATCTGCAACCCGGGGTCGGGCTCGACGTTCCCGCTCGGCACCACGCAGGTGCAGTGCACGGCCACTGATGTTGCAGGCAATCAAGGTCACGGCTTATTCCTGGTGACGGTCCGCGACACCACGGCGCCCGTCGTCCACGTCCCTGCCGACTCCACGCTCGAAGCGACCAGCGCCGCCGGCGCGACTGGCATCTATGCGGTGCCGGTCAGCGACGCCGGGAGCCTGAACCTTGTCGCGACGTGCACTCCGGCCTCCGGCTCGACATTCGCGATCGGCACGACTCAGGTCACCTGCACGGCAACCGACCTGGCCGGCAACACCGGGGGCGGCACGTTCAACATCAAGGTGCAGGACACCACCGCCCCGGCGATTGCGTCAGTAACACCGAGCCTCGGTTCGCTCTGGCCCGCCGACCACAAGATGGTCAGCATGTCGGTCGCAGTCGTAGTCTCCGATCGTGTCGATCCGGGGCCGCAGTGCCGCATCTCCTCGATCATGAGCAATGAGTCGATTGACGGCCTCGGCGACGGCGACACCTCGCCTGACTGGGTCGTCGACAGCGGCGTCAACTTCAAGCTCCGCGCCGAACGCTCCGGAAAGGGCAACGGCCGCATCTACACGGTCACAGTGTCGTGCACCGATGCTTCCCACAACACATCGACGGCGATCGCAAAGGTCACCGTCCCGGTCAATCAGTCCGGTAAGTAATCCCTCCGGCGGTCGCCGTCTCGATCCAGCGCTGGCTGCGAGGCAACCAGTGGCGCCCGTCGCCGCCGACGGTGTGGTCCAATCGCAGGCCCTGCTCGCAAGCCCGTTCGTCGCCGCCTTTGCCGACGGAACGTCGGTGCGCACCGGCCAGTACGTCGACGGGCACGTCTCGCCCTGACGAGCGACGCCCTGCGCAGGGCCGCAGAAAGCAGGCGTTCCCGGCTGTGCGGGAGCGGATCGTGCAAGGCCCGTGAGTCGGTGGCCCAAGGAGGCTATGTCGGCATGACCCGTTTCATCCGTGCGTTGCCGCTCGTTCTTTTCAGCATCGTTCCTTCCGTCTCGGCGGCACCGATCGTCGTGCCCGCCGGGACGCCGATCCATTTCAAACTTCTGAGAACGATTTCCACTGCTTCGGCAAAGGCAGGCGAGCTTGTGCCGGCCGCGCTGACGGCGCCGATCGTCGTCGCCGGCCGAACGGTCGCGAAGGCGGGCTCGAGGGCCGTCGTCCGCATTCGCGCCGCGGAAGCGTCCGGACGGATCGGCGGTTCGGCGAAACTGACCTTCACTCTGTCGGCGATCACGCTTGCGAACGGCCGGAAGGTTGGCGTTCACACCTCGAGCTATTCGCGGGGAGGGCGAGCGCACGTAAAGCACAATGCCACGTACATCGCGGGAGCCGGGATTATCGGCGCGCTTGCCGGCCAGGCGATCGGCCACGACGCCCAATCGACACAGAAAGGCGCCGCCATCGGTGCCGGTGTCGGCATCGGCGCGGCGGCCGCGACCGGCAAATTCGATTTCGAGAAGAGGGCCGGTGATCGTTTCAAGCTTACGCTGAGGTCGCCGATCAGGACGACGCTCTAATCAGGCCATTGGGCTCACGGCGCGGCCGAAGCATTATGACCACGACGTTCTTCTCTTCCTCCTCGTGACTCCTCGACATTTGGTGGGGCGCGCATCCGCTCGACGTGTAGCCGCCGGATGCGTACGGTGTCGTTCCTCGAGGTAACGGGCTCTATGCCGGCCTGACGTCAATGGTCTGAGCGATCATGTCGAATCGGACGGCTGCGAATAAGTGAGTGCGGAATGCGGGTCTGACCCCCGCTGAGTCCTCGCAGGACTTCTGTGAACAATCATCAACGTCCTCTTCTGACGCGCGAACGCCGCTCGGACTGGACGTGTTTTATGGGGCGTAGGTGAGACGAGTGGATCCGCAGGATTTTTTCGACACAGCCGCCGAAGAACTGCAGCCGCCGGAGCCGGGCGGAGGCGATGCGGCCAGCTCACTCATCGCGCTTCTCGAGCGTAAGGGTCTGGCGGCGCGGATCGTCCCCGTCGAGCGTGCGTATGAGCTGCGCGCAGAGATCGACGGCCGCGTCGCCAAGCGCGAGCTCGACGAGGAGCTTTACGCGCGGTACGCGGGCGAGTTCACATTCGAGGCACCCGCCGATTTTCACGACGTGCAATCGATCGTCATCGCCGCGGTTCCGCGGCCGCAGACTGCAGCGGTTTTCCACGTCGGCGGTGCCGCACGGACGTTGCTCATTCCACCGACATACACCGACTACGCCGCAGTCGCGGCCAGCTGCGTGTCATGGCTCCGCGCGACGCTTGCGAAGGCCGGGTATCGCGTTGCGCCTGCGAGCGTTCCATACAAGCTCCTCGCCACGAGGAGCGGACTCGCCGCCTACGGTCGCAACAACATCACGTTCGTGCCGGGGCTCGGCTCGTTCTTCGAGCTCGTCGCGGCTTTCACGAACATCCCGTGCACGAACGCCGAATGGCACGCACCGCGAATGCTCGATCGCTGTGTGCGATGTCGGGCGTGCGTGAACCGCTGCCCCACGAGCGCCATCCGCCTCGACCGGTTCCTCCTCGAAAGCGGACGATGCCTCGTGTTCCACAACGAGCGAGCTGGCGCGGTCGCCTTTCCGGATTGGATCGACGCGTCGGCGCACCGCACCGTGATCGGCTGCATGGAGTGCCAGCGCGTCTGCCCCGAGAATCGAGACGTCAAGGGGTGGGTGGGCGCGGCCGAGGATTTTTCGGAACGCGAGACGGCGATGCTCCTCGCCGGAACGGATGCGGCGGACCTGCCGCGGGAGACGCTGAGCAAACTCGAGCGCCTCGACGCCGTACGTTTTCTGAACCGGCTGCCAAGAAACCTCCGCGCAGCGCTGGCGCGCGGAATGTGATCGCCTCCGCGATCGATTGTCCCCGGCAAGCACTGAGCGCTGCATCCTGGAAGCCGGCGCTCCGAGACTTCGGCGACTCACCACTCAGCACGCTTTGCGCTCACAGCGCGGCCGAGATGACCTGTGAAAGCGCGACGTCCTCCCCGTTCGCCTGACGCGCGCGGAAATAGAGCAGAGCCAGCGCCGTCGAGAAGATCGGGTTGAGGAAGATCGCGTTCACCGGAATGAGGAGTGACGCGACTACACGTGCGAGCTCGCCCGCGTTCGGGATCCGAAACAGCGTTGCGATCGCAAACACGACGCATCCCTCGACCGCCGGAAACAGAAGGACGGATCCGAGAAGCACGACAGCGATCGACCGGTACGTCGCCTGGACACCCGGCCGCAGAACCACGCAACGCTCGGCCGCTTCACGCGTCGATTTCTTTTCCATTAAGCGGATCAGGAACGCCAGATCGCCCGATCCGGCGGGCGCACCCATTTCCGTCCGCACGTACATGAGCGAGAGACGGAGCGCCGAAAGAAAACCGATCGCGCCGAACGCAAATCCAAGTCGACACCGCATGTCGTCGTAGAGATCGCGCGCAGTGAAGCGTTCGAGCGGCTTGACGCGCCAGCGGTCGATCGCGACCGCGAACGCGGTGTTGGTCAACGTGGTGATGAGCCCCCATGAGCAGAATGCGACGACCGTCGTCATCGGTCCGAGGAGCGCCCGTGGCAGCAGGATTGCGACCGGCAGCAGCAGAAGCATCGGCCACCACGCCGTGACGAATGAGCGCGCGGAGATCTTGATGAATTGAGGGAAGCGTTCCGCGAAGAGCGAAGCCGATCGCAGGAGGATCGCCGCAGGTCCCTCGACGGCGGCGTACAGCGAGCCGGCCATTGCACGCGCGCTCGGATATCGTTCCGGCGGATCTTTGGCGAGAGCGCGGGCGACTGCGGCGGCCAGCTGCGGCCGTACTCCCGCGGTGCGCTCGAGCGGTTCGGGCGTGCCGTGGAGATGCGCGTCGACGAGTTCCGTGAACGTCCCGCTGAAGGGACGCTTCCCTGCAAGCGCCTCGTACGTCAGGACGCCGAGGCTGTAGATGTCGCTTCGATAATCGACGCTTTCGCCGCGGCACTGCTCCGGCGACATGTAGGCCGGAGTGCCGAGTGTCGACCCCGAAATCGTCAGGGGCTGGAGTGCAGCAGTGGATCCACTGCTGACACCGGACGGCGTCCGCGCCAGAGTCGCCTCACCGTCTTCGACCATCGACGGAGTGATGACCGTGACCGAGTCGCGATCGAGCGGCCCTCCGGCCATCGCCAGCACAGGCGCCGGCGCGTCCGCGCTCGCCGCGGTCTGCGGCTCGCGCAGCTTTGCCAGGCCGAAGTCGATCACGCGCACGATGTGTCCGCCGCGCGGATCGGGGATGAGCCACACATTGTCCGGCTTGAGATCGCGGTGCACCATCCCTGCGCGATGCGCCGCTTCGAGAGCGAGGGCGATCTGCTCGACGATGGCCACGACGACCTCCGGCGAGAGATGTCCCTGCGACTGGATGAACGCGCGCAGCGTCGTCCCCTCGAGATACTCCATCACCAGATACGCGATCTCATGACCGTTGACCCGTGCGACACCGAAGTCCGTCACGTCGACGATGTTCGGATGCCGGAGTCCACCCGCCGCTCGCGCCTCGCGCCGAAAGCGCTCGAGAGCCTCGGGATTCCGGACGAGCTGCGGCAGAACGATCTTGACCGCCACCGCTCGACCGGTGCCCAGGTGCTCAGCCGCGAACACGGCGCCCATGCCTCCCTGTCCGAGGACGCGGCTGATTCTGTATTTGCCGTCGAGAGTCGCGCCGCAGAGATCGTCGATCGCGAACATCTGCGGGATTGTCGCGCCATCGGGACGCGGCGTCAGTGACGTCCTCGCATGCGGCGTGCGCGACGCGGCCTACGCGTCGACCTACCGCACACCCGGCGCTACGGGTGCGTTTTGAGCGCAGCCCATCCGCAGGCAAACGAAATCACAGGAGGCGGCAGACCATCGTGCCGCTCAGGCGATCGTGCAGCGCGAACGAGCGCGGACCGGCCGCCGCAAACGCTCCCGCAAGGACGACGAGCGAGACCGCGGAGGCGACGACCCCCACTTGCCACTGGCCCGTGATGAGCGCGAGCGTCCAGCCCCACAAACCGATCGTCTCGATTGCGCTGCCGCACCAGAACCTCAAAGGCGAGACATCCACGCCCGCTCTTCGCACGCGAAGTCGGAGCAGCCGCTTCCCGGCCGTCGCTCCGGTGAGCGGATCGAGGATCCACACGATCAGCAAAGCGAACGGAAGCAGATATACGAACTCGCCGACGGCGCCGAGCATGAACGGCAGCGCGCCCTTCCAGAGCGTGTGCGGATCGCCGATGTGCAGCGTCAGAACGGCGCGGCGAGTGAAGAACCTGCCGAGAGTCGACGAGAGAAGGAGCGCAAGAACGTCGCCGGTGGCCGCGTCGATGGCCGCAGCCACCACGCGAATCGAGAATCCCGCGGGCCGTTCCCCGTCACTGCTTCGTGAGACTCGCAACGCCGTTGCCTCCTGTTGCCGACGTGAACGCGAACGTGCCGCTGATCGTGTTGCCGTCCACCGTCCCTGAGAAGTTGAAACCACCGAAATTGAGCACACCCGTGACTGCGCGCTCCCGCTCCCCGCGCCGGCCGCGCTCAGCGTGCCGGAGCCGTTGTACCGCGTGTCCGTCCAGGTGCCGGCCCATATCCCAGCAAGAGACGCGAACGGCGAGGCGATCGTGACGGTGACGCTCAGCGTGCCGGACTTGCCCTGGTAGCTGGCCGTGATCGTGGCCGTACCGGCGGCAACGGCGGTCACGAGACCCGCACTCGACACGGTCGCCGCGGCGGTCGCCGACGACTGCCACGTCGCGAAGGTCGTCACGTTCTGCGTGGTACCGTCCGAGAGAGTCGCCGTCGCGGTGAGTTGCGTCGTCTGGCCGGCTGACGTCAGCGTCGTATTGCCGCCGATCGCGACCGCGAGCGGGCCGTTCGAGGGAGACGTTGGCGAGTTGGTTTCCTTGCAGGACGGCACGATTGCCGTGATCAGCAGCGCGAGGAGCAGACAACGATTCATGAAGCGTTGGCGCATCTTGAGCCCTCAATCATTCGGTCAGATGCGAGTGCGCAGATCCCGAGACGCTCAGGCAGCGAGGAAGCCCTCGCTGCGAAGAGTCGATGAGCTGTGCATGCACCGAGTCCGTTTACAGGAAAGGACGGACACGTCTGGATCCAGGCGTCAATCGCTCACAAGAAAACAGTCGGCGCGGCCGGCTTGCTGCTGCCTGCTTTCCGCCGTCTGGAACGTTGCGTAGCTCGCGCCGGGCTTCCCTCGCCGAGTGTGCGATTTCGGAGGCGACCATGCACGGTGATGCGTACTACATCTCCGATATGGGATTCGAACAAAGTTTATTACTTAACCTGTCTAACAGAGGAAGGTGGTACGAGAATGCGAGTGTTCTCCCGTCCTTGGGGCGTGTTTCTCTTCACGTCTCTCCTTGCCATCTCACCAGCGCTCGCACAGCAGCGCACGATCGACGAAAACGCTGCCGTCTCCAGCGACTGGCGTCCCGATCTCGATCGTCAATCTGCGCACCCCATTCCCCCTGCTCCCCCGCTTCCAGGGGTCAAAGGGTCGATCCGCGAGCCGATCCACACGGGCGAACACGCGGTGACCGCGCTGTCTGCTCCCGGCTCGCCGAGTGGTACGACGGTTGTCCTCCCGCTGTCCGCCGGCCTGAGCGTCGTCTCTTTGCCACTCCGCGTCAGGTCCGAGAAGTTGTCCGACATTTTTCCCAACCTTCCCGAAGGCTCGCGCGCGTGGGTCTGGGACGTCTCGCATCAAGAATTCCTGGAGGGACTCGATAACGAGCTTCCCCTCGGGCATGCGTGCTGGCTTTACGTTCCGGTTCCGGCGCTCCTGGCCGTCAGCGGAACGCCCAACCGACTCCAGGACGTTGCCTTCGACCTCGAGAAGGGATGGAACCTGATCGGCGTTCCATACGGCACGGCACTGCTCCGTTCCAAGCAGCAGGTGTATGTCAACTGGACCCGAAAGTCGTTCAACGACGCCGTCGCCGCTAACGAACTCGATCCGCTCATCTATTCGTTCGATGCGAACGGATATGAGACTGTCGCCGAAGACGGCTTCTTCCAGCCCCTTCATGGATACTGGGTGTACGCCAGCGGCGCGGAATTGCTCGAGCTCAAGAATCCAGCATTATCGGCCGGTATCATCGACATGATCCCCTGGGGAACGATCGCTTCGACCGGTTTCGGAATGATCATGACTCAGATGGGATACAGCGATACGGCCAAGCTGAACCAGACCCTGAGCAAGTTGGACGGCATCAATCAAAGTCTAACCGCACTGGACGCGAAACTCGACGCCGTCCTTGCGAGCATCGAGTTATCGAAGACCGAGGTTCTCCAGAGCATCGGCGACTCGACCTATGTCTCTCCGGTGCAGGTCGCACTCCTGTCACATTTCGATCAACAGAACCCCAACACCTCTTTCGCGTGGTTCGTGGCACAAGCGAAAGCGGGTACCGGCCAATCTGTGCCGATGACGACGAAGTCCGACTTCGCCAGGAAGGTCCTCAACGACTGGAAGTTCATCGACCAATTCAACTCCATCAAGGCTGGCATCCTGCCGATGTCGGCAAGCTACAGCGGACTTCTCGACAACTTCGGCGATAACGTCGTCCTTACGAGCAACAAGTACGACCTGACGAATCACTACGAGGCGATGGAGACCTATTTCAGCACGCTGCTGGGAATGCAGATCAAATGCGCCACCCTCATCATGAACGCCTACGATCAGCTCGCCCACGATCCCGCCTCCTCCGACGGTTACACGGCCCAGACGGCGGCGGAGTGGAAAGCGAGCGTGTTCGATCCGACCATCAAAGCGGAGACAGAGCGCTTCCTGCAGGCGGTCGAGGGCGTCGCGGTGAAGAAGGTCCCGATTCCCCAGACATGGACTGATGCGCCGGTAAACGTACCCGACTATGTTCAGGTCATGCTGGGGATGGCCGATTCGTACGTCATGCAGACGCTGCAAGAGCCTGCCGGCATCCGCTTCCGCATCATGCTCAATCCGAGCGGGGGCACCGACGTTCCTATCGTGGCCTGGGCTTCGACGGGTTCCCTGGCGTGTCTGATACCGCAGTCCAAGGCACTGCCGTCATTCGACACATGGAACACGTACACGGGCGCCGGAGACTACGATGATTGGATTGTCCAGCCAGACTCGAATACCCGCGCATTCAAGGTCACCAGTTCCTGGAAAGTTGCGCGGACCGTTCTCCCTCTGTGTTCCACCGGTAAAGTAGCCATTACAGCGATGGGAAGCTCGGTCTGGTGGAGGAACAACGTTGTCTCCGCCGTGGTTTCGCCGGATGCTTCGGGCTTCGGATCGTTCACGAGCGCGAGGCGCCCGACCACCAGCGACGTGTTCAGCCCTTGCCTGGGCTGGCCCGTCTCCATCGAGGCGACCCAATACTGCTGGTCCTCGTGGGGCCAGACCGACTGCGACCAGAAATCAACGAAATCGTGTAACAGTTACTCCTTCCATCCCGCCGGTTCAGGGGCTCAATCAATGCTGACGGTGAACTATGAGTTCAAGTACCTCGGCAGTAGTCCGAAGACGGGAACATGGAAGGCGAATCTCAACGACGGCTTCACAACCAACGCACGCTGCGGCAGCACGAGATATGAGTTCGAGCTGTACCAGGGCAACCCTTACACTTCGCTGAACATGACGTACCGGCACCAGGACCTTTTTCAGGATCCTGTGACCCTGCAGAGCGTCCAGGTAACGTGGAATCCGGGCCAGACGTACGCGTTCCAGATCCGGATGAAACCGGAGGGGCAATCGTCGGATATGGGTTGCCTCTTCAACTGGGGATTCAATGGTGCTCAGATGACGTTCCCATGATCCGTGGGGACCGAATCGGATCAAAGCTTCGGTGGCCGAATGGGGTCAAGTCAAAAACACGGATTGCACATCATCGAAGCCCATCTGCGTCTCGCCGGCTGAGTTGTATGTGACTCTGCTTTCATCCGATCTGCACGTCATCGGTTCACCCACGCTGATCTCGCCTGCGAATCACGGCGATTCGTCATGGTCGAAATCGCCCGCTTTCGCCAAACGCGGAAGCCGCTGGCTTTCTCGTGGCCGGCGGTCCGAGACCGCTGATCGTCTACCAGAAGCCCGCGGATGGCCAGCACGATGTCCCCTATTTCGTCGGCGCGCTGCCGCCCGTAAATCGGGTCCGTGCGCTGCGACCGTGAGGGCGATCCCCAAGCGGAGACTTCGGCGACGTGCGCCCGCGGGAGCGCCGGCGCTAAGATGACGCAAGCCCATTCGGTCGGGAAAGGATCAGTCGATGAAACGGATGCTGTTAGTGGCACTTTTCTGTGCGGTCGCGGCGGCTGCATTCGCCGCGGACGTGCTTCAGCAGCTTCACGTCGATAAGAACGCGGCGGCGCGCGAGGTCGTGCAATCGATGACCAGCGGCCAGGTGAACTACTGGATGGTTCGCGAGCCGTTCAAGGTCGCCGCTCCTGCTGCGCGCGCGGCCCTCGTCGAGCAGACGCTCCTCTGGACCAAGGCGTACATCGGCTCGCCGCAGTTCGCAAAGGACTACGCCACCTATCGCGAGCAGATGAAGCCTCGCCCGCCGGAGCGAAAGCAGACCGTCGACGAAGAGCTCCAGTCCGCGCGCAAGAAGCAGCAGGCCGACTGGGAGAAGACGAAGAAGGAGATCGCCCAGATGCCGGCGCAGTACCGGGCGGCAGCGGAGCAGGGTCTGAAAGCGGCCGAGGCGGCGCAGAAACAGATGGACACGCCGGAGTTCCGCAACATGGAACGCCAGGGCATCGTGGCGCAGCGCAAGCAGCAGGACGACGATTACGCGAAGCGGATGGCGAAGTGGGAGAAGGAGTATCCAGCCGACTCGAGGCTGCTGCTCAAATCGCGCCTGCAGCAGTTTCTTCGCGAAACGGCGGACGTCGACTACGCCGCGAAGCTGAACGGCGGGAGGTTCGTCAATCCGGCCTACGAGAATAAGTCGTCGGAGTGGAAGCTGGCGTTCCGCGCGGGGAAAGAGCCGACCGGCAAGGCGCGCGCCTTCGCGCAGTCGTGGCTCGCAGAATTGAAGTAGCTCCGAAAAGCGGGGAACATGGTCAGGGGGGGGGAGATGGAGGTCAGCTCTTCGCACTGCCCGGCGACGCTAACCCCATGAGACAAAAATCGAAGGGCGATCCTGTCATTCCGAGCGTCAGCGAGAAATCTGGGCGGGCGGCCGCGACGCGGCTCTCGCCGTTGACCGCGTGATCGATCCACTCGCGCTTCCCCGTTGGTTTATCCGCGCCATAGTCGAGACCAAAGTATTCGTCGGCCAGGATCGCCTCGAGCGCGGCCTTGTCGCGATTCTTGAACGCCTCCCACCACCGCTTTTCCAGCTGGATCAGGTCCTGTTCGGAGGTCTGTGACTGAGCGCTTGCGACCGCCGCGCTCGCAGGAGCCGGCTCTGCGTACACGAGAGCGCCGCCGCACGTGATCGCAGTCGCAAGCGCAAGCCGTAGGACGTAATCTTCAATGAAGACCTCCCCTTCGCAATACGTGCAGTTTCTTTACGGCCTGCAGGCGCGCCGTAATCTTGCGCGAGTTTGCAGGATCGACGCGCGGGTCGTTCGCGCCGGTCATGATCACACGACCGGGTACTTCGTCCCGTTCACGACGTGCTGGTACGGCGAATAGGCGAGCAGCGCCTTGAACTGCTCGGGGTCGTTGATCGACCCGTACTCGGTCACGTTGAGCACTCCGTTCGGGAGGAGAGCCAGCGCGGTAAGCGACGATCGCTTTCGCATCTGCAAAGTGTAGTGCCAGTCGGACGGCACGCCGCAGATCGGCTCACGGTTCGTTCACGAAGTCGCCAGTGCGGCTTTGTCGAGGCGGCGGAGCCGCCGACATCATTTAGCGGCGGCCGTCAGGCCGCCGTCCGATCGGCCCGACCCAGCGTCCGAGCGCGCGCAGCGCGCGACAGATTTTTGGTCTGCTTCGCCGGCCTTCTGTCGGGCACTTCGTGCCCTCGTACGCTGATGCGATCGCTTGCTCCGGCGGCCTGACGGCCGCCGCTAAATTCTTACGGCGGCTACGCCGCCTTGCCGCTCCGCGGCTGGAGTGCCCTCTTCGAAATTTCGCCAGGCCCACTGAATTTGACCGGGCAACCAGCGCCCCGCGCGCCACGTTCAGTCGACCGTAATCGACTTGCTCACGTTCTTGGGCACGTCAGGGTGCACTCCGTGATCTTTGAAGCCGTGGGCGTCGAGGTACTGCTGCTTCAGAACGGACATGCGGAATGCCAGGCGCTGGAGAACGACCGTCGCGGTGAACGCGACCATCAGATTGTCGCCGGTGGCCGGGAGCGTGATGTACACCGAGCGGTAATCGGGATTATCGGCCGGAGGCTTCGCCGCCGCCTGACGCAGGGCCGCATTTTCCTCGGCGATGACGACGCACGACGTCCCGCGAATCTTGTGCGTGTTGATCTGTGAGACGGTGAGATTGACGTCCGTCTCGTCGGGACCGGTCACGAACACCAGCGGGTAATCCGCGTAAAGACGCCCGAAGAGATCATCACGAGCGGCGATCGTGGCGGCATCGCCGTCGCCTCTCGCCGCGCGCACCGCCTCCGCGAAGCGCAGGACGGAATCGACGCCGAAGATCGTTCCGACCCCCAGGATGGTGTTAGGTCCGTGCTTGAACTCGGAGGCTTCGAATCCCTCGGTGTGGTTGAGCACCACCTCGCGGATCTTGAGCGCGCCTTCCTTCGCCACCGCGATCATGCGCGTCGCCAGGATGTGCATGCTCGGCCGCAGAAAAAGGAGCTTCGCCGCTTCCTCGACGTCCGGCGCCGTGCTCTTCAGTGTGTCGTCGATCAGCGACGGCAGACTGTGAAACAGCGCCCCCTGTTCATCGAGCCGACGCTGCCATTCGAGCTTGCCGACAGCGTCCAGCGCGAACCGGCCCATCCGCGCGCGGCCGAGCGCGAGCGCCAGGCCGTACATCATGGCCAGTTGATTGATGAAGCTCTTCGTGGCCGGGACGGCGATTTCGGGACCGCAGCGGAGAGGCAGGACGGTCTCGCACTTTTCCAGGCCTAACGTCGACGAGACGTTGTTCACGATCGCCAGCCGACGGACGGGCAGGCCCGAAGCGATGACATGGTTCATGACGTCGATGAGGTCCTTCGTCTCGCCGCTCTGGCTCACGGCGACGACGACGTCGGTGCTGCGCAGGGAGCTGGCGAAACGTCCGCGGAAGTCGCCCGGCAGAATGGGCACGATCTCGGCCCGGGCCAGCTCGTTGAAGAACACCGCGCCTGCCAGCGCGGCATGGTGCGAGCTGCCGCAGCAGACGAAGAAGACGCGCCCGCCGCGCTCCTGCGCATCGACGCAGATGTCGACGAAGCGGGCAGCGGCCGCAGCGAACTCCGCGAGCTCGTCGCGCTCGAGCAGGGTGTCCAGGAGAAGAATCGAGAAGACGTCTTCCGACGTTTTCGCGCTCAGCAGCAGGTCCACGAGCAGGGCCGACTCGCCGCTGGCGAGCTGCTGTTCGAACTGACTTTGCGGCAGGTCGGCCATCGCCTCGCGAACGTCCGCCGGGATGCAGCGGACAAGCCGCTGCCAGGCGGCGCGGCCGGTCAGGTCGCGAAAGCGCTGGCGGATCCGGCTGTCCTCGTACTCGTCGCGGAGAGCGGTCAAGCTCCTGGTGACCTCTTTGCGATCGTCCGCCGATGCGCTGTCGATGGATGGGCCGAGGCGCCGCGCCGCGGCCGACCCGCCTGTGAAAAGCGATTCGACGAGCCGGCAGGTTTCGACCTGTGCTGCGATTTCCTGCTCCATGAAGAACTGAAACTGCGGCAACAGCGCCGCATCCTTCGCCTGCAGCCGGCTCCGCACGGGCGAGCGTTCGATCGCGTCGCCGCGTTTGAAGCGCGCGTAGTCGCGGATCGCGAACAGTCGGTAATCACCGTGCGTGTACTCGATGAACTCACCTTCGGAGACGGGCACGAGCACGCGCGTGAGCTTCAGGATCGACGACAGGTCGGATGACGCGATGGCGAACCCGCCCCCGGTGACGTCGCGGCCGATGCCGAAGTAGAGACTCGAGCCCTGCTTGATCGCCCAGAGGGTTCGCGAAACGGGGTCGACGATGACGGCCGCATACGAGCCCTTCAAACGCAGTGCGGCGGCGAGGATTGCGGCGCGCATGCAGTCGCGGCGGCGGCCGGTCTCGTCGCCGTTCCCAGCCTCCTTCGCCTCGAGCTCCGCAGCGAAGTAATGCTCGACCGTGTGAACGACCATCTCTCCGTCGTTGTCGGAGAGAACGTCATGCCCCTCGCTGCTGAGCCACGTCTTGAGATCGTCACAATTGGTGACATTGCCGTTATGTGCACCGTAGATGTGGGTCCGGCATCGGACTTCGTGTGGCTGGGCGTTGGCATCGTCGACCGAGCCGAAAGTGGCCCAGCGGACCTGTCCGCAGAGAATCGAGCCCTCGAGACCGACGATGCCGAGCTTCTCGACCATCACCGAAGGAGCGCCGACGCCTTTCCGCAGCACGATTGAGCCGTCGTCGCGCTGAATCGCGGCACCGGTCGAGTCGTAACCGCGGTACTCGAGCGTCTTGAGCAACTCGGCGGCAACGATCCCGAGGTCCTTCCGGTGGTACTCGCTGACCAGTCCAATGACACCGCACATGCGCCACGGTTCCTTTCGATGAAGCGGATGCGGCCGGCATTGTACTGTCGTGGAAAGGCCTGCCGCTTCGGTATCGGAGGCAGCTCCGGGCTGTACGTTCGTTTAGCGACGCAAGGGGAGTGGGGTACCGAAAAATAGCCGAGGAATTGTGATGAATTCGCTGTTCTTCGTGATCACGCGTGACCCCACTGCCCTTCATTCCATCGCCCCATGCGGCTCGGCTCTGTGCAGCTGTGCGTTAGGGAGCACGGGGCGAGGGGACCGGCTCATCGCGCGCGTTTGTGGAAGATCGTGGGCTGGTCTGGATCGGCTGTTACTATTCCTCCATGTCTCTCTTTCCTGTCGTGGTCGCGCTTTTCGCAGTGAGCTCGATGTCGGTCCCACCGCACGATGTCGGACCGGCAGGAGGTCACGACCGACCGCGAAGCCTTCGGACGCGAGCTCGTCGCGCGCATGCTCGGCGGAGAGCGTAAGGACGATCCCCGGTGGCCGGCCTGGCTCGAAACTCTCGAGGCCGACGCGATCCTTGGCAGCGAGAATGTACTTCGCCAGCGCTATCGCGTCCGGGGGCGCTTTCGCTGTCGTCGACAAGAGCACGGGCAGGACGATCGGGAGCTCGAGATACTGGAACCTCGAGCCAGGAGCTCCGCACGTACGACAACTATGTGCCTGCTCGTTTTGTCACCCCTCCTCGTTACTCTCGTTACCAGCAAAATCGGCGCAGATACAGCAGTGCTTCCGTCGGCTATGCATACGAGCCTGACTACATCGCTTATCAGCCCGATTACGTCCCGGTCGTCATCAGGCACGATTGCGAAAACCTTCTGGTCGAGCCGCTATCGCTCGTGGAGATGCCCGTCGCGGTCGCGGATGTGGTCGACCTGGGGATCCCGCTCGGTCGCGTCGGCTCGCTCGTCGTTCAATTGAACCTCGGCGACGTCGCGCCGCTGCAATTCGTCGAGCTGATGCGATATGCGCCGGTTGCGCTTGCCGTCAATGGCGGTTACTACGTGCAGCCCGACTTCGTCCAGTGGGTTCAGGCACAGCGAATCGACGGCATGACCGGATATCCGCTCGTCTCGGCCATCGATCAGCAGCTGGCGACGGGGTGGCTGCAAGAATAACCAGTCGACGACGGCCGCTGCAAACAATCCGCAGACGTCGGCGGCGACTTCACAATCGTCGTCACAGGCATCTCTGTCGCCGGAGGATCTCGGTACCCTCGGTGCGCAGATCAAGAAGCAGCCTAACGACGCAGACAGCCTCCTGGCGGCACACGGCATGAACGTGCAGTCGTTCGCCGCTGCGGTTCGCAAGGTCAGCGAGAACCCGGCCGACGCCAGGCGCTATACGGCGGCGTACAAAAGGGCCAGCTGATGTAGGCATCGAAACGGGTCCGGCTAGCGTTGAGGCAGCCTTCCGGAGGCAATGCCGGGAGTGCACGCGCTGGCCGGGCTGCGTTTACTCGCTGCTCGCGACCACGCCCGAGTCGATCTCGATCGGCTCGCTCTCGACGAGCAGCGGATATGGATCGATCGGCGTTCCCTTCCACCACTCCTTCGACGGCGGGAGCTGGCGGATGGCGAAGTGAAGGTGAGGCGCGTCGGGAGTGGCGTTGCCGCTCGTCCCTACGTATCCGATGATCTCGCCGCGGTGGACGACGTCGTGCTCGCGCAGCCCTTCGCGATACCGCTGCAGGTGCGCGTAGTAGTAGACGTGGCTGGCGGACTCGTCGAACTGATAGATGGTCAGTCCGCCTCCGGCGCTGACGGTCAGTTTGCGGATCTCGCCGTCAACCGCAGCGACGACCGGGGTGTTGCGGGGCGCGAGGATGTCGATGGCTTCATGACGGCGGCCGTGCGAACGCGGCGAATCGAACGAATCGCTCAGATCGGCGGGCCTGACGCCCTCCACCGGAAGCATCGGCGGCAGCGGATGCAATCGGGCCGCATCCGCGGAGGGCCCTGCCAGATCGGCCCACCGCCGTTCGCGTTCGCCCCGCAGCGAGGCGTCGTTGGCGGAAAGCGCGCCGATCGCGCCTGAAACAACGCCGATGGCGGCAAAGACGATGAACAGTCTCGCCCTCGGCCGCAAAGCATGCATTGCGCGCGGCGTGACCGCCGAATGGGGATATCGGATTCGCGGTGAAGTGTTCAGGAGCGGCTCCGCGTCGCTGTGCGGAGAGACGATCGTCAATCCGGCCGGTGCGACATCCCTGTTTACGAGTCGCGGCGTGAAGCGACCGTTCGGGCCAGCGTCAAAAGTCTCGACTTTTCGACGACACATCGCGACGTGATTGACGCCGGGCCTTTGACGCTGGCAACCTCCACCAGGAACGAGCATGAAACGACCGGCCGGGCGGCCGCCAGGAGGTGATGAGCATGATTGTGACCACGACGTTCGACGTGAGCGGTTATCGCATCCGTGAATACAAAGGCCTCGTGCGCGGGATCATCGTCCGCTCGCCGACCATCCGTCAGGGTTGTCTCGGCGGCTTCGCGCAGATCCTCGGCGGCCAGATCCACGCCTATGCGGAGATGTGCGAGCAGGCTCGCCAGCAGGCGCTCGATCAGGTGATGGAGCATGCGCAGGCGTTAGGCGCGAACGCCATCGTCGGCCTTCGATACGACGCGTCCGAGCTCGGCGGCCAGAGGAATGCCGCGACCGAGGTTCTCTGCTACGGCACGGCAGTAGTCATCGAGCAGGTTCGATAGCAGCGTAGCGCGCGACGCCAGCCCGACGGTGTCGAGGGGCGGAAGCTCGCGATCCGATGATCAGGATCGCGTCAGCTCTGCTTCCCGAACAGCCGCGCCAGGAGGCTCTTCGGCGGCGGGCAGGTGCAGCGCTTGTCCCGAGGAACACCGGCCAGGGCTTGCTCGACGTGTCGCCCACACCCGGCCCAGGTCGGCTTGCCGCAGGTGGCGCATTCGGTTCGATGACACATAGGGAGCGGATTCTCGCACGAAAAAAGCCGTCGGCGGGTGTCAGGTCGGAACCAGTCCGGTCAATCTTCCGGCAGGATGTCGTAAAGGTACTGGAGCAGGTCGATGTCGGTGGCGATTCCGACGAGATGGCCGTCGTCGACCACGGGAAGCGCTCCCACCTTGGACTCGACGAGGATCTTGACCACTGCCTTCAGCGACGTATCGGGCGCAACGGATGTCGGGTCGCGCGTCATGAATTGTGAAACCGTCGTTTCATCGAGCACGCGTTCATAGGCCTCCCGGTCGACTCCGGAGAGCAGGGAAGGCGTCGCACGCTTCACGTCGCGGTCACTGACGATCCCGACCAGCCGGGAGCTCGCGTCGATCACCGGAAGGTGCCGGATGCGGTGCGTGCGAAGAAGGGTCAGCACCTCGCCAAGAGTCTGCTCAGGGGAGAGCGTCGCCACCGACCGGTTCATGATCTCGGCGATCTTCACGGGCCCAGAGTCTACTCGAAACCGGTCACGGTTCGGGCTTCGCTCGCGGCCTGGATCGCCCGCCCGGTTGCCCTCTTTGTCTGTCCAGCCAAACCGACAGCGGTGCGCGCGGCCTGCGTTGTAAACTAATGCCATCCCTGGAATCCTGAATCTCTCCCCCACGCGCTGAAGGAGTGTCTCATGCGGTATCTATGGACTCTCTGTATCGTCGTCGGTTTCTTCACCATTTCGGCTCACGGAGCGGAGGCTACTGCTGTGGTTTCGGCCGCGGGCCATCGGCATCGCGTGGTCCTTCCTCCGCAGAAGCGTCCTTCCAGCGCCGCGCTGATCGACAGCGCGCTCGCCGCCGGAACGATCAACGCCGAACAGGCGCTCACGTACAAGGTCTTCGCCGATTTCGACCAGACCCGTCTGCCGGCGCAATTCCACGGCGACGACAGCGACGTGACCGAAGCGGATTCGCCAGGTCTTGCGCTTGTGCAATGGCCCACCCTCTCGACGGCAACCCAGGATCTCATCGGTCCGTATCTCGTGCCGCCGTTCTACGAAGGGAGCTGGTGGGATCTCAGGCGCGCGGGAACGACCTCCGTCCGGACGCTCGGCGCATGTAGGCCGTGGGCGGGTTTCAACAGCTGCTCGATCATCGCCGACTTCGCTTACGTGGCTGGCGACCACGTGCGGGTCTGGTACGACAAATCACAACTGAACGACAGCTCGATCGCCTCCGATCTCGTGCACGAGACCGACGTGAAGATCTGGGCCGAGCTGATCAAGGTCACGGGGCGCGAGCCGATCGTCGAGGATCAGATCAACGGCAAGACCCTTCTCGACGTGGTGCTCGTCGACAACCTCGCCGATGGCGTTCTGGCGACGACGTTCTCGACGGCATGGGCTCCATGGTCGTGCACCGGAAACGATGCGACGTTCATCGCGGTCACCCGCAGCGGCGCGAAGGACCCTGCCGAGCGCCGTTCCGCGTTCGCACACGAGCTCTTTCACGCCGTGCAGCACGCCTACAAGACGAAGGACTGTCTGGACTCGAACTACAAGTGGCTCATGGAGTCGACCGCCACGTGGTTCGAGGACGAGATCTACCCGACCGTGAACCGGGAACACGATTTCGCGAAGCACTACCTCCAGGCTCCCGACCTGTCGATCGACGATCAAAACGCGAGCAGCCACAGGCAGCGCAACTACGGCGCCTACGTGTTCTTCTTCTACCTGACCCGCATACGCAGCCTCGACCCGACGCAGGTGGTCCGCTTCATCTGGGAGGCGACTGAGTCGGCGGACGCGATTCATGCCCTCGACGCCGGCCTGAAGAAGGCCGGCGCTCCGCTCGACCAGGTCTGGCCCGAGTTCGCGGTCGAAAGCTGGAACTCCGAGGCGCCTTACAACCTCTACCAGACCGTCGACGGCCTGGGTGCACCGAGCGACGGCGCCAATGCCGCGCAGAACAAAGCGGAGGTCGCAGATACGGAGTCCGTACAAGTGGCGGGCGGCGACACCATTTTCAATCTACCGACGCTGAAGCTGCCTCACCTGTCGATGCGCTACTACCGCTTCGATTTCCCCGATGCGACCGCCTCCTCCGTCGCCTTCTACAACGGCATCCAGCGTGCCCTCAAGGTCGTCGGAGTCGAAAACGTCGGACAGGTCATCAGTGCCAAGGCAGTGGGCGACCCGAACACGGTCAAGGGCGCTCACCTCGACGCCCTCGTGAAGATCGACGGCAAGTGGACTCATGAGGACTGGAGCGGCAAGCCGTTCAGGACCTGGTGCCGCGACAGCAAGGCGGAACGCATCGACTCGGTGGTCATCATTCTCTCCAACAGCGACATCGCAAACGACATCAAGCCGCAGGGATTCGCGAGCGGCTCTCTCGAGGCCACCAACATCGGCTGCTGGGCATGGAACGTCAGCGCGCAGCTCAGATACAACGAGAGGGACGCCATCTTCGACGAGATGCAGGTGGCCAACCTCAGGCTGGATGCACGAGGCGACGTGCCCCAGGACGCCGACACTCCGACGCGCCGGATGTTCGGGGTCACGGCAGGCTCTTACAGCTGGGCGATGAGCGGAACCTCGGGCGGCTGCGGCTATTCAGGATCGCTGCCGCCGCAGGGCTTCTCCGATCCCGGCAATTTCATGTTCACCTTTCCGTATGTGCAGACGCCGGAGCTGGCCGCCCGCGGTTTCATGATCGGTCTGGCTCAGGAATGGCTCAAAGAGCAGCAAGTCGTGCAGGAGACGTGCGGTTCGCAGATCAATCACATCGTCTGGTCGGCAGGCGCATTCTTTCTGATCACGACTCCCGACATGCCGGCAGCTCAGGTGAAATCCAACGGAAGGAGCATGACCATCGACGTGTCGAAGCTCCTGACGGTCGGCGGCAAAAAACTGGTCGGCACGTGGACGTTCAATGCGGTGAGGGAGTAGGGCTGTTCGCGAGCTCGTGGCTGCAGGTGCGGGTATCGCCAGCCGCGTGTGATCGGCATGCTGTTAAGTCTACTAACCTCCAAATTCTCCGCGGCGCGAAGAGATTCTGTCGGGCGCTACGCGCCCTCCACACTGATGAACCAACGCGAGTTCGGCGGCCTGACGGCCGCCGCTAAATGATGTCGCCGACTTCGCCGACTTCGCCGACTTCGCCGACTTTGCCGTGGCCGACTCTTTGGTCAGGGCAAGAACAGGCGGCGTAGCCGCCGAAAAATTTAGCGGCGGCCGTCAGGCCGCCGAACCGGGACACGCATTCAATGATTGAGGGCGCGCAGCGTCCGACAGCATTTCGGTTGCGGGCGAGCGCAGCGAGCCTGCGCTGTGTCTCTCTGGGTGAAAATTCAGCAGCCGGAGTCCGACTCAACGAGCGGCTCCGGAGCGTTTCCTCAGGCGGCGAGGCGGTTCACTCAATGTTCGAGCGCGAGCGGACTCGTGCGTGACCGGAATCACTCGTCAGCGGAGAATCCCCTCGCGCGTCCTACAATGATGGGCCGTTCCCTGGAGGAGCCATGAGCCGCCGGTTTGCAGTTGTCGGACTGCTGATTGTTCTGCTTTCGATTCCGCTGGTCGCCCACGCCGCAACGCACCGGGCCGTCATGCCGCCGAGCGACGCTGCGCACGGCGACGTGCTTGGGATCGGCATGATGTCGGGTTCCGCTCTCTCAGGGACCGTCGCCGGCGTCCAGGGCTCCACCATCACACTCAATAGCGGCGATGCCGCTCCAATCATCATCGACGCGTCCGCCGCGAAGTTCATGTCGGATCGCAGTAGCGCCACGATCGGCGACGTCAAAGCCGGCTCGCGCATCACGGCGTTCATCAACGCATCGACGGCAGCCGCCGCGGTCACGGCACTATCGGCGCAGCTGGTCGTGATCGAGTCTCTCCCCGACCTGACGGTCACCGGTCCGGTCCAGTCGATCGATTCATCGAATTCGAAGTTCACGGTCCTCGGCATCACCATGGCCGTCGATCCGAACACGAGCTACGGCAGCAGTTTCCCCACCTTTGCGCCGATCACCGGTCTCAGCGGTATCGCCGTCGGCCAGATCGTGAACGTGACGGCAACCTTCGCCGGCGGAGCGATTCTCGCGACGCGCGTGGATGTCACCGCTCCGGCGGTTCAACCCTACGTCGTGCTGGGCGGCACCGTAAAATCAATCTCTGCCGCCGCGTGGGTCATTGCCGGAAGGGACGGCAAGGACACCACCGTCGCCATCAACGCCCAGACGAAGATCGTCGGCGATCCGAAGGTCGGCGATTCCGTCCAGGTGATGGGGCGCGTCGACTCCGCCCACGACTACGTCGCCATCGCCATCGTGAAGCTCGGCCTGCCGACGCCGACGGAGCTTCATTTATGGGTCGTATCGATCGCTCCAACGCAGTGGACTGTCGGCGGACCTCCGGGATCGATGATGCCGGTGTTCCTGGTGAAGATCACGGCGACCACCGTCATCTACCCGGATCCGCATGTCGGCGATCGCGTGACCGTGACCGGGACGCGCGACTCGAGCGGGATCTTCGTCGCTGCGAGGATCGCGAAAGACTGATTCGAGTCATTCCGAGCGTTAGCGAGGAATCTGGGCGGGCGGGTGGCGCGCGATTGGTACTGCAATTGCCTGTGGCCGGATCCGTGCGCCCACTCCCCCAGTCGAGCACTGCGTCTCGATCTGCGTCGGACTGTGAAAGGAGACGTGCAATGAAGCTCTACACACATCTCAACTTCGGCGGCAACTGCGAAGAGGCCTTCCGCTTCTATGAGAAACACCTCGGCGGAAAGATCACGACAATGATGAAGCAGAGCCAGCTGCCGGCTCAGTACGAAGTTCCGCCCGGATCGGAGAATGCCGTCGTCCACGCGCGCATGAACGTCGCGGGAGTCGAGCTGATCGGAAACGACGTGCCGCCGAACTACTTCAAGCCGATACGCAGCTCCTATCTGTTCCTCACGGTTGACTCCCCGGAGGCGGCGGACAAGATCTACGCCCTTCTTGCGGAAGGCGGTGAGATCGGGATGCCGATCGCGGAGACATTCTTCGCTTCCCGCTTCGCCCAGCTGCGCGATCGGTTCGGAACGCTCTGGACGATCATTCATCCACGACCGATGTAGCCGCGGTGTTATCGCGGGCGCCGGCCAGCTCGATCTCGCAGAACGATCTCGATCTAACGCATGCGCCCCGACATGCGTGTGGGGCAGGCTTTCCAGCCTGCCCTGGGCGCGGACTGGAAAGCCCGCGCCACGCGGGGGATGGTGGTCGTCGGCTGGCTCATCACCGGCCTCAGGATCGTGGCGTTTTCGCTCCCGGTCGCGGCCTGGAAACCGCGCCGCTCTTTCCGTCCACGCGCCAGCGGCCCAGGCGCGTCCCTTCGCAGCGATTCACGGCCGTCAGGTCATACCCTCCTCCGTGGAATCCGTGGCTCAGGATGGCGATGCATTCCGGCGGCAGATTGAGCGAACGCCGCAGCCGCAGAATCGCCTCGGGCTCGCTGATCGTCGCTCCCGCGCCGATGCGGGCGCCACCGGGACGGTCGTGAACGACGCGAACCGACATCGGCGTGGCGGGCCTCGCAGGCGATGGCTTCGACAGGAGGTAGTACGCCGCTCCTGCGACTGCAAGCGCCCCGAGCAGCAGCACCACGAGCCACTTCGCAGACCGGCGAGGCCGCGGCGAATCGAGAACGCGCGCGAACACCCCGCATTCAGGACATGCGCTCAATCCGCGTGGAACCTGCGCACCGCAGTTCGTGCACTGCACAGGGTGAGTGTACGCGGAAGGGTCGTTCCGTTAGTTGACTGGAGTGCGGACGTCCCGTCCGCAACGGCGGGACGTCCTCGTCCCGCCGTGAGATCGCACCAGAGCGCCGGACGAGACGTCCGGCGCATGCGGACGAAGACGTCCGCACTCCGTCGTTAGGCGGGCTCAGTTCACGCGGGTCGCGACGACGACAAAGCGCCTGGGAGCCGGACCGATGTAGTGGAACGGATAGCAGGTCACCAGGGTCAACTCTTCCACTCCGTGCGAAGCCAGCACGCTCGTCTGCTCCGGCCCGACAATGCGCATCGACTTAACGCGGTAATCGTAGGTGTCGTGCGGGACGACGAGGCGGATCCGGTCGTTGACTTCGATGTCGCGAAGCGGCCGGAAGAAAGTGTCGCGATGGCCGGCCAGCACCATGTTCCCGCGCTGGCCAGGGAGCGCGGAACCGGGCACGCGGCCAACGGCACGGGCCAGCGTCGCGTCGTCGGAGCCATCGGCGACGATGGCGGAGATGCCGAGCCGCGGAATTTCGAGGAGTCCCATCGCTGCCGGGTCGGCGGCGGATTCGTGCGTTCTCGTCTGCGGCCTGGAGGGCGTGATCGGCAAGGCGACCTCGTGATCCGGCTCCGTTGCATGAACTTCTTTCGTGATCGCTTCCGCGGCAGCTTCGTCGCCTTCTGCGCTTGCGGAGTGCTGTCGCGTGCCGACAACGGCGGCGGGCCCCCTCGGAAAGAGGGCCCGCTCCTGTTGTGCCTGATACGTCCAGCGCGCAAAGGTGGCCTCGAAGGCAATGGCGAGCAGCGAGAGTCCCGCCACCCAGAGGGCGAGCTCGACAATGCGCAACGGCTTCGCGGCCGCGGTCGTCCGGACGCTCATCTGTTAGATCGAGCGGCCGAAGCGAACGACGATGGCCGCAGCGATCGACACGGCGCCGAGGAGCGCGAGCAAGGGCGTCTCGCTTGCGGTGTGCGGCATCCGCGCGGGGGCCGCTTCGGCGACCTCAGTCGGTGCTTCGGTCGTGGCGGGGGCCGCAGAGGTCATCGGGGTGGTGGTGGTCGTGGTGGTCTCGGTGGTGGCCACGGACGTGGTCGATGGCGGCGTATACGGCTCGACCGTCGCTTCGGGGGTCACGACCTTGAGCGGGACGGTGTTGAGGTCAGACGATGCCGTCTCATAGGACACCACCCGCGAATGGGACAGCCGCGCCAGCTGTTCGGCGCGTGACTGCGCGTAGACGATGTCATGGCCTCCCTGGCTGGCGTCCGGGAATGCGGCATACCACGTGCGGAGTGCCTCCGGCAGGCCATCAGCTGCCGGATAGAACACGAACGTCGAGCTCGCCGGCTGCTCGTTCTCTACCTGATAGTGAGGAACGGTGAGTGCCGTCGCGTAAACGGTCTTCAGATCCGGACTCGTGACCTGAATCTTGTTGCGGTCCGCGAAACTCGGCAGGACTCGAATCGTGTACACGCCCGGCTGGAGGATCGTGCCTCCCACATCCAGCGGCTCCGTCACGCGGAGGACGGATGCTTCGGGCGTTTGTGCGAACGCGGAAATGGAAATCAGCAGTGCACATCCAATCAGTGCCCACAGTCTCAAGGTGCTTCTCATCGTTTGCGTCTCCTTAGTTCAGTTGCTGCATCGCCAGTTCGATCCGGCATCGGCGCATGTACGTGCGGTCCAGCCGCTCGCGCACGAGGGAAGGACAACGGCGGCGCCGACGGCCATGCATTGCACAGCCGTCGCCAAAGATGGCGGACGCGACCGGAGGGCGAAGCGCCCTGGAGTGCGGCGGCCCCAGCAGCCGCTTTGCGAATTGCTGAGTGGATCGTGACAAAAGCGGCAGCAAGCTGCCGCACTCCAAGGCTCGCGCCCGGACTTGTGTCAAAGCGGCGACACAACGCTCGTAACCCGAGGATTCGTGAACGAGACAGCCCTGTCGAACCGACAATGTCCGGGAGCTCAGCGTGGCGGTGAGCTCCTGCTCGAATAAGACGTTCACCGCATCCGGTAACGTCTCCACGACGCTTCTGCAGACCGGGACGTCGGTCTCCGGCCGGTTGGACCTGGCGAACTTCATCTCGATCGACAGCAACTGCAACGCCACCACGATCGAGTCGACGCGCGTGGTCGTCGGCACGATCAGCGGCTCGACTCTCATGTTGAGCGTGCCGAGCAGCTCGAACGCGACGCAGTATCAGGGATCGATCAACGGCAACTCGATCACGCTTCAATGGACCAACGCGGCCGGAGCCATGGGCACGCTCTTGCTCGCGAAAACTTCGGGCGATGCACCAGCGATCGACGTCACCGGCGCCTGGTCCGGCAACTATTCCTTCACCGACACGTGCTCGAACAACGCAACTGCGAAGTACACCGGCGCGTTCTTCCGAGCTCGGTCTCGCACGATCGCGACCGGCTGGCGAGGTTCCAGCAGGAAGCACAGGCAGCGAGTCGTGCTGTACTCCACGACGGGCGGTCCCCCGATCGCGACTCCCCTCGACAGCGCCGCCTCATTGTCCGGGTGGACGAGTGACAGTCGTGGCCTGCTGTTCATACGCCGCGGCGATCCTCAGTTTCGCCTCGATCGCTACGACCTGCCGACCGGGCGCGTCGAGCCATTCAGGGACATCAGCATCCCGGCCACCGACTTCATGACGATCGACCTCCTTGCTGCGCCCGATGGGGCAACCTGGGCCACCACGGTTTATTCGTCGACCGCGGACGTCTACATCATCGACGGCGCGCGGTGAGTGGCCCCTGGTGTGGGACAGGCTTTCCAGCCTGTCCGCGCAGGCTGGAGAGCTTGCGCCACACCGGTCCCGCCAACCGGATGTGAGACAATCGCCGCTTCTGACAATTCCATAACCAGGCGACAGTCTCGCTCCGGCCGCCCTTTGCGACCTGACGGAGGATGAAATGTCACGACCGCACGGATGGGCAGCCCGCTTCGTTCTCGTGTTCGCGCTAGCGATCCCGGCCAGCGTCATGGCGCAGCCCGCGCACAGGCGGCGCCCCACCAATCCCGTCCCTCCGGACCTCAGCGCGATCACC
The DNA here is from genome assembly GCA_021781455.1 of Acidobacteriota bacterium. Lineage (GTDB taxonomy): Bacteria > Acidobacteriota > Thermoanaerobaculia > Gp7-AA8 > Gp7-AA8 > JAJXWV01. The sequence goes on along the minus strand of JAJXWV010000036.1, from coordinate 408 downwards.
ATCCTGCAGACCACCGACCTGCACGACCACGCCAACGGATCGGGCCACGTGGGGCTCGACGTCGACCCGTCCACCGGAATGAGCACCACCGGCGCCTACGCGCGGATTTCCTCCTACGTGAACTACGTGCGGACGACCGCCGGCCATCCCGTCGTTCTCGTCGACTCCGGCGACTGGACGATGGGGACGCTCTACGACCTGACGCTCGGCAGCAAGCCGCTCGCGCTCTATTTCCTCGCCGCCATGCACTACGACTGCGTCACTCTCGGCAATCACGAGTTCGACTACACGCCGCGCGGGCTGGCTGGAATGCTCGCCGCGGCGAAGAGCTCCTTCGGCTTCCAGACGCCCATCGTCGCGTCGAACATGAGCCTCGGCGGCGATGCCGATCTGGCGCCGTTCTTCGGC
>JAJXWV010000007.1 GCA_021781455.1 Acidobacteriota bacterium | reverse complement strand
CCGCAAGCAGATCAACGAACCCCAAATCTCGCCGCCCCCCTTTGCCACAACACCATTCCAACTCGTCGCTGCTGCTAACGCCTAGCCACCAGACGTCCAAACTCCAGGGCGGCCTGACGGCCGCCGCTAAATTCTTAGCGGCCGCTACGCGGCCTTCGGCGGCTTCGCCGCGTCACCACCGCATTCGCCACTCGTCGACCGAAGAACGCCAAACTCCGCTGGCCGGCTGGAAGCCGGCACTCCGTCAATCGCTGCCGATGGGCCCGATCAAGACGACCTCGACGCTCTTCCCCGCTTCCACGCGCGTGACTCCCGCCTCCAGCACCGCCAGCCCGTTCGCGCCGAGCATGGAGGTCGAGACGTGAGAACCCTGGGCCGGCATCGGAGAGGCGACGAGCTCGCCGTTCCGAGCCGCTACACGGACCCGGATGTAATTCCGGCGGTCGCCTTTCGACCTGACGGCAGCCGACGTCCGCATGCTCACGACGGGCGGGAGCAGATTCGAGGTCTGGCCCATCGCCTTCCGGATCGACGGCGCCACGAAGAGGACGAACGCGACCATGCACGAGACCGGATTCCCCGGCAGCCCGAAATAGACGCGGTCGTGGAGGCGCGAGAAAACAACCGGTTTCCCGGGCTTCATCGCCACTTTCCAGAACTTCGTGTCCGCGCCGAGGTGGTCGAGGGCGTCCTTCACGAAGTCGTAGGCGCCGGCGGAGACGCCACCGGACGAGACCACGAAATCCGCCGAGAGCGCCGATTCGATGCCCGCAATCGTCGCCTCGCGCGTGTCGCGGACGATGCCGAGCATTCGCGGAATCGCTCCCGCCTGCCGGACGAACGACGCCAGCGCGTAGGAATTTGAATTGACGACTCGACCGGCCTGCGGCTGGTCGCCGACGTCGATGATCTCGTCGCCCGTGGAGAAAATCGCCACCGTCGGCATGCGGCCGACGATCACTTCCGGCCGCTGAATGCTGGCGAGAGCACCCGTCTCCGCGGCGCCAAGCGGCGTGCCGGCGCGCAGAACGATGCTCCCCGCTCGTATGTCGTCGCCGCGCCTCCGCACATGCGTTCCCCGCGGCACCGGCTCGAAGACGCGGACTTCATCGCCGCCGGCGTCGGTGATCTCGACCTGCGCGATGGCATCGGCGCCGTCCGGAACCGTGGCTCCGGTCATGATTCGAGCGGCAGTGCCCGGTTCGACGCGGCACGTCGGAAGGCGGCCGGCGGGGATGTCCTCGATCACGCGAAGAATCGCCGGTGTGTCGCGGCTCGCGGCGGCGATGTCGTCCGCGCGAACTGCGTAACCGTCCATGGCGCTGTTGTCGGTGGAGGGAAGGTCCCGGGCGGCGACGACGTCCTCGCGAAGCACGCGGCCGAACGCGTCGGTCAGGCTCACGCGCTCGGGTGCCAGCGGCTCGATTTCTGCGAGCACTTGCTGCTGCGCCTCTTCGACGGCAAGCATCCGTTCGCCGGAGCGCGTGCGCTGAAACGTCGTCATCGCCGCAATGCTACGGCAAGGGGCATGCACCTGGCGCCGCGGCCTCGAATTTCGGCCTAGAATCCGCTTTGCAATTCAGCATGACTGCGACTCTACCGTTGCATCCGGATACCCGGCGTGGCCGTTCCGACCGGATCCCGGTGGCCGTCCTCGGTGCCACCGGATCCGTCGGGCAGCGATTCGTGCAGCTGCTCGAGAACCATCCGTGGTTCCGGCTTCACGAGGTCGTCGCTTCCGAACGGAGCGCCGGAAAGAGTTACGGCGAAGCGGCCGACTGGCGGCTGGAAACGCTCCTCCCGGACTTCGCCGCCGCACTGACGGTCAAGGAGCTCGGCGGAGAGCTGGAATCGCGACTTCTCTTCTCCGGGCTCGACTCGTCCGTCGCCGGCGAGGCTGAGGAAACGTACGCGAAGCGCGGCGCGGTGGTGCTCTCGAACTCGAAGAATCACCGCATGGACGCGGATGTTCCGCTCCTGCTTCCCGAGATCAACGCCGAACACATCGCCGCGATCGAGCACCAGCGCAGGCGGCGAGGCGGACACGGTTACATCGTCACGAACTCGAACTGCTCGACGATGGGACTGGCCCTGGCCATCGCGCCGATCGAGAAGCAGTGGGGCATCGACCAGCTGCACGTCACGACCATGCAGGCCATCTCCGGCGCCGGGTACGCCGGCGTGAGCGCATACCAGATCCTCGACAACGTCATCCCCTACATCTCCGGCGAAGAGGAAAAGATCGAGAGCGAGCCGCGCAAGATCCTCGGCCGCTGGACCGGCGAGCGCTTCGAGGACGCGCCGCTGCGCATCTCCGCGCAGACGAATCGCGTGGCCACGATCGACGGGCATCTGATGACGATCTCGTTTTCGCTGCGCCAGCGCGGCGCCGATGCCGCGGCCATCCGTGCCGCGCTCGAGTCGTTCGAAGGAGAGCCGCAGCGGCTGGCCCTTCCGTCCGCGCCGCTGCGCCCCATCCATTACCTCGAGGAACAGGACCGCCCGCAGCCGCGCCTCGACCGCGATCGCGAGCGCGGCATGAGCGTCTCGGTCGGCCGACTGCGTCCCTGCCCGCTGCTCGATTTCCGCATGGTGGCGCTCGTCCACAACACCATCCGCGGCGCCGCCGGCGCCTCGATCCTCAACGCCGAGCTGCTCGAGGCGAAGGGGATGTTATGAATGGCTCGTCTGTAGGGACGCGCAGCAGCGCGTCCGCAGCTCTGGTTCTCGTACCCCCGCCCACGGGAGAGCGGACGCGCTGCTGCGCGTCCCTACAGGACCGGCGCGAGTTGCTCTCATGATCATCATCAAATTCGGCGGCACCTCCGTCGGCGATGCGGACCGGGTGGCCAACGCCATCGACATCGTGGCGGAGCGCCAGGGGCGGCAGCCGATCGTCGTCGTCTCGGCGCTCGCCGGCGTGACCAACGATCTGGTCGCCGCGAGCGAGGCCGCGCGCGAGTCGGACATCGAGCGCGTCAACTCGATCATCGCCAAGGTCCGCCAGCGTCACGAGGACGTGGCCATGCGCCTCGTGCAGCAGAAGTACGACTTCTTCGAGTCGTTCATCAAACAGCTCGACAGGCAGATCGAGCAGATCCACACGATCCTCAAGGGCATCGCGCTGCTCGGCGAGATCACGCCGCGGGCGAAGGACAAAGTCTCGGCCATCGGCGAAAAGCTCTCCTCGGTGCTCTTCGCCTATTCGATGATGATGCGCGCCGTGCCGGGCGAGCACGTCGATTCCGAGGAGGTCGTGATCACCGATGACCGCTTCGGGGAGGCCTCGCCGCTGATGGAAGAGACGCGGACCGCCGCGCAGCGCGTCCTGCTGCCGCTCATCGAACGGAAGCTGATTCCGGTCATGGGCGGCTTCATCGGCCGCACGCGCGACGGCGCCACGACGACCCTCGGCCGCGGCGGCTCGGACTACAGCGCGGCCATCGTCGGCGCGGCGATCGGCGCTGAGGAGATCCAGATCTGGACCGACGTCGACGGCATGATGACCTGCGATCCGCGGCTCATCCCCGGCGCCAGGGTCATCGACCGCATCTCGTACGTCGAAGCGGCGGAGCTGGCGTGGTTCGGGGCGAAGGTGCTTCACCCGAAGACGATCGCGCCGGCGGTGGCGCAGAAGATCCCGGTGCGCGTGCTGAACACGCACAACGTCGCCAGTCCGGGCACGCTCGTGACCGAGCAGGGCGACGACCGCGACCACGGCCCGCGGGCGATCGCGTTGAAGCGCAACATCAGCGTCGTCCAGATGACCTCGAGCCAGATGCTCGGCGCTCACGGGTTCCTGGCCCGGCTGTTCGCGGTGTTCGAGGAGCTCGAGATCTCGGTGGACCTCATCACCACCTCCGAGGTGTCGGTCTCGGTGACGATCGACGAGAAGCACGACATGGACGAGCTCGTCGAGGAGCTGCGGCCCATCGCCGAGGTCGAGGTGTTGGACGGGCAGTGCATCATCGCCGTGGTCGGGCGGCACCTCATGAAGGACGCGGAAGTCGGCGCGCGCGTCTTCCACGCCATGCGCGGCATCGAGATGTCGATGTTCTCCCTTGGCACGTCGGGGCTGAATCTCAGCATCGTGGTGGACGACGCCGACGCCGACCGCGCGGTGCGCGCCGTGCATCAGGCGCTCTTCGAGGTACCGGTGGAGGTGGCGTGAGGGAACGTCCACCACAGAGAAGCAGAGAACGCAGAGGCTTCGCCAATCTCTCCGGTGTGCTCTCTGTGTCTCTGTGGTGAAAGTCTCTGAGTTTTCGGAGTGGAGAAATGAAGATCGCGCTGCACGGCTACGGGAAGATGGGACAGACGGTCGAGCGCGTGGGGAAGGAGCGCGGTCACGAGGTGGTCTGCATCCTCGAAGCATCGCGGGAGGAGGCCCTCAACGGCGCCGAAGTGCTGATCGATTTTTCGCAATCGGGAGCAGTCGACCACGCTGTGTCGATCGCCTGCGAGCACCGCATCGCGCTGGTCATTGGCACGACCGGATGGCAAGACCGGATCGACGACGTGCGGAAACGCGTCGAGGCCGCAGGGATCGGTTGTGTCTACGCGTCGAATTTCTCCCCCGGAGCGAACATCGTCTTCGATCTGGCGCGGCGGGCCGGCGAGCTCTTCGCGCGATTCCCGCAGTACGCCGCGGGAATCGAGGAGCGGCATCACTCGCAGAAGAAGGACGCGCCGAGCGGAACCGCGCTCAAGATCGCCGGTGAGGTGAAGTCAGGCAGCGATGGAAAGCTCGAGCCGGCCGTCGTTTCGTCGCGCGTCGGTGCCGAGTTCGGACTGCACACGCTGTTCTTCGATTCGCCGGACGACCTGGTGGAGATCTCGCATCGAGCTCGTGGCCGGGAAGGCTTCGCGCGCGGCGCAGTCGTGGCGGCGGAAAGAATCATTGGAAAATCAGGGCTGTATCGATTTGATGAACTGATGTTCGGGGTTGCCGGGTCACCAGGTCACCAGGTCACCGGGTCGCCAGGTAAAGCCGCGCCACCCGGTGACTCGGTGACTCGGTGACCTTCTTCACTTGGAGTTGAGCATGAAACAACGTGGCACCTTCACCGGCCTCGGCACAGCGCTGGTCACTCCCTTTCGCGCGGACGGCTCGTTCGATGAGCCGGCATTCGAGAAGTTCGTCGAGTGGCAGATCGAACAGGGCGTGAACTTTCTCGTGCCCTGCGGGACGACAGGCGAGAACCCGGCGCTCACTCCGGGCGAGCACCGGCGCGTGGTGGAGATCTGCGTGAAGCGCTCGAGCGGGCGCGTGCCGGTGCTGGCCGGGGCAGGCAGCAACTCCACCGAGAAGGCCGTCGAGCTCGCCCTCACCGCCATCGACCTCGGCGCCGACGGCATCCTCACCATCACGCCGTACTACAACAAGCCCACACCCGACGGCCTGCGCCGCCACTTCGGCGCACAGTCGGAGGCCATGGACAAGCGCGGCAAGGTCCTGCCGATGGTCATGTACAACGTGCCGGGCCGCACCGGCATCAACATGACCGCGCAGACCACGCTGGCCATGCGCAAGGAGATCCCCGGCATCGCCGCGGTGAAAGAAGCCTCCGGAAACATGGAGCAGATCCTCACGATCCTGCGCGACCGCGACGACGATTTCGCGGTGCTCAGCGGTGACGACGCCTGGACCCTGCCGATGATCGCTGCCGGTGCAGACGGCCTCATCTCGGTGGCCAGCAACGAGATCCCACACCTGATGAGCGCGATGGTGCGCCTGGCGCGGGAAGGCGATTTCGAGAAGGCGCGCACCGTCCACGAGCGCGTCCTGCCGCTGATGATCGGAAACTTCATCGAGTCGAATCCCATCCCGGCCAAGACGGCCATGAAGATGATGGGCATCCTGGAGAGCGACACGCTCCGCTCGCCGCTGGCGCCGATCAGCGAAGCGAATCGGAAGAAGCTCGAGCAGATCCTGCGGGAGTGCGGGGTACTGTGAACAAGCCGGGTCACGAGGTTGCGAGGTTACGAGGTCACTAGGCGAAACCTCTCACGCCTCGTGACCTCGTGACCTCGTGACCTCGCAACCTCGTGACAGCGATAGACTCACGCCCATGGTCACGATTGAAGAACGCGTCAATGCTCTCGGAACGACCGCCGATCGCATGGAGGCCGTCAAGACCATCGGACTTTTTCTGGCCGAGCTGGAGCACGGGAACATCCGTGCGGCAACGCGAGATGAGGACGGGATCTGGCACGCGCAGGGCTGGGTGAAGGAAGGGATCCTGGCGGCGTTCCGCTTCGGCGTGCCCGCCGAGTTCGCGTCCGGCGCACTCTCGTTCATCGACAAGGACACCATCCCGGTGAGGCGGTTTCACCCGCAGGACGGCGTGCGCATCGTGCCCGGCGGGTCGTCGATCCGGCGCGGCGCCTTCATCGCCAAAGGCGTGGTCATGATGCCGCCGGCCTTCGTCAACGTCGGCGCCTACGTCGACGAGGACACCATGATCGACTCGCACGCGCTGGTCGGCTCGTGTGCGCAGATCGGCAAACGCGTTCACCTTTCGGCGGCCGCGCAGATCGGCGGCGTTCTCGAACCGATCGGAAACGTGCCGGTGATCATCGAAGACGATGTCGTCGTGGGCGGCAACGCCGGCATCTACGAAGGCACCATCGTCCGGACGCGCGCCGTGATCGGAGCGGGCGTCGTACTCACCGGGTCGACTCCCGTCTACGACCTGGTGCGCGGACAGATCTATCGGCGGACTGCCGAGCACCCGCTCGAGATCCCGTACGGCGCGGTCGTCGTTCCGGGATCCCGGCCGATGAAGGGCGCCTTCGCCGAGCAGCACCAGCTGCACATAGCCTCGCCGATGATCGTGAAGTACCGCGACGAGAAAACCGACTCCGCCACCGCCCTGGAAGAGGCCCTCCGATAAGTCCTGAGTCCTGAGTGCTGAGTCCTGAGAAGAACGGGACCACTCAGGACTCAGGACTCAGCACTCAGGACTTCGATGCCCGCCGACCGTCTCGCCGGAATTGAGCTCTCGCTGATCCGCCAGATCAACGCGCTTGCCACGCCCCTGTCGACGAACCTCGGCATCGGCGAACCGAACCTCGAGCCCGACGAGACGCTGCGCGCGCTTGCACGGCGCGCCGCCACGACCTCATGGCACTACTCGGCGAACGCGGGCTCCCTCTCCCTTCGAAAGAAACTCTGCGCGAACACGAGCTTCGATCCCGCGACCGAGTGCTGCGTCACGGCCGGCACGCAGGAAGCGCTCTTCGCGATCTTTCAGGCTCACGTCAATCCCGGCGACGAGGTCCTGGTGCCGAATCCCGGCTTCTCTTCGTACGCGACCGTGGCCGCGATCTGCGGCGCGACGCCGGTCCCGTACGACCTCGAGCCGCCGGCCTGGACCCTCGATGCGTCGCGCATTCCCTTCACGCCGAAGACGAAGCTGATCGTCGTCAACTCGCCGTCGAACCCCCTCGGCGCCGTTCTGCCGGCCGAGACGCTGAAGGAGATCGCCCGTCTTGCGGATGAACGCCGCGCGCTCGTCGTCAGCGACGAGATCTATCGCGAGATCTGGTACGACTCGGCACCGGCCTCGATGACCGGACTGTCCCCGAACGTCATCGTCGTCAACGGCATGTCGAAGTCGCACGGCATGACCGGACTTCGTCTCGGCTGGATCCAGGCGCGATCCGAGATTCTCAAACCGGTCGTGACCGCGCACCAGTACATCGCCACCTGCGCCTCGGTCTTCTCGCAGGCGTTGACCGAGATGATCTTCGATGCTGCGGAGTGGAACGCGTCGTGGCTCGACGGCGTGCGCCAGCAGTTCCGCGCACAACGCGATGCCGCGCTCTACTCGATCCGGCACGAGCTCGAGGCGGAGATCGGATCGCCGGCAGGAGCCTTCTACGCCTTCGTGCCGGTCCCCGCATGCGACACGCTTGCCTTCGCGAAAAGCCTGGCCACCGACGCCGCCGTCCTCGTCATTCCCGGCGTCGCCTTCGGAAGCGCCGGCGAAGGATTCATCCGTATCTCGTACGCGGCCTCGGTCGAGCAGATCGCCATGGGAATCGAACGGGTGGGGCGGTGGCTGCGGACGAACGGACGGTAAGGCCGGGAACGCGCCAACCGTCACTTTGAGCGCCCCCTCATCCGCCGTCGGTTCATTGCTGCTCTACCGCCGCCCGCACCGCCTCAGGATGACGGGGGCGGCTCCGCCGGCTCAGAGTGATGGGGTGCCCGAAACTTGCAATTCGTTACCATTCGCCCACCATGGCTTCGAAGGCCGCGCATCAGGAGGAAAAACTTCCGGTCCCGCCGAGCAGCGACTCCGTCGCCGCATCCGAGGTTTCGCTGTATCGCAACGTGCTGAAGATCAAGCAGGAGCACGGGCTGGAAAACCTCGGCATTTCCTTCTTCGACTGTGAGACCACCATCCAGTGGGCGTTCAACGCGGACCACTACTTCCACGCCGCTTCGACGATGAAGCTGGCCGTGCTCCTCGGTGTTTTCCGGCAGGTCGAGCACGGCGAGCTCTCGCTCGATGCGCCGGTCCACGTCCGGAATCGTTTCATCAGCATCGTCAATCAGGAGCCGTTCATGCTCGACCTGACGCGCGATGCCGATCCGAACGTCTACGGCCATCTCGGCCAGACGCTGACGGTGCGCGAGCTCGCCTACTGGATGATCACGTTGTCGAGCAACCTGGCCACGAACCTTCTCGTCGACGTGGTCGGCATCCCCACCATTCAACAGGCGCTCGACGAGCTGGAGATCGACGGCATGCGCGTGCTGCGCGGCGTGGAAGACGGTCCGGCATTCGACGCCGGGCTCAACAATGAGGTCACCGCCAACGGTCTGCTGAAGTTGCTCCGCCTCATCGCCGAGGGGAAGGCCTATTCGGCGAAAGCGTGCGAAGAGATGCTCGAGATCATGCTCGATCAGCAGTACCGCAGCGGCATTCCCGCCGGCCTGCCGAAAGCGGCGCGCGTGGCCCACAAGACCGGTAACATTTCCACCGTGCATCACGACGCCGGAATCGTCTATCTCGATAATCGCAAGCCGTACGTGCTGGTCATCCTGACCCAGTTCCCGGCCGACAGCGCGCGTGGAACCGCAGTCGCCGACGTGTCGCGCGACATTTTCAACACGCTCGGCGGGCTGATGTATGAGTGAGATCCAGAGGCTCAAGGTCGTCGACGCCTTCGACCTCGACGACGAGCTGCGCTCGATCCTCAAGCCGGGGGAGATGGTCCGCGATTCCCAGGGGCGCCGCCATCGGCTGCCGCGCTATTTCTACGAGATCCCGACGCACGAAGCGGCCATGGATACGCGGCTGGCGCCGCACTTCGGACTCAACGAGTTCGTCCTCGTCGACCTCAAGGAAGCACCGCGGCTGCAGCAGTTCCCCCGCTACATTCCCTGCGCCGTGCGTGCGCTCGCGTTCTACCTCGAACAGTTCCGCTCGGCAGCGGGCGCATCGGTCCATATCGCAGTGAACGGCGCTTACCGTTCGCCGTCGCACAAGCTCTCGTCAAACGCCACGGCGCACATGTGGGGAACAGCAGCCGACATCTACCGCATAGGACCGACGATCCTCAAGACGAAAGAAGCGATTGAGAAATACAACGCCATCGCTGAAGACGTGAGCGAGGACATCACAGTCCTCTCTTACGGCCACGTCCTGGGAGCGAATGCGGACGATCACGTCCACATCGACCTCGGCTACATCACCCTGATTCCGCGCGAGATCAGCGAGGACAGGATGGAACAGCCGCAGGAGAACCGGCCGCGTTTCGCGTTCGAGGAACGGCGGCGGCGGGAACGGCGGCAGCCTGTCGAGGCCGGGACGGTCGATAAAGAGTAGATGCGCGGTTACGCGGTTGCGCGGTTGCGCGGTGATCGAGTTTCACGATGGTTCCGTTTGTCGAGAATCGTTCAGGCCGCGACCGCGGAACCCCGCAACCGCGAAACCGCGCAACCAAAAAAGGGAACTGAAATCAGTAAATCGTATCCGCTCTGTCCGGCCTGCCGTTTGCTTAGAGAGTTGGCAGCCTCTCCGCAGTCCAATTGCCTGGCCCGGGACAGCCAATGCCTCGAACGCGGAAACACGAAACTCGCAGCGGACTCATCCCTCAGCGGGCCTCGCTGAAGATGCCGGTCATCGGCATGGAGTCGGAGTTCAACGTCTGGCTCGACGAAGTGGAGATCATTCCGGAGAACTACTGGACGCATCCGAAGAACTTCATCGACGCACCGATGCTGGCGCGTGAGAAGACCTCGTCCCACATTCCAACGGGCGGGGCGGTTTACTTCGACCGCGGCGTGATCGAGGTCGTGACACCGGTGATCGAGCTCCGCGAGGAATCGACGGCACGGATGGTCCGCAACCTCTGGGAGTCCATGCAATTTGTGCGCGACCAGCTCACGCGATGGGAAAAAAAGACCGGTCATACGGTCCGGCTGAAGGCCTACAGCAGCCATTACAACATCTCGTACGAGATCCCGAAGGGACTGCAGAACAGGCATCGAAACGAGAAGAAGCTCGCGCTCCTGCTGGCGTATCTGCTGCCGGTTCCGGTCATGCTCGTGGCCGCGAACCGCCGCTCCACCGGCATCGGGGTGCGGCCCCGCGGCGGCCGGATCGAGATCACCGCGGACTTCACGCCGGACCCCGGACTCATGGTGGCGGCAGCGACGCTGATCGTCGGCATCGTCCGCGAGGTCATGTCCTGGCCGTCCTACGACCTGTCGGTCTTGCGCGAGCGCGGCATTCCGGTCATCGACGGTGTCGTCCCCGGGAAGCACACCACGCGCAAGGGATGGCTGACGAAGGACTTTCACTATCCGCGCAGCCCGTTCACCTCGGACGTCAACGCGCCGTTGTGGACCACCCAGCTCGGCGAAACGAAATCGCTGCGGCAGATCGGCTCCGATGTGGCCTGGTATTTCCGGCGGTCGATCCGCAGGTATTCGGATCCGTTCAGCTTCCGGCTGCTCTTCGCGATTCTGGAAGGTCGTGCCGCATCGCTGCTGGAGCTCATCGACCGGCCGGCCGCGTACGAAGACGTGGGACGCCTCTGCCGCTGGGGATCCGTCATTCACGAGCTGAAGAACTATCAATCCGAGTTGAGCCTCATGCATGACGCCCGGGAAACCTGGCGCACTTCGACGATCGACGAGTTCGTGACCGAGCGCGAGAGGGCGCGGCAGGAACACGCGAGCGCGATGGCCGACGTGGCTTCGAACGAGCCGCGGGCGCGAACGCTGAAGGCGATGAACGCCGATGAGGCGAGAAAAATCGCACTTCTGCCCGACGCCCCTCCCGTTCCGAGCCCGCCTCCCGTGGTCCGCGGTCGTGCTGCCATGTCGCGGCGGAGAAACGACACGCCCGGCAAACTCGTCCCGCCGCGGCCGAAGGATTACCTCGATCGCCGCGCCATATCCCTGCTGCCGACCCCTTCGCGACGCGAACGCGACCGACGTCGCGGCAGGGATCGCCGCAAGCGCCAGTATGCGATTCCGTATCCCGATCGCAGGCTGACCCGCTCGGTCTACGAACAGGTTTTCCTCAAGCTCGTCTCCGGCGGACGTCTGCAAATGGGCAGCGACCTTTATCGTCCGATCGGCATGAAAGGCTGGTATCAGGCGATCTTCCGCCGCGAATCCGACGGCAAGGAGCGCCTCTTCAGCATCGACCAGCTGTTGCGAAAGATGGGCGACTGGGTGTAGCGCGTCCGCCCAACCAGGACGACGGGCAGGCGTGTCATTTCGAGTCGCAGTGCAACCCCCTCATCCGCCTTCGGCACCTTCTTCCCCGCTTTGATTCACGCAAGACGTGCGGCGACGCATAACAGAGCGGGGGAGAATGTGCCGAAGGCGGATGAGGGGGCGCGCCGCGCACCGTTGAGGAATGACAGCGCGTCCCTAGTCCGGTTTCCGCCGTTCCCAATCCTCGCGCAGTGCACCGCCGGGAGTGCGTCCGCGCAGTCGCGGGCGCTCGAGGATGCGGGCCAGCAGATCGGCAGCGCCCCAGGCGAGAAAGGTCGACGCGACTACGGTGAAGAACTGCGAGAGAGTCGACAGGCCGAGGAGGAAGACCAGGACCAGCGGCAGGATGATGCCCATCACGATCCCGCCGATCAACAGTCGTACGCCCGTCACGGCTGGGTATTCTATTCGACCGCGCACGCACTAAGGCGCCGTCTGTGCGACGACGTCCGCGATCTGCCCTTGCAGCTGGTCGCCGAGGTCCTGCTGAAAACCGCGAACGCGTGAGATGTAGTTCTGCGTTTCCTGGAACGGCGGCACGCCGTTGAAGCGGCGCACATTGCCTTCACCCGCGTTGTAGGCCGCGATCGCCTTCTGCTGATCGCCGCCGAACCGGTCGGTCAGGTACTTCAGATACTTCACGCCGGCGCTGATGTTCTCAGTCGGATTCGTCAGATTGCGAGCTCCCATCCAGCGGCCCGTGGCCGGGATGAGCTGCATCAGTCCGATCGCGCCGGCGTGCGACCGTGCCGTCGGTTTGAACCGTGACTCGGTGTGCACCACCGCGGCCACGAGCTCTGGCGGCAGGTCGTTCTTCTTCGCCTCGTCGTAAATGATCGAGCCGAATGGAACCTGGGTGTTGAAGAAGTGGCGCCTGATCTGTTCGGTGATCGCCGCCAGTTGCTGCGGCGCTCGAGCGACCGTTTGCAGAGGCGTCTTCGCAACCTGCTCGATTCCCAGCGCCGCCGCCTGCACCCCTCCGGCGACCGCCTGAACACCCCCGGTCACCTGGCGCGCAATGTTCTCAGATTGCTGCAGGTCGCTCGTGATCGCCGTGTTGATGAGGCTGACGTTCTCTGGTGCCGCCGCCGGGTCGGCGGATGCCGTCCGCGTCGGTTGCGTTTCGGCGTTCTGGATCATTCTCAACGGAACGCCGAGCCCGCCAAGGGCGAGCGAAGCGCCCAGAGCCCACGTTGCGTACCTGCGACCCAGCACCCGAAACCGGCACGGCTTGACCTTCTGGACCTCCTGGCGCAGCTGCGAACGCTCGTAACCGTCGAGAAACCGCTCCTCGAAGGGCCTGCTGGTCTTCAACTCGGTCATTCGGAACCTCCGGCGGGCCTGGCCTGCCCAAGGTTATTTGCAACCGGCGGACCATGATTGTTCGATTCTAAGATATTGGCTAATCAGGTACTTAATTGTGATAGCAGGAACCACATTGGCGCAGCCTTTGAACTCCCCGTAGAATGAGCCGCTCCGATGACCCGGCAAGTCGCATTCAGCGTCGTCCTCCTGGCTGCTCTCGCACTGATACCCACAGCGAAGGCACAAACCTACGGCTGCGAGGACCAGCTCCATGTCCCGCCGCCGGCAGCGAATGCCACGACATTCACTCCAGACCCGCAGCCGGACCCGTTGGAAATGCGCGCGCTGAGGTACGCGGCGCTGGCAACGACACACAAGCTCGCCGGCCTGGCCAGTTACTACTCGAGATCACTCGATGGGACATTGACCGCGACGGGCGAGATCTTCCGGAACCGGCGTCTGACCGCCGCCCACCTCACACTCCCTCTCGGCACCTGGATCGAGGTTACGGCGCGGGCGACAGGGAAGAAGATCCGCTGCCGTGTCAACGACAGGGGCCCGTACGCGAAGAAATTCGTCCTCGACCTCTCTCGGGCCGCGGCGCGAGCCCTCGGCGTCGATCGTGCGGAAGACCGTTACGTCGACATCCGGGTCATTGCCCTCCCGGGCGAGGAACCGTTGCCCGAAGATTGGAAGCTCGAGCCAGTGGCAACCGCCGATACCGGCGTCGTGACCGCTCAGTAGCTATTCCGGGATCGTGAAGCAGAAGGTGCTTCCGGTGCCGAGCGCGGATTCGAGCGACAGCGTCCCACCCTGAGTCTCGACGATGCGCTTCGCGAGGTACAGGCCATAACCCGGTCCGCCACCGCGGGGCTTGTCGAGCTTGCTCATCCCGCCCAGTTCGAACACCTGCGATGCATAACGCGGATCGACACCGATGCCGTTGTCGCGGACGCAGAGACGATAGCCTCCGCCCGGGTTGGGGGTACAGTCGAAGGCGATCTGCCGCTCGCCAACGGCGCGGTCGGTGAAGAACAACGCATTGGCGACGAGCGCGCCGATTGCCTCGCGCATCTTTTCGGAATCCGCATTCACGACCGGAAGGTCCGAAGGAACGTCGACGCGGACGCCGCCCTCCTCGATCATGTAGTTGTACTTGTGGAGAACCTCTTCGACGATCTCCCGCAGCGGAGTCGGACGGCGCGCACTCGGCCGTGACAGCAGCTTGACCATGTGGGACATGTCGTCGAGGACATGCTTCATGTGCTGCGCGCTCGAGCGGATCCGGCCGAGGAAATCCCGGCCTTCTTCATCGAGCTTGTCCGCGTAATCGGCCGACAGAAGCTCACTGAATCCGTCCACCGCGAAGATCGGCGACTTCAGGTCATGTGACAGGACGGAGAAGAGCCGGACGAGCTCCTCGGTCGTCAGCGTATTCTCCGTCTCGACGGCTTTGGTCAGCGCTTCGATAAGGCACCTCCCTCCAGTCCTGTCCGCTGGTGCAACCGATAGGCCAGAGTCCGGAGCCCGGCAGGTGCTGCCGTCCGGATCTACTTCTTCCGGAATACCGCCACGTTTCCTCCGCCGATGACCTGGGACGTTCCGTCGGAGCCGATCGCCAGCGCGGTCGATGTCGGGATTCCGATTCCCAGCCGGACATCTGGAAGGGACATGAGCCGGCGCAGCATGTCGTCATCGGCCGGGTCGAAGCCTGTCTCGACGACCGTTTCCGGCAACCAGGCCAGGCCATCGATGGCAGGCATGACGCCGCGCATGTCACGGGCATGCCTGCCAAAACAGGAAGCGGCGGCACCGATCGCAGCGATGACAGTTCCGTTGACGGCGGCATCGCGCAGGGCGATGTCGGCGGCGGATTCGTGCATCGTGGCGAGCAGCTGATTCGTGACGCCGCCGCCGAGGTACACCATGCCGGCCGAGAGAATCATGTTCAGGTTCTTCTGCCGGCGGCTGTCGCGGCCGCGGTAGATTGGCACGTTGACGGTCTCGATCGAGGGATCGAGGGTCTTGAAATAGCGGCCGAGGTGCAGCGCGTATTCGGGCGAGCCCGACGCAGTCGGCAGAAAGGCGACCGTCCGACGATCGGGCGGCATCTGCGAGAGGAGGTACTCGTCGATCTCACGGGTCTCGCCAAACGAGAACTCGCCGCCGCCGATCAGAACCAGGCAGCGTGCCGCCATGGCAAGTGAGAGGTGGAGCGGTTGCGTCACGGCAACATCCTCGCACATCGCGTCGTACAATCGGCAGCATCCAATAAGAGAGTAGGGACGCGCAGCAGCGCGTCCGCAACCCGGGTGAAGGTGAAAACGACGAGAGCTGCGGACGCGCTGCTGCGCCTCCCTGCCTGTGGAGGAACAATGCGATTGATCCGATCGTCCTGGGCTGCAATCCTCGCGTTCGCTCTTGCCTGTCCGCTTCTGGCGAGCGGGCAGACCGCGACACCCGAGCAGTTGTGGCGACAGCTGACCGCCGGCAACGGGCGCTTCGTCGCCGGGACCTTGACGTTCCGCGACCTCGCCAGGAAACGCGGGGAGAGCGCGGGACATCAGTCTCCGCCGGTTTCAGTCCTCTCCTGCGCCGACAGCCGCGTTCCACCCGAGCTCGTGTTCGATCATTCGATCAACCAGCTCTTCGTCGTGCGGGTCGCGGGAACGATCGCCGATCCATTCGACATCGCCAGCCTCGAGTACGCGGTGGCCCACGGCTGGACGAAGCTGATCGTCGTCATGGGTCACAGCCAGTGCGGAGCCGTGACAGCCGCGCTGAAGACGACGGACCCGTCCACGCCCTCCCTCGTCGCGCTCGTGCAGCGCATTCGCGAGTCATTCGACGGAATTCCGCGGACCAACTCTCCGACGGCGGCCGAACTGCGGCGCGCCATTGAAGCGAACACCCGCTTCACGGCCAGATACCTGGTCGACCACAGCAGCGTCCTTCGAGACGCGGTCGCAAAGAAACAGGTCGAGATCGTGCCGGCCTACTACGACGTGGCCAGCGGGAAGGTCGAGCGGCTCAGGTGAGTCCTGAGCCTGAAAACAGACGCTTGCCGCTCACTCAGGACTCAGCACTCAGGACTCAGGACTCGTTCAGTGTTTCCAGACTTCCTGGATCTTGGCTCCGAGGTCGCTGGGCGCCTTGACGACGTGAATGCCGGCGGCCTGAAGCGCGGCAACCTTCTCCGCCGCGGTGCCCTTGCCGCCGCTGATGATCGCGCCGGCATGGCCCATGCGCCGTCCCGGAGGGGCGGTCTGCCCGGCGATGAAGGCGACGACCGGCTTGGTCACGTTCTTCTTCACGAACGCCGCCGCTTCTTCCTCGGCCGATCCGCCGATCTCGCCGATCATGATGATCGCTTCGGTCTGCGGGTCGAGCTGGAACGCGCCGAGGCAGTCGATGAAGTTCGTGCCCGGTAACGGATCGCCTCCGATGCCGACGGCCGTCGACTGGCCGATGCCACGGTTGGTCAGCTGCCCGACCGCTTCGTAGGTCAGCGTTCCCGAGCGCGAGACGATACCGATCGGCCCCGGACGGTGAATGTGACCCGGCATGATGCCGATCTTGGCCTGGCCGGGGGTAATGATGCCGGGGCAGTTAGGCCCGATCAGGCGCGACGGCTTCTTTCCCTCGGAGACGTGGCGAACGTTCGCCTTCTCGAGGAAGTCGTGGGCGCGGATCATGTCGTTGACGGCGATCCCTTCGGTGATGCAGACGATCAGCTCGATGCCCGCGTCTGCTGCTTCCATGACTGCGTCGGCCGCGAAAGGCGGCGGGACGAAGATCAGCGAGCAGTTCGCACCTGCCTGGTCACGCGCGTCGCGCACGGTGTTGAAAACCGCGAAGCCTTCGTGCGTGGTGCCGCCCTTGCCCGGCGTCACGCCGCCGACGACGTTCGTTCCGTAGTCGCGGCACTGGATGGCGTGGAAGGTTCCCTCGCGTCCGGTGATGCCCTGCACGATGACTTTGGTGTTCTTGTCAGCCCAGATTCCCATTTAGCTTTCCTTGTTCGTACGCAGTCGGACGAGATCCTTCGGCGCTGTGCGCTTCAGGATGGTCGCGCCTGCTTTGCCGCCGCGACCACCTTCTGTGCGGCGTCCCACATGCCGTCCGCGGTGATCAGCGGCAGGCCCGACTTGGCCAGGATTTCCTTCCCGAGCTCGACGTTCGTTCCTTCGAGGCGGACCACCACGGGGACCGGCAATCCGATCTCGCGCGACGCCGCCACGACGCCCTCGGCGATGCGATCGACGCGGGCGATGCCGCCGAAAATATTGATTAAAATCGCTTTCACATTTTTGTCACTTAAAATGATACGAAACGCGTTGGCCACCTGTTCCGAGCTCGCTCCGCCGCCGACGTCGAGGAAGTTCGCAGGCTCGCCGCCGGCCAGCTTGATCGTGTCCATGGTAGCCATGGCCAGGCCGGCACCATTGACCATGCAGCCGACGTTTCCGTCGAGCTTGATGTAGTTGAGGCTGTACTTCGAAGCCTCCACTTCGAGGGGATCCTCCTCGTGGAGGTCGCGCATCTCGACGATGTCCTTGTGCCGGAACAGCGCGTTGTCGTCGAAGTTCATCTTGCAGTCGAGGGCCAGGACGTCGCCCTCTTTCGTGACCAGCAGCGGATTGATCTCGGCGAGCGAGGCGTCGGTGTCGATGTAGGCGCGCATGAGCTTCTGCGCGAAGTCGACGCCCTTCTTGTACGAGTCGCCGCTGAGCCCGAGGGCCAGGGCGATGTTCTTGGCCTGGAACGGCTGGATACCCAGGACGGCGTCGATCGGCTCGCGGTGGATCGCTTTCGGATCGCGCGCGGCCACTTCCTCGATCTCCATGCCGCCCTGCTGGGAGGCCATGACCGTGGGCATGCCGATGCGCCGGTCGAGAGTGATGCCGAGGTAGAGCTCGCGGGCGATGTTGAGAGCCTGCTCGATCAGCACCTTGCGCACGACGCGGCCTTCGGGGCCGGTCTGGTGCGTCACCAGCGTCATGCCGAGCATCTTCTTCGTGATGTCGTGCGCTTCGTCGGCGTTGTTGGCGAGCTTGACGCCGCCCCCTTTGCCGCGGCCTCCGGCGTGGATCTGCGCCTTGACCACGACGCGGCCGCCGAGCTCCTTGGCAGCCTGGCGCGCGTCTTCGGGGTTGTCGACCACGATGCCGCGCGGAGTGGGAACGCCGTAGCGTCTGAGGATTTCTTTCGCTTGATATTCGTGAACCTTCATGGCGCGGCGGGTTTTATCACAAAGACTGCGGAACGATGCGGTGACGAAAGGACGGAGGCAGAACGGTGGTGAGCACGCGGTTCAGAACCTGTGGGACGAATGGGACCGATGGTGCCGGCCGTCCCATCGGTCCCATCCGTCCCATCGGTCGCATTCGTCCTCGTCACCACTACTACAATCGCCCCGATGAAACCCGGCGACGAGATCACGATCACTCCGACCGAGCTCGTTGCAGGCGGCGCAGCGCTCGCGCGCGTCGACGGTCTGCCGGTCTTCGTCAGCGGCCTCTATCCCGGCGACGTCGCCGTGGTGCGGATCACGGAAGCGAAGAAGGGATTCACCCGCGGCGAGCTGGTGCGGCTCCTCGAGCCGAGCGCACTCCGCCGCGCGCTCCCCTGCCCGGTCGCGGACGAATGCGGCGGCTGTGACTGGACCGCCCTGCGTCTCGACGCACAGCTCCGGGCCAAGGAACGAATCCTTCGGGAGTCGCTCCGGCGCATCGGAAAGATCGATCCCGCCTCGCTGCCGCCGATTGCCGTTCACCCGTCGCCGCTGAACTACAGGCTGCGATCGCGCCTCCACCGAGACGGCAACGACATCGGATTTTTCGCCACCCGCTCGAATCGGGTGGTGCCGCTGTCGAGCGAATGCGAGGTCGTCGGTGTCGAGACTGCGCGAACGGTCGGGTCCGGTGCTTCGAATGTCGCAGGGACGCGCAGCAGCGCGTCCGCAGCTCACGACGGGGGAGCGGACGCGCTGCTGCGCGTCCCTACGACGTCCACCGACCTCGAGATCTGGGAGCTCCACGGCCAGCTGATCACCGACCAACGCGAGATCACCATCCCGGTGGAAGACTTCACGTTCACTCTGTCGACCGACTCTTTCTTCCAGGTCAACCGCCACCTTCTCGGCACGATGCTGCGCCTCGTGAGGCAGCACGCGGAGAGATGTCCGGAGAAGACGTCGGCGATCGACCTCTATGCCGGCGCCGGCTTTTTCACCGCGCCGCTCGCTCGTATTTTCGATCGCGTCACCGCTGTCGAGGGCTCCGCCGTCTCTGCGCGGTGGGCAAAGCGCAATACCTCCGCGAACGTGCGGATCGTCAATCAGCCGGTCGAGCAATACGCCAACCAGATGGCGCGCGCCGACTTCGTCTTTCTCGATCCGCCACGCTCCGGAGTGCGCACCAACGTCATCGAAAGCATCGCCGAGCGGGCCGGCTCGATGATTTGCTTCCTGGCCTGCGATCCCGTAACCTTTTCCCGTGACGCGAGCCGGCTGATCGCGTCGGGCTGGCGACTCTCCACCCTCGACCTCCTCGATCTCTTTCCCAACACGCACCACGTCGAGACGCTCTCTTCGTTCGAGCGTGCGCCATGACGCACCCGCAGCCCTTCCGCTCCTCGCCTTCACCGCCGGCCTGATCTTCGGCACGTCGGTCGTTCATCCGCGGATCACGATCTTCGGCATCGTCGCCATCGGTGTGCTCGTCGCGATGGCCGTGTGGCACAGGCACTCCTGCCTGTGCCGGCTTCATTCGGAAGAACCAGTACAGGCAAGAGTGCCCGTGCCACTCGGAGTCATCGCAGTGCTCGCACTGGCCGCCGGCGTCGCGATGGCAGTGCACATCCGGCAGCTCCGTGCGGCCGAGCTCCGCGCCTTTTCCGCTTTCGATCCGCAGCGCTTCACGACCATCGAAGCGGACATCGATCACGACTGGGCGGCGCGCGGCGGATCGCATCTGCTGCACGTCAACGAATTCCGTGCGAACGGGGTCGAAATCGGCCAACCGCTCCTGATCTACAGCGGCTTCGAACCGCCGCCCATCGGCGATTCGAGGTCGCTCGAGGCCCGTGGATTCCTCCGCCGCAACGACCGCGGCGTCTTCACCCTCTCGATCAAGTCGCCATTGCTGATGCGCTACTGCGGCACGCTTCCGCCCTGGTCGCCAGCCCGCTGGAACCGCGCCCTGGCCAGCCGGATCGCTCCGCTGGCACCCGAACATCCGACCGAGGTCGCTCTGGTCGAGGCCCTGGCCCTCGGCCGCAGCGAGCGGTTGAACGACGACGTGCGCGACAGCTTCAAGCGCGGCGGCACCTATCACCTGCTCGTATTTTCGGGCCTGCAGATCGCCATCGCCGCGGGAGCGATCGCCTGGCTTCTGCGCTGGATACACGCCACCCGCGCCTCTGAATGGCTTCTGTTGCTGTTTGCGTTTCTGGCTCCGCTGTTCATCGGCCCGACGGCATCGGTGTCGCGGTCGAGCATCGGGATCGGCCTGTACGCGGTGTCGAGGCTGGTCAAGCGGCCCACTTCGATCGAGAACCTCTGGTGCATCGCGGCTCTGTCGCGGCTCGTGATCGCGCCGGCAGATCTGGTCGATCCGGCGTTCCAGCTGACCTATGCCGGAGCGGCGTCGCTGCTCTTCATCGCCAAGCCCTTCACCGGGAGGGCAAGGTGGCTGGTGGCTCCGATCGCGGCGGAGATCGCCATCGTGCCGCTGACGCTCGCACACTTCCACCAGTTCGCGATCGGCGGCTCGATCCTGACCATCGTCATGACTCCGGTCATCTTTGCGATGCTCGTGGTTGCCGCGGTCGCCTGCGCGTTTCCCTCGTCCGCGGTGCTGAACGTCATCGGATTGCTCCACGCAGTCTGCGGTGCGATGAACGAAGCCGGCGCCACGACGTCGGGATTCTTCACCGCTCCTCCGGCATTGAGCCTGGCGGCGGGACTCCTTGCCGCGCTCGCCGCG
The DNA here is from genome assembly GCA_021781455.1 of Acidobacteriota bacterium. Lineage (GTDB taxonomy): Bacteria > Acidobacteriota > Thermoanaerobaculia > Gp7-AA8 > Gp7-AA8 > JAJXWV01. The sequence goes on along the minus strand of JAJXWV010000007.1, from coordinate 99,420 downwards.
ATGAGCATGCTGACCGCCCGCCGCCGCGCGGTGGCGATCGCACTCGCGCTGATGGTACCGACCACCGCCGCCGTTCTTCGCGCTCGCGCGCTGCGCAGCGTCGAGGGCGCGCAGGTCGTCGCCCTCGACGTCGGGCAGGGCGACTCGATCCTGGTGCGGGCGGCCGACCGCGTCATCCTCGTCGACGGCGGCGGCCGCAGCGACGCGGTCCGGTTCGGCGAGACGACCCTCCTTCCGCTTCTCGTCGACCGCGGTGTCAGGCGCGTGGACGTCGTCGCTCTCACCCATGCGCACCCCGATCACTGCGGCGGTCTTCCGGCCGTGCTCGACCATCTCCAGGTCGGCTCGATCTGGATCACACCGCGGCGATTTACCGGTGAATGCGCCGAAAACATCCTGGCGGCGACGATCCGCAGCCGCACGCCCATCCATCTCGTGCGCGAGGGCGACACCTTCATCGAGCCCTCCATTCACGCCACGGCCTTCGTCGCCGAGAGCCGCTTCCGCCGAGCCGCGGAAAACAACAGCTCGCTGGTCCTGCGACTGCAGATCGAGAGGCGGCGGGTTCTTCTGACCGGCGACGTGGAGGCCGAGGCGGAGCGCGACCTGCTCGACCGGATCTCCCGCTGCGACGTTCTCAAAGTCGCTCATCACGGAAGCAAGAGCTCCTCCACGCCGGCCTTCCTCGACGCCGTCACCCCGCGCATTGGCGTCATCTCCTGCGGGCGCCAGAACCGCTTCGGTCATCCCCATCCATCCGTCGTGGAAGCGCTGACCGAACGACGCATCCGGATCTGGCGAACCGACCTCAACGGCACCGTCTCCCTCGACCTGCGCGCCGGCCGGATCTTCGGGCGCGGTGAAATTGACACCCCCCATTGACGCGCTTAGAGTTGTCGGACCCAATGGCATCCACGCTTTTGCGTCTCGGCCTCTGGCTTCTGGTCGTCGTCCTTTCCCTCTACGTCGTCCACGAAACATTCGTCGAGTCGCCTCTCGTCGAGTACGTCCCGATGAACATGCTGCAGAACGCGCTGTTCCTGGGCGGGTTGCTGTTGGCAGCCGGCGTCGTCCTGCGAGTGCTGGAAAAGGGAGCGAAGAAGGTGGTCAAGAACCGCTGCGCCGTCTGCCGGACCGCCATTCCGCCGGGAGCGATCTATTGCCGCGCGCACCTCCGCGCCGTGCTCCACGACGAGGACGAGCGGACGCACATGACGAAGCTCCGACGTTGACCCGCCAGATCATCGTCATCGCCGGCCCGACGGGTGTCGGCAAATCCGACCTCGCTCTGCGCCTGGCCCAATCCATCGGCGGCGAGATCGTCAACTACGATTCGGTCCAGGTCTATCGCGGCTTCGACATCGGCAGTGCGAAGCCTTCCGCCGCCTCCCGCGCCGCCGTCCCGCACCACCTGTTCGACATCCTGGAGGCGGACCAGGAGTTCAACGCCGCGGATTACGCGCGTCTGGCGCGCCGCACCTGCGAGGCCGTTCTGACGCGCGGACGCTTTCCCATCCTGGTCGGCGGCACGTTCTTCTACCTCCGGGCGCTCCTCAGCGGGCTGCCGGAGATGCCGCCTCGCAATGAAGCCGTCCGCCGGCGCCTGCGCGCCATCGCCTCGACCGGGCGCGGTCAGATGAAACTGCATCGATGGCTGTCGAAAATCGACCCGCAAAGTGGTAGAAAGATCGCCCCGCCGGACCGCCACCGCGTCGAACGCGCCCTGGAGGTCTGGCTGACCAGCGGCCGCCCGATCTCGAGCTGGGGCCGCCCCGAACATGCCAAGGAAGAGATTCCGTCGATGAAGATCGCCCTTTCACTCGATCGAGCCCGCCTCGTCGAGGCGCTCGACGAGCGCGTGAACCGCATGTACGGCACGGGTCTGGTCGCGGAAACGGCATCGCTGTTGGCGCGATATTCGCGTACTGCGCGTCCGTTCGGGACCATCGGATATCGCGAGGCCGCTTCCGTCGTCGCCGGAGAGATCACCGAAGAACAGGCGATCGCCGAGACGCGGCGCCGCACGCGCGCCTACGCCAAACGGCAGATGACCTGGCTGCGCTCCGAGCTCAACGTGCAGTGGATCGACGCCAGCGACAACGAGAAGACATTCCGGGCCGCCCTGCGGCTCGTCGAGGGACAGACTTGATCAACCGCCATTTTCTCTTCGCGATTGCCGTTCTGGCCATCGCCAGCAGCTGCACGACCATCGCCCCGCCAGCTCCGCGACCTCAGGGCGAGGACCGCTTCCTGGTCGATCCGCGCATTGGCTATCCGCAGGCACCCGACAACCTCGACCGCCGTTTTGCCAGAGCCTGGAACTCGGTCCTCCTCGGCGACCTCGTGACTGCCAGCTCCCAGCTCGCCGAGCTTCGCGCGAAGAACCCTAACTACGCGCCGGCTGCCCTGGGCGAAGCGGCCATCGAGATCCGGCAGGGCAATCTCGAGCAGGCCCGCGAGACCGTCGAGCAGGCGCTCGCCAAGACGCCTGACTACACCGCCGCGATGATCTACCAGGCCGAGATCGCCGTCCGCGAGCACCAGCTCCGCCGCGCCAACGATCTCTACTCCGCGATCGTCGCACGGCCGGGAGTCCCCGACGTGGCGAAGGAGCGCCTCACCGCCGTGCGCCGCAACCTCTTCGACGAGCTCGTGGCCTCGGCCGCCACCGCTGGCCCGGAGTCGACTCGCCTCCTGCGCGAGGCGCTGAAGATCGACCCGAACGCGCGCAACGCCCGCGTGCTTCTCGTTCAGCGCCTCATCGCCGAGAAGAACTGGAACGACGCGCAGCGCGAGCTCGCGCCGCTGACACAGTCGGACCCCGACAGCAGCGACGTTCAGCAGGCCCTGGCGGAAATCGAAGTCGGCCGCGGCCAATACGAGCAGGCCATCGTCCGTTACGAGCGGATCGCCCGTCGCGACAACAACCCGCAGTTCGCAAAGAGGCTCGAGGAAATCAAGGAAGAGTGGAACGCCGCGAACATGCCGACTCAGTACCAGCGGGCCCTGGAGAGCGAAGCCATCACGCGCTCCGATTTCGCGGTGCTTCTTTACTGGAAAGTCGTTCCCGTCCGGTTTGCCCAGAACCTCGGCACGCCGCCCATCGCCATCGACATCGGCGAAGTGCCGGGACGGGACGAGCTCATCCGGGCCATGGCTCTCGGTATTCTCAACGTCGACCCGGTCACGCGCCGCGTGGGACCGAACACGGTCCTCACGCCCGCAGCCTTTACACGACTGGCCGCGCGAGTCCTGCTGCTTCGGGGAGCGGCGTGCGCGCGCAACGTGCCGCCTCTGCTGGAGCCTCAGCGTGCGCCGGCGATCCTGGCGTCGTGCGGAATCAACGATCCCAGCCTGACTCTGCCGCCGGATTCTCCGATCAGCGGCCACGTCGCCTCGGCTGCGATCGATCAGATCGAGAACGTGCTGTCGAGATAGCGACGCTTACCACCGTCATCCGCCGGCGGAACCGCGCCCCCGCCATCCCGAGCCGCAGTCCCCGTCACTCTGAGCCGGCGCAACCGCGGGGGTGGCGGATGGGCGGGAGCGGTGGAGCGCGGCGAAGAGTCTCTTACCGGGACGATTGTTAGGCGGAAGCAGTTCGCGGGTGCCAGCAGGCTCACCGCGATCGTGCAATCTGGAGACTCTTCGCCGCGCTTCGCCGCTCCACCCAACCGCCCTCCTCCGCGGCTCCGCCGGCTCAGAGTGACGCGTGGCGCGACTTCGCCGGGTCAGAGTCAGAGTGACGGGGGCGGACCCATTCACCGGAACAGCGTCAGCCGCGGGAGGACGAACCTCTCCCGCACCAGCCGCCGCAGATTTGCCTCTTCGGTGCGGGCACGGGTCTTCTCGTCCAGCTTCGACGACTCGCCGATCGATCGGGCCACGTGGTTCCGAAGGGCAGTGGCCTCGTCCGGGGGCAGCGAGGCAATGACGCTCTCGATCATGGCGTGCTCGAGCTCGATGAGCTTCTCCTCGATCCGCGGGATGCTCTTCTCCGCCACGAGCTCGCGAACGCGCTGCGCGAATGCACGAGCCGGGTCGCTGGAGGCCGACTCCAGCCGGACAGCCAGCGCCTCGAGCGCAGCCGCCGGCGCCTCCTCCGGCAGCACATCGTCACCTCCGACCTGCAGCTCGCGCCGCTCCTCCCACAGCTCCTTCACCGCATGACGGCAGTAGCTGAGGCTGGAGATGACTTTCTTCCGCCCGCTCGACTCGTTCTTCTCGAACACGGTATCGATTGCTTCGATCACGACCGGTAGCGGGATGCCTTCCTCGCGCCACTTCTTCATCAGCAGCCAGTCCTTCGCGGAGAGCACGAACGGGGTGCCGCGGCGAGCGGCAAAATGCCCCTCGATCTCGGTGAAGTACTCCTCGGCGGAGGTCACGATCGCACCGTAGCACGATGTTAGAATGGCCGCGCTCCCCGGGAGCAATCGTCCAATGCAGCCCCACCCTCCGCGCGCGGAAGTCACCGTCTATTCGCCGCTTTTTTCACCGTTCCGGCAGGCGCTCGATGTGAGCGCCGTGTCGATCGGCCGCGCGTCGGAATGCACGATCCCCATCAAGGACCGCTACCTCTCCCGACGCCACGCGGAGATCGTCGCCACCGACGGCGCCTGGGTGGTCAAGGACCTCGGTAGCGCCAACGGCACGTATCTCAACGGCACGCGCCTGGAGCACGATTCGCTGCTCAAGAGCGGCGATCGCATCCGCCTCGGCGACACCGAGATCGTCTTCATCTGCGCCGAGAGCAGCACCGACCGCATCTCCGTCTCGAAGACCACGGCCAGCGCCACCATCGCCATCCCCCTGCTCGACATCGACAGGACCAAGCTCGACACCGGCGACGTGGCGCGCCTGCAGACCCTGACGCTGCTGGCGCGCGAGCTCATCGAAGACCGCCCCATGAGCGAGCTGTTCGGCTTCATCACCGAGCGGGTCATGCAGCACCTGCAGCCGTCGCGCGCGGCCATCGGCCTGCTGGCGTCCGACGGCCAGTCCTTCATCAACGTCGAGGTTCGCCGGCGCGATGCCAGGGACTCCTCGGAGCTGACCATCAGCCAGACCCTGCTCAACGACCTGGTGCAGGAGAAGAAGGCGCTGGCGTACATGGACGTCGGCATCGACGAGAAGCTCAGCCGCGCTCAGTCGATCATCTCCCAGGGCATCCACTCCATCATCTGCGCGCCGATGATCATCGCCGGCTCGATCGCCGGCGTGTTGTATGTCGACTTCCTCTTCAACCAGAGGCAGCTCTCGGAGGATGACGTCCGGCTCGTGGCGCAGATCGCCAGCTTCGCGGCCATCAAGCTCGAACAGACACGCCTGCGGGAAGAAGCGATCGAGAAGCGGCTCATCGACGAAGAGCTCAAGACGGCATCGGCGATCCAGCGGCGTCTCCTGCCGGCGGCACCGACGGGAATCGACGGCTACACCTTCGCCGGAACGAATCGCGCCTGCCGCAGCGTCAGCGGCGACTACTACGATTTCGCGGTGCGGCCCGACGGCCGGATCTATTTCGTGATCGGCGACGTGAGCGGCAAGGGGGTCACCGCCGGGCTGATGATGGCCGGACTGCAGGCCTCCTTCCGCATTTTCTGCAAGAGCGATCCCGATCCCGCGACGCTCGTGTCGGACCTCAATGTGGCGCTGAAGGAAAACCTCCCGCAGTCGAAGTTCGTGACGCTGTTCCTGGGCCGGCTCGACACGCACACCGGCGTGATCGAATACGTGAACGCCGGCCACACGCCGCCGCTGCTGGTGCGCCGCGATTCCGTCGGGGAGCTCGGCGAGACCGATCCGCTCCTCGGTGTCATCACGCTCGCCGAATACGCCAATCGCCGCATCCAGCTCGATCCCGGCGATTCCCTGATCCTTTTCACCGACGGCGTCAGTGAAGCCGAGGATGCCGAAGGCCGCGTGCTCAGCACGAGTGATCTTGCCGAGAACGTCGCCCCCCTGCACGGAGCGAGCGCGGACGTCCTGGCGACGGTCATCGACGCAGCGGTCATCGCCCACGCCGGCGACGTCGACGCGTTAGGCGACGACGTGACCGTCGTCGTCGTCAGCCGGACGGCCGCACAAGCCTTCGGCGACGAGACGCTGATCGGGCGCAGGAAGAATTGAAAATTGAAAATTGAAAATTGAAAATTGAAAAAGGATTGGAGCACAAAGGCTCTTAGCCTGTCTCTTCGTCCTTTCAATCTTCAATCTTCAATTTTCAATTCGCCCTTCAGCCACTTCTCCACCGCTGCCGTGGCGCGGTCGTTCCGGAAGATGTACCAGGCGCGCTCCTCGTTGCGATCCTCGGAAAGCCCGCGCCGGAATTCCACGGGATCCCTCGCCGCAGCCAGACGGTCGCGCCGTGGCGACGGCTCGAGCGAATCGACGAAGGCGCGGCGGTCCGCCGCGTCCGCACCGCTGGCGCGCGCCGGAATGCGCCTGTATCGCGGCGCCGGGAGCGCGCTCGATTCGCGATGGTCGACGACTTCGCCGGTTTCGAGATCGAGGTAGTAGGCGATCCGCCCCGACTGGTCGAGAAAGGCCGCCTGCAGTCCTTCACGATCGATCGCCACACGCGGTGCCACGCTCTTCGCGGGCACAGGCTGTGCGGGACGCGCCCAGCCCGTGTTCGCGTCGAAAAACTCGCGCTCGCGCTCCTCACGCCGCTTGCCCCACGATTCGAAGCTGTCGCGAAGCCGGTCGAACAAGCCCACGTTGGTCCTTCTCTTTCGTGCGATCGTGCAGGGGGCAGCAGCCGCGCTGCGCCGTACACGAGGATGATATCGTTCCGCTGATGACGCAGGACCGGCTGGACGCCAGCCTCGACATCGACCGACGGCCGACGATCGACATCGTTCGCATCATCCAGGAACAGGACGCCCGGGTCGCGCAGGCCGTGGCCGCCCAAGCCGAGCGCATCGCCCACGCCATCGATCAGATCGCGGAGCGCCTCTCGCATGGGGGCCGGCTCTTCTACGTCGGTGCCGGCACCAGCGGCCGCATCGCCATGCTCGACGCCTCCGAGCTTCCACCGACTTACGGCGTCGGCCCCGATCTGGTCCGGGTCATCATCGCCGGGGGGCAGCGCGCCTATTTCGAGGCCGTGGAGGGTGCCGAGGATGACGAGGAGGCTGCGATCGAGGCGGTGAACGACGAGGTCAAGCCCGACGACGCCGTGATCGGCATCGCCGCTTCCGGTACGACACCATTCACCGTGGCCGCGGTACGCCGCGCCAACATGCTCGGAGCCCTGACCATCGCCGTGACGTCCACACCGAACACCCCGCTCGCCGCCGAGGCGGACATCGCCGTCGTCGCCGAGACCGGTCCGGAGGTGATCATGGGCTCGACGCGCATGAAGAGCGGCACGGCGCAGAAGCTGATCCTCAACGCCATCTCCACCGGGGTCATGATCCGCACCGGCCGGGTCTACTCGAACCTGATGATCGAGATGCCGGCCACGAACGAAAAGCTGCGCAGCCGCGCCGTTCGAATGGTCGAGCTCGCGGCGGGCGTGCCGCGCCCCGTGGCCGTGCAGGCCATGCGCGAGTCGCACGGCAGCGTCAAGATCGCGGCCGTGATCGCCCGGCGGAAGGTCGGCTTCAACGAAGCCCGCCGGCTCCTCAGCGAGCGCACTTTGCGCGAGGTACTCGAACCGTGAACCGTATCGAGCGGCTGATCGAGGTCGCCCGCAAGGAGCAGCGGGTCATCGTCGGCCTCAGCTCCGGCACGTCGGTGGACGCCATCGACGCGGTGATCGTCCGGATCAGCGGTCACGCGCCGGGCGCCGCGATCGAGAAGGTCCGCTTCGAGAGCTACCCGTTCCCCGACGACATCCGCAGGCGCATCAACACGCTCTTCGACCGCAACAAGGCGCGCATCGACGAGATCTGCCACCTCGATTTCATCGTCGGCGAGCTCTTCGCCGCGGCCGCCGCGCGCATCATCGATGAGGCCGGCCTGCGCCCCGCCGACATCGACCTCGTCGCCGCCGCCGGACAGACGATCTGGCACCGCCCCCGCCCAACCGCGGAGCCGTCCACCGCCAATGTTCCGTGGATCGGGCGCCCGGTCTCGACTCGTTCCACCCTGACCATCGGCCAGTCGGCCGTCATCGCCGAGCGCACCGGCATCCTCACCGTCGGCGACCTCCGCGTGCGCGACGTCGCCGCCGGCGGCCACGGTGCTCCTCTGGTCGCCTATTTCGACTGGTCCCAGTTGCGCGACCCGAAAAAAGCCCGCGCCATGCAGAACATCGGCGGAATCGCCACCGTCACCTACGTTCCGCCCAGCGCCGACATCGGCGACATCGTGGCCTTCGACACCGGACCTGGAAACATCATCGCCGACTCGCTCACCTACATCTTCAGCGGCCAGGAAGAGACGTTCGACCGCGAGGGCGAGCGCTCCGCGCGCGGTCAGGTTCGTGAAGACGTGCTGAAGTGGTGCATGTCCGATCCCTACTTCCAGCTCAAACCGCCCAAGACCACCGGCCGCGAGCGCTTCGGCCGCCAGTTTGCCCGGCGCATGGCCGAGAAGTTCACCGAAGTCTCCAGCGATGACCTCATCGCCACGGCCACGGCCTTCACCGCCGAGAGCATCGCCCACTCCTATCGCGAGTTCATCCGCGAGCCGATCGACGAGGTCATTGCGGCCGGCGGCGGAGCGAGGAATCCGACCCTGCTCCGCATGCTCCGCGAGCGGCTGCCCGGCAGCGAAGTGCGCGTCTACGAGTTCCTCAAGGAAAAAGAGGCCATGGCCCTGGCACTGATCGCGAATGATTCCATCGCCGGAATGGCCACGAACGCCCCCTCGCTGACCGGCGGACAACCGACGGTCCTCGGCAAGATCCTGTTATGACCACGCGCCGCCTATTCGGCCGCGCCTTCACCGGCGGGTCCATCCGGAACGACGTCCTCGTCACCATTCGCGACGGCGTCATCGCTGCCGTGGAACAGACGGCCAAGGCGCCGGACGACGCGCGGCGAACCGACGGCGTGATCGCGCCCGGCTTCGTCGACGTGCACGTGCACGGCGGCAACGGCGCCGACTTCATGGACGCCGACGAGAAGGGCAACAGCCGCATTCTCGAGTTCCACGCTCGTAACGGCACGACTGCGCTCGCGGCCACCACGCTGTCGGCGTCAGCGCAGGATCTGCGCCGCGCCGTAGCCGCCATCGCCCGCTCGTCCGCCGTGCGCGGTGCCGAGATTCTCGCCGTTCATCTGGAAGGGCCTTACATCAGCCCGAAACGCTCGGGAGCCCAGGATCGCGCCTCCATCCGGCTGCCCGCCATTCACGAGATCAACGGGCTTCTTCCCATCGCCCCTGACCTCTCCTGGCTGATGACGATCGCTCCGGAAATCGCCGGCGCCCAGGAGCTCATCGAGTACTTCCGGGGACGGATCACGTTCTCGATTGGTCACACGGCCGCCGATTACGCTCAAGCGGTGGCGGCCCTGGAGTGGGGGGCATCGCACTTCACGCATCTGTTCAACGCCATGACGCCGCTCGACCACCGGCAGCCCGGAGTGGTCGGCGCAGCACTCGAATCGGTCGATGCCACCGCGGAGCTCATCGCCGACGGCATCCACGTGCATCCGGTCGTGCTGAGGATCGCAGCGCTGGCAAAGCCGCATCGCATCGCGCTGGTCACGGACGCCATGCGCGCCTGCGGAATGCCCGACGGCGACTACAAGCTCTACGGATACGACGTGACCGTGGCCGGCGGGGCGGCGCGATTGCCTGACGGAACGCTCGCCGGAAGCGTCCTGACCACGGGCGGGGCGGTGAAGAACATGGTCGAGCTGGCGGGGCTGCCGATCGAAGTCGTCCTGCCGATGGCCACCGAGGTGCCGGCGCGGATCGCCGGCGTGGCCACGCGCAAGGGACGCGTCGAAAAGGGATTCGACGCCGACCTCGTGCTCCTTGGCAGCAGGCTCGATATCGAAGGGGTGATCGTGAGAGGAGTGGAGCTGGAGTGATTGCGAACTGCGGATTGCGGATTGCGAATGGGCCGAGCGAGGCCGGTGCAACGCGATGAAGTGGGAATCGTTTTCCGACTACGCCTCGCTTTCCACCAGGGCCGCCGAAATTCTCCTCCAGGAGATTTCCGAGAATCCTCTCGCCGTTCTCGGATTGCCCACGGGTCGTACACCGATCGGCATGTACCAGCGCGTCGTGTCGGAGTGCTCACGAGAGTACCGCTGCTTTCGCGACGTGCAGACCTTCAACCTCGATGAGTACGTCGGGATCGGAGCCGATCATCCCGGCAGCTATGCCGCGTACATGCGCGAGCACTTCTTCTCGCACGTCGACCTGCGGCCTGCCAACGCCCACATCCCGAACGGGAAGGCGGCCGACCTCGACGCGGAGTGCGCGCGTTACGAAGCCGCCATCCGCAATGCCGGCGGGCTGGGACTGACGTTTCTCGGCCTGGGCCGCAACGGGCACATCGGCTTCAACGAGCCGGGAACTCCGTTCACGTCGAGAACGCGGGTGGTGGAGCTGACCGAGTCGACGCGCCATGCGAACGCGGACCTGTTCGCCGACAGTCGCGTGCCCACGCGGGCCATCACCATCGGGATCGCCACGATCCTGTCGTCGCGCCGCATTGTTCTTCTGGCCAGCGGCGAGAGCAAACGCGCCGCAGTGGAGCGGTTGCGCAGCGCGGTTGTCGACGATTTCTTTCCCGCCTCGGCACTGTGGCAGCACGACCACGTGACGGTGCTCGCGGCGATGTAGAGCAAACGCCAACCCCGGTCATCCTGAGCCGCGCGCAACCGCAGTCCCCGTCACTCTGAGCCGGCGCAACCGCGGGGGCGGTGGTCGGACGGGAGCGGTGGAGCGCGGCGAAGAGTCTCTTCCCGGGACGATTTGCAGGTTTGAGACTCTTCGCCGCGCTCCGCCGCTCCACACAACCACCCTTCCCCGCGGCGCCGCCGGCGCAGAGTGACGGCGTAACAAATCCGGCACCGTTCTCGCTCCTGCTCAGCACGGCATGGCGGAGGACAAACCGATCGTGAATCCTCACGACCTGGGGAAAGCTGAATGCGAAGAGCCGCCAGGAACAACTCGACTGCGTCGCCCGCCACGTGCGCTCCAGCCGCTATCCGTATGTCCTGACCGGGGACTTCAACAACGGGCAGGATGCGCCCGAAGTCCAGCGCTTCATCCGCTCGAACGCGACGCAGATCTGTGGATTGAACATCGGCATCACGCATCCGACGCTTCGAAAACGCATCGACTACATCTTCGCGGACTGGGGTTGGACAGTCCGCCGGGCGCGCGCCGTGCCGATCGGGCCATCCGATCACTGGCCTGCGACCGCCGAGCTGCTGTGGGGGCACTGACGTGAAGTGGATCGAGTGGTCAAGCCGGCCGCTTTGGCACAAATTTATCGATGCCGTAGCATATTCAGGCCATTCGCAGCTCTGAGCAGTCCTGAGTGCTGCGTCCTGAGTCCCGAATAGTTTCGCCGTGTCAGCGATACTCAGGACTCAGCACTCAGGACTCAGGACTTCAACAAGCCATGGCTACTCTTCCGGCCGAGGGCCGCTGGTCAATCCGTCCGCTGAGCGATGAGGATACGGCGGCGGCTATGGGCTTTCTGCGCCGCGATCCGCTGATCAACATCTATCTGCTCTCTCGCCTCATCGAAGAAAAGAGCGCGGCGGCCACGCAGATGTTTGCGGTGCGGCACAATCGGGAGATGGTCCTGCTGGCCTCGCTGGCGACGAATATCGTGGTCGCCGGCGACACGACCATCGAGAAGCACGTCACCGAAACCGCCGTGGCCCTCGTCGCCGAGCGCATCCTCACCCGCATGTTGCCCGTGCGGGCCATCATCTCGCCCGCTGACCTGGTGGAGATGTTGTGGGGCCATCTGCGGCTGCGCGTCGATCCGCCGACGGTGGTCCGTATGAACCAGCCGATCTACGCGATCCGGCGACAACTCGGATTTCCCGACCTGAGCGAGTCCCGGTTCGCCACCCCGCGCGACCTCGACCAGCTCGTCCCCGCCTGCGCGGCGATGCACAAGGAGGAGGTGGGGATCGATCCTCTCCAACGGGATGCGGTCGGCTATCGCGAGCGAATCCGCGAGCTCATCGAGAAGCAGCGAGCCGTCGTTCGGATCGCCAACGGACGCATCGTTTCCAAATGTGAGTTCTCGGCAGTGAGCGACGACGCCGTCCAGCTGATGGGCGTCTGGACCAGCCCGCTTGCACGCCGCCACGGTTACTCGCGCTCTCTTCTGCGCGAGGTCTGCGGCCACCTCTTTCGGAAAGGGAAGGCCGTCACCCTCTTTGTAAACGATTTCAATGCCCCCGCCATCTCCTTGTATGAAACCCTCGGTTTTCAGAAGATCGGAATGAATCGCGCGCTGATCTGGTAAGACAGTTATACGGCGTAAACATTGCACAAAGCGTCGAGAGCCCAGAAGCCCTGGGCGGAATTGACGGCCGCATTCGTAAGAGCGGCCGGAGGTGGGGAATGCCCGAAATTGGTACTGTGAAGTGGTTCAACAACGACAAAGGGTACGGCTTCATCAAACGCGAGACCGGCGAGGACGTGTTCGTCCACCACACCGCCATCCAGGCTTCCGGCTACCGGACGCTGAACGAGGGCGAGAAGGTCGAGTTTGACGTGAAGCAGGGCCCGAAGGGCCTCCAGGCCGAAAACGTTCACCGCGTGGACGGTGATCGTGAGCACGAGCAGGCGTCGTAAAGACGCCTGCCTCCTCCCCGCCTTTACTCCTCGCTCGCTCCGGACCGCATCGCGAAGGCCCCGAGTGTGCCGCCGACGGCCAGAGCCGGCAGGGCCTGTCCCTGCCCTTTGAGAGCCAGCAGCAACGCGGCGACGCCGCCCGCTACCAGAATCAGCGCGCGCAGCGCGTAATCACGAAGATCGAATTTGAGCATCTGCACCAACCGTCCGGACGAGACTGCCTGTAGTTCATTGTAGCAGCCGGCCTTCACGGCGAGTGCCGAGTACTGAGTACTGAGTGCTGAGTACTGAGTGCTGAGTACTGAGTGCTGAGTGCTGAATTCGCGAACACTCAGTACTCAGCACTCAGTACTCAGTACTCAGCACTTCAGGAGGTTGCATGTGTGTCACATGTTAAAATGTGCAGCCGATGTCAAAGATGATTCAGCTCCGCAACGTACCCGACGAGCTTCATCGGCTGCTGAAGTCCCGCGCCGCTCTTGAAGGACTGTCCCTCTCCGATTATCTGATCCGGGAAATCCGCAAAGCAGCGGAACGGCCCAGCCGGGAAGAACTGCTCCGGCGCCTGGAAGGGCGCCGTCCGGTCGAGCCGTCCGTGTCGCCCGCCCGCGCAGTTCGCGAAGAACGCGAGCGGAGGTGATCGTCGTCGACGCCTCGGCCGTCCTCGAGCTCCTCCTGAACGGTCGAGCCGCGACCCGCCTTCGCGCTCGCCTCCTGGCTGCCGGCCAGACGCTCCACGCACCGGAGTTGATTGATCTCGAGGTTCTGCAGGTGCTCCGGCGCTTCGTTCGCGATCGCGATCTCTCGCTCGATCGGGCCACCGAAGCGTTGAGCGACTACCGCGATCTGGGCATCGACCGCTTTTCTCACGAACTGCTTCTCGGACGAGTTTGGGAACTGCGTGCGAATCTGACCGCCTATGACGCCGCTTACGTGGCACTGGCGGAATTGCTCGATGCACCACTCCTGACTGCGGATCACCGGCTGGCTCGTTCGCCTGGTCACCACGCGAAGATCGAGCTGATCTCGTAGGCAGCGCACGCCCGCCTTACATCCTGGCCGGCACCGGCACGCCTAACAGATCGAGTGCGGCCACCATGGTCCGCCGGAAGACTTCCGCACACGCGGCGCGGCGCTGGCGCTCGTCGTCGTTCTTCTCATTGAGGATCGGGTACTTGTGGTAGAAGGAATTGAACTTCTGCGCGATGTCGAGCAGCGCGTGCGTGAGCACCGAGAGCTCGAGCGAGTCGACCGCCCGCCGCACCTGCGAGGGCAGGTCGGCACTCAGCCGCACCAGCTCCCACATCTCGTCGGTGATGTTCTCCGTGAGCGTGAGCCGGTCCAGCGACTGGTCGTCGATCATCGGATCGACCTCCCGCTCGCGCATCTTGTTGAAGATGTTGTTGACCCGCACGGTCGAGTACTGCAGGTACGGCCCGGAGTCTCCTTCGAAAGTCAGCGCCTCGTTGAAATCGAAGGCGATGACCTTGTTCCGGCCGTACTTGAGCATGAAATAGCGCAGGGCAGCCACCGCGATCTGCCGGCCTAACTCCGCCGTCTCCTCCTCGGGAACGGTTCTGGCGATGGCGGCCCGGGCAGCACCTTCAGGCGTCTCCCGATCGCCTCCCTGCCGCACGGCCTCGGTGGCCTTCTTCTCCAGCTCGTCCATGAGGTCGTCGGCCTTCACGCCGAAGCCCTTGCGACCCGACATCTCCACATAGGCGCGCGAGGCGTCCTCGTCGGAGATCTCCATTCCCAGCGCCCTGGCCGTGGCCGGAGTCAGAGCCACCATCTCGTACGAGAAGTGGACCGAGTTGTCCGCCTCTTTCCTGTATCCGAGCAGCCGCAGCCCTTCCGTCACGACCTTCTGCAGATACGACTGGCGCGTGTCGATCACGTTGAAGACCCGCTTCGCGCCCCCGAAGCGGGGCGCGTCCGGCGATCCGTCGCTGCTGCTCGTGGTCTCCCAGAGCGGATGGCCGTCGGGGTACGCGTAGAACTTCCGGAACTCGAACGTGCGGTCCAGCAACCCGAACTTCCAGAGCTGGTAGGCGATGTCCTTGCCGGTGTAGGTGACCGTGCCGTTCGAGCGCACCAGGATCTTGTCGGGCTCGTCCATGCCGGCGAACTCGTCGGTGCCTTCGAGCTTCATGACCCAGCAACCCTTGTGCTTGCCCTCTGTCTCGTAGATGACGGCGCCCGATTTCTTCAGCAGCTCGAAGGCGCGATCCCAGAAATGAAGGCGGATGATGTCGCTCTCCTTCGGCAGCAGGTCGTACTCGATGCCGAGGCGCAGCATCGTGGCGATGTGCCGGCGCACAATGGCCTGGGCCACGATGGCGGCCAGCTTCGCTGTCTCGCCCTCGTGCTGCTCGATGCGGTGAAGGGTGTCGCGCCGCCACTGCTGCGACTCCGGATTCTCGGCGTAGAAGCTCGTCATCCGCGAGTAGATGTCCCAGCAGGTGTAGTCGAACTTCGTGCCCGGGTCGTCGATCATCTTCTGAACGTCGGCGGCCGTCTTCGACTCGAGGTGCTCGAATCCGACCACGACGTCAGCGACCTGCACGCCGGTGTCGTCGATGTAGTTCTGCGTCTCGACCCGGTAGCCGAGCCACTTCAGGCAGCGCACCAACGCGTCCCCGAGGATGGCGTTGCGCAGATGTCCGATATGAGCGGCCTTGTTCGGGTTGATATTCGTGTGCTCGACGATGACACGCTCGCCCGCCGGCGGAGGCGGCTCCATGACCGTGCGGATGTGCGCGGCCGTGAATCCGCCCCGATCGAGGCGGAAATTGAGATAGCCGGCGCCCTCGACTGAAACGGACGCCACGAGCTGCGGCATGGCGATCCCGTTGGCGATCGCCTCGGCGATCTCCCGCGGCTTGCGCTTGAGCACCTTCGCCAGCTCGAGAGCGAGCGGCGTGGCCAGATCGCCCATGGACAGCCGGGGCGGCGCCTGCAGGATGACTTTGTCGACGGGATGGCCGAAAAGAGCCAGCACGCGGCTGCGAAGCGTTTCGGTCAGTTCTTCGGTGATTTGTTCGAGGATCACGATGTCTCCTGGCTCTTGGCTCTTGGCTCTCGGCTCCTGGCTCCTGGCTCCTGGCTCCTGGCTCCTGGGATCGAAACCGCCCCAAGAGCCAAGAGCTAACAGCCAACAGCTACCCGCAATGCGTGGTGTCGTTCCAGATTTTCAGGACGAAGCGGTCCCCGCGCCACAGAAAAACGTTCATCGAGGCGTTGTCCTGCGCGAAGTGGCGCGACGCCATGACCGGAAGCTCCATCAGCGCGGTCGCAGCCACCCGGATCGCCGTCCCGTGCGTCACCACGACGATACGTCGACCGCTCTTCTTCCCGTTGTTCGTTCCCTCTGCAGTGCGGATGATCTCGAACGCGCGAGCCATCCGGCGGCGGACATCGTTGTGTGACTCTCCCCCGGGACAGGGCGCGTCGGGATCGGCGATCCATCGGTGATACGCGTCCGCGTCCTGGGTCCGCACGTCCAGGAATGAACGCCCTTCCCATCCGCCGTAGTTCATCTCGCGCAACTCGTCGAGCGTGTGGATCGGCGCGCCCGTCGCTGCCGAAATCGCCTGCGCGGTCGCGAGCGCCCGCTGCAGCGTCGAGCTGTAGATGACGTCGACTTCGACGGCGCGGAGACGCTCGGCGAGCCGGCGCACCTGCTCCTGCCCGGCGGGCGAGAGCGCGCTGTCGTTCCATCCCTGGGCGATGCCGGCGACGTTGTGGACCGTCTCGCCGTGGCGCACGAGGATCAGCTGATCGATCACGAGGCGACCGTTGCCGGATCGGGCACGAGCAGCGACTCGGCCGTCATCTCGGCCGGCTGTTCGATGCCGAGGATGTCGAGGATGGTGGGGGCGACGTTCTCCAGGGCGCCGCCGTCGCGCAGCTTGCCGAAGCGCTTCTTCAGATCGAAGAGGATCAGCGGCACGGGGTTCGTCGTGTGAGCGGTATGCGGCTGGCCGGTGGCCGGGTCGAACATCAGCTCGGCATTGCCGTGATCAGCGGTGATCAGGGCGACGCCACCGACCTTCTCGACCGCGGTGAGGATCCGGTCGACCGCAACATCGGTGTCTTGCACGGCCTCGATGGTCGCTTTCATCACGCCCGAGTGCCCGACCATGTCGGGATTGGCGATGTTCATGATGATCACGTCGTACTTGCGAGCTTCGATCTGCTCGACGACTTTTGCCGTCGTCTCGAAGACCGACATCTCCGGCTTCAGGTCGTACGTGGCAACCTTCGGCGAAGGCACCAGGATGCGATCCTCTCCCGGGAACTGCGCGTCCGCGCCGCCGTTGAAGAAGAAGGTCACGTGCGCATATTTCTCGGTCTCGGCGATGCGCAACTGCCTGAGGCCGGCGCGGGAAAGGACTTCGCCGAGATTGTTCTTCAGGGCCGGCGGCGGAAAGAGGACGGGGAGCGTCCAGTCTTCGCGATAGCGATTCATCGTGACGATGTCGACCTTCGGACGGACGGCTCGCTGGAAGCCGGCGAAGTCATCGTCCTTGAACGCGGTCACGATCTGCCGCATGCGGTCCGCGCGGAAGTTGAAGAAGAAAACCGCGTCGCCGTCTTCAATGCGACCGCGGTGCGATCCCCTGCCGGAGATCACGGAGATCGGCTCCATGAACTCGTCGGTGACGTTCTGCTCGTAGAAGCGCTCGACCGTCGCGACCGCGTCCTTCGTCTCGGTGCCAACGCCGAGGGTCATGAGATCCCAGCCGCGCTGAACGCGCTCCCAGCGTTTGTCCCGGTCCATCGTGAAGTAGCGGCCGATGACCGTCGCCAGGTGCGCCTTCGGCTTGTCGGCCAGGAACTGCACGAGCTCGCGCAGGTAGCGATCGGCCGACTTGGGGGGCGTGTCGCGGCCGTCCAGAATCGCATTGACATAAATCTGAGGCGCGCCGAGCTTGCTCGCTGCTTCGACCAGCCCGTACAGGTGCGTCTGCAGCGAATGCACGCCGCCGTCGGAGAGCAGCCCCACGAAGTGGATGGCCCGGCCGCTGCGCTTGATCTGCTCGACGGCCTTCACCAGCACCGGGTTCTTCTCGAGCTCGCGCCGGTCGACGGCCTTGCTGATGCGGACGATGTCCTGATCGACGACGCGTCCCGCGCCGATGTTCAGGTGTCCGACCTCGGAGTTGCCCATCTGTCCCGGCGGAAGGCCGACGGCGAGCCCCGACGCTTCGAGCGTGGTCCATGGGGCGTCGTGAAAAAGCTTCTTGAAGCGGGGCTTGTCCGCGACTGCGATCGCGTTCCATTCGGTCTCTTTCCGGCAGCCGAAGCCGTCCAGGACGATAAGAATGAGGAAGGGGCGTTCGTTCGACATTTCTGAAGGGGCGCGCCGCAAGAATCAGGGCCGGCCGCGCGGGGTGGGAACGATATCAGATCCGCTCTGGCGTCCGGAGTCGAAGTGTCGCAGGGTTCAGTCCGTCGTTTTCTTCAATCTGAATTCTGCGTTCTGCGTTGTTCTGCGTTCTGGATTCACGCTTGTCCATATTGGGTTGCGAATTCCCGCCAATCGCGAGGTCAGGAGCTCCAGAGGCGGCGGAGCCGCCGTAAGAACTTAGCGGCGGCCGTCAGGCCGCCGGAGCAGACGATCGCAGCAGCGTACAAGGGCACCAAGTGCCCGACAGAAGGCTGGGAAAACAGACCGAGGATCTGTCGCGCGCTGCGCGTGCTCGGACGCTGGGTGGGGGCCGATCGGACGTCGGCCTGACGGCCGCCGCTAAATTGTGTCGGCAGCTCCGCCGCCTCGACAAGCCCATTTGCGACACCGCAAGCATTCAGAATGAAGGGGGGGCCGCCATCCAGTCCTGGACAGCAATCGTGGCAGCGCGGAGAGTAATGCCTATGCGCTCGCCTGCTTCTCGCGCTTGAAGACCATTCCGATGTGATCGGTCGCGCCCGTCTTGAAGTTGATGGAGGTG
The DNA here is from genome assembly GCA_021781455.1 of Acidobacteriota bacterium. GTDB lineage: Bacteria > Acidobacteriota > Thermoanaerobaculia > Gp7-AA8 > Gp7-AA8 > JAJXWV01. The sequence goes on along the minus strand of JAJXWV010000007.1, from coordinate 80,734 downwards.
ATACTGACGAGCTCCCACCCTTCGTCGCCGAGGCGGTTGAGCTCCTCGGCACGGCGCGGATCCATCGAATAGTTCTCTGACCGGACGTTGATGATCTTGTACTCCCAGGTCTTCATTGTCCGTCTCCCCTCCCGCGATTACCTGATTGGACGATGCCGAAGTGTATCAGAACGAAGTCCTGAGTCTTGAGTGCTGAGTCCTGAGTGGCACCATTGCTCAGGACTCAGGACTCGTCTGACGCCACTCGACTGCCTCGGCCGGACAATTCGTGATCACGCCATCGCAACCGGCGTCGCGCAACTGCTTCCATTGTTTCGGGAGATCGGGAGTCCAGGGCACGACCTTCATGCCGCGAGCGTGGAGGTTCCCGACCAGTGCCTCGTCGACGTAGCGGAAGGCCGGGAAAACCCACGTCGCGCCGAGGCGCGCGGCGTAGTCGTCGAGGCCGACGATGCGGCCGCTGATCGTGAGTCCCAGCGGAAAGGTCACGCGCCGGCGGGCCAGCTCGGCGATGATCGAATGATCGAAGGAGGCGACCACGATGTCCTTCCACCCGGAGATCTCGGTGCAGAGGACGTCCTCCCAGCCGCTGCGCTTCACCTCGAGGATCATGGTGCCGCGGCCGGCGAATCGTGCGAGGGCACGCACGGGATCGACCCGGGCGTCGTAGGAGCTGAGCTCGGCTCTGGTGAGCGCCTCGATCTCGCGGTTGCCGATCTCGTCGTCGTGGAAGAGCACGGCGGTTCCGTCGGCGAGAAGCCTGAGGTCGGTTTCGAACCCGTCCGCCCCCGCGCGCAACGCCTCTTCGAACGACTCCACCGTGTTCTCCGCGACGCGTCGCGGCCTGCCGCGATGGCCGTAAATACTGAACGTCGCGTTCAAGCGTAATCTCTTGTAAGCACGCAACTACCGTGGTACGTTGCTTCGAACAGCGGAGAACAATTCATGGCGAAGAAAATCCTTCTCGCGGATGACAGTATCACCATCCAGAAGGTCGTCGAGTTGACGTTTTCGGACGGTGATTACGAGGTCGTCGCTGTCAACAACGGCGCCAAAGCGATCCAGAAACTTTCCGAGATGCGGCCCGACATCATCCTCTCCGACATCATCATGCCGGAGAAGAACGGCTACGAGGTCTGCGAGTTCGTCAAGTCGCGTCCCGATTTCCGGAACATCCCCGTGGTGCTGCTCACCGGGACGTTCGAACCGTTTGATCCCGATCGCGCCGACAAGGCCGGCTGCGATGCCGTCGTGACCAAGCCATTCGAGTCGCAGAGCCTCATCCACAAAGTCGAAGAGCTCATTCAGCAGAGTCAGACCGCCGCTCCGGCAGCGGCACCTGCTCCGGCGGCACCGGCGGAGCCCGAGCCCTCGCCCTGGTCCGAAGAAAAGCCCGCATTTACAGCGGCACCGGAACCGCCGGCGTTCACCTCCGCCCCTTCGTTTTCTGCTGCCCCCGGGTTTGCTCCCGCGCCCGCGCCTGCTGCCTTCCAGCCCCACGACACCGACATCTTTTCCGCCGTTCCGCCGCCACCGGCTGCGGCACCGGCCGAAATGCCGTTCGAGACTCCGGCCGCGGAGTCGTTCAGCGGCGAGACGCGGGCGTTCCCGCGGATGAGTTTCGACGACCTGCAGAGCGCCGCTCAGACACCACCACCTCCTCCCGCGCCCCCCGCCATCCCCCCGCCGGAGCCGTCGCCGTGGGATGAACAGCCGCAGCCGAGCGAAGTCGCCGCTGCTCCTGCTGCCCCGGCGGAGGCCTCCCCGTGGGACGAGCAGCCGCCGGCGTCCGCGGGTGAAACGCGCGCCTTCCCCTCCATGAGCTTCGAAGATCTCCAGCATGCCACCGGGAGCGCTCCTGCGCCGCCTGCTCCGCCGGCCGCACCTGAGCCATCGCCGTGGGACGAACAGCCACCGGCGTTCGGAGGCGAGACCCGCGCCTTCCCGCGCATGAGCTTCGACGACCTGCAGCAGGCGGCCGCGCCTCCTGCCGCTCCCACACCCGAGCCGCCACCCGCGGCGCCTGCGGAACCATCTCCGTGGGACGAGCAGCCGGCGTTCAGCGGCGAAACCCGCGCTTTCCCGCGCATGAGCTTCGACGACCTGCAGCAGATGGCTCCGCCTGCACAGCCGGCGGAGGCGCCACGCGCGGATTCCTCGCTGTGGGACGAACCGGCCGCGGCAGCGCCCCCGTCCTCCTGGGCGTCGAACGAGCCTGCGACGAACGAGCCGGAGAGCTTCGCTGCTCCGGCGCCTTCACCCTTCGCCGTGCCGGAAGAGCACGAGGAATCGCCATTCGGCGGGGGCGCTCCTGCCGCTCGCGTCGAAGAACCGGAATCGTGGTCGCCGAAGGCGGTGCAGCCTGAAGCTGCAGCGGCGGAACAGGCCACGCCATCGACCGGCACCATCGAGCTGAGCGAAGAACAGGTCGAGCGGATCGCCCGGCGCGTGGTTCAGCTCATCTCCAGCGAGGTCGTGAAGAACATCGCCTGGGAAGTCATCCCGGACATGGCCGAGATGGTGGTCAAGGAACGCATCCGACAGCTCGAAACCGAAACGTAGTCCTGAGTCCTGAGTGCTGAGTCCTGAGAGGTGCGGCGTTGCGAATCGCAACGCCGCACGCGTCTTGGGCAACATTCTCAGGACTCAGGACTCAGGACTCAGCACTCGTGAAGATCTACACGCGCACCGGCGACTACGGCGAGACATCCCTCTTTGGCGGCGATCGCGTGCCGAAGGACAACCCGCGGGTGGCGGCCTACGGCACCATCGACGAGCTCAACTCGTTCCTCGGCGTCGCTCGTGCGACCTGGCCGTCGTCGCCGATCGACGACGAGTTGCACCACGTCCAGTCCGATCTGTTCGACCTCGGCGCGCAGCTGGCCTCGCCGGGCGTGAGCCGCTTCACCGGCGTCGACCCGTCGCGGATCGAAGACCTCGAGCACGCCATCGACGCGACCGAGGCCGAGCTCGAGCCGCTGAAGAATTTCGTGTTGCCCGGTGGATCGCTCGCGGCTGCTCAACTGCACGTGGCACGCACGATCTGCCGCCGCGCCGAGCGGCAGGTGGTGGCGCTGCGCGACGACAACGAAGCCACGCGATGCGCCATCGCCTACCTCAACCGCCTCTCCGACTACCTCTTCGTCGCAGCACGCCTCGCCAACGCGAAGCATGGCGTGGAGGACGTGCTGTGGAAGAAGAAAAAGCGGAAGTGAGTGCGACTCGCCCGTCACTCTGATTCGGCGGTGTGGAGCAGGCTTTCCAGCCTGCCCTCCTTCGCGCAGCTCCGTCAGTCTGAGCCGGCGGACCCGCGCCCCCCGTCACTCTGAGCCGGCGGAACCGCGGGGGCGGTTGGGCGCGGTGGAGCGCGGCGAAGAGTCTCTTACCGGGACGATCAGCAGGCTTGAGATTCCCACACGGAGCTACTCGTCGACGGGCGCGCCTCTGCGTCGGGGCGGCTTCTCGGAGGCCTTCCAGGTCGACCACCAGAAATCGCGCAGCATGCTGGCGCCGACGGCCAGCCGTCGCGAGGTGAAGTCGACGCCCGCGCGGGACGGCGGGCCGAACAGATTGAAGCCGCCGTCGTGGTCGATTCGGTACAGCAGCTCCACTTCCTGATTCGACTGGTACAGCATCTCCATCGCCGCGCCGAAGTAGTTTGATCGCATCGAGGGCACCGGCTCGACTTTCGGCAGAACATCCGCGAGGTCGACCGCGCGCGAGACGAAATTCGTTTCGAAGCGAGAGTGGATCGTGCAGTCGTTGGCGTAGCCGTTCGGGTTGGGCAGGATCCAGCCGTTGTAGTTGATCGTGGCGTGCAGCGGCTGCGAAGCATCGGCGACGTAATGACCCAGCACGCCGGCATCGCGAATGATGTCCTGCTCGACCGTCCGGCGGTCGATCGAACCGGGAGCGCTGGCGCGCCAGAGCCGCCACTCGTTGGTCAGCCTCTCCGACAGTTCCGCGATTCGATAGGGGCTGAAGCCGATGGACGAGTTGTAGATGCCGAAGCGGCTGAGCGTCCCCGACTTCACGAGCAGGTCGATGAAGCGGTAGCGGTCGCGCGGCAGCTTCAGGCCGGAGATGTATTCGTAATCGAGGAAATGATCGGGCCCGTTCACGGCGTCTTCGGCGTCGCCCGCTCCACGCCACCGGTCGGGATCCGGCCCGAGCCACACCAGCTGCGGGAAGGACTTGTAGAAGAAGATGGGCATGTCGTTCGGCAGCGTGAGCGTGGCGGCCTCGTTGACGATGAGGTGACCCTTCTCACCCCACGCGAACATCGGCGAGGCGACGGCGACCAGCAGCAGGAGGATGGGGAGCGCGCGTTTCATGGCGGCGGATTGTACGGGAGGTGCGGAAAAAGGTCTGTGTCGGGGGGCGGCCCGGAGAACGCGGGTAAATCATGCGGCGCATCGCTCGCGGGCGCCGATTGAGGAATTGGTCGCGAGGACCGCTCTGCCGGGGAACCGACAAGGTACGGTAAGATCTTCCGCGCATGACCGACGACGAACTCAAAGCGCTGTTTGCCGAACAGCGTCGGCACGCCGAGACGCTACACGAGGACGTGCGCCGACGCTTCGACATCGTCGCCGGGACCATCACCCATCTCGACCAGAAGATCGAGCGGACGGCAGGCGAACTGCGAGTGGACATCCATCGCGAGTCCGAAGAGACCCGGGCTCTCCTCCGGCTCTCCTATACGGAACTGGAACGGCGCCTCTCGACTCTCGAGGAGAGGGTGGATCGCCTCGAAGCGCTCATCCGCCCTCCGCAGGCGTAGGGCAAGGATTGCTCTCGCGCTCGGGAATCCGAACCCAGGGCCCTCCCGGAGCTGAAGGTCGCACGGGCAGTCGAAGCTATTGAGGGGAAGTAGAAATTGGTCGGGGCAAGTGGATTTGAACCACCGACCTCACGGTCCCGAACCGTGCGCTCTAACCATGCTGAGCTATGCCCCGAGGCGCGCCGCGCGAGCCATGGAGGGCTCGCTGACAGGGACGCGGATTCTAGGTGAATTCCGCAGACCGGTCAAACGAGGTGCAGGGTGGTTCCATTCCGTCGGGTCGGCCCGTGAAGGTCGTCTCATGAGGCGGCGGAGCCGCCGTTAGAACTTAGCGGCGGCCGTCAGGCCGCCGTGCGCTCAGCACAACCCAGCGCCGAGCGCGCGAAGTGCGCGACAGATCATTGAGTCTGTTCTCCCAGCGTTTTGTCGGGCACTTCGTGCCCTCGCACGCTGATCCGATCGCTTGGTCCGGCGGCCTGACGGCCGCCCGGCGGCCTGACGGCCGCCGCTAAATTCTGACGGCGGCTCCGCCGCCTATCGAGCTCGTGACCTCGCGATCTGGTGACTGGACCGCACCCAATTGGGATAGGAACGATGCAGAACGCAGAATTGATGCAGAGCGCAGAAATTGGAATGAAGAAAGCCGCCCAACCGGGTGAACTCGCGGGGGATCCTTCGCCGCGCTTCACCGCTCCCGCCATCCACCATCCCCGCGGTTCCGCCGGCTCAGGATGACACGTTGATCACGCCGCGCTCCCTGATACCCGACAGCCAACAGCCACAGCCGCAAACGACGGCGCGCGATCGCCAGGACAAACACAACTGCAACAACCCGCAGTATGCGTGACGAACCAGCAAATGACGCACCATACGGCGGAATCGCGCCAGGGGAGGGCCCGTTGCCAAAGATGAAAGGAAACTGCCAGTGAAACCATTAGCTGTGTTTGCAATCCTGCTGGCGCTTGTTTCTGTCTCGGCCGTGGCGCAGGAGCCTCCGACCTTCGGCGAAAAGCTCGAGGTCAACGTCGTCCTGCTCGACGCCATCGTCACCGATTCGAGCGGCCATCAGATCCTCGGTCTCAACAAGAATGATTTCGTCGTCAAGGAGAACGGCGTCGAACAACCGATCGACTCGCTCGACTACTTCACGAATCGCCAGCTCCTGACGGCGCAGGAGAAGAATGCGCCGTTCAAAGTCGAGCGCATCCGGGAACAGCGCTACTTCATCTTCTTCTTCGACAAACCCACAGAAGCTCGAATGTGGGACAAGGTGACCGATGCCCGGCGTGCCGCGCGTGAGTTCGTGCGCACGCAGCTGCGGCCGGGAGACAAGGTCGCCGTCGTCGGGCATGACGTCCGGCTCAAGGTCTACAGCGATTTCACCGACGACAAGAAGCAGCTCATCGCCGCACTCAACGAAGCGGGCACCTTCGGCAAGGGCATCACCACGAAATCGGGAACGCGCGGCCAGTCGCTGCTGGCCTCGATGAACATGACGGAAATGATGGACAAGACCGGCACCGTCTACGAAGGCCTCGAGGTCCTCGGCAATGCTCTCCGGCCGATCGAGGGACGAAAGAACCTCATCCTCTTTTCTCCCGGCATCTACGAACCGGGCCAGGAAATCCGCAATGGCGTGATCATGGATCAGAGCCGGTACTACCCTGCGATGATCCAGTCGCTCAACAGCGCCGACGTCACGGTCTACGCGATGAACCTCATGCGCGAGGACGCACCGGACATCCCCGCCTTCCACCAGACGCTCGAACAGATCACCGCCGACACCAACGGCGAGTACTACCGCTACGCGGTGTCGTTCAAGCCGCTGTTGAAGAAAGTCGAGCAGCTGAACAACGGCTACTACCTGATCACTTACAGGGCCCACCACGCGCGCGGTACGCACGGGTACCAGAAGGTCACGGTGTCGGTGAGAAACCATCCCGAGTTCCAGGTGAAGGCGCGCGAGGGATACACGTACGGGGAGTGAGGAGCGCGTCCCTCTAAACCGGCGGTGTGGGGCAGGCTTTCCAGCCTGCCCTCCCCGGCGGGGTGGAAAGCCCGCGCCACACGAGGGGTCGGGCGGAGCGGCGGCGAAGAGTCTCAAGCCTGTTGATCGTCCCGGTAAGAGACTCTTCGCCGCGCTCCACCGCTCCCGCCCATCCACCGCCCCCGCGGTTGCGCCGGCTCGGAGTGACGGGGGTTGCGGTCTCGCCGGCTCACGATGAAGGGGATCGCGGATCGCGTATCAGCAGACGAATCGCACCCGATCCCCCGGTGCGAGTTGCGCCAGTTTCCAGCGCTCGTCCCAGCGAATGGTCATCGGCTGCAGGTATCCGCCGGTGATCGGATGATCGGGCCCCATGGCCACGAGCGATCCGTCGGGATGGAGCTGGATCGTGCCGAACTGCGTGCCGCAGGACGGCAGGTCGCCGGGTGCTTCGAAGCCGATCGGATCCAGCGGCCGCATGCGGATGCCGACGCGATTGAGCTGCGCGGTGACTTCGCACGTGATCGAGCGAAGCGGCGTCTCGTGCGGACCTGCGACGGCGGCGATGGTCAGGCGATCGGATCTCGATACGGCGAGTGGATCAGAGGACCCTCCAGGGGACCCGTGATCGCTGGTTCCGACCGCAAGCCATCCGCGCAGGCCGCCGCGAATCCGGCCACCCGCGATGTCCCGGCCTCCGCCGACGCTCACAGGCGTGGCCTGCGGCAGGTCGCATTCGGCTCCGCACCAGACGACGACGCTGTCGCGGTCGAAGCGCAACCGCGGCACGACCATCGCGCATTCGAGCAGCGGGGCATCGTCGCGATTGCCGGCAAGCCGATTGGCGAGCATTGCCGATTCTTCGTCGAATGCACCGCCGGGTGCGAGTCCGCATTCGATACGGCTCCAGTCGCTGCGGCCGACCACCGTGGCGAACTGCGCATTCGCAAGCAACTCCACACCCGCGATCTGCGGCGGCGGGACGGACTCGGCGATGTCGGGCATCGGCCTCAGATCTTCGACCGGCACAATCGCAACCTCGTCGCCCGCGGCGATCAGGTTCGGCGGGTCGCGACGCGCATCCCAGAGCGGGGCGGCGGTGCGGCCGAGGATGTTCCAGCCGCCGGGAGAGTCGATCGTGTAGAAACCGGCGCTCGGTCCGGCGATGGCGAAGCTCCCGCGGGGCACGCGCAGCCGTGAGGTGGGGCGGCGCGGCATCCGCCACTCCTCGGGCCAGCCGTCGAAGTACGCGAAACCGGCTCGGAAGCCGAGATAGCGCGCGGTGAGGCGAAGCGATCGGACGCGGGCCAGGAATTCCGGATTATCGATGGAGATCCGATCGAGCAGCTCTCGCAGGTCGGGGGCGTGCTCCGCAGCGAAACTGATCTCGATGGCATGCCGCCGCGGCTCGACGTGCTGCGCGTCCGCGCCGGCCAGCGCGCGCAGAACCGTCTCGGGCTGCGGCCGGCGGTCGAAGATCACGTACAGCGACTCCTGGCCCACGATGCATGCCACGACTCCGCCAGATGAACGCACCGCCACGGCCGCAGCGTGCAGATGCGCGGCGGTGATCTCGCCCACTTCCACGAGCAGCGCCCGATCTCCGGCCGGCGAGAGTTTCGGCTGCATGAGAGGTGATGGTAACGTCTCGCGCTCATGAACATGCAACGGCAGCCCACCCACGGCAACGACCGGGAGATGCTTCAGGAGATCGCTCATCAGGCCATGATCGACCGCGGCCTGCTCCCCGACTTCTCACCGGCCGCCGAACAGCAGCTGGCCACCCTGAACTCGCCGGCCAAGGCATCCGACGGCTCGGTGCGCGACCTGCGCAACCTGCTCTGGTGCTCGATCGACAACGACGACTCGCGCGATCTCGACCAGCTCACCGTGGCCGAGGACCTCGGCAGCGGCCGCGCCCGGGCCATGGTCGCCGTCGCCGACGTCGATGCGCTCGTCTCCAAGGGCACGCCCATCGACCGGCACGCGGCCCAGAACACCACCTCCGTCTATACCGCTGCGCGCATCTTTCCGATGCTTCCGGAGAAGCTCTCCACCGGCCTGACCTCGCTCAACGAAGGAGAGGAGCGCATCGCCATCGTCATCGACATGATCGTGAACGCCGACGGAACCGTCGACGGCGGCGAGATCTACCGCGCCCGCGTCCTGAACAAGGCTCAGCTGACCTACAACGGCGTCGGCGCCTTCCTCGGGGGCGAGGCTCCCCCGGAAAAGGCCGCAAAGCTGCCGGGCCTGACCGACAACCTCAAGCTCCAGGACCGCATCGCCGACAGCATGCGCGAGCTGCGGCACGAGCATGGGGCGCTCGACCTCGAGACCATCGAGCCGCGCCCGGTCTTTCACGACGGCAGCATCGCCGACCTGCTGCAGGAGCGGCGCAACAACGCCACGATGCTCATCGAGGACTTCATGATCGCGGCGAACGGAGTCACGGCGCGCTTTCTGGCAGGGAACCGTCTGCCCAGCCTTCGCCGCGTCGTGCGCACGCCGGAACGATGGGACCGCATCGTCAGGATCGCCGAGGATCACGGGGATCGATTGCCCGGCGAGCCCGATGCTCCGGCGCTGGAGAAGTTCCTGATCGCGCAGCGCAAGCGCGATCCGCTGCGCTTCCCCGACCTTTCGCTCTCGATCGTCAAGGCCATGGGCGCCGGCGAGTACATCGTCGAAGTTCCGGGGCAGGCTCCCATCGGGCATTTCGGCCTGGCGGTTCGCGACTACACGCACTCGACCGCTCCGAACCGGCGCTTCCCCGACCTGATCACGGGGCGGCTGGTGAAGGCGGCCCTTTCGAAAACGAAGCCGACCTACGACCGCGACGAGCTCGAAGCACTGGCCTCGCACTGCACCGAACAGGAAGACGCCGCGAACAAGGTCGAGCGACGGGTCCGCAAGTCGGCAGCGTCGCTGCTTCTGTCCGGCCGGATCGGCGAGCGCTTCGACGCCATCGTCACCGGCGCGGCCGACAAGGGCACCTGGGTGCGCATCTTCCATCCCCCCGTCGAAGGAAAGCTGGTGCACGGAGTCGAGGACCTCGACATCGGCGATCGCCTGCGGGTGAAGCTGATCGGCGTGGACATCGAGCGCGGCTTCATCGATTTCGCGCGGACGCACTGAGAGAGGCAGACCGCAGACGACAGACCACAGACCGCAGACCGCAGACCGCAGACCGCAGACCGCAGACCGCAGACGACAGACCACAGACCACAGACCACGGACCATGAGCGGTCGTCCGATGATGAGTCGATCGCGTTGCGCAGAGGCGGCGACGCCGCCGGTCAGAAATTAGCGGCGGCCGTCAGGCCGCCGTACCGGAGGCCCCCGATGTTCGCGGAGGACGCGTAGCGCCCGACAGAGGTCGGCGGACGGCGATCGGCGGTCGATGCGTTGGGTTGCGGGCGAGCGCAGCGAGCCTGCTCTGTGGTCTGCGGTCTGTCGTCTGTGGTCTGTCGTCTGTCGTCTGTCGTCTATTGTCTGTCGTCTGTGGTCTCAGCCGATCTTCGTATGCGGGATGGCCTCTTTCGGAATGCGGATGTTGTCGATCAGGCGGGTTTTTCCGATCCTGACGGCACCCGCCACGAGGAGGTCGCGATCGAAATCGACCGGAGGCTCGAAGGTCTCGGGGTCGACGAGCGCCAGATAGTCGACCTCTACGCCCGCTCCCTCTGCGGCGACGGTGTGCATGAGACGCTCGATCGAGTCGACGCTCTCCACGTCGTGCCGCAAGGCATCCTCGCCCGCCCGCAGCGCGCGGTGCAGGACCGGCGCGATGGCGCGCTGTTCGGGCGTCAGATAGCTGTTGCGGGACGACATCGCCAGGCCGTCGGGCTCGCGCATCGTTTCGCCGAAAGCGAGGCTCACCGGCAGGTCGAGGTCGCGCACCATCCGGTCGATCACCGCGCACTGCTGCGCGTCCTTCCGTCCAAACGCGGCCACATCCGGCTGCACGATCTCGAACAGCTTGAGAACGATCGTGGCCACTCCGTCGAAGTGCCCCGGCCGGCGCGCACCTTCCAGCGGCTTCGCCACCGCGCCGACTGAGACCGTCGTCTGAGACCCCGGCGGATACATCGTCTCGACGGCCGGCAGAAACAGCACATCGACGTCCTTGCCCAACAGCAGCCGGACGTCGCCGTCCTCGTCGCGCGGATATCGCGCGAAGTCTTCGTTCGGCCCGAATTGCCGCGGATTGACGAAGATCGAGACCACGATGAACTCGGCGCCGGCGCTTCGGGCCACGTCGATGAGCGAGAGGTGGCCCTCGTGAAGAAAGCCCATCGTCGGCACGAGTCCAACGCGCCGTCCGTGAGCCTTTGCCGCATCCACCGCGCTGCGGGTGTCGTCGATCGTCTGAGTGATCAGCACTTTCGAGTCCTGAGTTCTGAGTTCTGAGTCCTGAGTCCTGAGTGTATCGCCGCGACTCGGGCGGTCGCGGGATGGCGAACCCCGTGAGCCGGCGGAACCGAAGCCCCGTCACTCTGAGCCGGCGGAGCCGCGGGGTGGCCGGGCGGGTGGAGCGGCGTAGCGCGGCGAAGAGTCTCAAACCTGCTGATCGTCCCGGTAAGAGACTCTTCGCCGCGCTCCACCGCTCCCGCCCATCCACCACCCCCGCGGTTCCGCCGGCTCAGGACGGGGACCCGCTCAGCACTCAGGACTCAGGACTTCGCCTGGATCTCGACGACGATGCCCTCGCTGTCGCAGCTGCCGTAGAGGCGCTTCAACTCTTCTTCGCTCGTACCGTGGAACGACTCCGCTTCGGTGGGGAACGTCCCCTCGCGCACGTCGCGGAGGTAGTGCTCGAGCGCGCTCTGCATCTCCGCGCCGAGGTCGGCGTACTTGCGCACGAATTTCGGCGAGGTGCCCTGATAGAGACCGAGCAGGTCGTGAAGGACGAGCACCTGTCCGTCGCATCGCGGGCCGGCTCCGATGCCGATCGTCGGGATCGAGATGCGGCCGGTGATGAACGCCGCCAGTTCGGCCGGCACGCACTCCAGCACCAGTGCGAAGCAGCCGGCGCGGTCCAGCGCTTCCGCTTCCTCGATCAGGCGCCGTGCGTCTTCGGCGTTCTTTCCCTGCAGCTTGAATCCGCCGATGGCGTTGACCGACTGCGGCGTCAGGCCGATGTGCCCCATGACCGGCACCTCGGCATCGAGGATTGCTTCGATGGTCCGGATCCGCGACGGCTTCCCCCCTTCGACCTTCACCGCCTGCGCACCGGCCTGGATGAACCTGCCGGCGTTGCGAACCGACTCCTCGATCGAGACGTGGTACGAGAGGTAGGGCATGTCGCCCACGACCAGCGCCCGGGTCACGCCACGGGCGACGGCCCGGGTGTGGTGGAGCATGTCCTCGACGGTGACGCTCAGCGTGTCGGGATAGCCGAGCACGACCATGCCCAGTGAGTCGCCGACGAGGATGACGTCGGTGCCGGCGGCATCGGCGATCTTAGCGCTGGGAAAATCGTAGGCCGTCAGCACTCCGATCCGCTGCTGCGACTTCATCGCCCGCAGGGCCGGGACGGTCACTCGTTTGACGGGGGCTGCTGACATCTGCTCCTCCTCCGGACCGAGGAGGAAGGAACGAGTACTGAGTGCTGAGTGCTGAGTACTGAGTGGATTGTGCCACTCAGTACTCAGCACTCAGTACTCAGCACTTCGTTTCCCGTCTCGGTCCGTGGACTCAGGATCCAAGCGGTACGTAGTACTGCGTTCCCTTTTGTGCATTTCGAATCTGCTCGACGAGCTGATCGAAATGCTCGGCCGTGTTCACGAAATCGATCTCGTTCGTATTGACGACCAGCAATGGCGTCTCGTCATACCGGTAAAAGTAATGTGAGTACGCCTCGCTGAGCTCCTGCAAATACTGTGGCGAGATCGCCTTTTCGTAAGCACGCCCGCGCTTCTTGATGCGCTTCAAGAGTGTATCAAGGCCGGCCTGAAGGTAGATCACGAGGTCGGGCTTCGGCACCGATTCGTAAAGAAGATCGTAGAGCTTGTTGTAGATCAGCAGTTCCGAATCCTCGAGAGTGAGGTACGCGAAGATCTTGTCCTTGGGGAACGTGTAGTCCGCAAGGATCAGCTCGGTAAAGAGATCCCGCTGAGTGATCGAACGCTGCTGGTCGAAGCGCGACAGGAGGAAGAAGAGCTGGCAGCGAAAGGCCGCGCCGCGTTTGTCCTTGTAGAAGTCGTCCAGGAAAGGGTTGTCGACGTCCTCGAGGATCTTCGTGCCGCGGAAGCGCTTGGCCAGCAACGTGACCAGCGACGTCTTGCCGACGCCGATCGGCCCCTCGATGGCGATATGGCGGAACGGGAGCGGCTTTTCGGGCATTCGGACGCCCCGGAAGATAGCACAGCGGTTGGTGCACTTACCTCACCGCACAACCGGTTACGAGGTTACGCGGTTGCGCGGTTGCGCGGTGTCACCCGGATGGATTCCGTCACAATCCTGCGCGACGGCACGGCACACGATCCGCGCCCGCTTTTCACTGCGGAACCGCGCAACCGCGGAACCGCGCAACCTGTGATACAACCACCCGCCCTATGCTCCAGATCGAACAGTACGAGCTCGGCAACGGACTGCGCGTAGTGCTGAACGAAGACCACTCCGCGCCCCTGGTGGCCGTCAACCTCTGGTACCACGTGGGATCGAAGAACGAGCGGCCCGGCCGCACCGGGTTCGCCCACCTGTTCGAGCACATGCTCTTTTCCGGATCCGAGCACGTCGGGAACAACGAGCATTTCCGCTATGTCCAGTCGGTGGGCGGCGTCCTCAACGGAACGACGTTCTTTGATCGAACTAATTACTTTGAAACATTACCATCTAACTATTTGGCACTTGGTTTGTGGCTGGAATCCGACCGCATGGGGTTCTTTCTCCCGGCCCTGACCCAGGAGAAGCTCGACATCCAGCGCGAGGTGGTCAAGGAAGAGCGCCGCCAGCGCTACGACAACGTCCCCTACGGCACCGCCTTCGAGCGGATGCTGCACCTGGCCTACGATCCCGACTACTCCTACCACTGGCCGACGATCGGCTCGATGGACGACCTGCAGGCGGCCTCCCTCGACGACATCCGCGACTTCTTCGCCACCTGGTACCGTCCCGACAACTGCGTGCTGACGCTCGTCGGCGATTTCATCCCGGCCGAGGCGAAGGCGCTGGTCGAGGAATACTTCGGTCCGATCGCACCCGGCGGCTCATTTCCGCACTTCACCCTGGAGCGGAAGCCGATGGGCGGTGAGCGCCGCGAGACCGTCCCGGCCCAGGTGCAGTTGCCCCGGCTTTATCGCCTCTATCACCTGCCGAAGATGGGAACGCCGGAGTGGATCCACGCCGACTTGCTGACGACGGTATTGAGCGGGGACAAGGCCAGCCGGCTCGATCGCTCCCTGGTGTTCGAGAAGCAGATTGCCCAGGACGTGGCGGCGTACGTCCTGCCCACCGAGGCCACGGGCATGCTCATGCTGCAGGCCACGGCCAAGGAAGGCGTCGACATCGAAGCCATCGAGCGCGCCATCGACGAGGAGATCGCGCGACTGGCCCGCGACGGGATCACCGCCGACGAGCTCACGCGCGCCGTCAACCGCGCCGAGATCGAGTACGCGCACCAGCTCGAAAACTACGACTCCCGCGCCGACCTGGTGGGGATGCTCTCGACCTATTTCGACGATCCGACGATCGTCAACACCTGGCTCGACCCGTACCGCGCTTCGACGACCGCAGACGTCGCCGCAGTGTCCGCGAAGTACCTCGTGCCGGAAAACCGGGCCACGAGCTTCTTCCTGCCCGGGAAATGACGAAGATGACGATCGATCGCACCACTCCGCCCCAGCCCGGTCCGCCGCGGCCTTACCGGTTTCCGCACATCACGCGGGCCACGCTCGACAACGGACTGCGCGTCCTCGTGGCCGAGAACCACAGCGCGCCGATCCTCTCGCTGCGGACGATCGTGAAATCGGGCGCCGACCACGACGTGGCCGAGCTGGCGGGACTGGCCTCGCTGACCGCCGACATCCTCGACGAGGGCGCCGGCAGCCGCGATGCACTCCGGCTCGCCGAGGACGTCGGACTGCTGGGCGGAGCGCTCGGCACGGGCGCGGACTGGGACGCGTCGTACGTTTCCATCGACGTTCTCAGCCGCAATGCCTTGCCGTCGATCAGCATCCTCGGCGACGTCACGTACAAGGCGAACCTGCCGGCCGACGGCCTCGATCGCGTCCGCAGCGAACGGCTGATGGAACTGCTGCAGCAGCGCGACGAGCCGGCCACCATCGCCGGCAAGCGCTTTGCCGGCCTGCTCTACGGCACCGGCGCGTACGGCAACTCCGTCGCCGGCAATCCCGAGAGCATCGCCCGCATCACGCTCGACGACATCCGGCGCTTCTACGGTTCGAACTACCTGCCCAACAATGCGGCGCTGGTGATCTCGGGCGACGTCACACCGGAAGCGGCCATCGACTTCGCCCGCCGGAGCTTTGGCGAATGGGCCAGGGGGGCCGAGCCGGCTCGCCCGCAGGTCACTCCGGCGCCGATCGACAGCTCGCGCGTCTACATCATCGACCGGCCCCAGGCGGTGCAGTCGGAGATCCGCATCGGCCACATCGGCGTGGCCCGCAGCTCCGAAGACTATTTCGCGATCTCGGTCATGAACGCCTTGTTAGGCGGGGTGTTCAACTCCCGCATCAACCTCAACCTCCGCGAGCGCCACGGCTACACGTACGGCGCTCGCTCGACCTTCGCCTTCCGCCGCGAGGCCGGCCCCTTCGTGGTCAGCGCGCCGGTGCGCAACGAGGTCACGCGCGAATCGGTCGATGAAGTGCTGCTGGAGCTGCGGCGCATCCGCAGCGGCGACATCGAGGACCGCGAGCTGGAAGACACCAAGAACTACCTGATCGGCGTCTTTCCGGCCACCGTGCAGAGCGCCAGCGACATCGCCAGCCGCCTGCTGGACATGGAGCTCTACGGCCTGCCCGAGGATTACTTCGACCATTACCGCGAGAACATCGACGCCGTGGACAAGGACGAGATCGCCCGCGTGGCCAACAAGTACATCGACCCCGAGCGCGTCCTCATCGTCATCGTCGGCAACGCCGCCCAGATCCGCGAGCCCCTCGCCACCCTCGGCTATCCGCTCCACGAGATGGACATCGAGGGAAATCCCGTCGTCGGGTAGGGGACGCGCTGCTGCGCGTCCGCAACCCCGGTGCGAGGCGGAAACAACGAGAGTGGCGGACGCGCTGCTGCGCGTCCCTACATCTGCAGCGCGTACGAGACCTTGAAGAACACGGAGCGGTCCGCGCGCACGAGATCGTTCGTCGGCGTCAGCACACGATCATCCCCGTAGCCGACGAAGAGCACGGTCTGCCAGTTCAGCTTGTAACTGTAGAGAAGCGATCCGAGAAATGTCCCGCTGTGCTGCGGCACTGCGAAGGTGTAGCGGCTCGGATTCCGGTTCACGTCATCGTATTGAAGGATCAGGCGGACGATCGAATTCGAGGTGAAGCTGTAGAGCGATCGAAGCCGCTCCACATTGGCAGTGTAAAGCCGGCCACCTCCCGCGTTGAGCCACTCCCGGCTGGCGTCGAGCTCGAACGTGGTCCTGTCGATTGGACGAACGATTGCCGTGAACTGCGCGGACACGCCATTCCCGGTGCGGGCATTCGCGAAATCGATCGACTGTCCCTGGCGAACCTGAAGCAGCACGCGCGTGAAGCGGCGGGATGGATCGATCTGCACCAGCCATGTTCCGTACGTCTGCTGGAGCGTCTTCCCGCCGACGAGGACCTTCTCCCCGGGCCGGACCAGAACCTGTGCCTGAAGGTTCCTCGCGCCGAGGAACACCGCACCGATCGAGCCCTGCTGAAAGAGCGTGTGGCCGTGAAGGTCCTCCTGCCTGTCGATGACGATCGACGGCCGGATGAAGCGCACGATGGAATTGTTGGGATAGAAGCGAAGTCCGAAGTAGCCGTTCGGAACGAGGTCTTAACGAGGTCTGAATCTTCATTCAAGGCTCTTCAGGATATTCAGTGGGTTCGGCGAAATTTCGAAGAGAGCACTCCAGCCGCGGAGCGGCTCGACGCCCATCCTTGACCCACTCCAAAGCCGGAAGCGCCTCATTCAACTTCAACATCCAACATTTCGCCGTTGCTCAACCCCGGGTCAGCCTGCGGACCGAGAGGGCTACACGTCCGGGTCGGGCTCCGCGGCGATGGCCGCAGCCGCAGCCGCGATCTGGGCAACCAGCAGGATCGACGAAAAGCCGTGCAGGGCACCGAATCGGCGGCGCACCGGATCATTCCGGTCCAGCGAGCTGATGGCCACCGGCGACTCCTCCCTCATCCTGCGAATGCGGAGATCCGAGAATCCCTCCAGCGCGGCCAGGAGAATGGCGACGAACAGGATCATGACCATCCGCGTGCGGGCCCGCCGGAACTCGATCAGCGTCAGCAGGGCCGGCGCGAGAAGGGCGATGTAGTGCCATCGCGTGAGCATCGCCCCGACGGCATCGGCGGCATCCACCGGCGACAGCGCCCGGAAAACCGCGAGCGCCGCGAACATGACGAAGACGCCGCTGCCGAACCACAACGCCTGGACGATGCGCGCCAGAAACAGCGAACGGGGAACGGCCGCGACCGTCGCGGCCGCTGTCGACGGCGTGGCGGGAGGCGGCGGCTGAGGCACGACAGGCTCGCCCGCGCCGTTTTCGAATCCGGCAAAATCTCCGGCCTTACCGGAACCGGGGACGGCGCCGCCATCAGTCGCGGCCGCTTCCGGCTCGGACGGCTGACCCAGTCCCTCGATCTGCTCGTTCTGTCCCGCTCCCTCTTCGATTTCTGCCATGATCAACTCCCCTGCTGGTTCCCGGCCACGGCCCGGGCGATCGATTCCGAGTATGGCGGGCGCAGCACTCCGCGATCCGTGATGATCGCGGTGATCAGTCGCGCCGGCGTCACGTCGAATGCAGGGTGCCGCACCGCCACCCCTTCCGGTGCCATGCGGCGCCCGAGGATCTCGATGACTTCGGTCGCACTGCGCTCTTCGATCGGGATGCCCTCGCCGCTCGGACAGCTGACGTCGATCGTCGACATCGGTGCCGCAACGTAGAACGGAACTCCGTGCGCGTTCGCCAGCACCGCAACCGTATACGTTCCGATCTTGTTCGCGGTATCGCCGTTGGCGGCGATCCGGTCGGCGCCCACGACCGCGGCGTCGAATTTCCCCTGCTGAAAAAAATGGCCGGCCATGCTGTCGGTGATCAGTGTGACGTCGATCCCTTCCTGCTGCAGCTCCCACGCTGTCAGACGAGCGCCCTGCAGGTACGGGCGGGTCTCGTCGGCGAAGACGGCGATGTTCTTCCCGCTCTCCACGGCTGCGCGGACCACGCCCAACGCAGTACCGTAACCGGCCGTGGCCAGCGCGCCGGCATTGCAGTGCGTCAGGACGGTGGCGCGATTGCCGAGGAGCTCGGCTCCGAAGCGGCCGATGCGGCGATTCGCCGCCACGTCTGCGTCGAACATGGCCTGCGCCTCGACGACGAGGTCGGCGCCGCGCTGGCGCGCCTCGAGCATGCGGTCGACGGCCCACATCAGGTTCACGGCGGTGGGGCGGGCGCGGCGGAGCTCATCCGCAGCGCTGCGGAGGTCCTCGCCGCCCTTCCACGCCAGAGCCATGCCGAAGGCGGCGCTCACGCCGATGGCCGGCGCGCCGCGGACGACCATGTCGCGAATGGCCACGGCCACTTCACGTGCGGTGTGGCACGCCACATAGGTGACCTCGTGAGGCAGACGGCGCTGGTCCAGAAGGTGCAGCGTATCGGCGGTCCAGCGAATCGGTTCGACGGGTTGAGAGCCTTGGGACATGTCGGCCGATATACTACCGAGAGCCGGGGGCCGAATTGTGGCGACCGCGTGCCGGATCGCGCCGCATGGCCGCAACCATCCGACCCCCAGAATCCGACGGAGGCAATATGGTGAAAGTTGGTGTAAATGGTTTCGGGCGCATCGGCCGCAATGTCGTGCGTGCCGCGCTCGAGCGCAAGACAGGCGACATCGAGTTCGTCGCGGTCAACGACCTGACGGATGCGGCGACGCTCGCCTACCTCTTGAAGTACGACTCGGTGCACGGCACGATCCCCAACAAGGTCGCAACCAGCACGAACGGTCTCAGCATCGACGGCAAGGAGCTGCGGGTCTTCTCGAATCCCGACCCCAGCAAGATTCCCTGGAGCGAACTGGGCGTGGAGCTCGTGGTCGAGTCTTCCGGCCGTTTCACGACGAAGGAAAAGGCCTCGGCGCATCTGCGCGACGGCGTCGAGCACGTCATCATCTCCGCGCCGTCGAAGGACGCCGACATCACGATCTGCATGGGCGTGAACGAAAAAGCGCTCAACGCCGCCACGCAGAAGGTGATCTCGAACGCCTCCTGCACGACGAACTGCCTGGCCCCGGTGGCCAAAGTGCTGCACCAGCGCTTCGGCATCAAGTCGGGCATCATGACGACGATCCACTCGTACACGAATGACCAGGTGATCCTCGACTTCCCGCACAAGGATCACCGCCGTGCCCGTGCCGCTGCACTGTCGATGATTCCGACGACGACGGGCGCCGCCCAGGCGGTCGCTCTCGTGCTCCCCGAGCTGAAGGGAAAGTTCGACGGAATCTCGATTCGCGTGCCGACGCCGAACGTCTCGCTCGTCGACCTGACCTTCACGACGGACAAGGCGACCAGCATCGAGGAGATCAACAGCGCGGTCCGCGAGGCCGCCGACGGCGAGCTCAAAGGCATCCTCACGTATTCGGACGAACAGCTCGTCTCGGTCGACTTCAACCACGACGCGCACTCGGCGATCGTGGACACGACGTTCACGAAGTCGGTCGATGCGCACAATTTCAAGATCCTGGCCTGGTACGACAACGAGTGGGGCTACTCGAACCGCGTTCTCGACCTGATCGCCTACGTGGCGCGGGTCAAGAAGCAGGCCCCCTCGCTCGCCGCATCGAGGTGAACACGAGTGCTGAGTACTGAGTACTGAGTGCTGAGTACTGAGTGCTGAGTACTGAGTCGGGCACTGAGTTGGAACGAGTCCACTCAGTACTCAGCACTCAGTACTCAGCACTCAGTACTCAGCACTTCTCTTCTCGTCCCAAAAGGTCCCTTCGGACACAAATCAGGGGAGTGCCATGATCAAGATCCGTACGCTCGACGACCTCGCTCTGCCGGACGGCGCGCGCGTGTTCTACCGCGTCGACTACAACGTCCCGCTGGAAGGGAACCGCATCACCGACGCCACGCGCATCGAGGAGACGCTGCCGACGCTGAAGATCCTTCGCGACCGCGGCGCCCGCATCGTGATCGCCAGCCACCTCGGCCGGCCCAAGGGGCAGCGCAAGGAGAAGTACTCCCTGGCTCCGGTTCGAGAGAAGCTGGCCTCGCTCTGCGGCGCGAACGTGCAGTGGGCGGACGACTGCATCGGCACGAACGCCGAAGCAAAGAGCCGCGACCTCAAACCGGGCGAGGTGCTCCTTCTGGAGAACCTGCGCTTCCATCCGGGCGAGGAATCGAACGACCAGGAGTTCGCGCAGGGGCTGCGCAAGCTCGGCGACTACTACGTGAACGACGCCTTCGGCGCCTCGCATCGCGCTCATGCTTCGATCGACGCCTTGCCGCGGCTGCTCGACAAAGCCCGTACGGCCGGCGGCAGGCTGCTGGAGCGCGAGCTCGACTTCCTGCAGCGCGTCACCCAGGTCTCCGAACGGCCGTTCGTCGCTCTCCTCGGCGGCGCGAAGATCGCCGGAAAGATCGAGCCGCTCGAGGCGCTCGTGAAGCTCGCCGATACGGTGCTGATCGGCGGTGGCATGGCCAACACCTTCCTTCTGGCCAAAGGCGTGAGGATGGGCGGCTCGCTCGTCGACGTGGATTCGATCGACGTTGCGAAGCGGATCCTCGACGGTCAGCACCGGGCGCACGTGGTCCTGCCCGTGGACCTCGTCGTGGCCGACGATCTGGAAAACCCGAAGGACATCACGACGATCGACGTATCGGCGGGCCTCGCCGATACACAGAAGGCCTTCGACATCGGGCCGAAGACGATTCAGCTCTTCACGCAATCGCTGCGCAACGCCCGGATCGTGTTCTGGAACGGCCCGATGGGCGTGTTCGAGAAGGAGGCCTTCGCGAAGGGAACGCAGGCCATCGCACGTGCAGTCGTGGACAGCAACGCCACGACGGTGGTCGGCGGAGGCGAGTCGGTCGAAGCTGTGAAGGCCTCCGGCTTCGCAAACCGGATCACGCACATCTCCACCGGCGGGGGCGCATCGCTCGAGTTCATTTCAGGGTCGTCGTTGCCGGGAGTGGAAGTCTTGAGAAAGTGATGGTCCGGGAGCGCGGAGCGTGTCATCCGGCGTGTCATCCTGAGCCGGCCAGGCGCTGGAGGCTTGAAGCGCGGGAGGGAATCCCCGCGGTTCAGGCCGCGAAGGCCCGGCTCGAGGGGATCCATTCCCGTCGCGCGAAAGTCCTGGGCGACCTTGTAATCATTCAAAAACGAACTCGCCTCCGCTAACGGGATGCAGCGCCCGACCGAAGAAAAGCCCCAGGTCATTAATGTTCCCGTTTGACGGCAGCAAGGAAGGATCGGGTCCCTGGGCAACTGCGATTCCGTACGCCGTCGGCAGTTGTGGAATGACCAATGCGCTCCCGTCCTTGATCCACCAGGGTTGGTGATGTCGCATTTGATGCATTGCGAGTGCTTGGTTCGGGATTCGTACGCCAGCAAGCCAGAGCGCCACAATGGCGCTCTTCTGCGGATTTCGCGGACCGAGACTGAGCCGCAAGTCATGAATCGAGGCGATCGCGGGCTCGATGGTCAATTCCCCATCGACCGGCTGAGCGGAAGCGACGTACAAGGGGGCACTGCCCACCAAGATGACGTGCTCGTCAGTACCGTGCACGAATTGGTAATTGAATTCGCCGCTGTCGTCGATTGCAGCGTCTTCGGTGACGGCACCGCCTCGAGTCCAAAACAGATGCGAATACCCACTCACGGTGACTCGGCCACTCCGAGGTTTGGGTTTGAGCTGAAGTTGTTTGGTCTTGAACCTCGATCCGAATTTCGTTCGCAGGGATTTCAAAGTCGTAGCCTGCGCCATTCGGGATCGGTGCGCGTGGAACATGCACATATGCAAACGAGTCGTCGCAGGCGACGACATAGACGGGGCTCCTGTCGGGCAGCCGCGGGAGCAGGGCTACATACCTTCCTGTCGCAGGATCCGAGAACGCGTCGCCGGTCAAGAACCTGATGTGCGCCGATACAGGGCGGCCGGCGCGTGTGACTCGGCCGCTGACGTAGGTGCTACACACCGGGATATGTAGCCTCGCAATCCCTGGGAGAGCAGTAATAGCAGCAGTGGCAGCCTCAAAGCACTCAGAGCCTTCGCATAAAACGCCGGCTTTGTGCGGCGTCGTCGTTTGATCGGCTGCTACCCTGGACCATTCGAACTGTATGGGAGGTTCGTCCACACCCCGAATCGACGGTAATTGTGCTTTGGCAGCCTGCTGATCGGCCCCGAAAAGTGGAGATGACGGAAAGGCGACAACCAGAAGCGCGAGAGTGAGAACAGCGCGAAGGAAACGGAAAGGTCTCGACATTGGATACCTCCTTAGGTTGGGTGGAAGACTGGCCGCACGAACGCCTGGGAGAGTCACCGACGTCCACAGCCCGCAGCATATCCACCCTTATGGCGAGACATCGCTCCGTGTCGGTGCGCATTGCCACTCCGCTCTGGGAACAGAAGAAAATGCCACTACTCAGGGGCCGTTCGCGCCTCCTCCGCATGTTCCTGACGGACGCCCAAGTGTTCGCGTGGATCGACCGAGAACTGACGGGTCAACATGGCCACCATCCTTCGCCGCGTTTCGCCGGCAAGGATCACAGCGGTTACGCAGTTACGCAGTTGCGTGGTAGAACACCGCATAACCTCAATTCATGGCCCAGGAAATCGAAGTGAAGTTTCCCTTGCGCGATCGCGCCGAGCTGACGCGCAAGCTGCACGACCTCAGCGCGCAACGGCTCTACGCCGAGACGTTCGAAGACAACATCGTCCTCGACCGCCGCGGCGAGCTGCGCACCAAGGGCGCCCTGCTGCGCGTGCGCCGCTTCGGCAAGTACTCCATCGCCACGTACAAAGGACCGATGTCGATCGAAGGCGGCATCAAATCGCGGGAAGAAGTGCAGACAGGCGTGGAGAGCTTCGAGCTGGCCATCCAGCTCCTCGATTCGCTCGGGTTCAAGCCTGTCTTCCGCTACCAGAAGTACCGGGAGGTCTGGCACGTTCGCGACGTCGAGGTGGTCATCGACCGCACTCCCATCGGCGATTACTTCGAGATCGAGGGAAACATCGACACGATCCGCACGATCTCGGCCGAGCTTGGCATGAACATGGATCAGGCCATTCGCCAGACCTATGCCGATCTGTACCGGCAGGCCCGCCGCACCCGCGCGGACCTGCCGGAGCACATGGTTTTCCCTGCAGACCAGTTGACCTCGGGATAGGTGTCGGGTGTCAGGTGTCGGGTTTCAGGAAACCGACACCCGAGACCCGACACCCGACACCTTCATGAAAGCCCTGATTCTCGCCGCCGGCTTCGGCACGCGGCTGCGACCCCTGACCTGGACGTTGCCGAAGCCGCTCGTGCCGCTGTGCAACCGGCCGCTGATCGCATACGCGGTCGAGAACCTCGTGCGGTTCGGCATCGACGAGATCATCGTCAACCTTCACCACCTCGGCGAGCCGATCGAGCGCTTCCTCCGCGACGAATATGCGGGCCGCTGCCGCTTCTCGTTCTCGCACGAAGAGGAAATCCTCGGCACCGGGGGCGCGATCCGCAGGGTGCGGCCGCTGCTCGAGCACGAGCGCGACTTCTTCCTCGTCAACGGCGACACGATCCAGTTCCCACCCTACGACGATCTGCTGGCAGCGCGCCGCGACACCGACGCTCTCGCCGCCCTGACACTTCGCCATCCTCCCGAAGGAGACTGCTTCACGGCCGTGTACTTTGAAGAGGGGTCACGCGGTCACGAGGTTTCGAGGTCACGAGACCAGACACCTCGCAACCGCGCAACCTCGCAACCGCGCAACCGGGTGGGCGGCCGGGTCACGGGATTCGGCACCGGCACCGGCGAGGCGCTCATGTTCTCCGGCTCGCACTGCATCAGCGCGCGAATTCTTCGTGAGCTGCCTGATCGCGAGGTCTCCGGAATCGTGGAGGACACGTACCGGCCGCTGATCGCCGGCGGGCGCGAGACGCTCGCCGCGATCGTCGACGACGGGCTGTGGTTCGACATCGGTACACCGCAGCGTTACCTGGCCGCGTCGCGAGCACTCGCCGAGGCGATGATCGCCGGTAAGGTCGATGTTCCGGCCGGATCACGCGTCGACACCGGCTCGATCATCGACACTACGGCTCGGATCAGCGGCACCGCTCGGCGATCGACTGTCGGCCGCCGCTCTGTCGTGGAAGGCGATCTCGATGCCTCGTTCGTCTGGAACGACTGCCGGATCGCACGCGGATCGAAACTGACTTCCTGCATCGTTGGTCATGGCGTGGAGATCGCGATGCCCCGCTCGTTCGAGAACGCGGTCATCTGTCGCGATGAGCCGTCAATTCCACGCGACGGGGACTGCCGGTTCGAGAACGGCCTCGTGATCGCGCCGATCGCCTGACGTTTTCGGGCTGTCCGTTATAATCCGCCGCCCGATTTCATTCGGAAGGAAAAAATCAGATGTCCAATCGCACCTTCACCATCGTCAAGCCGGATTCGGTCCGCAAGGGCAACTTCGGCAAAATCATCAGCCGTCTCGAATCCGAGGGCTTTCAGATCCTCGGGCTGAAGAAGACCAGCCTGTCGCAGAAACAGGCTCAGGGCTTCTACGCAGTGCATCGCGAGCGGCCATTCTTCAGCGGGCTCGTCGAGTACATGACTTCAGGGCCGGTCTACGTGGCCGCGCTCCAGCGCGACAACGCGGTCGCCCATCTGCGCAAGGTCATGGGAGCCACCGACCCGGCCAAGGCCGACGCCGGAACGATCCGCAAGGAGTTCGGCGAATCAATCGAGCAGAACGCCATTCACGGATCCGACTCCGACGAGAACGCGAAGATCGAAATCTCGTTCTTCTTTGCGGAGTCGGAGCTCCTCTAGTGGCCCGTATTGGTTGAATTGGTACCAGTGGCGCCGGGATCGGCGACGTGAGCGAGGCGCGCCGACGCAGGCATAGCGGTGACTATGCTGAGGAGGCGCAACGAAGCTCACGGCGTCGAGACCAAGCCAGGTGGTACCAATTCAGCCGATACAGGCCACTAGGCGCTCTTCCGTCACTCTCTCAGAGTGACGGGGGACGCGGTTGCGCCGGCTCAGAGAGAGTTCGGCACGGCGGCCGTTGCCCTACGGCGTCAGCACGATCGCGGAGATGCCGTTCGACTCGAGGGCGGTGCGAGCCTTCACGGCGTCGTCGCGTGTGCCGAACGGGCCGATGCGGACCCGGTAGAGCGTGCCGTGGTCGACGTAGCTCTTCTGACCGATCTGCGTGAGGCGGTCCTGAAGCGCCCTGGCATTCGCTTCGATCGAGAACGCGCCGACCTGCACGATGAACCCGCTGCTCCGGCGAGGTGGCGTCGGCGAAACGGATGTGCTCTTCCGGTTGTCCAGTGACTCTGCGGCGCTGTGGCCCGGTGCCGACTTCACCTCCGGCACTTTGTCTGCGTCCTGCGGATTCACCGGAACGGTGATGAAGGTCTTTCCGTCGGGCGCGACCTCTTTCCTGGTCACGACACCGGCGTGCTCCTCGACCACGTCGACCTTGAAGTCGGCGTCCGGCGTCGAGGCGGGGGCACTCTTCGTCACCTGCGAAGGAAGCGGGAAGTCGACCTTCGGAGGCTTGGACGAGGCGACCTGGACTTTCTCCTTCGGCTCGCCGATGGTCACGCTGTACGGCGCCGGGGGCTCGCGGTCGCCCTTCCCCATCGAGACGATGGTGACGTCGACTTCGCCGCTGCCGGGGTCGATCAGCCCGATCTGCCGCGCGGCGGCGTAGGAGAGATCGATCATGCGGTTACCGACGAACGGCCCGCGATCGTTGATCCGCACGCGCACGGTCTGCCCGGTTTTGGGGTTTTTCACGTCGACGACGGTCCCGAACGGCAGCGTGCGATGCGCGGCCGTGAGCTGCAGCGGATCGAAGATCTCGCCATTGGCCGTCGTCCGCCCGGCGAATTCCTCTCCGTACCAGCTCGCCACGCCGTGCAGCGTCTGCGGCGGTTGCGGTTGCGGCGCCGTGCTCACGCAGCCGGCCATCGTCAGCGCGACCGCCGCGGCAACGGAGAACAGGATCCGGGCGGAGCTCACCCTGCGATCTGCGATCTGCCACCTTCGATCCGCGGTCACACCCGCACCTCGCCGACTTCCGCGCGGATCTCGGCTCGCTCGTGCTCGAGAATCGGGTCGACGTCTTCCTCGAGGAATCGTTCGGTCTGCTGCTTCGAAAGACCGGTGTAATCCTCCGGTCGGGCGATCCGGTCGATCGCGGCCCGGTCGATGCCGAACAGCGGGTCGGCAGCGATGCGGTCGAACAGGTCGTTCGTCCGTGCGCCGCCCTTGAGCGCGTCCGCCGCCGCCTGCGAGTGGATACGCACGCGCTCGTGCAGCACCTGCCGGTCGCCGCCGCCGCGCACGCCCTCCATCATCAGGTTCTCGGTCATCATGAACGGCAGCTCGCGAGCCACGTCCGCCGCGATCACTTCCTCGTGCACGACGATCCCGCCCACGATGTTGTCGTAGATCAAGGCGATGGCATCGGCCGCCAGGAAGGCTTCAGGAATGGCGATGCGCCGGTTCGCGGAATCGTCCAGCGTGCGCTCGAACCACTGCGTGGCGGCGGTCATGGCCGGATTCAGAGCGTTGATGATGAGGTGGCGCGCCAGCCCGTCGATCCGCTCCGCACGCATCGGATTCCGCTTGTAGGCCATGGCGGAGGAACCGACCTGCTTTTCCTCGAAAGGCTCTTCGATCTCGTGGAGGTGCTGCAGCAGGCGCATGTCGTAGGCGAACTTCGACGCCGATTGCGCGAATCCCGAAAGCGCGTTCACAACCTGCGAGTCGACCTTGCGCGAGTAGGTCTGGCCGGAGACCGGATAGCTGCGCCTGAGGCCAACCTTCGCGGCGACGAGGTGCTCGAGCGTGTGGACCTTCGTCTCGTCGCCTTCGAACAGGCTCAGGAACGACGCCTGTGTGCCGGTGGCTCCCTTGACACCGAGGAGTGCCAGCTGCGATTCGCGGAACTCGATCTCGCGGTAGTCGAGCAGCAGGTCGTGCAGCCAGAGTGTCGCGCGCTTACCGACCGTGGTCAGCTGGGCCGGCTGAAAGTGCGTGAAGGCCAGCGCCGGCGTGCCGCGCCATTGCCATGCGAACTCGCGCAGCTTGGCCATCAGGTTGACGATGCGCCTTCGAACGATCTGCAGTGCCGCGGCCATCTGCAGGATGTCGGTGTTGTCGGTGACGAAGGCCGAGGTCGCGCCGAGGTGGATGATCCCCTTCGCCGACGGCGCCTGAAGGCCGTAGGCATAGATGTGGGACATCACGTCGTGGCGGATTTCCCGCTCGCGGCGCTCAGCGTCGTCGTAATTGATCGACTCGGCGTGCGCGCGGAGCTCGGCGATCTGGGCGTCCGTGATCGGCAGCCCCAGCTCCTTCTCCGACTCGGCCAGTGCGATCCACAGGCGGCGCCACGTTCGAAACTTGAAGTCGGAGGAGAAGAGGTACGACATCTCCCTGGAGGCGTACCGTTCCGTCAGTGGGTTCGAAGCCGAGTCCCTGGGCACGTGCGAATTATACCGGCCGCACCGCTACAATCGCCGGATGCGCCGCCGCCTCGTCGTCCTCGCACTCGCCGTCGCGACCGCCGGTCCGGCACTTTACGGCAGCGACTCCCATCCGGTCGCTCACGTCCTCAAGGGAAGACTCACGCCTGCCGCCTGGGCCGGGATGTTCGTCAAGATCAACGGGCCGGGCCGCAGGGTGAGCATCAACCAGCACCTTCCGGAGGTCCGGCTCTATGACGCCGCCGGTCGCCAGCTTCTCTCGTTTACCGGCTACGGCGGCCAGGGCCGCGAATGGTTGGCGAAGGAGTTTGCCGGTCCGGCGCCCGCCAATGCGGCGCAACTGAGTCAATTCCTGGAGACCGTGAGAACGCCGGAAGGAAAGTCGATCGATCTACCCAGAAACGAGCCCGTCGCCGTGGTCATGGGCGCGGTGTGGTGCATGCCCTGCAGGGCGCTCAAGGCCGATCTGGAGCAGATCTCCGGCATCACGCTGCTGGACATCGACGTCGACCGACAGAACATGTCGTGGCAGGCGATCATGAAGGCGGTCAAGGCTTCCGCGCCCTGACAACTTGACAGAGAGAGAGCGACCTTCGACACTCATCACGAAATGCCGGCTGTCTCCACCCACGACTCGCGGCGCGCCACTCAGGTGACGCTCCGGCTGGTCATCCTCCTCTCCGGCGTCCTCACCTTCGTTTTCTTCATCTCGTTCTTCTTCAGCGACCGCGGCATCGCCGACCTGCAGCACGCGCGCAAACGGGTGGCCGAGCTCCACGTCGACATCGCCAAGCTGCAGTCCGAGAACGCGCGGCTGCATGCCGAGATCGAGAGCGTGAAGAAGTCGACCTACGCCGTCGAGCGCATCGCCCGCGAAGACCTCGGCATGTCGAGGAAGGGCGAGGTCGTCTACATGTTGCCGAAGAAGTAGTTCGCCCCTCCGCCATCCGGAGCCGGTGGAACATCCGCGCCCCGGCGGAGCCTCGTTCCCCGTCACTCTGAGCCGGCGGAGCCGCGGGGTGGGAAGGGCGGGTGGAGCGGCGGAGCGCGGCGAAGAGTCTCTCACCGGGACGATCTGCCCGCTGGAGACCCCCCGCCGCGCTCCGCCGCTCCACCCAACCACTCGGCTCAGAATGACGGGAACCGCGGCCGCTTACTTCGCCGCCTTCTCCACTTCGTCCGCGTAGTTCTCCAGCACTTTTGCGGTGACGGCGATCTGCTCGTTCGCCTGCGCCCACTCCTTCTGCTCGATCGCTTCGCGGATTCCCGGCAGCGTCTTCACGCCATAGCCCGTGTAGAAGCCCGGCGCGTAGATCTGATGGCGGAACCACGGCCGGTTCGGGAGGCCGGGCCCGAGGAGCGCCTGCTCCAGATGCATCAGAGCGCCGTCGAGCGCCACCTGCCGCGGCGCGTTCGCCGAATCCGTTGCCGCCGCCGATGCCCTGTCCAGGACTCCGGCGACACTCTTCAGATGCGCAACCGCATTCTGCAGCGGTGCGAAATTCACGTACGGCGCAACCGGCTGAATCGGCGGAGCCACGAAGGGCTTCTTCGGGTCGGCCGCCAGCTCCATTTCGTGCGTCTGCACTTCGCGGTTCTGCTCTTCGATCTTTGCGCGCGTGTCGTCGGCGAGCTTCATGACTTCGGACGCGTAACGGCTGACTGTGTGCGCGAACGTCCCCGCCTGCAGGGGGAGCACGTCGGCATTGGCGAGGCGCAGCACCATCCGCCCGCCCGTCTTCGTGAGAACCACGCCGTAGACGAAGTCCGGGTCGACGAAGCGCTCGAAGTAATCGATGGAATCGTAGATCGAGTGATACGAGCCGCCACCGCCCTCGCCGCCGTAGCCGAGGTTGAGCGAGGCGATGCCGACGTGATCGATGTAGGCCGTGTAATCGGAGCCGGAGCCCAGGGCGTCGAGGCGCATCAGCTCGCGATCGCGAGCGCGCTTGCGATCCTCTGCGTTAGACGCCAGGACGACCTGCCTCGCCTTCAGCCGCTCCAGGACGGAGACGTTGCGCTCCGGGTCCTGGACGTCCCGCGCCACCTCGGTGACGAACCGCTCCAGCGAATGCGAGCCGTCGGCATTGAGGAAACCGCGCGAGTTCGAGTCGGAGTTGATGTACACGGCCAGATGCTGCGCCAGCTCCGCGGCGTGTCCTTCCACCCATTCGGTCGAGCCGAGAAGGCCCGGCTCCTCGCCATCCCAGGCGGCGTAGATGATGGTGCGCTTCGGACGCCAGCCCTGTTTGGCGAGCTCACCGAGCGCCTTCGCCTCTTCGAGCATGGACACCTGTCCGCTGATCGGATCAGCCGCTCCGTTGACCCAGGCGTCGTAGTGATTGCCGCGCATGATCCACTCGTCGGGGCGCTCGCTGCCGCGCATCCGGGCGATGACGTCGTAGGCCGGCACGATGTTCCAGTTGAAGGCCAGGTTGAGATGGACCCGCGACGCGCCCGGCCCGAGGTGATAGGTGATCGGCAGGGCTCCGCGCCAGTCGGGCGGGGCGACCGGACCGGCCATCGATCGCATGAGAGGCAGCGCGTCGGCGTACGAGATCGGCAGGACCGGGATCTTCGTGATGACCGGACAGTTCTTGACGTCGAGGCGCTTGGCGTCGGGAGTCGCGGCAACGCCCGGAGTGAGCGGATCGCCCGGATAGACGGGCATGTCTTCGACCGAGCCGCGCTGCGCGCCGTACTCGCTGCGATAAGCGCCCTTCGGATAGACGTCGCCCTGGAAGTAGCCGTCGTCCCGCGGATCGGAGTAGATGATGCAGCCGATGGCGCCGTGCTCGGCCGCGACCTTCGGCTTGATGCCGCGCCACGATCCGCCGTAGCGGGTGATCACGATCTTGCCGCGCACGTCGATGCCGTTCCTGGCGAGGACGTCGTAGTCGGCCGGCACTCCGTAGTTGGCGTAGACGAGGTCAGCGGTCACGTCGCCGTCGATCGAGTAGGCGTTGTAGACCGGCAGCTGCTCGGCCGTCTGTCCCGAAGTGCGGTCCTGCGGGAGTGCCGGTTCGACGAGCTTCGCCGTATAGCGCTCGGGCGAGATCAGCTCGAGCAGGCGCGTCTTCGGCGTCGGGAAGAGCACGTCGTAGCGCTCGATGGTCGTGTCGTAGCCCCACGAGCGGAACAGCGATGCGATGAACTCCGCGTTGTCGTGGTCGTAGGCGGAGCCGAGTTGATGCGGGCGTGCCGCCAGCCGCTCCAGCCACGTGCGAAGGTCCTGGACGCTGACCTTCGAGTCGAACTGCGACTCGAGCGCCTGCTCCTTCGCCGCGTTCGCGGCAGTAAAGCCGGTGATCGGAGCATCGGCGGCGTATGTCGAAAGCGAGATTGCAAGAACGAGCGCAGTGACGGCCAGCGATTTGATCGACATGAGGGCGCATTGTACGAGCGGGTAGCGGGTAGCGGGTAGCGGGTAGGGGGCAGCGGCCAGGGGACCCGGCGAATCTCCCTCCTACCCGCTACCCGCTACCCGCTACCCGCTCGCTATACTCGGCGCCCGATGTGCGGCATCAACGGAATCTTCGCGTACGGCCCGGAAGCGCCGGAGATCGACCGCGACGAACTGATCACGACCCGCGAGTCCATGCGCTCGCGCGGCCCCGACGCCGCCGACGTCTGGATATCCACCGATCGCCGCGTCGGCTTCGGGCACCGGCGGCTTTCCATCATCGACCTGTCGCCCGCGGGCGCACAGCCGATGCGGCGCGGAGAGCTCGTCATCATCTTCAACGGCGAGATCTACAACTACCGCGAGCTGCGGGCCGACCTCGAGAGCCGTGGCCGCACGTTCACCTCGCACTCCGATACCGAGGTGCTGCTGGCGCTGTATGAGGAGCAGGGCGAGACCATGCTCGAGCGGCTGCGGGGCATGTTCGCCATCGCGCTGTGGGACGGAGCTCGCAGGCGCATGTTTCTGGCCCGCGACCCTTACGGCATCAAGCCGCTGTACTTCGCGGATGACGGATCGACCCTGCGGGTGGCCTCGCAGGTCAGGGCGCTCATCGCAGGCGGCCGCGTGGATCGCCGATTCGATCCGGCCGGTGCCGCCGGCTTCTTTCTCCGCGGCACGATTCCGGAGCCATTCACGATGTACCGCGCCGTTCGCGCACTTCCAGCCGGATCGTTTGCGTTTGCCGGCGCGCACGGTGTCGGCGAGCCGCGCCAGTACTTCTCGATCGCCTCCACCCTGCGCGACGCGGTCGACTCCGATGGTCATTTCAGCGACAGCCAGCGCCTCGAGGCCGTGCACGACGCCGTCCTCGAATCGGTGCGCTACCACATGGTCTCGGATGTGCCGGTCGGCGCGTTTCTCTCCGCCGGAATCGACTCGACCTCGGTCGTCGCCCTGGCGCGCGAGAGTGGCGCCGCGGACCTGCAGACGATGACCCTTCGCTTCGAGGAGTACCGCGGCCGCGACAACGACGAGGCTCCGCTGGCGGCGGCCGTCGCGCAGCAGTATGGCGTGCCGCACACCATTCGCGACCTGACCCTCAGCGAGTTCAAGGCCGAGCTGCCCCGCCTCTTCACTGCCATGGACCAGCCCTCCGTCGATGGCCTGAACAGTTACTTCATCAGCAAGGCTGCCGCCGACCTCGGTCTCAAAGTCGCGCTCTCGGGCACCGGCGGCGACGAGCTTTTCGGCGGATACACCTCCTTCCGCGACATCCCGCGCTGGATGCCGGTGACATCGGTTCTAGCCCGCATTCCGGGACTGGGCGGCGGCGTCTACCGGATCAACAGCGCCCTGGCGAAACGGAGCCGGCACGTCAGCCCGAAGATGGGAGAGATCGTGCGCTACGGCTCTTCGTATGCCGGGGCATATCTCGTGAAGCGCGGCCGCTTTCTCGCGTCCGAGCTGCCGGACGTGTTGGGCCCGGACGTCGCTCGCGAAGGCCTGCAGAGGCTGGACCTGCTGGAGCTGATCGAACGGACGGTCACCCCCGATCCCGGCACGCCTTACGCGCGTGTCGCCGCTCTCGAATCGTCGTTGTACCTGCGCAACCAGCTGCTGCGCGACATGGACTGGGCGAGCATGGCGCACTCTCTCGAAGTGCGCGTGCCGCTGGTCGACGCGCATCTTCTGAGGCGCCTCGCCCCGTACCTGGTGACGCGCAGAGAGCGCGGAAAACAGCTCCTTGCCGCGGCACCGCGGCCGCCTCTGCCCGAAGCAGTGCGCCATCGCCGGAAGACCGGATTCACGCTGCCGATCAAGGAATGGCTGCAGCAGGAGGGCGCCGTCGAGCACGGCAAGCGCAGCTGGGCCCGCAAGGTCTACCAGGCGATGTTCTCCGATGCGATGGGGCGTTGGTAGAGTCCTAACACACCGCTGCGCTGATCAACGCCGAATTTCACCACCGAGACACAGAGGAAGCACAGGGCCTCTGTACTACTAGCTCGAAGTTTCTGCGCGCCACGCGAAGATTTCCTTGCACAAACGAACGGGCGACCGGTCCTCTCGCCCCGCGGACCTTCGATCCGACTGGTTGATGCATCGCGCCGCGCGCGGGGCGAGGGGACCTATGCGGCGATCTTCGGTTGCGGGCGAGCGGAGCGAGCCTGCTCTGTGCTCTCTCTGTGCCTCTGTGGTTAATTACAGCCGCATTCAGTGCACAGTCATCGGCTCCGGCTCGAGCGACAGATCCAGCTTTCCCTGCGGAGTCATCATCACGAAGACGGTGTCGCCGGCCTTGAACTTCCCCTCCAGCAGACGCATGGCCAGAGGATCGATGATCAGCTTCTGCAGCGCGCGCTTGAGCGGCCGCGCGCCGAACGCCGGATCGTAGCCTTCCCTGGCCAGGTAATCCTTGGCCGCTTCGGTGATCTCGATCTTCAGGCCGCGGTCCTCGATCATCTTCGTCAGCCGCTTCAGCTGGATCTCGATGATCCGCTTGATCTCCGCGAGGTCGAGGGCATGGAAGATGATCACGTCGTCGATGCGGTTGAGGAACTCGGGGCGGAAGTGATGGTGCAGCTCCTCCTCGACCTTCTTCTGCATCTCCTCTTCCTGCTGCGGCGTCTGCATCGACTTCTGGTAGTCGAAGATGTACTGCGCGCCGACGTTCGAGGTCATGATGATGACGGTGTTCTTGAAGTTGACCACGCGGCCTTTCGAGTCCGTCAGTCGGCCGTCGTCGAGAATCTGGAGCATCACGTTGAAGACCTCAGGATGGGCCTTCTCGATCTCGTCGAAGAGCACGACTGCGTACGGCCGGCGGCGGATGGCCTCGGTCAGCTGGCCGCCTTCCTCGTAACCGACGTATCCCGGCGGTGCGCCGATCAGCCGCGCCACGGCATGGCGCTCCATGTACTCCGACATGTCGATGCGCACCATGGCGTTCTCGTCATCGAAGAGGAACTCCGCCAGAGCGCGGGCGAGCTCGGTCTTCCCGACGCCCGTCGGTCCCATGAAGATGAACGAGCCGATGGGGCGGCTGGGGTCTTTCAATCCGGCCCGTGAGCGCCGCACCGCGTTCGACACCGCGCGGACGGCGTCTTCCTGTCCGACCACGCGCATCTGCAGCGACTCTTCCATCCGGATGAGCTTCTGCACCTCCGACTCGAGCATTCGCGTGACCGGAACGCCGGTCCACTTGGCCACGATCTCGGCGATGTCCTCGTCGGTGACCTCCTCCTTGAGCATGGCGCCGCTCTTCTGCATCTCGGCGAGCTTCGCGTTCGCGGCATCGAGCTCGCGCTGCACCTGAGGCAGTGCTCCGTAGCGCAGCTCGGCGGCGCGATTGAGGTCGCCTTCGCGCTCGGCGCGTGCGGCGTCCTCCTTGGTCTTCTCCAGCTTGGCCTTGACGTCGTTGATCTGCTTGATGGCGTTTTTTTCGCTCTCCCACTGCGCCTTCAGGCCGGCCATCGTTTCCTGCAGCTCGGAAATTTCGGTCTCGATCTCGCCGAGCCTGGCCTTCGAGGCCGGATTGTTCTCGCGCGAGAGCGCCTGTTTCTCGATCTGCAGCTGGGTCATGCGGCGCTGCAGCTCGTCGATCTCCTGCGGCATCGAGGTCAGCTCGATGCGCAGGCGTGAGGCCGCTTCGTCGACCAGGTCGATGGCCTTGTCGGGGAGGAAACGGTCGGTGATGTAGCGCTGGGAGAGCGTGGCCGCGGCGACGATCGCGGCGTCCGTGATCTTCACTCCGTGGTGAACCTCATACCGCTCCTTCAGGCCGCGCAGGATGGCGATCGTGTCCTCGACCGACGGCTCGCCGACGTACACCGGCTGGAAGCGCCGCTCCAGCGCCGCATCCTTCTCGATGTGCTTCTGGTACTCGTTGAGCGTGGTCGCGCCGACGGCACGCAGCTCGCCCCGCGCCAGCGCCGGCTTGAGCAGATTCGAGGCGTCCATGGCCCCTTCCGCGGCCCCCGCGCCGACCAGCGTGTGCAGCTCGTCGATGAAGAGAATGACGTTGCCCTCGCTCTCCTCGACTTCCTTGATCACCGCCTTGAGCCGGTCCTCGAACTCGCCGCGGTACTTCGCCCCGGCGATCATGGCGCCGAGGTCGAGAGCGACCACGCGCTTGTTCTTCAGCCCTTCCGGGACATCGCCTTCCACGACGCGGCGCGCCAGCCCTTCCACGATTGCAGTCTTGCCGACGCCCGGCTCGCCGATGAGCACGGGATTGTTCTTCGTCCGACGCGAAAGCACCTGGATCACCCGGCGGATCTCTTCGTCGCGGCCGATGACCGGATCGAGCTTGCCCCGCCGCGCCAGCTGCGTCAGGTCGCGGGCGTAGCGCTCCAGCGCCTGGTACTTGTCCTCGGGGTTCTGGTCGGTCACCCGCTGCGTTCCGCGCACCGACTGCAGCGCCTTGAGCAACGCGTCGAGAACCGCACCGTGCCGCGCCAGAATCTTCGCCGCCGACGCTTCCCTCGTCTGTGCGATCGCCAGCAGGAAGTGCTCGGTCGAGACGTATTCGTCGTTGAACTGGGCCGCGAGCTTGAACGCTTCGTCAAAGACCTTGCGCAGCGAGCTGGAGGTGCCCGGCTCGGCCGACGCGCCGCCGACCTTCGAGTACTTCGCGACCTCGCTCGCCACTTCGGCCTCGATCGCCCCCGGATTGAGCCCGAGCTTGTTGAGGATCGGCGCGACGATACCGCCCTCCTGACGAAGCAGCGCCAGCAGCAGGTGCTCCGGAGTCAATTCCGGGTTCCCGGCTCCCCGCGCGAGGTTCTGCGCCTCGGCGACCGCCTCCTGCGCCTTGACCGTAAGTTTGTTGAAATTCATGATCTTGCCTCACATTGAGTCCAACTGACTCAGATCACTAAACAGATGGCAATTACCCACCATTCCGAACTCTGCAACTTGCGTTCAAGACCGCGCGCCTGAGCGGCCGGGCGACGCGAGCCCGTTCGGTATACTGCCGAAGTGACCGCATCCGCGCGCCGCGAACTCTTTCTAGCGACGTTTTCGATCCTGGCCCTGGAGCTGGCGCTGATCCGCTGGATGGGCCAGCAGGTCACGCTGTTCGCCTACCTCGGCAACGTCATTCTGATCGGCGCGTTTCTCGGAATGGGACTGGGCGTGGCCATCGGCCGCCGCCGACCCGGGCTGTTCCATTTGACGCTCCCGCTTCTTTTCCTCCTGTCGGGCGTGCTCGCGTTCTCGCAGAAGCTTCACATCCTCAGAACGCGTCTGCCGGGCAATGCCATCGCCATGTGGGGCCTCGAAGGAGCGAAGAACTTCTTTGGAAGCATGGCGGTGATCGTGGCGCTGTTCGCCGCGGTCGTGTCGGTGTTCGCGCTCGCGGGAACGCGGGTCGGCGAGATCTTTGCGACCTCCGAAGCGCTCGACGCGTACGGCATCGACCTGGCCGGATCGTTTACAGGCGTGGTGGCGATGGCGATCGTGTCCGCAACCGGGACTCCGCCGCCGGTGTGGTTCGCGATGGGAGTCATTCCGGTGGCCTGGCTGTCGCGGAAGTGGACGAGCTGGGTTGCCGCGGCGGGCGTGATCCTGTTCGCATTCGTGTCGATTCGAGGTGCGACCTTCTCGCCGTACTACCGCATCGATCTTGATCGCGCCAACGACATCACGGGCTCTCCGATCCGCCTCTCGGTGAACCGCGACTTCCATCAGTACATCCACGATTTCTCACGGAAGCGGCTTCTCGATCCGTCGCTGCCGCCCGACCTGCGCGCCCGTCTGCGCGTCGCCGAGATTGCCTACCGTCTGCCGTTTTTTCTCGCGCCGCGGCACGGTGATGCTCTCGTCGTCGGCGCGGGAACGGGCAACGATGCCGCCGCGGGCCTACGGCAGGGCTACCGCCGGATCGTGTCGGTCGACATCGACCGGCGCATCCTCGACATCGGCAAAGCCATGCATCCGGAACGGCCGTACGACGATCCGCGCGCGGTTTCAGTCGTCAACGACGCGCGCGCCTGGTTCGAGCGCCACGACGATCAGTTCGACGCCGTCGTGTTCGGGCTGCTCGACTCGCACGCGATCTTCTCGGCGATGTCGTCTCTGCGTCTCGACAACTACGTCTACACGGTCGAGGCAATCCGGTCCGCCTGGAATCACGTCCGCACACCCGGCCTGATGAGCATCAGCTTCTCGATCGGCGAGCGAGAATGGCTTTCCGACCGGCTCTACACGATCGTGAAGGACGCCACGGGACTCGAGCCCGTGATCATCGCGCACCCGATTCAGAACGGCCGGTTCTTCATCGTGACCAAGGGAATCGACGCGCACGCACTGGCCGCTCATTACGGGCTGGCCACGCTGCCTCCGCCGGACGCGAAAGACGTGCGGCCAGCCACCGACGACTGGCCATTCCTCTATCTGAAGCCAGGAGAGGTTCCGATCGGCTATCTGGCGATGCTCGGCGCGATTCTCGTCATCGCGATCGCCGGCACCCGCCTGGCGTTCGGCGCGGCGATGTTCCGGCGCCATTCGTTCGATCCGCTGCTGTTCGTGATGGGAGCTGCCTTCCTGCTGATCGAGACGCGCAGCGTGACCGACCTGTCGCTCTTGTTTGGGTCGACGTGGATTGTGAACGCCGCGGTTTTCGCGGGCGTGCTCGCAGTCGTGTTCGTCGCGAACGCGTACGTCCGCCGCCGTGGCGTGCCGGACATGACCATCGTTTTCGCGCTTCTCTTCGCTGCGCTTCTCTTGAACTACTTCGTGCGGCCGGACCGGCTGCTCGCGCTTCCGGTTGTGGAGCGCTCGATCCTCGGGCCGCTTCTGGCCGCCCTTCCGGTTGGTTTCGCCGGCCTCATCTTCTCGTCTGTCTTCGCGCGCTCTCCGGAGCCGAGTGCGTCACTTGGATCGAATCTTCTCGGTGCTGTCGTCGGCGGCTGCCTCGAATTCCTGTCGACCTGGACCGGGCTGCGCGCCCTGACGCTGGTCGCACTCGCGTTCTATCTGGTCGCCATGCTGTTGTACCGGCGCATCGGGCAGCGCGAAGAAGCTCTCGCGGCGGCAGTCCCGGTCAGTTGATCACTTCTGCACGGGCTGATTCTGCGGTGGCGGCGCATCCGGCCCCGACTTTGCGAGCCACTCGCGCTTGCGCGCCCGTCGCTCACCGCGCAATCGAACCATCCGGATCACCACCAGCACGAACAGCACCATGATCACCAGACCGACGATCTCGACCGCCCGCTTCTGCCCTGGCGTCTTCTGCGGAAGCGCGTTCATGCCTCCGATGAGGAAGTACATCCCGCCGACCGAGACCGACGTCCATAGCCGCCGGATGCTGTGCTGCGTCTCGTATCTCTCGAACTCGTTGAGGCCGAGCTCGTCCGCCTTCGCATAAGCGTGCCGGTACAGCAGGAGAAAGACGGCGAACACTGCCGCGAACCCGGCGCCGAAGATCAGAAAAATGAGCGCGCGGTGCTCCGGGAGAACCGCTTTTTCCAGTCCGTGCGCCGTCTCCACCATCAGGTGATTGAGCGTCGGATCGACCACCATCACGCCGAAGAGGAACTTGAGCGGGTAAACGAAGAAGAGCACAGTGAACAGCAGGACGAGGTTCAACACAACCGTGACCCGGTCCTCCAAACCGTAGCGACGGAAGAACGTGTACTGGGAGTACCAGATCCCCGCCAGAATCACGAACGTGACCACGAACGCGCTGAAGCCGCGCATGGCCAGCAGCAGCTCGGTCGAGGTCTTCGGCACCTCGAGCGAGATGATCAGCAGCGTCGTCGCAAACCCGAAGACGGCGTCGCTGAACCCCTCGATGCGCGTGACCTCGCGACTCCTCCAGCGGAAACCATCCACTGGATCCTGGTGGGCCATGAGATTGTTGCGGAGCACGGTGAGGGCATTTTAGGCCGGTTCACGTGTGGCGCAGGCATTCCTGCCGGCGCGGCGAGAGACAAGATTGTCTGCGCCACACCGGCATGA
The DNA here is from genome assembly GCA_021781455.1 of Acidobacteriota bacterium. Taxonomy (GTDB): domain Bacteria; phylum Acidobacteriota; class Thermoanaerobaculia; order Gp7-AA8; family Gp7-AA8; genus JAJXWV01. The sequence goes on along the minus strand of JAJXWV010000007.1, from coordinate 41,713 downwards.
TCGCCGTCCTTGACGTCGGGACCCTCAGCGATACACTCCCGGCCGGAGCAACAAATGACTGCCACAGCACCTCTGCACGAAGTCACACCGCGCACCGTCCTCTTCGAAAGCATCCTCGAGCTCATCCGGCGCACCTCGACGATCCTGCCCGACGACGTCGTCAGGGCCATCGCCACGGCGCGCAAGAGCGAGGAGAAGGGATCGAACGCCGATCTCGCTCTCGACGTGATCGGCTGCAACATCGGCCTGGCCCGCGACAGCTCCCTGCCCCTCTGCCAGGACACCGGCACGATTCTCTTCTACGTCCACACGCCGGTCGGCTACGACCAGCTCGACTTCGAGGAGACGGCCACCGAAGCCGTTCGCGAGGCCACCCGCAAGGGCTACCTCCGCCAGAACAGCGTCGACAGCGTCACCGGCAAGAACACCGGCGACAACACGGGACCCGGCTCCCCGGTCTTCCACTTTCAGCAATGGCGCAAGCCTTACGCGGAAGTGAAGCTGATCCTCAAGGGCGGCGGCTGCGAGAACATGAACGCGCAGTACTCCCTCCCCGATCCGAAGCTCGGCAGCCGCGACCTCAAAGGCGTCGAGAACGCCATCCTCGAGTGCGTGCTCAACGCCCAGGGCCAGGGCTGCGGCCCCGGCATCCTCGGCGTCTGCATCGGCGGCGACCGCGGCACCGGCTACGCCTACGCCAAGGAGCAGCTCCTGCGCGAGCTCGATGACACCAATCCCGATCCCGTGCTCGCGGATCTGGAGAAGCGCGTCATCGAGAAGGCCAACAAGTCCGGCATCGGGCCGATGGGCTTCGGCGGCAACACGACCCTGCTGACCTGCAAGATCGGCAAGCGCAACCGCCTGCCGGCCTCGTTCTTCGTCTCCGTCGCCTACATGTGCTGGGCGTACCGGCGGCGGGGAGCGAACCTCGATGCAAAGGGTAATGTGACGGAGTGGCTGTACTAGTTCCTCGGGTTCCTCGGGTTCCTCGGGTTCCTCGGTTCCTCGGGTTCGGAGTTTTTCTGTGACTAAAGCTTCGTATCGCGATCTTCAGGTTTGGCAGATGGCCATGGATATCGCGGTGCGCGTTTATGAATTGACGGAGGCCTTTCCGAAGCGAGAGCAATACGGGCTCGCGCAGCAACTAAGACGTGCTTCCGTTTCGATCTCGAGCAACATCGCTGAGGGGTACGGCCGTAAGACCCACAAGCAGACGTTTCATTTTCTCGAGAACGCTCTCGGGTCCGCCTTCGAAGTGGAAACGCAGCTCGAACTCGCAACACGCCTCGGTTTCCTCGATTCTCAGGCCGCGGCAATCCTGGGTGAGATCAAGAGCATCGGCAAAGGACTCGATTCACTGATGCGATACGTCGAACGTGACTCGCATGAGTACGCAACCCCTCGCCCCTAACCGAAAACACCGAGGAACCGAGGAACCAGGAACCAGGAACCAGGAACCAGGAACCAGGAACCAGGAACTAGCAACCACAACTCAAGAAGGACCCAATGGCACTCGTAAAACTAACCACCCCCATCGACGAAAAAACCATCCGCTCGCTGCACGTCGGCGACACGGTCCTGCTCTCCGGGCGCCTCTACACCGGCCGCGATGCCGTTCATCACCGGATCCACACCGGCGTGAAGCCGCCGGTCGACCTCAACGGCCAGATCATCTACCACTGCGGCCCGGTCATGGTGAAGGAAGGCGAAAAGTGGGTCTGTAAGGCCGCCGGCCCTACCACGAGCTCTCGCGAAGAGCCCTATCAGTGGGAAGTGATGCGCGACTACAAGATCCGCGGCGTCATCGGCAAGGGCGGCATGTTCGAAAAGACGCTGGCCGCGTGCAAGGATTACGGCGCGGTCTATCTGCACGCCATCGGCGGAGCGGCCCAGGTCTGCGCGAACTCGATCAAGCGTGTCGACGGCGTCGACTGGATGGATCTCGGCTCGCCCGAGGCCATCTGGCACCTCTGGGTCGAGGACTTCATGGCCATCGTGACGATGGACGCCCACGGCCAGTCGCTCCACAAGCAGGTGCTGGAGGAGTCGACCCGGAAGCTCGACGCACTGCGGGCCTCTTAAAGCGGGTGGCGTGTAGCGAGCAGCGGGCAGGCTCTCCGTGCCGCTGCCCGCTTCGTCCTCCTACCCGCTACCCGCTGCCCGCTGGTTTCAGCTAGCGTTAGCGGCATGAGCAGCAACCGAACCGAACGCGACACCCTCGGCGACGTCCTTGTCCCGGCCGATGCCCTCTACGGCGCTCAGACGCAGCGTGCCGTCGAGAACTACCCGATCAGCGGCCTGCGCGAGCACCCGGTCTTCATCCGCTCGTTCATCTTCCTCAAGAAAGCGGCGGCGCTGGCGAACGCCGAGCTGCGCGCCATGGACCCGCCCATCGCGGCGGCCATCGTCCGCGCCTGCGACCAGATCCTGCACGATGAAGCGAGATACCGCGACCAGTTCGTCGTCGACGTCTTTCAGGCCGGAGCGGGAACTTCGTTCAACATGAACTGCAACGAGGTCATCGCCAACCTGGCCAACGTGTCGCTCGGGGGAAAGACGGGCGAGTACAAGCCGGTCCATCCCAACGACCACGTGAACATGTCGCAGTCGACGAATGACGTCTTTCCGACGGCCATCCGCATCGCCACTCTGATGCTCCTGGGCGAGTTGGCGCCGGAGCTCGACGCGCTCGCCTCTGCCTTTCACGCCAAGGGCGACGAGTTCGCCGACGTGATCAAGTCCGGCCGCACCCACCTCCAGGATGCGGTACCGGTGACGCTCGGCCAGGAATTCCACGCCTATGGCGCGGCGGTTGGCCGCGCGACGAGGCTTCTGCGCGATTCGGCCAGCGAGCTGCGCGTCCTCGGCATCGGCGGCACCGCCGCCGGCACCGGCATCAACGCCCCGGCCGGCTACCGTTTCACGATCGTCAAGTACCTCCGGGAAGCGACGCGCCTCGATCTCGTGCCCACCGACGACCTGCGCGAGGCCATGCAGTCGCAGCTGCCCGTCGTCGGTACGTCCGCGGCGCTGCGGAACCTGGCGCTGGAGCTCACGCGCATCACCAACGATCTTCGCCTTCTGGCCTCGGGACCGCACACCGGCCTGGCCGAGATCGCCCTTCCGGCGGTGCAACCCGGCTCGTCGATCATGCCGGGCAAAGTGAACCCGTCGATGCTCGAGGCCATGAACCAGGTCCTGTTTCACGTCATCGGCGGCGACACGGCCATCGCGTACGCATCCCAGGCCGGACAGCTCGACCTCAACGTGATGATGCCGCTGATGGCTTTCGAGATCACGTTCTCGATCGACATCCTGAAGAACTACCTGCCGGTGTTCATCGAGAAGTGCGTCCGCGGCATTACGGCCGATCGCGCGCGCTGCGAGGCGTACTACATCAGCTCGCCTTCGCTGGCGACGGCGCTCAACCCGATCATCGGCTACGCCCGAGCGGCGGAGATCGCCAAGGAGTCGGCGAAGAGCGGCACGCCCATTCCGCAGCTCCTGCGGGAGAAGAAGATCCTCAGCGACGAAGAGATCGCGCGGATCTTCACGCCGGAGTTTCTGGCCGGCCAGGCCGACAGAGAGGGTTAGGCGCGCCTGCATCGCTCTGAGCCGGCGGAGCCGCGGGAAAGGGTGGTTGGGTGGAGCGGCGTAGCGTGGCGAAGAGTCTCAACCCTGCAAATCGTCCCGGTAAGAGACTCTTTGCCGCGCTTCACACACTGCGATGCGCGCCCCGGTTCTAACGCACTGAGCGCTGCGCCGCTCCCGCGGTACAATCCGCGGCGGTCCAAAAAGCGATCCCATGCGGCTCTTCCTCGCCACGACGTTTCCGCCGGACGTGCTCTGCGGCCTCAACGAACGCGTGGCCCGCGTGAAAACGCGCCTTCCGCCGTGCTCATGGGTGCGTCCCGAATCGCAGCACCTCACCTTCGCGTTCCTCGGCGAACAGGACGAAGGGCTGATCCCGAAGCTGGCCTGCACCGTCGAAACGCGCCTGCGCGGGATCCATGCGTTCGACGCCCAATTGCGCGGATGCGGTTTCTTTCCTAATTCACGAAACGCGCGCGTGGCGTGGGTGGGCGTTACGCCGGACGAAAGATTCAATGCAGTGGCCGCCGTGGTCAGAGCGGCAGTCACGGCTGCGGGCGTGGCGCTCGACGGCGCCGACTTCAGACCGCATCTCACGCTGTGCCGCCTTCGAGACAAATGGCCGCCCGCGTGCCTGGAGATCTACCAGTCGACGTTCGGCAAGTTCGAATCGCCGCTGTTCAAGGTCGACCGGCTGACGCTCTACTCGAGCCAGCTGAACCCGAAAGGCGCCATCCACACGCCGGTCCGCGAGTTCGCGATCGCCTGAGGCGAGACCGAACCTCAGGCGTGGCGGCCGTGCACCGGTGCCGATTTGTGGCGCGGCAACGGCTCGCTCTTTCCTCGCAGCTGACCGCAGGCCGCGGCGATGTCGCGTCCCTTCGACCGCCTCACCGTCACGCGCACGCCGCGTTCGACGAGAGCCTCCACGAATGCGTCGATGGCCTCCTCCGACGGCCGAAGCATCCACTGCGGCAGTTTCGGATCGGGATTGAGCGGGATCGCGTTGACCTTGCACTGGAGGCCGCGAATGAGCCTGGCCAGCTGCGCCGCATCGGCCGTCGAATCGTTGTAGCCGGCGAGCAGCACGTACTCGATGGTGAGGTCGCGTCCCTTTTCCAGCGGAAAGCGGCGGAGCGCCATCATCAGCTCGTCGAGCGGGTACTTCCTGGTGATCGGCATGATCTCCTCGCGGCGCTTCCGGTCGGGAGCGTTGATCGACACCGCAAGATTCGGCCGCCGCGGCAGCGTCGCCAGCTGATCGATGCCCGGAATGATCCCCGCGGTCGACAGCGTGATCCGCTTCGGCGCGATGCTCCGAAAGAAGACATCCAGCGAGGCCACGACGTTCTCGAAGTTCAGCAGCGGCTCGCCCATGCCCATGAACACGATGTTCGTCTGCTCGAATGCGATCTTGTGCTCGCGCTGGATCGCGAAGAACTGCCCGAGGATTTCGGACGGAGTGAGATTCCGACCGGCACCGAAGAAGCCGGTCACACAGAACGTGCAGCCGACGGCGCATCCGGCCTGCGACGAGAGGCAGACGCTCGTCCGCTCGCCCATCGGCATGTAGACGGCCTCGATGCGATTTGCATCCGGGAGGCTGAACAGATACTTGCGACTTCCGTCCGGCGCCGGCGGCGTCACCTCGACGACCTGCGGGAAGGCGATCGCGAAACGCTCCGCCAGCCGGGTGCGAAGATCCCGCGGCAGGTTCGTCATCGAGTCGAAGGTGTCGGCGCCGCGGACGTGCAGCCACTCTTCGATCTGCCGGATGCGGAACGGTGGGGAAACGATCTCCGTCAACGCCCGCTCGAGTTGCGCAGGGGTAAGGTCGTAAAGGTTCAACATCCGGGATGACAGGCGGTGTCACTCATCATTGCTTTGCCGAAGCGGCTCGACGCGGCGGGCCGTCTTCACTTTCCGCGTCGGATCGATGCCGATCGAGCGAAGAAGAGCGAGGTCATTCACATTGATTCGGAACTGCACCTCTCGGTCCGACACGCCTGCGACCACTCCCGCGGGCTCGCGCGTTTCCGGTTCCTCACCCTGCTTGTTCAACCCGATGGTGGCGTCGAGGACGACGTAGAGGTCGTAGCCCTCGTCGCGGATTCTCTGAATGTGCCGGCTGACGTCTTCGGAGCTCGAGATCGACTCGTTGATCGCCGTTCCCAACTCACGGAGAAGCTGCTTGATTCGATCGTTCACGTGGGCTCCCCAGTCGTGCACGTAAACGACTGAAAATACAAGCACTTATGTTTTACGTGCCGTGGACTCCATTATCCAAACGGAGTGCCTCGAGGTCAATATTCCGAAGCTCGCCCCGGGGGCGTACACTATTTGTCCTCGTCCTCCAGTGGCTGCAAGCGCTCGGCCACCGAGCTCCAGAGCTCCGACCAGTATGCGAGGTATTTCCAGCGTCCCCAGCGAGCGTAACGGCGCAGCATGGCGCGGTCGCTGACCGCTCTTCCGTTGTGGTAGCGGTCGCGAACGAAGCGGCGGAACTCGCTGTCGACGGCGATGAAATCGTGACGGCCGTCCATGGCCAGAAGATGCGCGGCGCCGTAAGGCCCGATACCCGGCAGCGTACGGTAGCTCTTGAACAACTCTTCGGTCGACTGTGCTGGATCGGAGACTCGCGCCAGATCGATCGTGCCGTCGAGCGATCCGCTCGCGAGCTGGTGCACGTACCGGGCGCGGTAACCCATGCGGCAGTCATCCTTCAGTTCGTCGACGGAGAAGCGGACGATGTCGGCAGGCTCCGGAAACGCGGCCCTCCCGCTCCTCGAGCGCCGGCCGCACTTTTCGACGAGGAACTCGGTCATCCGCATCGTCTGCCGCCAGGTGGTGTTCGTGGTGGCGATGATCTTCACGATGTCTTCGAAAAGCGTGCTGCCGCAGAGCAGCCGCCCGAATCGCGCTTCGACGACCCAGGCGTGGGACGGCGACAAGGACGCAATGGAGAGGAATTCCGACATCTCCAGATCGAGCTGGAACATCCGCCCGAGCTTGCAGCGCAGAGTCTTTTCAGACGCGGCAGGAATCCGGCCGGCCACCTGCAGCTGCCCGTCCGTCTGGGCGATCTCGAGGTCGACGACGCTGCGCCCGAGGACCTCGGGCCTGCGCAGGACGCATTCTTCGCGCGACCAGCGGTACGGCGCCAGCAGGTACCAGCCGTGCGAGACGACCGTCGACTCGAACGAGAAGTCCTTGGGAAGGGCGATGTTCATTGTGGGGAAATGATGGAGGCGACGGCCGGAATCGAACCGGCGGATAAAGGTTTTGCAGACCTCTGCCTTACCACTTGGCTACGTCGCCGTCCGGGCGGCGGGACCGCGAGTGTAGTGAACACCTTGCGGACGGTCAATATTCGGTATTCACGGAACATTCGGCCGGTCGATCACCCGGACCGAATTCACCACAGAGAACACAAAGAGCACAGAGACACGAACCGAGAACCTGCGTGAAGCTCTGTGCTACTAACTCGAAGTTTTTGTGCGCCACGGGAAGATTTCCTCTCACGAACGACAAGGACGACCGGTCCCCTCGCGCCCGTGCTCCCCGACGAACAACCTCGCGGAACTGATCCGCGCCGGGCGAGGGGACCTATGAGGCAGCCTTCGGTTGCGGCCGAGCCTCGCGAGCCTGCGCTGTGCTCTCTGTGGTGAACAGGGCAGTCCGGAAATCACGTCAGCGATCCCCGCAGAGCCGTTCAGCCCGGGCCTGCTGTCCGGCGCACGCCGTTCGCGTGCGCCGCAAATGCGAACGACACGAACAGGTCGATGTCGATCGGCTTGAAGATCACGGCCTTGACCAGCGAGCGATCGAGACTGCGCAGATGGTCGGCCGAGGCGCCGGTCACGATCAGCACAGGAGGCCGCCACTCCGCCGGCAGCTTGCGGATGGTGTCGATCACATACACGCCGCTGTTTCCGCCGAACAGAAGGAGGTCGACGACCGCCAGACCGAAGCGGCGTTCGCGAAGCCGAGCCACCGCGGCTTCCGCGGAGCTGTACTGCTCAACGGTCATTCCGCGAAATTCGAGTGCGTTGGCCACCAGGCGCGAGAACGACGAGTCGTCCTCCACGACGAGCACTGGCAGCAGCGCCGAGACACTCGGAGGCGGTGTCGGAAGTCGCTGCGTGCTCATCTGCGCCTTCGCTGCGGGGTGCCGTTCATGCGGAGGTCGACCCCGCCTGCGGCGAGGCCTGGTCGTTCAGCGTTGTTCGAGAGTCGGGAACACGACCACGTTGACCTCGGCGGCGGCCGTGTTCGGTTGAGGACGCTTTGCTGCGTTCGCCGCCGACTCGACGACGTCCGCGAGCTCGTCAATATCGAACGGTTTGCGCATCACGGCGTGCACCGAGGCGGCATCGAGCTGGCGGATGTCCCCGGGGCCGGAAGCGGTGAGCACGATGATGGTCTGTGGGTGCCGTTCGGCCGTCTTCACGTGGTCGAGCAGCTCGATCCCGTTCATTCCCGGCATCATCAGGTCGACGATGGCCACGGCATAGTCGTTCTGCGCGATCAGCTGCAGGGCCGTCACGCCGTCGGGAGCCGCATCGATGGCCAGGCCACGTCGCTGCAGCACGGTCGTGACCAGATTGCGGATCGGCTTGTCGTCGTCGACCACGAGAATGCGGGACATCGGCCGGGGAAGAGTGCAAATTCCGTGTCAGGCTCGGCGGTTCCCGAAGCGGACGCGCTATTCCACACGTCGGAACGCGCCGCCGCGCGTCCACAACTCCCCTCAGAACTTCACCATGAACGCCGCAAACAGCGCGCTGTCGCCCTTCTTGATCCCCGGAACGGTCGGCCGGTTCTTGTAGTCGAAGACATAGGCCACCTTCAGATCGAGCCGCGCCGCCAACGTCGTGGTGAGACCGGCGTCGAAGTGGTAGAGGGAATCGGCGAAGTCGCTGGTCTTCCAGATACCGGTGACTTTTTCCGTGATCTTGCTCGACGGGGAGATCGTCCAGTCGAAGTTCTGTCCGGCCTTGACGGCACCGCCGCTCGACCGGCCGGTGCTCCCGCTCTCGGCCTCGGCACCGACGGCACCGTCGACGGTGAGGTTCCGGACGTCGCTCTTGATGATCCGGTAGCCGGCTCCCGCGAGCGGCGCCACGAAGTACGTGAGGTCCTTGAATGGATCGCGGAGGTAGGTCACCTCGCCGAACGTGAAGGTGCGGTCTGAGACGGAGTATTCGCCACGCGCATCCGCGGCGGCCTTGTCGACCTGTTTCTGGCCGTTGGCGTCCCCGCGGAGATAAAGCGCGTCCGCCTTGAAGACGAACCTCGTCTTCGGGTCGTATTTCGTCGTGAACGACAGGTTGAAGTTCTTCGTGTCGGTGTTCCCACTGGTCGCCGCCAATCCGGCGCCGAAGCTCGACGCCCACGGTTTCGGAGGCGGCGCGGTCTCCTGCGCGGTTGCGCTCACAAAAGTGGAGAAGATCATCGTTAGGAGAAAAAGGGCCAATTTCCTCATGTCGTCACCTCTCGCTGACGCGGACTACTGACGGTCCGGCGTCGCGGAAGCAATTATTGAGCCGTCGGGGAGAGATTGCGGTGATGGCTGTGGCGGGAGGATTCGAACCTCCGACCACCGGATTAACAATCCGGCGCTCTACCAGCTGAGCTACACCACAAGACCGGGTGGGAGGCGAAAGAGTGCGTGAATCGAGGCTCGTTGTCAAATCGGATGAGGGATGACGAAGGGCGCAACCCGATCGCGCGGGAAGCGTCACATAGAACGCCTTGAACCGGTGCGAATGATCTGTCGCGCGCTTCGCGCGCTCAGACGCTGAGCTGTGCTGATCGGACGGCGGCCTGACGGCCGCCGGCGGCCTGACGGCCGCCGCTAAATGCTTTCGGCGGCTCCGCCGCCTTCCCTTCGCGCAGGAATCGCGTTGCGCAGGAATCGCGTTGCGCAGGGAATCGCGTTGCGCAGGGAATCGCGAGGGCGCGAAAGCGCCCGACGAGAATTTAGCGGCGGCCGTCAGGCCGCCTGGCGGCCGTCAGGCCGCCGACATGGGCCGCACGTCTCAGCGTATGAGGGTGCGAAGCGCCCGACAGATGTGACTCTCAGGCGCCAAGCCGGGCGCGGATCGCCTTGAGGCGGTCGAGGGCGTGCTCCATGTCGGCGTGGATGCAGAGTGTGTCGAACGGGACCGCAAGGCGCGAGCCGTCCGCCGTAATCACCACGCCTTCGCGAGCGAGGAGCTCCGCCTGTGCGATCGCTTCCTCGACCGAGAGCAGCGAGCCTGGCTTGCCCCGCGACATCAGCGAACCGTCCGGCTCGTAGCGCCGATCGGCAAAGGCCTCGCGAACCACGCCAATGCGACGGGCCCGTGCGGCGGCGGCCATTTCGGACCGATCGCTGCACACGATGGCCATCCGCGGACTGAGCTCGATGATCGCGTCGACGATGATGTCCGCGAGAGCTCGGTCGCGGTGTGCGTCGTTGTAGAGCGCGCCATGCGGCTTGACCCGCTTGACGTCCATGTCGAAGTGCTCGGCCAGGAACTGCAGCGATCCGATCTGCTCGAGAAGGGAGACTCGAAGCGCCTCGCGAGGCATGGAGAGCGACTTGCGGCCGAAATTCTCACGATCGGGATACGACGGGTGCGCGCCGAGGATCACGCCGTAGTGCCGCGCCGCGCGAGAGGCCATGGCCATCGATTCGGAGTCGCCGACATGCCCACCGCAGGCGACGTTCGCTGACGTCACGAGTGGCCAGATCTCCTCTTCGCCCGGTGAGCCTTCCGCGAGATCGGCGCTGATATCGATCATGGCGCGATTGTAAGCCTCGATCGCAGGACTCCTCATCCGCCTTCGCCACCTTCTCCCCGCTGCGGCGGGGAGAAGGACAATGATGAACGAGTCGTTCAGAGGGGAGCCGGCGCAGGAGAATTTGTCGCCAGCTCGGCGCCGCGCGTCTCAGGCAGAAGCCAGATCAGCACGCCCGCTACCGCGAAGAACATCGCATCGAGGGCCAGCCCATAACCGAGCCCATGCTTCTGCGCGAGCGCGCCGATCGTGAGCGGAGCTGCGGCCGAGACCACACGGCCGGCGTTGTAGCAGAAGCCCTGCGCCGTGGCACGGATCCGAGTGGGAAAGAGCTCGGCCAGCATCGCGCCAAACAGGGAGAAATATCCGTGGCCGAAGTAGCCGACGAGCGGCCCGAGCAGGAGGAGCATCATCGGCGAGCGCGCGCCGAGCGCAAACACGGGCACGACGATCGCCGCGGCGATCATGAACATCGTGAACGACGGCCGGCGGCCGAGCCGGTCGGCGATCCAGCCGAAGGTCACGTAGCCGGTGAACGCGCCCAGCTGCAGCACGATCAGCCACAGCGCCGATTTCGTCAGCGTCATCCCCGCGCCGCCCTTGTCGAGGGGTGAAGCGAGAAACGCTGGCAGCCACGAGGTCAGCCCCCAGTAGGCGATCAGGACGCTGCTGGCCACGAGCGTGGCAATCAGCGTCTTTCGGATGAACTGCGCCCGGAACATCTCGAAGAAATTCGATTCGCTGCGTTCGCGCTCTCGCCAGATCGGCGGCTCCTCGACCGTTCGCCGGATGAAGAACGCCGCCACCGCCGGCAGCGCTCCGACGAGAAAGAGCACGCGCCAGCCGAAGCGGCCGAGGACGAGCGCCGAAATCGCGGCTGCGAACAGCGCTCCGATGGCCCAGCCGGATTGCATCAAGCCCATGGCCTTGCCGCGGTGCTCCGCCGGCCACGTCTCGGCAACCAGCACTGAGCCGCACGACCATTCCCCACCCATGCCCAGCCCGACCAGCGTGCGCCAGGCGATCAGCTGCCAGAGCGAATGCGAGGTGGCCAGACCGGCGGTGGCGAAGGAGTAGATCAGGATGCTGACCGTCATCGCGCGGACGCGACCGATGCGGTCGGCGATCGTGCCGAAGGCGATGCCGCCGACGGCGCCGGCGATCAACGCGACCGAAGTGAGGCCGCCCATCGTGGCGCTGGAGAGGCCGAATTCCTTCTGGATGGGGAGGATGGCGAAGGTGAACAGGAGGAAGTCCATCGCATCGAGCATCCAGCCCAGCTGCGCTGCGAACAGTGCGCGCCAGGCGCGACGGTCGACTTCCACCCCGAGAGTTTAGTGAGGAATGGCTCTTTCTGCGAGACCACCCGGTTGCGCGGTTACGAGGTTCCGCGGTGTCCGCACTCATGATCAGCGCGGAACCGCGCAACCCCGTAACCCTGCTCATCGGGACAGCTGCCGCAGCAGAAACAGCTCCATCCCCACATCCGCCGCCACCCCTCCGGACTTGCGCTTCACGTCGAGATCGGCCAGCAGCGCCAGCGAGCGCCAGAGCTGCTCCTCAGGTTGCGACCGCGCCGCCTCCCATTTCTTGTGAAGCGGAAAGGGATGAGGGCGCTGCCGGACGATGCCACTCGACTTGAGGTAGTCGCCGAGGCGTTCCGCCAGGGTGTCCTTGAAACGGTTGTACGTCATCGACTGGCGGAGGTCGAGATTGTGGACGCGCGCGAACGAGCGGATGCCGATCATCTGCCGCAGCTCGTCGGCCAGCGGAAAGAGGAACCGTCCGTACTGCATCTCGATCGGCATCCTGGCGTCGTCGCGACGTGCCTGGGACACGAGATCGCGCAGCTTGGCGATCGCTTCCATGATCTTCCCTTCGCTGTACAACGAGCCGAGCTCGTACCGGGCGCCGCCTTCGACCGCCGTCACTTCGCGCTGGACCATCTCCGCCGTGACCCGCCCCCCCTCGCCGGCCAGCGTCACCAGGCGCTCCCCTTCCGAGATGGCCACACGGATGTCCGGGATCTCGCGCGAGAACTTGTCGGCCAGAGTGCGCTCGATCCCGAGTTTCTGCCGCAGCGCATTGACCGCGCGCGGCTCGAACTTCACGTTGGCTTCTGTGGCCAGCTCCGTAAGGGCGTGATCGAGAGCCGCGGCGAAATCCTCGCGTGTCAGGTCGCAGACTACGACCGCACCGGCCCTGTCGATCAGCTCGACGGTCGAGGAGCTCGTCGGGATCTCGCCGGGCGTGCGCATCAGCAGGATCGTTCCCGAAGCTCCGCCGCGCGCGATTGCTTCGGTGAGCAGTTCGGCGTCACCCTCTCCTCGTCCGGCTTTCTTCCCGGTGGCACGGCAGAAAGCGAGCATGTCCGCCAGCGTCTGATCGAGCGGGACTCCGGCGGCGGCCGCGATGGCGCGGTCGGGCATGTCGAGATCGGCACCGCAGAGGCCGAGGACGTGAAGCAGCTTGGCGGCCGAAGAGGCGCGTTTGCGATCCGTCTTGGACGAACGCCAGTCTGCAGTGGCCTTGTCGTACAGCGAGGCCAGCTCCTTCGCCGAGACGAAGGCGTTGACTTCCGGAATGATCAGGAGCCGTGCCGGAGAGAACAGCGACAGCGTGCGGTATGAATCGAGAACCGCGCCGAGATCGCTGCCGGCCTCGTAAGCCTCCACGGCAATCCCTTCGCTCCCAGCGATGACCGCGTCGCGAATGTCGTGAAACGCCTTCTGGGAGAGAAACTCGCTCGTGCCCCCGACGAGAATGACCCTGGGCGCGGTGCCCTGGGCGATGTTGGCGAGGACGGTGTTGAGTGGCTTAGGCATGCATTCGTGCTGTCACCGGTCACCGGGTCGCCGAGTCACCAGGTGACCGGGTGACTCGGTGACCTGGCAACCAAAAGAAAAGGAGCGGCATTGACGCCGCTCCTTCGAATGTACATCAACGCGATGGAGTGCTACGACAACAGCCCCTTTTCGACGAGCTCCTGGCAGTCGATGCAGTACGGCGTCCAGGCAATGGCCTGGAGGCGCTTCTCGCCGATGGTGTTGCCGCAGTTGGTGCACTTGCCGTAGTTGTTTTCCTTGATGCGGGCGAAGGCTTCGTCGATCAGCATGAGCACGCCGCGCTCTCCGTCGGAGAGGGAGAAGTTGAGCTCTTTCGAGTAGGCGCTGGCCGCTTTGTCGGCAAGGTCCTGAATGCCGTCATCGGGCTGGGCGTTGCCGGCGGCCTTGTCGCGCTCATAGGAATCGAGGAGCTCATGCTGCTTTCTTCGGAGCGCATCCTCGTAAAACTGATAAGGGTTGTTCTTGGTTTTTGTTCTGGCCATTTCGAGCCGCCTCTCTTGCTACTTGTGGTAAGCGATGTTGCGCATCAACGTGCACGCACGGTAGATCTGTTCCAAAAGCACGATCCGTGCGATCTGATGGGGGAGGGTCATCGCAGACAAGCTCAGCAGTTTGTCAGCGCGTTGCCTCACCGTTTCGTCGAGCCCGACATCGCCACCGACAACGAAGTTCACGCCATGAGGACTGTCGATCGTGAGCCGCTCGAACCACCGTGCAAACTTCAAAGAATCAAGCATTTGGCCTCGTTCATCGAGGACCACTGTCGTTCCGCGATCGGGGATCTTCGCCATGAGCCGCGCGGATTGGGCGCGTATGATAGCCACATCGCTTTGGCTTTGTCTACCGCGCTCGGCGGCGACTTCCGTGACCTCGATCGGGAAGAAATGTCTGATGCGTTTTACATAGCGATCGAACGCGTCAGCGAAGTCCGAATCGGACGATGAGGCCGGCCAAATCAAACGGATTTTCATAGTCCTGAGTCCTGAGTGCTGAGTGCGAGTACGTGAGCCCACTCGGGACTCAGGACTCAGCACTCAGGACTCCTTTACACCAGCCCGTACCGCTTCCGCTTCTCGAGCAGCGTCTTGCGATTGATGCCGAGGATCCGGGCGGCGCGGGAGTAATTGGAGCGCGTCTGCCGCAACACCTCGCAGATGTAGCGCTCCTCGAGCTGGTCGAGCGTCCACTGATCGCGAGCGGCAGCCGTGAGGAGCGAGGCTCCGTCGCGAAGACGGTCGGCCAGCGCGGCCACCGTGATTCGATCCGACTCCTCCAGCAGGGCTGCGCGCTCGATCACATTGTGCAGCTCGCGTACGTTGCCTGGCCAAGAGTAGGCGATCACGGTCTGCAGAGCTTCCGGGTCGAAGCCGCGAATGCCCTTGCGCGGCGAGCGGCGCAGGAATGCCGCGGCCAGCTGGGGGATGTCCTCGGCACGCTCACGCAGCGGGGGGATGGTCAGGGTGACGATGTTGATGCGGTACAGGAGATCGCGGCGGAACTCTCCGCTTTGCACGAGCGCATCGAGATCGACATTGGTGGATGTGATCACTCGTGCGCTGAAGGTCACGTTCTGATGGCCGCCTAACCGGGTGAACTTCCTTTCCTCGATGGCGCGCAGCAGCTTGGCCTGCAGGGCCGTGCTCAACGCCGCGATCTCGTCGAAATAGACGGTGCCGCCGCGCGCGGCTTCGAGCTTTCCGATCTTCCGCGCCTTCGCATCGGTGAACGTGCCCTGCTCGTAACCGAACAGCTCGCTCTCGAAGAGGTCATGGGGAATGGCGGCGCAGTCGATGTGCACGAAGGGCTGTTCCTTTCGTGCGCTGCAGGCGTGGATGGCCTCGGCCAGGTAGTTCTTGCCGACGCCGGACTCGCCGAGAATCAGCAGGCTGACGTCGTGATCGACGATTTTCTCGACCGTCGCCAGGAGCGCGCGCATGGCGCGGCTGCGCGTCCTGAACAGGCTGCGCAGCCCGACTTCACGACGTCTTTTTGAGAGCATGCCGCCGCGGCTCGGCCTCGTTCGTGAACTCGGCCGTCACGTTCGGCGCATCACCCCAGAGACGCTCCAGGCCGTAGAAGCGACGGGTGTCCTCGGTGAAGATGTGAAAGATGAAATCGCCGAAATCGAGAAGGATCCAGCGCCCGGGCGTCGTCCCTTCCACGAGCAGCGGCTTGACCCGCAGCTCCTGGCGAAGCCTCTCCTGCACGCTGTCCGCGATCGCCTGGGCCTGCCGCTCGTTGCTGGCCGACGCCAGGATGAAGTAGTCGGCAATCGACGTCAGCTCGCCGACGGAGAGGACATCGAGGTCAAAAGTCTTCTTGTCGAGTGCTGCTGCCACTGCAAGACGAACGCGGTTTTCAATCGGATCGTTCACGTGGTCCCCTTCATGAAGCACGGTACAGTCCGTAATGGTCAATGTAATGCGACACGCGAGCGTCGACCAAGGCTTCGATCGGCTCGCCGGCGCGAACTCGCTTTCGGATTTCAGTCGAGGAGATGGGAACGGTGGCATTGCGCGCGAAGACGATCGCGCCATGCGTGCTGCGCTGTCTGGCTTCGCGAACGACAGCGCTCTTCGGCTCGAGCGCGTCGATCATCGGCAGGACCGCTTCGCTTCCGCGGCTGAGGACGACGAAGTTCGCCAGCTCCAGAATGCGCTGGAGCGATTTCCACTCCCCGAGCCTCGACACGTTGTCGTCGCCGATGATCCAGTCCAGCGTGGCGTCCGGATAGGTTCCGCGCAGATGCTCGAGGGTGTCGACGGTATACGACACCTCCTCGCGCTCGAGCTCCCACGGCAGGATCCAGACGTAATCGATGTCGCGGGTGGCCAGCGCCGCCATGGCGAATCGGTGGTATCCCGAGGCGCTGTCCCGGCCGAGTTTGAAGGGCTGGCGGTGGGTCGGAACGTAGAGAATCCGCTCCCACTGCATCTCTTCGCGGACGGCGACGATCGGGTCGAGGTGCCCTCGATGGAAGGGATCGAATGTGCCGCCGCAGATGCCGATCTTCATTCTTTTCGCGTCATCCCCGGTGAAGCGACGGTTCTCCTTCAATCGTGCCCGCCGGCGAGCTCACCTGCTCTTCCACGCTCTCGACCGCCCGATGTTCACGGACGAGCCCGGCCAGCGTTCGTACCAGATCGCGAACGCCTGCGCCAGTGACTGCCGAGACCTCGGCGTAGGCGAATCCGTTCTTCTCCGCGTACGAGCGCACCTTCTCCGAGTTTCCTTCGATCGCCGAATCGACCTTCGAGCCGCAGACGATCCGGGATTTCGCGGCCAGCGTCTTCGAGTAAAGCTCGAGCTCACGGGCGATCACTTCGGCGTCCTTATCGGGATGATCATCGGCGGACAGATCGACCAGGTGCAGCAGCAGCGCACAACGCTCGACGTGACGGAGGAACTGATCGCCGAGGCCGTGCCCTTCGTGCGCGCCCTCGATGAGCCCCGGAATATCGGCCACGACGAAAGTCTGGTCATCATCGGCCGTTACGACACCGAGGTTCGGTATGAGCGTCGTGAATGGATAGTCGGCGATCTTCGGCCTGGCCGCGCTGATCACGGAGATGAGCGTCGACTTCCCGGCGTTCGGCAGGCCGACGATCCCGACGTCGGCGATGAGCTTGAGCTCGACCTGCAGCTCGCGCTCCTCTCCGGGCTCGCCCGGCTGCGCGAAACGCGGAGCCTGCCGCGTCGCCGTCGCGAAATGCTGGTTGCCCCACCCGCCCCGGCCGCCCTTGGCGACGAGGACACGCTCGCCGTCGTGGGCGAGGTCGGCGATGAGCTCGCCCGTAGCCGCGTCCCGTACGATCGACCCGATCGGCAGCTCGATGACCACGTCCGGGGCAGACTCACCCGAACAGTTCGAGCCCATGCCGTGCTCGCCGCGGCCACCCTTCCACTCCCGATGGAACTGCAGGTGGTACAGGGTGTTCAGACGCCTGGATGCGGCGATCCAGACCGAGCCGCCGTTGCCGCCGTCGCCGCCGGAGGGCCCGCCCTTCGGGACGAACTTCTCGCGTCGGAACGCGACGCAGCCCCTCCCGCCGTCGCCGGCCTTTGCTCGGATCGTCGCCTGGTCGATGAACATCATCAGTAGCAGGTTGCGAGCGACACGCCAAGAGACAGCGGGTAGCAGGCTGAGGGCAGCAGGCGGGAGCTCAACACGAAAAGAGGATAGCGCCGAACAGCTTCGTCAGAAAATGAAAACGCCGCCCCATGAGCGGCGTCTCGAATCGGCAGGTACCAATTTGCAGGGACACACAGCAGCGCGTCCGCAACTCTCGATCCCGCGAACCAGGCTGCGGACGCGCTGCTGCGCGTCCCTACTGGGCTACGACGGGCGTGACGGTCACGAATCGGCCGCGCTCGCCTTTGTCCTGGAACTGCACGATGCCGTCGATCTTGGCGAACAACGTGTGATCGCGACCGATACCGACGTTCACGCCGGGATAGAACTTCGTACCGCGCTGGCGAACGATGATCGATCCGCCGGTCACGAACTGGCCGGCAAAGCGCTTCACGCCCAGCATCTTCGGCTGCGAATCGCGACCGTTGCGCGATGAGCCTTGTCCCTTTTTATGAGCCATTTGGAACCCCCTCGACGGCGCAGGACCGAGCCTGTGCCTCGGAATCAGACGTTGATGCTCTCGATACGAACTTCCACCATGTCCTGACGGTGCCCGTGCATCCGCTTGGCGTGGTTCTTCCGGCGCTTCTTCCGGAAGACGATGATCTTCTCGCCGCGCTCCTCACCGAGGATCGTGGCCACCACCGAGGCACCGGAAACCAGCGGGCTGCCGACCTGAGGCTTGTCGCCACCGATCATCAGCACTTCGCCGAACGTGATTTTTTCGTCTTTTGCGCTCGCGAGCGCGTCCCGCTCGACGCGGAAGACATCGCCCTGAGCAACCCGGTACTGCTTTCCACCCGACCGAATGATGGCGTACACAACGACCTCCGAGAAATAGAACTGCGCTTTGTAGCACACCGCGCCCGAAAGGCGCAACGAGCCCGGCAGTGAGCTGGACCGCAGCGAAGTGCTTGACGGACAACGGTTCAGAGGGAGGGGCTATTCCGGTGGAGAGATCGCAGCTCGCGGACGGCAGGTCGGGGGCAACCGGCGGGAGGGCGGCCTGCGACCCGCCTCCTCTCTGCCTGCGACTTAGAGAGGGCCACCCTTCCCAAAGAGGACCCTCCCCGGTTCAACATTCAACATTCGCCTCGACTCACAGGGGGATGTTCCCGTGTTTCTTGGGCGGGTTCTTGTCCCTCTTGTTGCGCAGCATGGCGAAGGCGGTGATCAGCTTCCGCCGCGTGAAGCGCGGCTCGATGATCTCGTCGACGTATCCCCGCTCGGCTGCGATGTAGGGGTTGGCGAACTTCTGCTTGTACTCCTCGATCTTCTGCTGGCGGTCTCCGGGGGACCCGCGATAGAGGATGTTCACCGCACCTTCCGCGCCCATGACGGCGATCTCGGCAGTGGGATAGGCGTAGTTCATGTCCGCACGGATGTGCTTGGAGTTCATCACGCAATACGCGCCGCCGTAGGCCTTGCGGGTGATCACCGTGACTTTCGGAACCGTCGCCTCGGCGAGGGCGAACAGCAGCTTCGCGCCATGGATGATGATCCCGCCATACTCCTGATCCGTGCCCGGCAGAAATCCGGGGACATCCTCGAGCACGAGCAGAGGGATGTTGAAGGCGTCGCAGAAGCGAACGAAACGCGCTCCTTTTCTAGAGGCGTTGATGTCGAGAACACCGGCCAGAAACGCGGGCTGGTTGGCGACGACCCCGATGGAATGACCGTCGAGCCGGAGAAAGCCGACGACGATGTTCCTGGCGAAGTCCTGATGCACCTCGAGGAACTGGCCCTCGTCGGCGATGGTCCGGATCAGCTCGCGCATCTCGTAGGGCTGGTTGGCGCTCTCCGGGATGAAGGCGTCCAGCTGGGGATCGACGCGATTGATGTCGTCGTCTGCAGCCACCCGCGGCGGATCCTCGAGGTTGTTCTGGGGCAGGTAGGAGAGCAGCTCACGGATCATGGCCAGGCAATCCTCGTCGCTGTCGGCCGAGAACTGCGCCACTCCGGAGATCTGATTGTGCGTGTCTGCGCCGCCTAACTTCTCCTTCGTGACTTCCTCGTGCGTCACGGTCTTGATGACGTCGGGGCCGGTGACGAACATGTAGCTGGTGCCCTTCACCATCAGGATGAAATCGGTGATGGCCGGCGAATAAACGGCGCCCCCGGCGCAGGGTCCCATGATCGCGGAGACCTGCGGGATGACTCCCGAGGCCAGGGTATTGCGGAGAAAGATGTCCGCGTATCCGGCCAGCGACATCACGCCTTCCTGAATCCGGGCGCCGCCGGAATCGTTGAGGCCGACCACCGGGGCTCCGTTGCGCATGGCCAGGTCCATGATCTTCACGATCTTCGACGCGTAGGCTTCGCTGAGCGATCCGCCGAACACGGTGAAGTCCTGAGCGAAGGCATAGACGAGACGTCCGCGAACGGTGCCGTAGCCGGTGACTACGCCGTCGCCCGGCACGCGCTGCTTCTCCAGACCGAAGTCGGTGCACCTGTGGACGACGAGCTGGTCGATCTCCTGGAACGAGCCGGGGTCGAAGAGAAGCGCGATGCGCTCGCGCGCGGTGAGCTTGCCCTCGTTGTGCTGCCGGTCGATGCGAGCCTGGCCGCCGCCGAGCTCACTCTCGCGCTTTCGCGATTCGAGCTCCTCGAGCTTGTTGTGAATGGGAGGGTTCATTTCGGCTTTTCGTTCCTTCGGGTTTTTGGTTCGTGGTCCTGGTTCATGGTTCCTGGTTCCTCGGTTCCTCGGTTCCTGGTTCCTGGTTCCTCGGTTCCTGGTTCCTCGGTTCCTGGTTCCTCGGTTCCTGGTTCCTGGTTCCTGGTTCCTGGTTCCTCGGTTCCTCGGGTGCATCGTGGGAACCGAGGAACCGAGGAACCGAGGAACCGAGGAACTACAGCGTGAACTTGTGCTCGGCGGCGAGGCGCTGCATCTCGCCTTCGACTTCATCGGTTCGCGGCTCGCGTCCGAGGTCGCGGGTCAGCCTGCTCCGCGCTTCCTGCTCGAAGGCGTCGACGGCGGCGAAGTTGTCGCCCAGAGTCTGTGCGGCGATCTGAATGCCTTCCTCGGCGTCGCCAAACTCGACGAATCCGCGGTCCTCCAGCCGGTTCACGATGGCCCGGGCCAGAAACTCGATCTGCTTGTTCGCCGTGGTCGTCATCGTGCCGCGATTCTAAAGCATCATTTCCGCACCCAGCGCGCCGGCACTGTACGGATACCACGTCACCTCTTCCGTGACGGCGTCGATGCGCGACAGCCGGACTGTGGCGGGATACGACACTTCCCCGTCGAGGATGAGCACGCGCATCATCACGCCCTCGGTCTGAGCGAGGATGGCCACGGCCTGGGGAACGTCGGTGTCGACCGTCTTCACCTCGCAGCGCGCCTGGATGTTGAACGGCATCCTCACAGGCCGCACGCGGTAGCTGGGGCGGTACCAGTTGCTCCAGGGCGGCGAGGTGAGCTGCTCTTCCCGGATCGGCTTCCCCTTGCCGTCGCGGCCGCCATCCCTCTGCCAGAGCTCGACGCTGGGGGGAGCGATCGTGGGAAGCGACGGCAGGAGCGCGGCGGAGACGTTGGGGGCGGTCCGGATGCGGGGAGGGGCCTCGCGCTCGGCCTGGGCACGGCCGAGGGCGCTCGCGATTCGCTCGATGTCGTGCAGGTCGAAGTCGCCGCGGTCGATCAGAACGCGGAAATCGCGGTGCGTGAGCGACAGGTGAATGCGCCGTGAGGCTTCGGTCCAGTGGACGCCGTTGAACTCGTGCTCTGCGACACCGTCGCTGACGATGAGGCGTTCGATGCGATGCGGCTTCACCAGACGGCGGATCTCGTGTGCTGCCCGCTCCACCGCCGCGGCGTCGATGTCGGGCAGCGCGACTTTGTCTTCCAGCGGCCGGGCCTCGAACTCGCGGCCGATCTCGATGGCCTCGCCCGCCTCGTCGACGATGACCGTGTGGCCGTCTTCGAATCGCGCCACGCGACCGTGCTTCCGGTAGATCTCGCTCATGAGGTCATCATCACCGGCGCAAACGATCCCACCACGATTTCCTGCCCTTCGCGCGAGCAGATCACGCCGGGATAGCGGATCGGCTCTCCGGTTGCGCCGCAGAGCGACTTCGCGATCGAGGTCCGCGGCTCGAGGATCTTGAAAGGGCGCATGCGGTGCCGCTTGCCGTCGTGGACGAGATCGGCAATCGAGACGTTCACGAGCACGGTGTCGGTCAGCGCGTCGTAACCACCACCGGCCACGAGGTGCACCTCGATGTGCTCGTCCGGAATCTCGAGTACGGCGCCGTTCTGGCGCGCCACGAGCGTGGTCATCCTCCGAAGCGGCACGTCTCGGAACGACTCGCGGCGGGAGCAGGACGGAGGCTCGGACAGAAGATCGGCGGGCCGCGGCTCATCACCGCAGTCATCGATCGCGATCGCCGGCTCGTCGGAAACGCGCAGCCAGGAAGGCCATTCGACGCGCGGTGCAGCATGCTCGGCGGCGTGGCCGACTGCCTCGTGCAGGAGAACGGCGGCCGAGCCGTTCTTCCAGAGAATGGGCAGCTTGCGAAAGGCCATCTTTGCCTCGGAGGCGACGAGCTCTCTCAGAAAGGCAGCATCTCGCGAGGCGAGCTCGGGCGAGGTGACGATCGATACATGCCGGATGCTGACCGTCATCGTCTTCTCCCGCACGATCGTCCCGTCGATTCTCCGCGCGACGGCAATGGCCCGCACGCGCCCATCGCCTATCCCCTGCGCAATCTCGCGGAGAACGCCCATGTCCTCACCGCAGAGGCGCATCAACGCGTCGTCACGAGCGTCGGTGGCTTCGATACGACTGCCGCGCTGCCGGGCCACGCCATGGCCTCGTATGCGCTCAAGGCACTTCCCGCGATACCAGAGCTCATCGCGCGACGCCATCGCGAAGTCGACTTCGCGGGAGGAATCGTGAGGTTCAATGGCTGGACGTCGAGACATGATCGAGTGCTGAGTGACGACTGAGTGTGCAACCTGTGGAGCCCGTGTCCGGCACTGGCACTCAGACCTTCGCAGAGCCGGCGCTGCCGGTCCTGCGTTCAGTTGACCTGGTAGTCGAACTTCTTGCTCTGCGGATCGAAACTGACGATGAGCTTCCTGGCGGCTCCCGGCAGAAAGTTCTGCTTGATGATCTTGTGCTCCTGGATGTTCAGCGACGGGATCACCACCCAGATCTCGATGTCCATGTTCGCCGGCGTGAGCTCTTTGGTGACGCTGACGTTGCGGGGGATCTTCCGCTTGAAGAAGCGTCCGCTCTCCTGCCAGAGATTCTCGTGGGCCACGACCTGACCGCCGGCTTTCACCATGATGTAGCCGTCGTTGACGGTGCTGTTGAAGATCGTGGTCAGCTGAGCAGGCGTCACGACCGCGGCCGTTCGCGCAGCCGAATTGCTGGTCCTGGCGGCAGAGGCCGTTCGCGAAGCGGTGTCGGTCGCGACCCGCCGCGGCGCCGACGCGACCCTGGCCGCCTTCTCCTGCTCGGAGATCTCCTGCGCATGCTGCGCGAGCTTCAGATACGCGGCGGTCTCGTCGGAGTTCGGATTGAGATCAAACGCCTGCTGGAACAGGGGGATGGACTCCGCGTACTTCTTCTGATTGAAAAGTCCGACGCCTTCGTCGAACTTCTGCTTGGCCTGGACGACCTGCTGCCGGCTGACTTCTTCCTGCTGCCGGATGGCGCCGAGCTTCTGCAGCATCTGAGCGACCGCTGGTGAAGCGGGGGCGATCTTGCTCAGTTCCTGAAACTTCGCATAGGCATCGTTGACGCGACCCTCACGGATGAGCGCGTTTGCCTGATTTCGAAGCGTGCGCTGCTGCGCGCGAAGGGCCTCTGCCTTGACGTCTACGGCCCTGGCGGGAACTTTCCGGCGCTGGATCGAGTCGACCGCGGCGAGCAGGCCGACGACCAGCACACCGATGATCGCGAAGAACGCCACCGTATGAATGGGCCGCTTCCACAGAGGCATGGCCCGAACGCCGCTGAGGGTCTTCTTCAGCTGAGCGGCAATCTGCGGTCGGGGTCGCGCCGGGACCCCGGCGGCTGCGGGTGCAGCGCCAGCCACGGGCGGGGCGGTGGCGGCCGACGCTTTGGTCTGCAGCCCGGGCGGCTCTTCGGCCTCGACCGCTTCCGGGAAGGGAACTTCGACGGTCGGGATCTTGTCGTGATCGCGCGTGACGATCGTCTCCTCGACCTGCATCGGCTCGGCCACGGCGGGCTTCTCGCCGCGAATGACGGCACGAAGGGCATTGGCCAGATCGCGGGCGCGCTGGTAACGCTTCGTCGGATCCTTCGCCAGGCACCGCCCGGCGACGTCCTCGAATCCTTCGGGAATCTGAGGGTTGATCTCGCGCAACGGCGGAAACGGCTCGTGCACGATCTTGTAGGAGATGGAGGTGAGCGAATCGCCGCCGAAGGGCTTGTGCCGCGTCAGACATTCGTAAAGGCAGATGCCCAGGGCGAAGATATCGGTTCGCCCGTCGACGGGTGCGCCCTTGATCTGCTCGGGAGCCATGTAGTTAGGCGTGCCGAGGAACTGGCCGGTGGTGGTGAGGTTCACCGCGCCGCTGGCGATCTTGGCGATGCCGAAGTCCATGATCTTGGCGCGAAACCCGTCGACCAGGATGATGTTGGCGGGCTTCACGTCGCGGTGGATGATTCCCTTGGCGTGCGCGAAGTCGAGCGCGTCGGCGATCTGTCCGATGATGTCACCGATCTGTTCGAACGTCAGCGGCCGCCCCTGCGCCAGTACTTCCTTCAGGTTCTGCCCCTCGACATACTCCATGGCGATGAACGAGACGCCGCTGGAATCGTCCTGACCGATGTCGAAGACGGTGACGATGGCCGGATGGTTGAGGATCCCGGCGGCCTGAGCCTCGCGGATGAAGCGCTGCTGAAATTCGCGGGTCTCGTCGTCGTCGCCGTGCACGGCGGGCCGGATCGTTTTGAGGGCCACCAGACGGCCGATCAGAGGATCCTTGGCCAGGTAGACGATGCCCATCGCCCCCTTGCCAAGTTCGCGGACGATCTCATAGCGCCCGAGCTTCACCTGATGGCGGTCCCCACGGGAACTCCGGCTGAGGTCCGGATCAGGACTGGTGGGAGTTCCATAATTTGACAATCATACTCTCCCGAAACCGCCGGAAAGGGTCAGCGCAGCCACGGTGATGAAGGTGCGCCCCCGCGCGCCGTTCTCTCATTTTAATTTATGATTCACGCCCTGTTTGTGAAATCCAGTCGAGGGTAAGCTCTATGAAAGTCTATTCGGGTTCCGAGATCCGCAACGTGGTCTTGGTCGGTCACAACGACACCGGTAAGACGATGCTGGTGTCGCAACTGCTGTTCACTGCCGGCGCCACGACGCGACTCGGGCGGATCGAAGACGGCACTACCACCACCGATTTCGATCCGGACGAAATCGAGCGTAAGCATTCCATCTCCAGCGCGGTCGCCTTCGCGGAGTGGAAAGACACCAAGGTCAATCTCCTCGACACTCCCGGCTTCGGCATTTTCCAGATGGAGGCGAAGACGGCCATCCGTGTCGCCGATGCCGCCGCGCTGGTGGTCAGCGGAGTGACCGGCGTCGAGGTGAACACCGAGAAGATGTGGAAGTTCGCTGACGAGTTCGGGCTTCCGCGCCTGATCATCGTCAACAAGATGGATCGCGAGCGCGCCTCCTCCTCACGCACGCTCGAGTCTCTGCAGAAAAAATTCGGGAAGAACGTCGTCCCGATCCAGCTCCCCATCGGAGAGGAAAAGGACTTCAGCGGCGTCATCGATCTCGTGGCCATGAAGGCGTACAGCTACGCCAGCGACGCCTCCGGAAAGTTCGAGACCGTCGACATCCCCGAGAAGATGAAGGCCTCCGCCACCGAGTGGCGCGAGAAGCTCATCGAGAAAGTCGCCGAGGGTGACGACACCCTCATGGAGAAGTTTTTCGAGCAGGGCGGCCTCTCGCAGGAAGAGCTCATGGAAGGGCTGCAGCGCGAAGTGGCGCATAACCAGATCTTCCCCGTCCTCTTCGCCTCTGCCTCGCACAACATCGGCGCACAGCCCATCCTCGACAATTTCGTGGCGCTGTTTCCTGCAGCGGACACGAGCAAGACCGTGGAGGGCCTCGACCCGAAGGGACAGCCCATCACCTTCGACCGCCGTGCCGAAGCGTTCCCGGCGGCGCTGGTCTTCAAGACCTTCTCCGATCCCTTTTCCGGACGCGTGTCGCTGTTCCGCGTTTACTCGGGCACGTTCAAGTCCGACACCACCTACTGGAACACCACGCGCGATCACGAGGAGCGCGTCGGCAAGCTCCAGGTTCTGCAGGGCAAGCAGCAGGTGCCGGTCAGCGAGCTCAAGGCCGGCGACATCGGCGCCGTGGCGAAGCTGAAAGACGTGCGCACCGGCGACACTCTGGCCACCAGAGAACATTCCATCGTCATCAAGCACCTCGACTATCCGGAGGCCGCGATCGCCTTCGCCGTCGAGGCCAAGGCCCGCGGCGACGAAGACAAGCTCTCCAGCGCCATCGCCCGCGTCATCGAAGAAGACCCCACCATCAAGTTCCAGCGCGACGAACAGACCAAGGAGTTCCTGATCAGCGGTCAGGGGCAGCTCCACGTCGAGATCGTCGTGGCCAAGCTGAAGAAGAAGTACGGCGTCGACGTGATCCTGCATCCGCCGAAGGTGCCGTACCGCGAAACGATCACCAAATCATCCGACGCGCATGGCCGCCACAAGAAGCAGTCCGGCGGCCACGGTCAGTTCGCCGACTGCAAGATCACCATGGAGCCGCTGCCGCGAGGCGGCGACTTCGAATTCGTCGACGAGATCTTCGGCGGCTCGATCCCGCGCCAGTACATCCCGGCCGTGGAAAAGGGCATCCAGGAAGCGCGCGTCAAGGGCTTCCTGGCCGGCTACCCGGTGGTGGACTTCCGCGTGCGCCTCAAGGACGGCCAGTATCACGACGTCGACTCTTCGGAAATGGCGTTCAAGATCGCCGGGTCGCTCGCCTTCCAGCAGGGCATGGAACAGGGCAAGCCGACGCTTCTCGAGCCGATCATGCACGTGAACATCAGCGCGCCGGCTGAGTACATCGGCGACCTGATGGGCGATCTCAACTCCCGCCGCGGCCGTGTCGAGGGCGTCGACGCCGAGGAGGACATGCAAACGGTCCACGCACGCGTGCCGATGTCGGAGATGCTGACCTACGGTTCGACCCTTCGCTCGATCACGCAGGGCCGGGGAAGCTTCCACATGGAGTACTCGCACTACGAGGAAGTGCCGCGCAACCTGCAGGAGAAGATCATCACGGAAGCGAAGAAGAAGAAGGAAGAACAGCAGCAGGCGGCGGCGCACTAGAGCGCAGACCGCAGACCGCAGACCGCAGGGGCTCCGGGGAACCGGAGCCCTTTTCACGTGCAGCGCGACAAACGGTCGGTCTGCGCGAGCCAGCATGCAGGCGCGGGGCGCAGCGCGGCTGCGCCCTACTGCTTGTCGAGCTTCGCCTCGATGCGGGCGATCTCGGCCTTGGCCGTGTCGCTGGCGGTCACGACGTACGAACGGTCCTTGTAGCCGGGTGCGGTCAGCTTGACCGTGTAGCTCCCCGCGGCCGGGAAGTCGTAGATCTCGTCGGGCGAGTTGAACTGCCTGGCCTGTCCGATGGCCACGTCGTTGACGTAAACCACCGCGTCGTCCGGCACCACACTCAGCTGCATGCCGCGCCGCGCCCAGATGCGCACACTGGCGTCGATCGACTCGCCGCTTCCTGTGATCACGGCGCGCGCCTGACCGCTCACGGGCGGGTGGGCAGTGGGGGCGTTGTCGCCCGAAGCGCCCGGAAAGATCAGCGACGCTCCCGCTTCCGGCTCACCGGGCGGGGCGGGCGTGGCGGGCTCCTGAACCTTGTGGCGCGGGTGGACGATCGACACCAGGGTGGTGTTGGTCCGGTAGCGAAGGCCGGTGAACACCGCCAGCGCCGCCATGACGATGAGAATGGCGCCGATGAGGATGGGAACCCAGCGCGGCAGGGTGGTCTCGGCGACCTGCGGCCCTGGCGGTGGTGCGTTCGGCGGAAGATCGCTCATACCTTTTCGGCTTCGGCGTCGTCGGCGATATCGGCGGTGCCTTCGTCGGTCACGACGTTCTCACCGTCGTCGTCGAGCCGATCGTACTCGGCCTCTCGCCGGTGGAGCAGCTCGATGGCGCGCTGTTCGTCATCCGCATCGACATACACGCGGATGTCTCCCATGATCCCGAAGTTGATCGGCTCCATGCTGAACTTCACGTTCTCGATCTGAGCAGGAATGCCCTCACCCTCCAGGAATCCCTTCAGCAGCCGGGCCTCATCATCGCTGCCGGTGCTGGCAATCTCGACCCAGGTTGCGTCGTCGCCGGAGACCGTCTGGAAGGGAAGCTCGCTTACCAGGACCACCTTGTCGTCGGGGCACTCCCGGACGTCTGCACCAAACTCCTGTTTGCACTTCGGGCAGTACGGCATCGATCGTCATCTCCTCATGGGACGAGGGCGACCACACCCTTCTCGTCCGTCATACGGCCAACCTTTGCATAGAACAGGCCGCTCTCGCGAAAACGAGCCTCGAGATCCGCCTCGCGATCGGGAGCGATCGCGATCAGCAGCCCGCCACTCGTTTGCGCATCACACATCAATTTGAACTCACTTTCAGGAACGGACAAGCGGACCCGCGGACGGAACGAGGTCACGTTGCGCTCCGTGCCTGCGGGAATGAAGCCTCGCGCCAGCGCCTCACGCACGCCGGTGAGAAGCGGTACGCTCGACACCGCGATCTCCGCACCGATGCCTGCCCCGGCGCACATCTCCAGAAGGTGTCCGACGAGGCCATAGCCGGTCACATCGGTTGCCGCGCTGGCGCTGGCGCCGACCATCGCCGTTGCGGCATCGCGATTCAGCCGCAGCATCCAGTCGATCGCTTGGTCGAGGCTCGGCGGCTGTCCGCGCCGGAACTTCCGCGTCGTGTACGCCCGGTAGCGGCTGATCAGAATGCCGTTGCCGATCGGCTTCGTCAGGTAGAGCGCGTCACCGCTGTGCGCCGTCGAATTGCGAACCAGCTTTCCGACCGAGACCGTCCCGGTCACCGCCAGGCCGTATTTCGGAACCTCGTCGATGATCGTGTGGCCGCCGGCGATCGGGAATCCCGCTTCGATAGCCTTCGATGCGC
The DNA here is from genome assembly GCA_021781455.1 of Acidobacteriota bacterium. GTDB lineage: Bacteria > Acidobacteriota > Thermoanaerobaculia > Gp7-AA8 > Gp7-AA8 > JAJXWV01. The sequence goes on along the minus strand of JAJXWV010000007.1, from coordinate 13,188 downwards.
CACCCCGAAAAATCTCGGAAAGCATCTCCAGCGGGAGTTTGTCGCTCGGAAATGCCGCAATCGCCAGGCCGAGGATCGGCGTGGCGCCCATGGCGTAGATGTCCGAGACGGAGTTCACCGCTGCGATCGCGCCAAACAGGAAAGGATCGTCGACGATGGGCGTGAAGAAGTCGACGGTCTGGGCGATGGCCAGGTCGCCACTGATGCGCAGGACGGCCGCGTCGTCGCTCGTGCCGTGGCCGACGAGAAGATCTCCCGTTCCCTCCTGCAGAGGAATTTTGGAGAGGAGCGTGTGCAGGTCATCCTGACCCAGCTTGCAGGCTCACCCGCCGGTCGTCGCGAACGACGACAAGGGGGGATACGAGGAACGAAGTCTGTGGCGCACGAGCGGAGTGTATCGAATTGCGAATCTGTCATCCCGAGCTTCGCGAGGGATGACGAGCGGCGTTCCGTCTCACTCTTCGCCCAGCACCGTGGCACGCGCCTGCTCGCACGCCAGAAGAATTTCCTGGTACAGGTCGAAGGCGGTTCCCGGCGCCAGCGGCACCGGCGCGCCACGGCTGATGATCTCGGCAATCTGCGACGCGTAATGAGAAGCCGTGGGCAGCCGCTCGCCGGAGTCGCGAATGGCCTGGAAACCGGTCACCAGCTCCTCTTCAAGCCTCTGCCGGAACGTCCCCTCTTCGAGGTCGGTGACGAGGGTCCTGTAGTCGACGTCGATCATCGGGTGACGAACCTTTCCATGAGCACAGGATCCGCGCCGTATGCGACGTCGACCTCGTTCCCGCGAACGGAGACCTCCGGCACGACACTGTGCGCGCGCAGGAATTCGACATACGCCTTCCGGAACGCTGCGGCGCGTTCGGGCGACTCCCATTTCGTCTCGATCAACACGGTGGGCTGGCAGTAATCATCGTCGACGATGGTGGCGCGGTCGCCCAGCCATCCGCGCGAGCTCTCCGGGCCGAGGAGGAAGTTCCAGTGGTACTCGCCGAGGTGCTCGACGCTGACGATGCCGGGAACGGTCAGCGGCGGTTTCGGCCCGAACGCGTTAGGCGTGTGGTGGCCGGCGAAATACTCGTCAGGATGCATGACCTCGCGCGTGGAGCGTGGCGGATCGGCGTACATGCGGTTGATCGCCGCCCATCCGCCCCGGCGATAGGCGTCAACGACGAGTCGCAGGCCTTGCACGTACGGGAATGCGAGCTCATCGACAAAGTAGCGCGCCGTGTCCTTGTTGTCCGAGCGCATCAGGGCGGCCGCACTGCCGAGGGCGTTCGCGATCATGTCGTTCTTGACGAGGTCGTCGAGCGTCATGCCGGCCGCGGCGGCCAGTCTGGCCATCATCACCAGGGTGGCGTCGCCTTCGATGAGGGCGTGAAGAGCGAGGCTGGCATCCCAGTCGTTGCGCAGTGCGTAGTCCGTCTTGCCGATGGCGAAATGCTGGTCCTGGAGCGCGTGCGTCAGCTCGTGAACGGCGATGGCGTCCTCGAGCGGAAGCTCTCTGGCCGCCGCAGGCAGCGCGTCCGGCAGCTGGCGGATCGCGAAATAGGTGTGGGTCAGCGGATCGTAGAAAGCGAGCACCTGCTGCTGCAGGAGATCGAGAAGTTTCGATTGCCGAGCTGCCGCCGGGCTGTCGATCAGCTGAAGTGCCGTGAGGATCCGCGCGTACTCGTCGAATGAGTATGGAAGCGACGAGGCCAGCTGCGCGCGAAGATAAGCGGGCAGCTGGCTGCGGTCGATCGTCTCGATCCTGACCGCGTGGAGGAGCGCGAGGCCGCGAATGCGCTGCGCGTCCCTGATGTCGTCGTCGATATTCGACGCCAGAAGTGTCGAGGCGCCCAGAAGCAGCGCGATGACGGCGACGAGGGGACGCTTGAACATGCGCTGGTCAACGGTGAGGCTTCGACCGCCATTCCGATCAGTAACGGAGCACGGCCGCGATGGCCGCGACATGCCCCAAATTGAAGAGAAGACGCGTCTTGGTATTCGTCACCGGCTTCTGTGGGCCGGCCCGATTCACTTTGCAACTTCGCTTTTCGTTCCGTAGAATGCGCCGACGATTCAGCAAATGGAACGGGACGGCGAGCGGATCGAGATCACCATCAGCAGCCGGTTTGAAAACATCGAGCTCGTGCAGGTGATCGCAGAGCATCTCTGCGAAAACGCAGGGCTCGATGAGGACGGCTCTCATTGGATCGGCATGGCGGTGCGTGAGGCGGTCGCGAATGCGATCAAGCACGGCAATAAGCTCGACGTGTCGAAAAAGGTCTACGCCACGTTCACCCTCCGCGGATCGGAACTGGAGATCACCATTCTCGACCAGGGAGAGGGATTCGACCCCACCGCGGTCGGCGACCCGCTCAACCCGCAGAACCTGATGAAGACCAGCGGCCGCGGCATCTTCTACATGAGGACGTTCATGGACGCGGTGCAGTACTCATTCAGCCCGAGCGGCGGAACATCCCTGGTCATGACCAAGGACCTGGCGAAAGGAAGCGGACTCGCCAGCAGCAAAGTCTGATATAGCTATCCGCTCGCAGTACGCGTCAGGCTCGGCACCGGCGAGCAGCGAGCGCCAAAGGAGAGAACATGAAAGCCACTTCCCACAATGTGAACGGAGTCGAGGTCATCAAGCTCGACGGCAAGATCACGATCGGTTCGGGCGACCAGCAGCTCCGCGACGTGATCGGCAACGCCGTCAATCAGGGGAACTCGAAAATCCTCCTCGACATGAGCGGTGTAACGACCATCGACTCGTCCGGCATCGGTGAGCTCGTCGGGTCTTACACCACCGTCACGAACCGCGGCGGCAAGCTGAAGCTGCTTCACCTTCCGGCCAAGCTGAATGAGCTGCTCCACGTCACCCAGCTCATCACCGTGTTCGAGGTCTACGACAACGAACAGCAGGCCGTAGGCAGTTTCTAATCCGTCCGACAGAGATCGAAAAGCGAGCGTGAGCCGGATGGCTCATCGCTCGCTTTTTTGTTGGAGTCGAAACAGCGCGTTACGGCTGGCGCCGTCTCGCCGCCGCGGGATCGTCTTCTCCGCCAAACGGCCCCACCCAGCGCATGGGCAGCACGTTCGTGATGATTGTCTCGTTCCGTTCCAGCCACTTCGGCAGGAGGGCGTCGGCGAGCTTCGGGTCGTGGAGCGCTCTCTCTGGAATTCCGATCAGCGGGGAGAAGGGCTGCAGGTCAGTCAGGAAGTGAACCTTCACGCGCAGGCCGTTGGGGAACCTGCCGAAGCTGCCCGCTACCGAGCTGCCGATTGCCCGTACGTTGACGACGGCGCGCGAGCTGAAACTCTTCTTCGCGCCGGCGGGGATGAGCAGCAGGCGAGGCAGGAACGAGTAGCCGGGCACTTCCGAGCCGAACGTGACGGTCACGGTTCTAGTCTCCGGGTCGTACGACGACTCCGGAACCAGATCGGCGACCGCGATCGGAACTGAGCGCTCGTTGGTGATGTCGTAGGAGATAGCGACCGACGAGGAGGGCGACAACTGCTCGGTGACAACCAGGGCATCGACACGCACTCCGTTCTCGGTCCCGACCAGCCGCCGCGGCTGGCTCATGTCCACCGGCCGGGTCGTCGCACAACCGACCAGGAGCAGGATCGCAACGGCGAAGGCGAAACGCTGAGAGAGTCTCAAGGGCGTCCTCCCGAGAACGCCAACGCCGAGACCGCCTTTCAAATTCGCGCCCCCATGGAGAGACCTCGGGAGCGCTTTCGGCCCGTCGGCTCCAGGTCGCAAATCGAGAGCGCGGGCGCTCTACTCTCAGCTGCCGCCAGTCCACGCTCGATCCGGAGGGGCCTCCTGGTCCGCGTCCGGCATGTCGTTGCGATCGCCGCCGCTGCCGTTCCAAGTGATCGGCAACGAGTTCAGGACCACCGAGTCGTTGCTCTGCAGCCACTGGTCGAACTGCTTGTCCGAGAGCGAGATCACAGGCGACGGAGTGGCAGCCTGCCTGGCGATCAGCTCCTTGAACGGATTGATGTCGCGGAGGAAGTTCACCGTGATCTGGACGTACTTCGGCACGTTGGCAAAGTGAGAACCGGCGTTCGGCGCTGCCACGTGCGGGGTGACGCCGGTGCTGAAGGTCTTCTTTTCGCCCGGCGCGATCAGCACCAGGTGCGGCAGGACGCCGTCTTTGGGCACCTCCGCCCCGATGGCCACGGTGATCGTGCGGGTTTCGGCGTCGAAGTCGGTCGTGGCGACCTTGTCCGCCAGGGCGATCCAGCCGGAGCTGAGATTCTGGACCCGGTAGGTGACGGAGATGGGCGAGCTGGAGGATACGGTATCCCGAAGGAGCTGGGCATCGACGCGGACGTCGTCTTCGCGCCCGAGAGCGCGGCGAGGGTCCTTCATGTCGATGTGCGCGGCCTGGGCGGCGGCACCGACGAGGATCATGGCTGTAAAGATCGGAGCGACTGCTTTGGAAGATCGCATGGCACCTCCCGATGGAGGTGAATCAATCGATCTTCAACACTGCCAGAAAGGCCTCCTGCGGTATTTCCACTTTCCCAACCCGCTTCATCCGTTTCTTTCCCTCTTTTTGCTTCTCGAGGAGTTTTCGCTTGCGCGTGATGTCCCCGCCGTAACACTTGGCGAGGACGTCCTTGCGCAAAGCCTTCACGGTTTCGCGGGCTACGACTCGATTACCGATGGCCGCCTGCAACGCCACTTCGTACATCTGTCGGGGGATGAATTCCTTCATCTTCTCGACCAGCATCTTCCCGCGCGCGAACGCCTTTTCCCTGTGGACAATGAGGCTGAGCGCATCGAGTGGGTCACCGTTGACCAGTATGTCCATCTTCACGAGATCGCTCTCGCGATATCCGATGAACTGGTAATCGAGTGAGGCATAGCCGCGTGAGATCGATTTCAGCTTGTCGAAGAAATCGAGGATCACCTCATTCAACGGCATTTCGTAAACGATCATGACTCTGTTGGCACTGACGTACTCCAGTTTCTTCTGGTGGCCGCGTCGATCGATCGCCAGAGCCAGAATCGGGCCAACATATTCGCCGTTTGTGAGGATGGTCACTTCCAGGAACGGTTCTTCGATCGAGGCGATCTCCGCCGGATCGGGCATTTTCTGCGGATTGTCGATCTCCAGGACTTCCCTCGCCGTCGTGGTGACGCGGTACCGCACTCCGGGAGCGGTGGTGAGCAGTTCCAGGTTGAACTCGCGCTCCAGCCGCTCCTGGATGATCTCCATGTGCAGCAGCCCGAGGAAGCCGCAGCGGAATCCGAAGCCGAGGGCGACTGAGTTCTCCGGCTCGTACGAGAACGACGCGTCGTTGAGCTTGAGCTTCTCCACGGCGTCGCGCAGGTTCTCGTACTCTTCGGTGATGATCGGGAACATGCCCGCGAAGACCATGGGCTTGACTTCCTGAAAGCCTGGAAGCGCCTGCACGTCCGCTCCGGCGAGCGTGATCGTGTCGCCGATCTTCGCCTGGACGATGTCCTTCACGTTCGCAGCGAAGAAGCCGACTTCGCCGACGCCAAGGGAATCGACGGGCTTCGCCTTCGGCGTGAAGACGCCCATCTCCATGACCTCGTACTCGCGATCGGTGGACATGAACTTGATCTTCATGCCCCGGCGCATCTGGCCGTCCTTGATCCGGAGCAGGCACATCACTCCGCGATAGGGGTCGTACCAGGAGTCGAACAGGAGAGCGCGCAGCGGCGCGTCCGGATCGCCCTTCGGGTGCGGGATGCGCGCGACGATGCTCTCCAGGATCTCGTCGACGCCGATGCCTGCTTTGGCCGAGGCCAGGATGGCGTCGTGGGCGTCGAGCCCGATCACGTTCTCGATCTGCTCGCGGACGCGCTCGGGATCGGCCGAGGGAAGATCGACCTTGTTGATGACCGGGATGATGTCGAGGTTGTTGTTGATGGCCAGGTAACTGTTGGCAAGCGTCTGGGCCTCGACGCCCTGGGTAGCGTCGACGACGAGGATCGCTCCGTCGCAGGCGGCGAGTGAGCGCGAGACCTCATATGAAAAATCAACGTGGCCCGGCGTGTCGATGAGGTTGAAGGCGTATTCGTGACCGTCCGCCGCGTTGTAGCGGAGAGTCACGGCCCGGGCCTTGATGGTGATGCCGCGCTCGCGCTCGAGATCCATGTCGTCGAGCATCTGCTCGTGCATCTCGCGATTCTCGACCGCGCCGGTCTTCTGCAGCAGGCGATCCGAAAGGGTCGTCTTCCCATGGTCGATATGGGCGATGATCGAGAAGTTACGTATGTATTTGGGATCCATCGTTCAGCGGACAGCGGGAGCGGGCAGGCGCCGAAGCGCTCTCCAGTGCCGGCTGATTAACACGAACGGCAGGGATTGTCATCCCGGTGGCGCGGTGGCGGTTGAAAGCGCGGTGGCTTTCTTCATTCTCAGTGGGTAGCCCCCGTGCTGGCGAGCGTGTTCTTCACCACGGAGAACACAGAGAGCACAGAGACATCAGCGCAAGCGTCTTCGTGCTCTGCGTTCTCTGTGTTCCCTGTGGTGAAAAACACCCAGGCGACTGCCGGACGAGTTGCGTCCCGCGCGCCCTACTTTGTCAATTCGCTCACGAGGTCTGTCACCCCGTAAACCTTCTTCAAAGCCTCCAGAATGGCGCGAACGTCCACCGCCACACACCTTCCCTGCCGGTCGTCATACGCGTAGTCCCACGGCAGCGACTGCAGATTCATGTCGAAAACGATTCCGACGAACTTTCCGTCGCGGTTCACGACCGGACTGCCGGAATTGCCGCCGATGATGTCTGCGGTGTTGATGAAATCGAGCGGGGTGTCGAGGCGCAGCTTCGGCTTCGCGGCCAGCCAGCTCTTCGGCAGATCAAACGGCGGCTGATTCTTGTGCTCGGCTGCCCGCGCGAATGCACCTTTGATCGTCGTGTGCCAGGGGATCTGTGCGCCGCTGTCGTCGACGAAGCCCTTCACCGTACCGAACGACAGCCGAAGGGTGAACGTCGCATCCGGGTAGGTCTCGCCGCCTCCGGTGCGGAAAACGGCATCGGCGATCTTTGCGTAGGCCTGCCGCTGCGGCTCGTCGACGGTGTCCTCGAATCGCTTCCGGATTTCACGGGCACGCGGATCGACGAGGCGCGCCAGCCGGATCATCGGATCGCTCGAGGCGTTGATGGCCGCGAGCCCGCCTTCGCCGAGCTGCTTCCGGTAGGCCACGTCGATCAGCTTCGTGCCGCGAATCAGCTCGGCCGCGCGCTCGTTCGGCGACTTCCCGTCGAGCACCTGCGCGACCAGCGGGTCCTCGGCGGGTCCGCCAGAGGTCGCGGTCAACCAGTCCGACAGCGAGTCCGCCAGCTTGATCGTCTCGAGATCCGGGTAGATCGGTGCCTCGGAGTAGAGCTCCTGCTGCAGCGACTCCAGATTCGATTCGCGGTACTCCCGAAGGCGCTCGCTGTTCGGCTTGGCGCGTTCCTCGGCCATCCGAACGAGTTGCCTGGCGATCGTGAACAGGCGCGAGTTGAACGCCGATCCCAGCTCGAGATAGGTGTACGGGAGGAACAGCGAGCGTTCGGCATCCACGGCCGTCTCGACGCTGTGCCACGCGTCGCCATCACGAGCCTGGAGCTGCGGATCAGCTGCGACCTTCTGCCGCAGCGCAGCTTCGGCATCGCTCTTCATCTTCATGATCACCGGATCCTGAAGGCCGGCCAGGAAGCCGCGGTACGCCTTGCGCGAATTCTCGATCCCGAACAGCTCGTCATGCGCCCGCCGCTCATTTTCGAAGCTCCGCTCACTGTAAGCGCGCAGCAGAACCTCGCGGCGAAAGAGCCGCCGTTGGGTCGACGGGTATTGCACGTCGCGCAGAAACTGCAGGTCGGCCAGAGTCCTCAGCCGGTCGGTTCGGCCGGGGTGACCCGACACCAGAATCAGGTCGCCGTCCTTGACGCCCGCCGGATCGAAACGAAGGTAGTTGTCGACATGTACCGGCTTGCCGTTCTCGTAGGCGCGGAACAGGCAGATGTCGAGGTCGTAACGCGGGTATTCGAAATTGTCGGGATCGCCGCCGAAGAAGGCGATCGTCACTTCCGGCGCAAACACGAGCCGTACGTCCGTGTACTTCTTGTAGCGGTAGAGCTGGTACTCGCCTCCCTGGTACAGCGTGACGACGTCGCTTCGGAGGCCGGTGCGGCTCAGCGACTCCTGTTCGATCGTGTTCATGATCGCGCGACGCGCCGCCTGCGCGTCCGCTGCGCTCATCCCCGTCGTGACGGCTGCATTCACGCGCTGCGTCACGTCCTCGATGCTCATCAGGACGTTCAGCTCGAGATCGACGCACTTCACCTCGTCGGCATGCTTCTTCGCGTGAAATCCGGTGGCGATGTAGTCGTGCTTGGCGGTGCTGATCTTCTGCAGGCAGTCCAGCCCGACGTGATGGTTCGTCAGCACGAGGCCATCCGGCGAGACGAACGAGCCCGATCCTCCGCTGTTGAATCGCACCGAGGACTTCTGCAGGTGATCGAGCCAGGCCTGGCTCGGGTCGAACCCGTAGCGCTGCTTCAGGATCTGCCGCGGCGGATGGTTGAACAGCCACATCCCCTCGTCTGCCACGAGCGGCAGCACGACCAGCATTGCGACGAGCAGCAGAACGATTGTACGGGTACGCATTGGATCCTCCGCTTTCGAACGGCGGCCATTCTATCGAGGCATGGACCGGTTGCGAGAATGCGCTCGAGGCTCCCGGAGCCCCCGCCTTACTCGGGTCTGGATGGGCCGTCCCGCCACTGATACCCGCAATCAGAACAGACTCGTTGCTCGATCGCGAGGTTCGCGATCACGATCACAGCCAGGACGATCGCGGCGACGAGGCCTGCATGCAGGTGAAACACGAGGACGGACGCGACGGCCGCGGCGATCAGGACGACGTAGATGGTCCAGATCGAATGACCACCGCGGCGGGTGTGATCCGAGCCGCAATTCGGACAGATCACCACCACGAGATCAGGCTTCCGCTTCCCGGAAGGCCAGGAAGACCGGATCGCGGTGCCCGAAGCGGGTCGCCAGGGCCACGCCGACGCCGAACACCGAGGCGCAGCTCCAGACGATCGCGCCGACGCCGGGGATGATGCGCAGAGCGCCGAGGATCAACAGGCCGATGACGACCATGGTCAGGTCGCCGCGGAACCAGCGGCGGGCCATCAGCTGTTCGTGAGTGCGCGGTGCCGCGACCAGCGCGCCCACCGCGTGGAACACGACCACCATCCCGTAGACCTTCGTCAGGATGGCGAAGACTGCCAGCACCGCCAGCAGAGGAATGCCGATCACGTAGGGAACGAGGTAACTGAAGACGATCGCCGTGAGGACGAAACTGGTCAGGGCCACCAGCCCGAGGGCAAAGCAATAGAGCGCGCTGGTGCGCACCTCCACCGAGGAGAAGCGAACCTCGCGCCCGCTGACCAGAGTCAGGGCCACCGCGACGATGAGCCACGCCAGCAGCAGCGACACCACGATGGCAGTCTTGTTCATCGTTGCTGCCGCGCCCTGCAGTGTCATGAGCGAGTACACCCGCCCTCCCACACGCCCGTCCGCTCCTTCGATGTTTCCGCCGGCGTAGATCAGGTTGCCGCCAACGTGGCCCGCTCCGCGAAGAACGACGTTGCCACCGAAAACCAGCAGATCGCCGGCGATCGGCGCGTTCACGTCGATGTTGCCACCGTAGACCTGCAGACTTCCCGGAACCGCAGAATCGACCACGCTGTCACGTCCGAAGACGAACTGATCGCCGCTGCCGATCCTGTGCAGCCTCTCCCCGCCGCTTGCTCCCGTCGGCGAGAGCACGAATGCCACGACGATCACCGCCGCGACGGCGGTCAGCGGCACCAGGATGCGCGATGGCCTACGCATCGATGTCCACTCCCTTCGGCGCCCGGCGCAGAAGAAGGAACAGCAGCGTGTTGACGACGACGAAGAGCACGGCCACGGCGATCTGCCAGCCGCCGGGCGCGTTCTGTGCCGCCGAGCCGACGTGCTGCAGAAGAGCCTTGACGATGTCCAGCGGCGGCACTCCCGAGCCGATTGCACCCGCCACGCCCCTCACCGGCGCGACTCCCGCGGCCGCGAACAATCCCGCGGCGATGGCGAACAGCGCCAGCGCTCCCCCGATGACCAGCGGCCAGGCGCGATGCGAAGCGCCTTCCCACGGCGCGAGCGGCAGTTGATCGACCGACATCGGCCGCGGCTCGATCGACAGGGCCGGAGGGCCGAAGAGCGCCGCACACTCCTGGCATTCGGCCAGGTGCGCCGCGTAGGCCTCGGGATCGGCCACGTACCGCTCACACGCTTCGCTCTTCATAGCGGTTCCACGAACTCCTCGAGCGATTCTTTCAGCAAATTCCGCGCTCGGAAGAGCTTGTTCTTGACCGTGCCGAGGGGCAGCTTCTTCATCGACGCGATCTCTTCGTACGACATTTCCGCAAAATGCCGCAACTGAATCAGCTCGCGATAGTCGGGCGGCAGCTTCTCCACCGCCCTGTCGATCGCGACCGTCAGCTGCTTGTTCTTCAGGGCGCGATACGGCGAAATGCCGTTGTCGGCGAATTCCCGCTCCTTGCCCTGCTCTTCATCTCCCGGCCGCACCAGCGGCACCTCGGCAATGCTCCTCTTTCGCAACGCGTCGATGGCGCTGTTCTGCGCGATCCGAAACACCCACGTCGAAAACTGGTATTTCGGATCGTAACGATCGAGCGCCAGAAAGACTTTCACGAAGATTTCCTGCGTCAGGTCGTGAGCATCTTCGTAGCGGTGCGTGATCCGGTAGACGTAGTTGATGACGCGCTTTTCGTAGCGCGAGACCAGCTCCGCGAACCGGTCGCGGTCGCCGCCGAGGATCCGGGCTACAAGAGTCCGGTCGTCGAGCTGCTCACGTTCTGTCATCGATTTACGGCGCCGCCAGGGGAAAGTTTTCGGGCCAGCGGATGATAACCTGACAGGAGGGCGGTGCTGTCCCTCGTAAGTCCTGAGTCCTGAGTCCTGAGTCCTGAGCAGTGAACGTAAGCGGCTCAGGACTCAGCACTCAGGACTCAGGACTTCCATGATCGAGATCCGCGACCTGACCAAGAGCTACGGCGATTTCACCGCCGTCGACGGGCTGTCGCTGACCGTCTCCCGCGGCGAGATCTTCGGGTTTCTGGGCCCCAACGGCGCCGGGAAGACCACCACGATCCGCGTCATGGCAGGCCTCTCGCTGCCGAACAAGGGCACAGTCGAGATCGCCGGGATCGACGTCATCGAGGAGCCGGTCCGCGCCAAAGCAGTCGTCGGCTACATCCCCGACCGCCCCTACCTCTACGAAAAGCTCACCGGCCGCGAGCTCCTGCAGTTCGTGGCCAACCTCTACCGCCGTGAGTGGGGCGATTGCCAGGAGCGCTCGCTGGACCTCCTTCGCTACTTCGGCCTCGGCGACTGGATCGACGCCCGGATCGAGAACCTCTCTCACGGCATGAAGCAGAAGCTGGTCATCGTGGCCGCCCTGGTCCACGACCCGGCCGTGCTAATCATCGACGAGCCGATGGTGGGTCTCGACGCCCTGGCGCAGCGGCAGGTCAAACAGCTCTTCCGCAGGCTGGCCGCCGAAGAGAAGACGATTTTCATGACGACGCACACGATGTCGATCGCCGAGGCCGTGTGCGACCGCGTGGCCATCCTCCATCGTGGGCGAGTGGCTGCCATCGGCACGATCGCCGAGCTCAAGGACGCCGCAGGCAGCCCGGGCAGCCCGCTCGAGGACATCTTTCTCGAGCTGACTTACGAGGACGGAAGCGGAACCGAATGAACGGCCAACGGCTGTCGGCCCTTCGGAAGCAGTTTCGCGCGGAAGCAGCGCGACGCGGCATCGATCCGCGCGACGTCGACCTGCTGCTGGCCGACGCGGTGGGGCGGCCGGTATCGTTCGTCGTGGCTCATGGTGAGCTGGAGATCGATGCGGCGCCGCTGCTGGCAAAGCTGGAGCGCCGATACGCCGGCGAGCCGCTGCAGTACATCCGCGGCCGTGCCGATTTTTACGGGCGCGAGTTCTTCGTCGACGAGCGCGTGCTGATCCCGCGGCCGGAGACCGAGCTGCTCGTAGAGGCGGCTCTGAAGCTCGCGCCGCGCGGTGCACGCGTGATCGACGTCGGATCGGGCAGCGGAGCCATCGCCATCAGCATCGAGCGCGAACGCCCCGACATGCGCGTGCTGGCGGTCGACGTCTCCATTGCCGCCCTCGCTGTGACGGCCGCCAACCGCGACCGCCACGGCGCCCACGTGCATCTCGCCGCGAGCGACCTGCTGTCCGGCGTCGACGGGCGATTCGACCTCATCCTGTCGAATCCGCCTTACATCCCCGCCGCGCAGATCGAGTCGCTGCAGATCGAGGTGCGCGGTCATGAGCCGCTGGCGGCATTGACGCCGGGCGCCGGAGGCATCGAGATCATCGAGCGGCTCTTCGAAGAATCGCGCGCGCAACTGGCACCGGGCGGTCGCCTGGTGATGGAGATCGGGTTCGGCCAGGAAGCGCTGGTAAGGCAGCTCGCCGAAAGCCACGGGCACGCCGTGGAGACGGTCATTCCGGACCTCGCCGGCATTCCGCGGACCGTCGTATCATCGCCGCATGTCGACCAATGACAGGTGTCTCTTCTGCCGCATCGCCAGCGGCGACATCCCTGCGCGGAAGGCTTACGAGGACGACGAGATCTACGCGTTCCACGACATCAATCCTCAGGCACCTACGCACATCCTGATCATTCCGCGCAAGCACATCCCCAGTCTCGACGACATGGAGGGAGCCGACGTGCAGCTCGTCGGCACGGTCGTGGCGCGGGCCGCGCAGATTGCCCACGACCTGCAGCTGACGGCCGACGGTTATCGACTGGTTGCCAACACCGGAGCCGCCGCCGGGCAGACGGTGTTCCACATCCATTTCCACCTGTTAGGCGGACGAAACTTCGGCTGGCCGCCGGGATGACGAGTCCTGAGTCCTGAGTGCTGAGTCGAGACAAGGACTTGTCATCGCGGACGCTCAAATCGCGCTGGCGCGACGCCAGAGAGAAGAAACGCTCGATCGTTCCCCCTCTCCCCGCCGCAGCGGGGAGAGGGCCGGGGTGAGGGGCATACGCGCTAACTTAAGCTGCATGTCGAATGCTGCGAGCGAGTTTGGCTGCGGTGGCGCGTTGATAGTGTCGCTT